>NZ_URHZ01000011.1 GCF_900547735.1 uncultured Clostridium sp. | reverse complement strand
CCTCCCTCTCACCATCCCGAACCCCGACCGTCCCGGCGGCGTTCTCATTCCTCAACTAAATCCCCATCTAAGGACGAAAAAATCTTGATATTCATCGTGCAAAAGGTTATAATGAAACATACAAGTCGATGTCGGTATCACGGCATCAGGTTTTAAATTCTGCAATACATTGCAAACGGCAAATTCTGCCATATTTCAACAGACAAAAACATATGGCAGGACAAAGAAACTCCTGTCATAACTGTTCATGAGATAAGCATTCCGCCAGGTGTTTTCATTCGCTTTTATATGAGAATCCCGGGGCTTTTCAGTTCAAATCAGCATTTATGCGGTTCCCGTACATCACTGGGCAGTGGCTGTAAAGACGTGGAATTGTTATCTCCTGTCATGAAAGAGAGGAGTTACAAATGAATAAAGAGAGGCCGGAGAGCAGCCTGGACAGCCGGACGCAGTCCTATGAGGAACGCCGGAGAAAAGTCGGTCGGTTTAACATGACGAGTGATGTGTTTTTCTGCAAGGTACTGGAGGATAGAGAAGCATGTGAAGAGGCAATCCGTATTCTACTTTGCGATCCGGGATTTACGGTGAAGGAGGTAAAGGCACAGTATTCAATCCGGAATATTGAAAACCGTTCCGTAGTTTTAGATATTCTGGCCGAGGATATGGAAGGGCGCCTGATTAATATTGAAATGCAGGTGTCGGATGACGGCGATCACCAGAAAAGAGTAAGATATTACCAGGCAAGCATTGATATGAGCTATCTGGAAAAGGGGGTGCCCTATCATGCCCTGCCGGATATCTACATGATTTTTATTACGGAGAAGGATTTTCTTGCACATAACAGGGGACTTTACCGTGTGAGCAGAGTTTTAGAGAGCAGCGGAAGTACCTTATACAACGGCGTTCATGAGATTTATGCAAATCTGGAGTGCCACTGCGGTGATGAAAAGATTGATGAGCTTCTATAACTATATGAAGAATTCGGACAGCGGCTATAAAACAGATACCTTTCCTAATATAGTGAGAAAAGTCAGATATCTAAAGGAGAAAAAGGAGGGATTGGAAAGTATGTGCAGCATACTGGATGAAGAGAGAAGAGAAGGAATAAGAGAAGGGATTGAGCAGGGAATCAAAGCTCTTATCCTGGACAACCGGGAGGAAGGGAAGAGCCGGGAACAGATTATAGAGAAGCTGTCCAAACGCTTTTTGTTAAGCAGGGAAGAGGCGGAAAAATATTATGACAGCCTGTAAGGTCTCTTAACCTGGGATTTTGTGAATAGATGGCATGAAAATACCTCACAGAATTCTGACTGTAAACCATAACACACTTCGTGATGCACAGAAATGGCAAAAGCTCCATTTCGGACTGCTTATCCCGGGACTTTCACACGGATTGTTCGTGAAAACACCTCATGGAATATTACCGGTGAACAGTAAGCCGGAGAATCCCGGTACTCCAAATTTTATATATGCGCAGATTGAAAAACCGGCTTAGCTGTGGTAAAATAGGGAAAATAATGTCTTGGTGCCGATAAACGGTATATAATTGAAAAATGGGCATCCGGACAAGATTTAAGAATAAAAGTGCGGAGAAATCTGCAATATATAGAAGGAGAAGATAAGATGGAACAGTACAAGCAGGAATTTATCGAATTCATGGTGGAGAGCGAGGTGCTCAAGTTTGGAGAGTTCACATTAAAAAGCGGCAGGAAGTCCCCGTTTTTCATGAATGCGGGAGCCTATGTGACGGGAACGCAGCTTCGCAGACTGGGCGAATATTATGCAAAGGCTATCCATGACAACTATGGACTCGATTTTGATGTACTTTTCGGACCGGCCTATAAGGGAATTCCTCTCAGCGTGGCTACGACCATGGCCATCAGTGAGCTTTACGGAAAAGATATCCGTTACTGTTCCAACAGAAAAGAAGCAAAGGATCACGGAGACACCGGAATTCTTCTGGGAAGTAAACTGAAGGACGGAGACCGCGTCGTTATCATCGAAGACGTAACCACATCCGGAAAATCAATTGAGGAGACATTCCCGATTATCAAGGCGCAGGCCGATGTGGAAGTAAAGGGACTGATGGTTTCCTTAAACCGTATGGAGAGAGGTAAAGGGGACAAGAGCGCCCTTGAGGAAGTGAAAGAACTTTACGGCTTCCCTACCGCCGCCATCGTCTCCATGGCGGATGTGGTTGAGCACTTATATAACAGGGAGTGTCAGGGCAGGATAGTGATTGACGATGCGCTGAAAGCAGCAATTGACGCATATTACGAGCAGTACGGAGCGAAATAAAGGCACGGAACGAATAAAGTCGGAATCAGAAAACAACATGTAAGGAGTGGCCGATATGGAGAAAGTATATAAGACGATGCGCAATACGGGCATTATCAATATTGTAATTGGCAGTGTGATTATCACGGCCGGAGTAGCGACCGGAGTGATGGCTATCATCAGCGGTGCCGTGCTGTTGAAACGCAAATCAGAGATAACATTCTAAATGTGAAACCGGAGAGTCCGTATAGGATGCGCACTCGCGCGAAGAAGTAATATGCCGCTATTCGGCTGCGCCCGGTTCGCGAGTCCGGCTTGCGGACTCTTTAATGTGACTTACACCGTATCGAATGAGAAACGGCAGCCCCCATTTTAAGGCTGTCTGGAATACTACGAGTGCTGCAGAGGTCTGGCTTCTGCTGGAGAGACGGATTAACCTGTCGAAGAACAGCAGAGCCCTTTGCAGTATTCTTTTTTGCCTGCCGGGGACACACCCGGATAATATGAAATGGAAAGCTCAGGCGCTGTCCGTCAGGGCAGTTGTTTATTGATGGCAGCAGCAGGTTACAGAACCAGAATGCTATGGCCGATAGATGGGGAATATATGATTAAAAATACAAAAATGCACCAGAAGATATGCTGGATACTGTTTATCTGCTATCTGGTGGTGCTGACATATTTTATGTTTTTTTCGGATGGGTTTGGCCGTTCGGGGCATGAAGAATATGCCTATAATCTCGTTTTATTTAAGGAAATCAAACGATTTTACAGATACAGAGAACTTCTTGGAATGCGGGCCTTCCTACTGAACACGGTGGGCAATGTCATCTGTTTCATGCCTTTTGGCTTTATCCTGCCGATTATCAGCCGCAGGGGAAAGAAATGGTACAATACGTTTCTGCTGAGTTTTCTTATGAGCTTTGGCATTGAGACGATTCAGCTTGTGTTTAAGGTGGGAAGTTTTGATGTGGATGATATGTTTCTAAATACATTAGGAGGAATTGCAGGCTATATCTGTGTCTGTATTGTAAGAGGAATCAGGAGGATGGCAAGTGGCGCGTCAGACAGATAACAGAATTTCATATATCAAGAAGCCGATGGCGGAGAACAGTTTTATATGTTTAATATCTGCGGCTGTAGGGGTGGCGCTCTGTGTGGCAGGGATGGTTGTCAGTGTCAGAAGCCAGGGGGATACGCCGCTGGGAGCTGTGGCCGCCTGTTTTTCAGGCGTTTTGTTTTCCGTTGTGTCGCTGCGCTATGGATACCGTTCCTTTAAGGAACCGGAGAAGAATTATATCCTGGCAAAGATAGGGACGGTGGCTGCGGCGGCTATGGTAATTCTGTGTTTTGTAATATTACTGATAGGATTTAAGAGGTGATCAAGATGAAGTATTGGGAAATGTTCAGAGAAGAGAATGAGGCGGTGGAAGAACGCCATGAACTGGCCCTGGAGAGAATCGGGCAGTTTGCAGGTGAGGAGACGGTGGAGGAACCGTACAGGGATTATTTTAGAAGAACAGCGGAATTTATTCTGATGATTGAGGATGTTTTCGTCATGCAGAACAGAGGAGAACTTGAAAAACTGAGCCTGAAGGAAATGGCGGCGCTGAACCACAGGCTTTATGAGGATGTATTGCCGGGACAGTACGGTGAGAGCTATGCGAACCCTGCTTATGCAGTGGAACGCCTGGGTCAGGACTTAGGGCAGTATCTGTCGTTTTTGTACACGGAGATTCGGGGAATGATCGTATACGCCTTTGAAAGCAGGCTGGTGGATATGACAATCCTGGAAGAAGTTTTTATCGAGGCATACAACCTGTTTGAAGGTGAGACACCGGAGCTTAAGGAACTGAAAGAGATTCTCTACTATTTTGTCAGTGATTACTGCGATATAATGCTGACCTACAGGGTGCGTGAAACACTGGATCCTTCCCTGGATTTTGCAAAATCCATTATCATGGACAGTGACCTCTCCGACCTCAGATATCTTTACCTGTTTGGGGAATATATCTCGGAATCCGAGATTAAGGTGGCTTCATTTTTAAATTCTCTTCCGGAGGAGACCGTCAGAAAGATGGCAGATACCTATACCGAGGGACTGAGAAAAGGATTTGTGGCAAGCGGCCGCGAATACAAAGGAAAGAAGACGGTGCAGATCCGGTATCACATTGGATTTGAGCGGATGATCCGCATGGCCGTGGAGAACTTCAGAACTATGGGGCTGGAGCCGGTCATCAGCAGGGCAGCCGTGGGAACGATTAACCGCGCCGCCACGAGGACGAACGGTTACTTTGCAACGCCTGCCAACAGACAGTATGATTACGACCACCGCTATGACAGCGCCATTTATCTGGACAAGGCGTTTAAGGAAAGAAAGCTGTCTGTCCTCAAGGTGGCATATGAAGAATATAAGACTTTGGCAAGAGGATATGCGGGACCGGCTGTTGTGGAGACCTTCGGTGAAGAAGGCTTTACACCTGAAAATAAAAAAGAAGCGTTTGCTCTGAATGAGAAACAGGAAAAGCTGCTTCTCGCCTATTCCAATGAATCAATGCAGATTACAGACACCTATGTGCCTGGAATGGAGACCAGCTTTACCATTATCGCATTCCCACTGCCGGAAATCGGCAGGGATTTTGAGGCGATTTTTGAGGAAACCATCAGGATTAATACACTTGACTACGAGCTTTACCGGGATATCCAGCAGTTGATTATAGATGCCCTTGATCAGGCGGAATATGTCCGTGTTTACGGCATGGGAGAGAACAGGACCGACTTAAGGATCAATCTCCGTAAGCTTTCCAATCCGGATAAAGAGACAAAATTTGAGAATTGTGTGGCCGACGTGAATATTCCGGTGGGAGAGGTCTTCACATCCCCTGTACTGTCAGGGACGGAAGGTACACTTTTTGTAGGCTGTGTCTACATTGGCGATTACCAGTTTAAAGACCTCTATATGGAATTTAAAGATGGAAAGGTTACCAATTACGGCTGTGCCAACTTTGCGGATGAGAAAGAAGGAAAAGCGCTGGTGAAACAGGCTATCATGAAGAATCACGACAGCCTGCCGATGGGTGAATTTGCCATCGGAACCAATACGACTGCTTATGCTGTCGCACAAAAATACCAGATTCTCGATAAATTCCCGATTCTGATCGCTGAGAAGATGGGACCGCATTTTGCAGTAGGAGATACGTGCTACAGTTGGATGGAAGACTGCCCGATGTACAACCCGGACGGGAAAGAAATTGTGGCAAAAGAAAATGAGATTTCCGTACGCAGGAGTGAAGATCCGGCCGAGGCCTATTTCAACTGCCATACGGATATTACAATTCCTTACTCTGAGCTGGACCGTATTGAAGCGGTTCACGCAGACGGAACCGTAACACCTGTTATCGCGGGGGGACGCTTTGTGCTGCCGGGAACGGAAAAGCTTAATGAGCCGCTGGAATAAATGATTTTTTATCCGCATATAGTTTTCCTGAGGAGATTTTCGGGAGAGCGGGGATGAGAGATAGAATAAAGAAAATTGCTGCCGCCGTATTTCTGGGGCTGTTTCTCGTAATTTTAGGGACAGACCGGAAAGCGGCGGTATTTTGCCAGGCAGCCGAGACAGGAGTGGAAACACGGCAGGAAACTGTGCAGGGGACGGAGCAGGAAACCACCGGGGAGGCGGAACCCGGTCCGATATCCCAGCCGAAATTGTGCGCCCAGTCGGCAGTGCTCATGGACGCCGCCACAGGGCGCATTTTATATGGAAAAGAGGAAGCCGAGAAGAGGCCGATGGCCAGCACGACAAAAATCATGACGTGTATTCTGGCTTTGGAACAGGGAAATCTGGATGATATGGTCGAGGTGAGCTCTTACGCTGCCTCCATGCCGGATGTCCAGCTCAATATAAAAGCGGGTGAGAAATACCGCCTGGGGGATTTACTTTATTCCCTGATGCTTGAATCCCATAATGACACGGCGGTAGCGATAGCGGAGCATATAGGCGGCACGGTGGACGGCTTTGCAAAGATAATGAACCAGAAGGCCCGTGATATCGGCTGTACGGACACCTGCTTTGTGACGCCCAACGGCCTGGACGGAACCAGGAAAGAGGACGGAGAGCCTCACTCCACGACCGCCGCCGATCTGGCGAGGATTATGCGCTACTGCGTGGAACAGTCCCCAAAGAGCGCAGAATTCCTGGAAATTACGAGAACCGCGTCGCGGACAATTACCGATGAGAGCGGGAAACGTTCCTTTTATCTTGGAAACCACAATGCATTGCTTTCGATGATGCCGGAAGCGCTGTCGGGAAAGACGGGATTCACCGGAAACGCCGGATATTGCTATGTCGGCGCGCTTAAGAAGGATGGAAGAGAGTTTACGGTGGCCCTGCTCGGCTGCGGCTGGCCTCCCCACAAGACGTATAAATGGGATGATATGAGAAAACTGGCCGGCTATGCCTTTGAGAATTATGATTATTATGAAATATTTGAAAAGAATAAGACCTTTCCCTCGTTAAAGATTATAGACGGCAAGAAAGATGAGGTCCCTTTGTCCATGTGCCTGGGAGAAGCGGAGCAGACCCTGAAAGTCCTGATGAGGAAAGATGAGACGCCGGACATCCGCTATGAATATCCGAAAGAACGGACGGCTCCGGTGGAAGCCGGGACTCCGGTCGGCAGCGCATCTTACTATGTGGGAGGCGAGTTGGTTGCAAGTTATCCGATCTATGCGTCGGACACTGCGGAAAAGATAGACTTAAAGTGGTGCATTGAAAAATGTATCGGCAAGATTACCCTTTAACCGGCCGCAGCGGCCTGTACATAAAACGTTTTTTCACCATTTACAAGGCACCGGTGAATACATTAGTTTGCAGAATTTTACCGTCTCCATAAAAAGGTAAAGGATTTTATTTTAAATTGTAAGAAAAGATGCTTTATTTTGCAAAAGGATTTTGATATAACTATAGGTAAGACAAATTACTCCTGCAGGGTCCGGCAGGAATGCAGGGGAAAAAGATTCAAGAGAGGAAAAAGAAATGAAAACTTCACTTAGCAGGGAACAGGCACTGGAATTATTGAAGAAATATAATAAGGAACCATTTCACATTCTTCACGCTTTGACGGTAGAGGGTGTTATGCGCTGGTACGCAGAAGAACTGGGATACGGCGGGGATGCTGATTTCTGGGGAATTGTCGGCCTCCTTCATGATATTGACTTTGAATTATATCCGGAAGAGCACTGTGAAAAAGCTCCGGAGCTTTTGAGGGAGGGAGGAGCCGAGGAGGAGCTGATTCATGCTGTTGTCAGCCACGGCTACGGTCTCCGCGTCGATACGGCGCCGGAACACGAGATGGAGAAGGTTCTCTTTGCCTCCGATGAATTAACCGGCTTAATCGGCGCGGCGGCCAGAATGCGCCCCTCCAAAAGTTCAAAAGATATGGAGCTTTCCAGCTTAAAGAAGAAGTTTAAAGATAAAAAATTTGCTGCGGGCTGTTCCAGGGACGTGATATCCAGAGGCGCGGACCAGCTTGGATGGGAACTTGACCGTCTGCTGGATCAGACAATTCTGGCGATGCGCTCCTGTGAGGATCAGGTAAATGCAGAGATGGAGCAGATGGCATGATTCGTTACCGCCTGAATGGCCGCCTGGCTGTTTTGAAAGAGGGAGAAGAATACGGCCCGGAAGATATCCGCATCGAAATGATGACATCGGAAGAACTCGGTCTGAGCAAAGAACCGATTCCTTATAAGAAACTGTTTTTGAAACAGATTGAACATATCCAGTATTCTAAGGCGGAGATCTTCGGCGGCTGTATTTTAGGAACTTTTTCAACACCCAATATCAAAAATCTTCCGGGTAAGAAAGAGAATTTCGGATTCCACATGGTAAAGGACAGGCTCATTTTTGTTGAGGACGGCACGGAGCATGTGAAATCAATCCTGGAAAGGCTGAAAGCGGTGGAGTACGGCGAACAGGGCGGCATGTCCGTATTCTTTACCGGGTTTTTAAACAGCCTGATCGAGGGGGACGCCATCTTTCTTCAGGAGTATGAGGAGAAGCTGATTGTCATGGAAGATAAGATGACAAAAAGCCTCCAGAAGAATTTTTATGAGAAGATTATCCGCTGCCGGAAAGACATGCTTCATCTGCAGTCGTTTCTGACTCAGCTTGCCGATATGGCAGATGTCTTCCGGTCGAATACAAACCTGCTCTTCGGGATGGAGGAAAAGGAATCTTTTGCTATTTTTGCCCACCGTGTGGAGCGTCTGGGAGACCATGTCTCAATGCTGCGGGAATATATCCTGCAAATCCGTGAGATGTACCAGTCACAGATTGATATTGCTCTGAACCGTTCGATGAACCTTCTGACGGTGGTAACTACGATATTCCTGCCTTTAACCCTGATCGTGGGCTGGTATGGAATGAATTTTTCCAACATGCCGGAACTGGCGTGGAAATATGGTTATCCGGCAGTGGCAGCGCTCAGCGCCGCTGTCATTATCCTGGAAATCCGTTTTTTCAGGAAGAAAAACCTGCTGTAACCAATTAAACATACAGAAAAAATAATGGAGGTAAAGACCATTGAAACTTTTATCAGTTGCAATCCCCTGCTATAATTCCGCTGCCTATATGAGGCACTGCATCGAGTCGCTCCTTCCGGGCGGAGACGAGGTGGAGATCCTGATTGTAGACGACGGTTCCACGAAGGATGATACTGCGGAGATTGCGGACGAATATGAGAGGCGTTACCCGGGGATCTGCCATGCCATCCATCAGGAGAACGGCGGACACGGTGAAGCGGTTAACGCCGGCCTGAGAAATGCCTCCGGTGTTTTTTTCAAGGTGGTGGACAGCGATGACTGGGTCAATGAGGAGGCTTACCGCGAGGTTTTAAAAACCCTGCGCAAGTTCTGCCATGACAATATCACCCTCGATATGCTGATTACAAACTTTGTATATGAAAAGCAGGGAGTGAAGCGGAAGAAGGTCATGAACTACAGGACCGCTATTCCAAAGGAAGAACTGATAGACTGGAGCGGGGTAAAGATGTTCATGCTGGGACAGTATATCCTGATGCATTCCGTTATCTACCGCACGGAGATGCTGCGTGAGTGCGGCCTGGAGCTTCCGAAGCATACATTCTATGTGGACAACATATTTGTGTACCAGCCGCTGCCGCATGTAAAATCCATGTATTATCTGGATGTCAACTTCTACCGGTATTTTATCGGAAGAGAAGACCAGTCGGTGAATGAATCGGTTATGATCGGCCGCCTGGATCAGCAGATCCGCGTGACAAAGCTGATGCTTGGATATTATGATGTGATGAAGATGACCAACAGGAAACTCCGCAGATACATGATCCGCTATCTGGAGATTATGATGACGGTTTCTTCGATTCTGGCCATCCGTTCCGAAACGGAGGAGAACCTGGCAAAGAAAAAAGAGCTGTGGCAGTATCTGAAACAGAAGAACCTGGGACTTTACATCAGGCTCCGCTGGGGCTTTCTCGGCCAGGGCACAAACCTGCCCGGCAAGAGCGGCAGAAAGGTGTCGATTGCCTGCTATAAGATCACACAGAAGTTCTATGGATTTAATTAATGGAAGTACGTTACCGCCCAGAGTCCGCTGAAGTGCGCGGTTCTGCCGGCGTAACGTGGTCTGCGAATTTTAACAATGTGAATCAATTATAAAACCCCCGGCGGAATCATTCCCGCCGAGGGTTTTTGCTTTACGATTGTTCGATATTAACGTATGAATTCCGGTCTTGTCTCTTCCGCACTGCTGCCTGCATAGGCCAGAGGATAAATCGCTCCGCACAGGAGAACCGCGCCGACCACATCGATGATGGAGTGCTGTTTTAAGAACACGGTGGCCATACAGATGGAAACCATCAGGACGAAGGACAGTACCCGTACCGCTTTGTATTTCTTCAGGCTTTCACTCTTCATAATTGCAATATGTGTTCCGATAGAGTTGTAAACGTGTACGCTCGGAAATACATTGGTACATGTATCGGCCTGGTAGAGCATTGCAACCATCTTGGAGAACACGTTCTTGTTCGGGTCTATCACAGGCCTGAAATCGGTTCCGTTCGGGAAGAGGGTGCAGATTAAAAGGCTGAGAGTCATGCCCGTAAATAAAAAGATACAGAGCCGGTAATAATCTTCTTTGTTAACAAAAAAGAAATAGGCGATGGTAATGGCCACATACGCAAACCACAGGAAGTAAGGGATGATAAAATATTCATTGAACGGGATATAATCATCCACCACGGAATGCATGATGTGGTAATGCTTTGTAATGGTCTTCTCAAGGTATATGAACCATGGCAAATAAATAAAACCATATCCAAGTATCCAAAGGTGCCCATACTTCTTTAGGAAATTCTTCATAAAATCACCTTCCATAGTATTGGAATTTTTTTAGGAATATTAACACTTTTTTAACAAGTCTTTCAACTTTGACTGATTATAGCACACTCTCTGGACGACTTCAAGGGGATTTAGAAAAGGTTAATAAAATTTAAGGAAGCTAATGGTTTCCTTACTTTATTCTTCCAATTTAAAGATATGCCGGTTACAGTGGTTTATGATGTTTATAGAATTTTAATAAATGGAAGGCTGGGAGGACGGGCCGGAGAAGGTTGGCACGGGGAAATTGCGGGAATCGGACATAAAGGGACCGCTCTTAAGCACAATAGAACTATTAGACCAGAATATAATAGCGCAGCAGGCATACCGCATCATAAAACACAGAAAAAATTGATATTCACGGCTGACCGCCTCCTAAGGACCGGTAAAATATCTCTGCGGAAATAGATTTAACTGTTCGTAAGCGGTTAGCCGGATGTGTTTTTCGGGCAGAGACAGTAACGGCATAGCTTATTCCGTGCGTGTTTGGCCAGGAAACCGCATAAACAGTTTCACAGTCCGGAATACAACGGATGTAAAAGCAAACCCGTAAAAGAACCCGGTTATAACCCGTTTTAAATTATTCGACCGGTAAGAGGTAAAATACTGCAGGGTCCCGTCAACGGCCATAGGAAGCATGAAAAGTGAGACAGCATATTTAAAAGTGTAAAACGGCGCTGCTGCGATTGCGGCAATATGGCCCAGGGCAATGCCCGTGCACCTGGCGCACAGGGGAAACTGGTAATTACCCAGGAAAAAACTGCGCTCGGGCATCTGGTGGCAGCCGCAGTATTTTTTACACCACTGCATTGAATTGACCCAAAGCCGATCCTGATTCAAATTCATGCCCGGAACTTCTTTCCGCAGTGTGGGCAGACCCAGAACGTGGTGGAATTAATCTGTTTGCCTTTTCCGCAGGCGCCGCAGAGGATTCCAATCGGCCCGAGCAGCAGAGCGCCGCAGCATCCTTTTCCTGCCGAAAAATCCTTTCCCGATGAAGTTACTTCTGTTGTGATCTGACAATTCTCATTTCCGCATTTCGGACATCTCATTTATGTACCTCCTGAATGTACTGTATATTATGCTGTGTCATGTTATTTAACGGTTCTCCGCAGGGGCGATGGAGCTTGAGTAATCCGCGAATATTTTCTGTGTGATTGTAATGAAATCTTCTGCATATCGGGGAAGCGGGTAGTCGTTTCTGTGGGCCAGGCAGATCAGATTCTCCGGCATCTCATTCAGAATGGGGCAGGTAATCAGGGACTCTTTATCGGGATTACCAAGCCGCTCCGTCTGATAGATCAGAAAGGGGGAGATAATTCCGACCCCGTAGCCGTCTCTCGACATCCGGTAAATCAAATCCTGGTGGTTGCTCTCCATGATAATGTGGGGATGTATCTGGTTGGAGAGAAAAAATGCATCAATATTCCTGCGCAGCCGGTTTCCTGAGGCCAGCATGATAAAAGGCAGATGAGCAATCTGGAGCAGGTCGACGCCCTGCCGCAGCGAGTCTGCCGCCGCCTCCGGATGTTCGGGACAGTGCTTTTGTATCAGCGAATAAGGGATGCAGCAAAACAGGCGGTCCTTGGCCAGTGGGAGCAGGGTGACATTTGGCCTTGCCGCGATATTAAGTCCCACATACAGATCAATATCCCCTTTCTGTAAAAGCTCCGCATAGGTTTGTGAGGCGCCGTCCGCAATTGAAATATCAATATTGGGATGCAGGCGGTGAAATTCCTCCCAGATTTTCGGGAAGAAGACCTGGCAGCGGAGTCTCGACAGGCCGATGGAAAAATGGCCTTTATAATTGGAGGAGAGATCGGCAAAGTCGGCCTCCATTCGGGCATGTGTATTTAGAAACTGACGGGCATAGAATACCATGCTGTCCCCGGCCGGCGTCAGATGGAGCGATGGGCGGCGGCAGAAAAGTTCCACATTGTATTCCTCCTCCAGCCGTTTAATATGTCCGCTCAGGGCCTGCTGTGAGATAAAAAGCCGTTCGGCGGCTTTTGTAAAATTCACTTCTTCCGCCGCGATCAGAAAGTATTCCAGACTCTTTAAATTCATCGACGTCCTCCTGTTTAACACAACAATCTTCTTGTCAAAATAACAATTTTATACTGTTTGTAATTGGTATATTTACTATGATACCATATGCTTATCGGGGAAATCAATCTAAATGCATGGAAATTGAGGGCGATAAAACAACCGCTATCTATCGAATGGGATAGAACGGAAGCTTAAGAAATGAACATCAGGAGAAGTGATATCAGGAGAAGTGATATCAGGAGAAGTGATGCCAGGAGAAGCAAGTACCGGCAGAAACAAATATCAGGAGGGGACTGCGATGAAGCAGAAAAAACAGAAGAAGCTATTTAAGATGCCTAATATTTTTATTATAATACTGGCGCTGTGCGTGACAGCGGTAGTGATGACATGGATAATCCCGGCGGGAGAGTATTCAAGGATTCAGAATGCGGCGGGAAACACGGTCGTGATACCGGAGGAGTTTTCTTTTATTGCGCAGCATCCGGTCAATCTTTTTATGATACCGTCTTATCTGGTCATGGGAATGAACAGCATGGCGGCAACCATTTTTTTCGTAATGATTATCTCGGGTGTGTTCCAGGTTGTAATTGCAACCGAGACGTTTGACGGACTTACGATGACGGTGGCCAGGAAACTTCAGGGCAAGGAGAAGCTGATTATTCCGATCCTGACAATTCTCTTTTCCCTGCTTTGCACGACCCAGGGCATCAATACGCTGATTGGATTTACGCCGATTGCGGTTTTACTGATGAGGGGCGTTGGATTTGACGCCATGACCGGTGTGGCGACGGTTATCCTGGGAGGCGGCATCGGCTTTAGCTGCGGTGCGTTGAATCCTCAGACGACGGGAATTGCCGATGTGATAGCGGAACTTCCTTTGTACTCCGGAGCGGGCTACCGGTTTTTCTGCATGGCGGTGCTGCTGGTTCCAACCTGCATCTACATTATGCGCTATGCGGAGCGGGTAAAACGGGATCGGACGGTCAGCTATACATATGAACTGGAACTGCGGGAGAATGCGGAAGCAATTGATTTGAGCGGCAGGGCATCGCTGAATTTCAGACATGTGCTGATACTTCTTACCGTCATCGGAGGTTATATCGCGGTGATGTACGGTTCTATCCGGCTCGGCTGGGGCGTCAACAATCAGTCGGCGGTATTTATCTGGGTATTATTTATCGTGGCGGCCTGCTCGGGAATGAAGGCCGATACGGTTATTAAAGAGTTTATTAACGGGGCCAAGGGAGTTGTATTCCCTTTGATTCTGATTGGAATGGCTTCGGCAATTTCAAAAATACTGACAGACGGTAAAATTATGGATTCCTGTGTGTATTATATAGCCGGAACACTTCAATTTCTGCCGGCGTCTCTGCAGAGCCTCGGCATGTATCTGGCCCAGATTCTGGTAAACTTTGTAATCGTATCGGGCAGCGGTCAGGTTGTGGTGACGATGCCAATTATGACCCCGGTTGCCGATATTATCGACCTGTCCAGGCAGACGGCTATTCTGGCATTCAATTTTGGAGACGGATTTCTTACTCACATCCTTCCATGGTCGGGAGCGGTAATGAGCGTTATCGGCGTGGTCAATGTGGACTTTACCCAGTGGTTTAAATTCGCCTTTAAGATTGTCATGCTGTGGGCGGTCATTGGGGCAGCTCTGGTGATATTTTCTCAGTTCATCTGGTAGCGTGTGAAATTTTCAAAATAGCAGCAAGTCAGGAAAATATCAGGTAAGGGGGATATATGAGATGTATGATTTGATTTTGAGAAACGGTCTTCTGACCGATCCGGAAAACGGCCTTGACGGGGTTTCGGAAGATATTGGCGTGAAGGACGGCAGGATTGAAAAAATCGCTCCTTCCATCGGGGAGGGGGGACTGCATGAGATAGATGTTTCGGGAAGGGCGGTGCTGCCGGGACTGATTGACTTCCATGCCCATTTTTATGCGGGAGGAACCCTGACCTCGCTTCACGCCTCGTCCTATCTGTCCACCGGAGTAACCGGAGCCGTGGATGCGGGAAGCGCCGGAGTATCCAATTTTGAAGCGTTTCTGGAAAGCCTCACGGAGCGGGAGCGGAGAAACTGCAGAATGTACTTAAACGTGGCGTCCGAAGGCTTAAGCTGTCTGGGAAGCCACAACGAGAACATTAACCCGGCCTACTTTGATAAAAGCAGGATTTTGAAAATGTGTGATTCGCACCGGGATCAAATTATTGGTCTGAAGATACGGATCAGCAGCGAGATTGCAAAACAGAGCGATACAACCAGCTTCGATGCCCTGCGCGGTGCTGTGGAGACGGCAAATGCATGCGGGCTTTCACTTTCAGTCCATATGCCCGATTTCCAGGGATCGCTGTCCGAACTGATCGATATTCTGCGGCCAGGGGACATTTTCTGTCACGTGTTCACACCGCAAAAGGGAATACTGGAAAATGGCAGTGTGTCCGGTGAAATGATCAGGGCCAGGAAAAAGGGGATCATACTGGAATCGGCATGCGGAAAGGGCCATTTTGGCCATGAAACCGCCAGAAAGGCAATGGAACTGGGACTCCTTCCGGATTTGATTTCAGGGGATTTCACCAGAAATACGTTTCTCTATGAACCGGCCTTTTCCCTCCCTTATCTGATGTCGCGTTTTATGGCGCTTGGGATGACCCTGCCTCAGGTGACGGCCTGCTGCGCATCATTTCCGGCAGAACTGATGGGGATGAAGGGGGAAATCGGCTGCCTTAAGGAAGGCGCGAAGGCGAACCTGTCTGTATTTGAGAGAAGAAAAGGTGAATTTATGTTTACCGATGTCCTGGGCGACACGGTGACCGGTTCGGAAATGCTCTGTCCGTCCCTGACGGTTCTGGAAGGGGAAACGGTATATAGAGCTCCGGTGTAAATTTATTGATTGGAGAGATACATTAAAGAGATATATTAAAGAGAAATCTTGTTTCACGTATCGGACAGGCCTGTATTTGCATCAGCCCCGCTGTCATCAGGCAGCGGGGCTTTTGACGTTTGGAATAAAAGGGAATAGAAAAAACAGGACAGTAACCACAATAGAAATATTGGGAAAAACTTAAAATTATGCTGTTAGACATTGTTTGTATAACGTGATACGATCCAGTTAAGCAAAGAGAAAAGGAGAGAAACACAATGACTGTTCGGACATTTTGTAATGACATGCTTCTGCTGGCGGTGTTCATGTTACTGGGATTTTTTATCAGGGAGTATGTCAAACCGCTGCAAAAATTATTTTTACCGTCGTCACTGATTGGAGGGCTGGTGATCCTGATACTGGGGCCGCAGATTCTGAATGTGGTTCCGGTGCCGGAAACTTATGCAAAGGTTCCAAACGTTTTAATCGATATTGTGATGGCGTCTCTGGTGTTTGGTGTAAACTTCAACCGGGATCGTATCGGCTCCTATCTGGATTATATTTGTGTGCCTATGACGGCATATGGAATGCAGATGTGCGTGGGAACGGGGCTGGGATACCTGCTGTCTAAAATATGGCCCGGATTGCCGAAGGGCTGGGGAATTATGGGAGTGTTTTCCTTTCATGGCGGCCATGGGACGGCAAGCGCTGCCGCCGCAACCTTTGAATCGCTGGGAATAGAAGGAAATATGGCGGTCGGAATGGTTCTGTCTACCTTCGGCCTCATCGTTTCAATGCTGGTCGGAATGATTCTGGTGAACTACGGCGTCAGAAAAGGCTGGGCCAGCTATGTAAAAGAGCCAAAGAAACAGCCGGCCTGGTTCTACGGCGGAGTTCTTCCCGAGGAAAACAGAAAGCCTTCCGGCCAGACGGTAACGACGGGAATCAGCATTAATCACCTGGCGCTTCAGGCCAGCTGGCTGCTTGCGGCGCTGTTTCTGGGGCAAAGGCTGTTTGAGATTACAGGACGTTACTGGGGATTCATTGGTACGCTTCCCAGCGTGCTGCACGGTGTAATCGGAGGAGCCGTTTTATGGCAGATTCTGAAAATCTTTAAATGGGACCGGTATGTAGATTTAAAGACCATCAAACTGCTCAGTGGCTTTTTACTGGAAATTGTGGTGTTTACGGCTATGGCGACACTGGACGTGGAGTTTATTTCTACCTACATAGTTCCAATTTTAATCTATACTTTTACCCTTTGCCTCCTGACCGTTCCGATTATTCTTATCACGGCAAACAGGTTCTGCAAGCATGAGTGGTTTGAAAAAGCAATGATGGCGTTCGGAGCCGCTACCGGCAACACTTCCACCGGTCTGGCGCTGGTGCGGGCTGTGGATCCGGATTCCTGTTCCTCGGCGGGAGACACCCATGGCGTTTATACGACACTGACCTGCTGGAAAGATTCCTTTGTAGGTTTTGCCCCGGTCTGGTTAATGACCGGAATCTCCCTGACCATGGGCGTGGGAGCAGCGCTTATGATTGGATTTGCCGTTGTAGGAATTATCCTGTTTGACAAAAAGAGGAGACGGATTTAAGGAGACGGGAAAAAAGGAAGTTGGATTAATTCAGAAATTATATTTTGAAAATGTATTCAGAAATTGTTTATAAAATGTATTCAGAAATTGTATTCAGTAGTCATATTCAGTAATCATATTCAGGGAGGTTTAAAATGAAGATTAAATTAATGGACTGTACGCTCAGAGATGGAGCAAATGTAGTGGGAAAAGGGTTTTCGGCAGAAATAACAGACATGGTTCTGGACGGCCTGACGGCCTGTCATGTTCCGATTATCGAATTTGGGAACGCCGGAGGAATCGGAGCCTATGAGGTAGCCGGGTTTACGGATGCATTGACAGATCAGGAATATCTGGACATTGCGGAAAAATATAAAGAGCGTTCTTCGGAACTGGGCATGTTTTTAAATGCAAACCGCTACCGTGAAAAGAACGTGGTACTGGCGGCGGAGAAAGGACTTTCCTTTCTGCGGGTCGGAGCGGATGCAGGAGATGCCGATATTTCCCTTCAGGCAATAAAAGATATCAAGAAAAACAATTTAAAAGCGTTCTATTCTTCCATGAAAGCATACCTTTTAAGCCCCACGGAGCTGGCGGAAGAGGGCAAAAAGCTGGAGGCGGCAGGTCTGGACGAGATTACGATTATGGATTCGGCCGGTACGATGCTGCCGGATGAAGTGGCCGTTTATACGGAAAAGCTGGCAGACGCCGTATCAATTCCTGTGGCGTTTCACGGCCACAACAATTTGGGGCTTTCGGCGGCGAATGCAATGGCGGCTTACCAGAACGGAGCGGCAATATTGGACTGCGGTCTGATGGGAATGGCGAGGAGCGCCGGAAATCTCGCTACGGAGATTTGCACGGCGATGATGCAGCGCTGTGGACAAATGGAAGAAATTGATCTCTATGGAATGCTGGATTTTATTGAAAAGCGCCTGCAGCCTGCCATGGAGCCGTACAATTACCACAATCCCGTAACGCCTCTGGATCTAACCCTCGGATTTTCGGGCTGCCATTCCAGCTATGTAAAGCAGTTCAGGAAAGTGGCGGAGGAAAAACAGGTGAACCTGTACCAGTTGATTGTAAAGGTGTCCGCAATTGATAAAAAGAAGCCGTCGGAAGCTCTCATGGCAGAGATTGCCGATACGCTGACACAGGACATGAGATAACCGGGAAATAGGATGGAAGTATATGAAACAGGAGAATGATATGATAAAGGTAGTTCTTGCGGGAAATTATCCCGCAAATACATATGAGGCGGTCCGTAAGGCTCTTCCGGAGGAACGGTTTGAGGTAATCCGGGTAGACACGGAGGAGGCCTACAAAACAATGACAGACGCGGAAATTATGATACTGCGAGTTTTTAAAGCTCCGAGAGAGGTGATTGAAAGAAACAGGAATTTAAAAATGATTATGCGCTGGGGAGCCGGCTACGATTCGGTGGACACCGGGGCAGCGGCAGAGCATGGAGTGCTCGTCACCAACACGCCGGGAGCAAATGCGGCGGCCGTATCGGAGCTGAGCGTCCTTCTGATGCTGGCCGTAGGCAGAAAATTACTGTGCCATACGGAAAGTCTGGGCAGAGGAAACTGGAGCAAGAATACATTTATCAATGATTCCGTTTCCCTGAATCACAAGCTGGTGGGTATTGTTGGCGGCGGCAATATCGGCCGCCAGGTGGCGAAAAGGGTACAGAGTTTTGGAGTGGAGGTGCAGTATTACGATACCTTCCGTCTCTCCCCGGAGATGGAAGAAGAGTACAGGATGAAATATGTTTCCTTTGATACTCTGCTTGAGACGTCCGATATTATAAGCCTCCATATTCCTCTGACGGACGGTAACCACCATATGATAGGCGGAGAGGAGATTGCCCGGATGAAGGACGGGGCGATCCTGATCAATGCCGCCAGGGGCGGCCTGGTAGACGACCGCGCTCTTGCCGCGGCCGTCGCATGCGGGAAACTTAGGGGAGCCGGACTGGACTGCGTAGAGCAGGAACCCCTGCCCCAGGGACATGAACTGCTTGAAAACCCCAATATTGTGGTGACTCCCCATGTGGGCGGAGGAACGGCCGATATAGGGGAAACGATTATTCCGATGCTGGTGAAGGATATTGTTGATTTTGCGGATGGGAAAGAGCCGGGACATGTGATTAATACCGTACCATGCGGAAGATAGACATAAAGATACATGAGCCGTAATGTTGCTGAACAGATAATATTTAGCCAACCACTTCTCTTTGAGGGGTGGTTTTTTTGTATTGTAATTGACTCCTTGCTTATTTTACAAGAAATCCTTTTTGAATGGAGAAATAAGTAATATAGATAAAAACAGGAGGACGATTATCAAAGTGCAAAGAAAAGAGAATGGTGCAATCCGTATAAAAAGTGTCCAGGCGGCAAGTTTATACCGATATAACAATGGATATAAATTTCCTGCTAAAAGGAAAAAAGAGAATGATAATTATATATTAGAGTATAAAGAACCTTACATTGATTTTGGAAATGCGGTTATAAACGGCAGTTTATTTTCCCTGTTTGTTTTCAAACATGGTGTAACTGTAAATAAGAAAGGATTTAGCCGGGATTTTGTTGTAATGAAATTTGATTGGGGAGTCGATGTGGATGCTTCAGATCCGGATGAAATAAAATCCGCGAAAACGGCACAGGAGTTAAGAGCACATTATTACCAAAATGGAGCAATGATTCCCTGGATTACTTATCATTCTGAGACGGGCGGAAATACGGAGGAATTATTCGTGTTATATCGCATGCTTATGAGAAATCCGGGCAAAGCAAAAGAAGGACAGTGCATTTTTATCAGAGATGAATTGTATGCAAAGACGTTAAACTATATTACCATGGGGTTATGGAATAAAATACCGGATAAAAAAGGCGCAAAGATTGTTGAAATGTCAGCCTATGCGCCGTTAATTACCGCCACAGCAATTGACTTTATACACATTCCTTTAAAAAACATTTTTGTAGTTAAAGATCAGGAGGTTTCGGTACAAAAGAAGGCAGTATCAGTTAAAATAAGAGAAACGGAGCGTATAAAATATAAAAAAGATTATACCGCCTTTGAAAATGATATTAATCTCCTGGGTTATACATTTTATAGTAAAAAGGCTAAAAAGAATCCGAATTTGACTATGATAAAACAGACGGACCGCGCTCTTACAGAGCATGGAATCCCCATCGGACAATGTCCCGTACAAGCCATACCGCATTACAAAAATGAATGTTATGTTGAAAGGGACAACGAACAAACAGAAATGACGAATATTTTATGGGACGGAATGGGATTAATAGATGAATCAGTTTTTCCTGATGATAAAAACGGTTTTATTTACTGTAGAAGCCATTTCTTTAAATCGTGCCTTTTTAGGGGAAATGTCCAGGAATATTTTAGAGACTACTACGGCCGCGGTTACGATACTGCATATGCGACAGACATGTTGGGACGCAAGATAAAAATAACAGATATTAAGGTGATTATAACAGAGAACTCCTTGAAGTGGTTCAAATTTATCGATCTGATGAGCAAAACGGGGGATGCCGCTGAGGCTTTCCGCTATTATGAAAAGTTCATGAAAAAAGATGGAGAAATGTTTGCTGTTGTAAAAACGGGACACAGCAGTAAATATGGAAGGTTACAGAGAGTTTCCTTTCAGATAAACAATACATTACTGACAAAGGATGAGAATGTCCTTAGAAAAATTGCGGAAGTAAGCACGGAGTTTTGTAACAGGCTTAAACTCGACGATGATTTTTTTGTTGATTATCTGGAAATGGAAGGCACTGCAAAATACAGCATCTATAACGTATTGGGCGCCTTGTACCGGTGGAACGACGAATTTCGGTTTATGGAGTATTTTAAATGTAAAAAAGATAAAAGAATAAGTGAATTCAAGAAAAGGCTGAAATTAGGAAAGTTATTACAAGTGGGAGATAACCTGACGATATGTGGAAATCCGGTTGCCATGCTTATGAAGGTTACAGGACAAAATTTCATCGATGAAACATGTTTTAACCAGCTTAGGGAAGGGATACAATGCTATACTTCCCGGTTTGAGGAGAATGAAAGAATGGCGGGTTTTCGCTCTCCGCACAATTCTCCGAACAATATTATACACTTGATAAATGTATATCCTCCCAGATTGATAAGATATTTTCCGAATTTAGGAAACAGTGTAATTGTAATTAATGGGATCAAAACGGATGTCCAGTGCAGATTGAACGGACAGGATTTGGACAGTGACAGTATTTTTGTAACAAATCAGGAGGAAATGGTTACATTAGCTAAAAAAGCATACATAGAATATCCTACGATTATAAATAGTATCCATCCCGATTCCACTGGTGAATACGATAAAAGTATGCTTTCTTATGCAAAAATGGATTCTGCCATATCGTCTGCACAATATCATGTGGGGGTCGCAAGCAATATCGCGCAGTTAGCTTTGAGTTATTATTTTGATGAGGGCTGCAATAACCGTGAACTGGAAGACATATTTATTATTTGCAGTGTGCTGGCCCAAGTAGCCATCGATTCGGCAAAAAAAAGTTATAAAATAAATATCGGTTCAGAACTATTGAGACTCAATAAAATGCAATGTATGGAGCGGTACAGGAAATATCCCGTTTTTTACGCGGAAGTTCAAAAGTATAATAATAAAAAGAAAAAGAAAAAATTGAACATAAAAGAGGAGGAAGTTGAATTTTTTAATTGCCCGATGGACATTTTGTACTGCATTCTTGATAAGGATATTCTGGATAGGAGAGTCTATAAGGAGACAAATACAAAAACATATAAAGAAAGTGTATATGGAGTGAAACCCATTTTTGAAAATAGAGGGAATAAAGCGAATTCAGACAGAAAACAGTGCAAAAAAATGATAGATTTAGTAAATGAATACAGTGAAATAGTTGGTAAACTCGATGGTGCGAACGAAACATATTATGACGAGCGTATGAACGAATTTAATATTTTGATGGACAGGATAAAAAACATCACGATAACATCGGACACAATGTATGCTTTACTGGAGTTTGCTTTTAAATCGGGAAACGAATATTTAAGAGATGACTTGCTGATTACATTATATGACAAAGATAAAAATAAATTTTTAAATTGCTTTAAAAAAACGGAAAAAAGTCCACGAAAAAATGGGGAAAGCGCTGAAAAATAAGGCTTTTCAATCTCTGCCTATGGAGGGAAGGTGAAGGGAACTTATTGCCATGGTTATGCATGGTTGGGAGAGCGTTGGGGGAGCTTTTGGAATAAAAAGATTCATATGAAAAGGAAAGGAGGATATGATGACTCAGGAAGAATTAAGAAATCTCTATAACGAGAGACTGAAGAGAGAAAAACAGTTATTTATTGCGCAGGAGACGGGAATCTGTATAACAGTGTTATCAAAATTCCGAAATGGAAAGCTCGATCTTTATGACTATCTTTTTGAAAAATTAGAAAAATATCTTTGTAATTAAATCAAAGGCATATCGCCAAAAATTCCGATGAAAAATAATTACCGGCTTTGCTGCTTTGCAGGTTACTGTTCACTCCGTGCCCAGTAACACGCTGCGCGATGCACAGAAACGGCAAAAAACGCCGTTTCGCGCTGCAACCCTCGGGTTTTCTGTGACTTTCGCTGCGCTCCACTCACAAAAAACACCTCGCGGAATACTACCTGTGAACAGTAACCTTTGGAGTACCTGCATTATCGTAAACAGGGTATAAAACATAGATATAAATAGTAAAATATGGTACGATATAGAATAAGAATGTGGGTTCGCAGAAACCAGAGATAAAATCAGGTATGACGGATGAAGTGAGGATAATTGTTTGAATTGTCACTCATAAACAGTAAATTAAGAGGGGCGATATAATGGGAAGAAAAATAATTTGTGAATCATGTGGAACAATTTTTAAAGAGGAAATATTAGGTGACGCAACTATATGTCCGGTATGTGGTGCTGATTTAAGCGGAGATGATGTCCAGAGTGGAGAGGATGAGCATCCGGGATGGGTTACGTGGTGGTATTTAAGAAGTAAAAAATATAATAGTTTGTCTCTATGGGATAAACAGCCTTACCATCCGGAGAATTATGAAGTAGTTAAGGAATTCAAAGCTCCGCCTGAGGTTAATCCAGGCGATCTGGATGAGGTAAAGAGAATTCTCCGCACCTATATCCCCGATGCATTCGCCCCGGCCCAGGAAGAGCCACCTATCAGCTGCCCTTATTGCTTTAGCACAGAATACACACTTATGAACCGAGGCTATGGTCTACTTACCGGCTTTTTGGGAAGCGGAAAAGTTAAAAGAGTTTGTAATCGGTGTAAACGGGAATTTTAAGAGGTAAATAATAAGGATTCAGGGAGGAATCGTAATGGGAAGAAAAATTGTATGTCCATCATGCAATACAATTTTTGATGAAGATTTATTAAAAGCAAAAAGTAGTGAAAATAATTGTTTAGTATGCGGGGCTAATTTGAGTGGAGACGGTGAGCCGAATGTTACGGATGAGCATCCGGATTGGATTACGTGGTGGTATTATGGTTTTAAAAGTAATAACGGGAAAACAACAATATTAAAAGATGAACCGATAGATTTAGATAAACACGGGGATAAATTCTTCCTTATTAAGGAATTTAAAGCACCGCCTAGAGATGCTAATGGCTCAGATAAAGCGAAAGAAATCCTCCGCACTTACATCCCTGATGCATTTGCCCCGGCCCAGGCAGAGCCACCAATCAGCTGCCCTTATTGCTTTAGCACAGAATACACACTTATGAACCGAGGTTACGGTCTACTTACCGGATTTATAGGAAGCGGAAAAGTTAAAAGAGTTTGTAATCGGTGCAAACGGGAATTTTAAGAGGTAAATAGTAGGATTTGGGGAGGAATCGTAATGGGAAGAAAAATTGTATGTCCATCATGCAATACAATTTTTGATGAAGATTTATTGAAAGCCAAAAGTAGTGAAAATAATTGTTTAGTATGTGGGGCTAATTTAAGTGAAGATGGTGAGCCGAATGTTACGGATGAGCATTCCGATTGGATTACGTGGTGGTATTTAAAAGATACGGAGTTTGGAGGTTTGTCTCTGTGGGATAAACAGCCTTACCATCCGGAACAATTTGAAGTGGTAAAAGAATTTAAAGCCCCGCCGAGGGACGTTAATGGATCGGATAAGGCGAAAGAAATTCTACGCACCTATATTCCCGATGCATTCCCACCGGCTCAGGAAAAGCCACCTGTCAGGTGCCCGTACTGCTCTAGTACAGAATATACACTTATGAACCGAGGTTACGGTCTACTTACCGGCTTTATAGGAAGCGGAAAAGTTAAAAGAATTTGCAATCGGTGCAAACGGGAATTTTAAGAGGTAAATAATAAGAATTCAGGGAGGAATCGTAATGGGAAGAAGAATCGTATGTCCATCATGCAATACAATTTTTGATGAAGATTAATTAAAAGCAAAAAGTAGTGAAAATAATTGTTTGGTATGTGGGGCTAATTTAAGTGGAGATGGTGAGCCGAATATAACGGATGAGCATTCTGATTGGATTACGTGGTGGTATTATGGTTTTAAAAGTAATAACGGGAAAACAACACTATTGGATGATGAACCGATAGATTTAGATAAACACGGGGATAAAGTCTTCCTGATTAAGGAATTTAAAGCACCGCCTGAAAGTAATCCGGGTGGATTAGACGAAGTGAAGCGAATTCTGCGCACCTACATCCCAGATGCATTCCCCCCGGCCCAGGAAGAGCCACCTATCAGCTGTCCTTATTGCTTTAGCACAGAATACACACTTATGAACCGAGGTTACAGTCTACTTACAGGCTTTTTAGGCAGCGGAAAAATAAAACGGGTATGTAACCGATGTAAGAGAGAGTTTTAAGAACAATTAGGTGTCTTCTCGTTACCATATATGAGTAAACTGTTTAAATGTAAGAGTTGCGGGTATATGTTCTAGCGGAAGGAAAAGAATGGAATTGCAATAATTGTGGGAGCGAATTTTAAGAAATTATAAGGAGGTAAAATAAATGAGTATGTATTTTTATGATATATACAAGCCTGGCGAATTAGATGAAAATGATACGGGTGGAGTATTTCTTACTTGCAAAAATTGTGGCTGTAATCAATTATGTTATTACGATAAATTCAAAGAATTTTGTGAAGATTATATAGTGCTAAAAGACAATGAAACAATTAACTGCGAAGACTGTGGCGAACCAGCCGAACAGATTATCACCCGTAGACCAGAATCCTTAGAACCGTGTTCTCAAAATGAATATGTGCCCGTCTGTCCAATCTGTCATTCACCAAAGATTCACAGGATTCCGATAAGTAAGAAGGTAACAAGGGCTGCTATATTTGGAATCTTTGCATTACCTAAGGCTGGGAAAGAGTGGCATTGCGATAATTGCGGATCGGAATTTTAAGGAGGAAAATAAATGAGTATGTATTTTTATCAGATCGATAAGCCGGGCGAGTTGGATGAAAACGATCCTGGTGGAGTATTTCTTACTTGCAAAAATTGTGGCTGTAATCAACTAGGTTATTACGATAAATTCAAAGAATTTTGTGAAGATTATGTAGTGCTAAAAGACAATGAAACAATTAACTGCGAAGACTGTGGCGAACCAGCCGAACAGATCATCACCCGTAGACCAGAATCCTTAGAACCGTGTTCCCAAAATGAATATGTGCCCCTCTGTCCAATCTGTCATTCACCAAAGATTCACAGGATTCCAATAAGTAAGAAGGCAACAAGGGCTGCTATATTTGGAATATTCGCATTACCTAAGGCTGGGAAAGAGTGGCATTGCAATAATTGCGGAAGTGAGTTTTAAAAATAAAAACTGAATATTCAAGAAAGATAAACAGCTTGTGTATGCAGGCTGTTTTTATGTTATATAACGCAAATAAACGGAGGAATTAAATGAATAATAATTTTAGAATTAACTTGATTGCGATTCTGGACAAAACCATGTCAAAAAGAATGATAAAAAATGATTTGAAATCCTTTGATGGTCAATTATTCGTCAAGGTAATAGCCAATATAAATAAGACATTATCCAAAAGAGCACTAACACAATCGTTAAGAGAGCTAACAAACCTTAACGTCAGTGTAAAGACTAAGCTGAATCAATCGACAAGCGAAGCTCAACTAAAAAAGCAGATAAAAACATTACAAACTAAAATCGAAGATTTGGATATACGTTTAAAGGCAAATACAGGACAATTAGAAGAGTCTGTTAAACAGGCTGGAGTTAGTGCACAAAAGATTGCCAGTCAAACACCTATCGAGTATAAGGTTTTGATAAAGAAAGACAAGTTAGTAAGTGATTTATCTTTATTAGCAAAACAAAATAGCAAGTTATTTACAAACTCAGCAGCGACGCAAAAGTATGGGAAACTTCTGAACGATGCATATAATGCATCAACAAGCGGTGATATTAAAAAACTCACTTTAGGAATGGCGGCATTTAAAAATGAGTTGAAGGCTACCAACCTAAGTGGGCTTACTTTGACTGATACTTTTAAGAAAGCTGTGGGACGTACTGGTGACTTGATTAGTGCTACATCTATGGTTGCAGTAGCCTATAGTCAAGCAAGAAAAGCATATACAGAGGTTAATGCGTTAGACGATTCAATGACCGGGCTTTATAAAGTTGCGGATGAAATTAACTCTCGAGAGGATTTCCCGGCTTATTTGGATAAATCGATTAAGAAAGCAAGGGAACTGGCAGTAGAAACAAAATCATTAATTTCTTCTGTTACAGACTGGAAAAAGATTGGTTTTAGTTTAGGATTAAGTGAGGAATTAGCAGAAGTATCCACTAAATTTGAAAAGACCGGAGATATGAGCATTGAAAAGGCGATGAGCACTCTTATTTCTACTTTACAGGCATTCAAAGAAATTGATGGGCTTACAGAAGAACAATATAGTGAACGGGCCTTGGCTATAGCAGATAAAATTAATAATATCTCAAACACGCGCGGTATTGATGCGGAGGAAATCTCTGATGCACTGAAAAATAGTGCTACAACATTGCAAGAAGGTAACAATGATTTAAACCAGTCAATTGCAATGATCGCAGCAGGAAACCAGATTTTCCAGTCTCCGTCTGAAGCTGGGAATATGCTGAAAACAGTGAGCATGAGATTGCGAGGGCTCACAGAGGATGGAGAAAAAGCAGAAGAGTCAGTTGCAATGCTGCAAGAAACAATATTAAACTTAACCAATGGTAAAGTAGACATTATGCTTGACGAAAATACTTTCAAATCTACTTACGATATTTTATTGGAAATCTCCAAAGTCTATAATTCCCTCAGTGACAATTCGCAGTCACTTTTGCTGGAAAAAATAGCCGGAAATCAAAGCGGTGTTCCGATGGCGGCTATGCTACAAAACATGTCCGAGGCAGAGGAAATATATAAAGATGTTTTGAATTCTGTTGGCAGTGTAGAGCGGGAATTCCAAAGGTATCAGGAAGGTGCATCAGCAGCCATAACCAGATTTAAAGAAACGCTTGTTTACACATATACAGGTATACTTAGTGGGGATATGACTAAAAGTATTGCTAATGTGGGAACTTCTATTCTTGACTTGGTTAATAAGTTTAACTTATTGCAGTCTTCTTTGGTTGGGATAGCGGCTACGGGTGCAGTTAAAAGTATTGTTGCGATAAGTACAGCTTGTGTATCTACGGCAATGCAAATGAGCACCTTGGGCGATGCGATAAAACAAATCGATTCTCTGCCTATAGATGCAGGAAAAAGAAAAACGGCATTGGTAAATATTGGGAAGGCAAGCAAAAGCCTAAGTGATAGTCAGAACAAGTTGCTTCTTTCCAATAAAGCATTATCTCAAAGCGATAGAATGTATATACTTTCAGGTCAGGATGTAGTAAGAACCAAACAAAAAGAAAAACTTGCTACTTTGGGACTTACACAGGTAACAGAAGGGCAGGCAGTGGCAAATGTTAAGGCGGCAACGAGTACATTTAGCCTGAAAGCCGCACTCACTGGACTTGGGGCCACCATGAAAGCAGTTTTTCTGTCGAACCCCATTGGAATTTCATTAATGGCTATAAGCGTTGGAATAGGAGCTGTTTCTGGTAAATATCATGAGTTTAAGCAAGCAATAGATGATGCCAGACAGACGAGTATTGAAGCTGCTGATGCTGCCGCTATGCAGGCGAATAAGTTAAATGAATTGTATATGCAGTATGAAAACTTAGCAGGAGTTACGGATCGTACGTCTTCGCAAGAGCAAGAATTTAAGACAGCGATTGAGCAAATTACTTTGGCGCTGGGTAATAAAGCGGAGGTGTTGGAAGGCCTGACAGTTGGTACGGAAGAATATTCCGAAGCTTTAAAAGAGGCAACGCGAGCAGAGATAGAAGAGCAGTACGCAGCAGCAGTGAGAGGGCGAAAGGCCGCAGAAGATACCTTGCATGATGCTACATGGAGCACATGGAGTGGAAGTAAAATTGATGTACCTTTAAATGTCAATATGACTGGTGTGGAAAAGCACGTACAGGCACTCGGAATTGTTCGCACAATGCTGAGTGGTTTTGAAAAGGAAACCAGTCAAGGTATAAAGTGGGCACCAGAACATCCTGAAAATATGGATAGCGTTGTTGAGTACTATTCTGAACTGGTTAAGGCAAGAGAGCGTCTTACGTTACAGTCTAAAGCGTTAAATAACGATGCCATTCTTGAATCAGATATTTATAAAAATATAGATAAGATTATTTCAGATGTCTCTGAAAGTGTAAAGACGTACACTAAAAATAAATATGAAGAACTAAAGCTGGAATATGAGTATCATAATGGAATACCAACTACAGTTGAAGGCTTCAATAGCATGAAGGATGCATTATTAAATGCAAGCGGTGCAGGCGAGGGACTAAAACGCGTTTACAATGATCTGCTATCAAAAGATTTTAGCTCCTTGGCAACACAAGCGATACAGGAAGTGCCAAAGGTATCCGATGGCAAGACCTTATTGCCTTGGACAGAAGACCAGAACAAGAAGATTGATGAATATCAGAGTAAAATAAAGTCTTTGATTGAAGCACAAAAGTCTTTGGCAGATGGTACGATGACAAAATCAGGTGCGCTTGACCTGATACAGGAATATGGAATTGATCCTAGTAAAGTGGAAATGTCCACTGGGGCATTTATTGGATTAAGGGAAGAACTTGAGCGCATTGCTAAGCTGAGTCTAAATAACATTAGTTCCAAGCTTGGAGAAATGCTGAAGGGGGGCTTTATTGATGAGTCTGCGTTTACTATGCTATCACAGATTTTCCATGACATGGCATATAACATTGATGAAAATACAAACTCTTTGAGCACTTGGAAAAAACAGTTACAGGATTCAAGAGCTTCAATCTCGGATATTTCAGTTATCTTGAAGGATCTAGATGAAAATGGTATTAATAATCTGTCGTCGTCTTCGGTTGATAAAATTATATCTAACTATCCCAGTCTTTTATCGTATCTTAGTAATGAAAAAGAATTACGTAATGGTTTGAACCAGGAATTAGAGAGACAGGAAACTTCTTCCAAGTCTGCATATATTAATATGATGCAGGCGGATGAAACATTTTATCAGAAGATATTACAGAATGAATCAAACAAGGTAGCAGCCGTAAATGATACAATTAACAGTATTGTAAACGGAAATACACAGTTGGTTAATATGTTAGGCGGATACTATAATACGGATTTGGAAAATTTCAAATCATTAGCAGAAGCAAAGGCGAAAATAGAGGAAACATTAATCAAAAATTGTGCCGCTGCTTGGGCGAAATATTATCAAGTACAGGTTGTTGATGGTGTAGCTACTACAAATGCATTGGATGGTGGTGTACATAGTGGTGAAGAGGCAGCGGCAAGAAGTGCGGCAATTGCATCCACGTCGGCTTATAATCAGGCGATAAAGTCATTGGATAGTTTGGCGAATATTTCTATAGGAGTTGCAGATATTGGTAAAATTGACTCTAAAGGTAATGGGGGTAATTCACAAAAAGCAAAAGAGGAACAAAAGAAAGTCCTCGACTGGATTCCGGCAGCATTAGACCATGTTGAAAAGGAACGGCAAAAGGTTGTAGACATCATAGAGGATGAGAATGTAGCTTATGAGAAGCAGCTCTCCCTCACGCATGAATTACTCGCAAACGATGAGGAAGTAATACGGGTAAACAAAGAGGCTCTTGATATCTACCTGAGCCAGTGGGAAGCAGTCCGTCAGAAAATTATTGAGGCATTTGGTGAGACAGAAGGTAATGCTCTGATTAGTAAAATTATGATGGGGAATACCTCTCCTGAGGATTGGAGAAACGAATTTAGTTATGATCCCGATGATAAAACCATGTCTGCAAAGGTGAAGCTTTTGGAGGATGGCAAAGAGGCTTTTGCAACCTATACGAAACAGGATGAGAAATGCAAAAACAAGATAGAAGAGCACACTGAGGATCTTAAACGACAATTTGAAATCCGAGTGGATATCATCAAGGAATCCCTGGAAGATTTAAAATCCGAGATGAGTCAAATCGAGTCAGAAATAAGTCTTAAAGAAATTACAGGCCGTATTATTACGGAGTCTGATTACCGGGACATGATAAATCTGGCTGACGACCAAATAGACTTACAGTATGAGCAGATTGATGCTTTAGAAGAGTATTTGGACGAATTAGATGAAGGAAGTGCTGAATGGTACAATGTCAAGTCTCAGATATCAAGCTGTAAAGACGCCATAAGGCAATGCGAAGAAAATCAAGCCAAATGGAATGAAGAAATTCTAAACCTCCCCGTCCGCAGAATTGAACGGTATTTGGAATTGCTCGGATTTATCAAGCAAGACCTCAGTAATTTCATTAATGAGCAATCCAGCTTGGGAAAAGATACATCACAGGAGCAATTACAAAAGCTAATTGAATTATCCTCTAAGCAAATCGAAAAGCTGAAAGAAGAACACGAAGAACTGGTCAAAAAGCTGTCTAATTATGATTATGGCAGCGACAAGTTTAACGAAGTCCAGAAGAGCATTCAGGACTGCGAAAACGAAATGTCTTCTCTGATTCAGGAACAAATCCAGTACAACAAACAAATCTTAGATATCCCCCTCAATAAAATCAACGATTTAAAAGAGCAGCTTAACAGTATAAAAGGTGCATTAGATAGCGTTACAGGCGATTACGACACAGCTATCTCTGCTGTTATTAATACGATTGAGAAAGAAATCGATAGTTATAATGACATGAAAGAGGCGGCAGAGGAATCCTATGAAGCCAGGATTAAACCATTACAGGATGAATTGGATTTATTGAATAAAACTAATGAGGCACGTCAAATTCAACTAGATGCCGAACAAAGCTTGTATGACCTGGAACGTGCTAAAAATCAGAAAACAACGCAAGTTGTAGAAAATGGTGAGATTGTTTATCGGGAAGATATAGATGCAGTCAGAAACGCTAATAAAGCGCACGAGGACGCACTGTACAATAAAGCGAAGTATGAACTGGAACAGCAGATTGAGTCACTGGAGAAAGAACGTGATGATCTTTTAGAAAGCTATGACGGACAAATCGATAAACTGAATGAAATTAAGGACAGATGGTCTGAAATAGCGGATAACATCCGTGATGCAAATGAAGCGGCCCATGCCTCCGATATTCTCGGCGCCGGCTGGAAGGATAAAGTCACTACCGGTAATGATAAAGACATCTATGATGCAATGGTAAAGAATTATGAGGCTGTAGAGGCTCAGAAGGAAATGTACCAGAAACAAATTGATGCAGCGGAAAAGGTATCGTCTCTTATGGAACAGTATATAGCAGCTTTCCAGAGTGGGACAATGAGCTATCAGGATGTACTCTCTAAATTCGATGAGCTGATTCTTGCAGCCAAAGACGGTTTCTCCTCTCAGGAATATCTGGATGCACTTTTAAACGTTTCGGGCAACAGCGATACGGCATCGGCATTGGAAAACATACAAAGCCAGATATCCGGTTCTTACGAGGATTTCAAAGCTTACCTGCAAGCGGCACACTCAAACAGTGAATTAATATCAAAGTATACATCCACCTGGGAGGAAATTAAAAAGACCCTGGAGGAACAGCTTGCAACACTGAAGAAGATGGCTGAAGAAGAGGCTAAGAAAGTCTCTGATTCCAAGCCGTCCTCCGGAGGTAAGGGAGGTAAAGGCCAGTCTTCTTCCAAAGGACCGAACTGGAATACACCGGATGGAACAGCAGAAGGCCCGGCAAAAGAAATTGAGGAACGGGAAAAAGCAAAGAATTCTCACAAAGATGGACTTGAAAGCAGCCCGGTTGGGCGTACTGTCAGTAGCAACACTGAACTTATCAGAACACTGGGACTTCGAAAACTCAATCCGGAAGAGATTGCTTCTATCCTTCATGAAGGAGAGGTCGTAGTTAACCCGGAGCAGATTGATCAGGTGGCGGAAAACTTTAATGCACTGGAAAAACTGGCACTGAGTGAAGAACAAAAGCAGCATTTACTTCAGTATTCTTCTCAAATACCGGTCAGCTTACCGGAATTTACCCCTTTTAAGCAGGCATATAATCCGTCGGCTACTGTAAAAGAATTTAATTTTAACATGGGCGACATTAATTTGAACAGTGTTGATAATACACAGAAGCTGGTAGATACCATTGCCAGAGAATTTGACTCGGCATTATGTCAAAAATTTTCCAAATACTAAAATGATTTGAGGATGCCTGGTTCTTTGGGCATCCTTTTCTAACGGGAGGTGAAATATAATATGAATTATTCAGAATTAGTTCAATACATAGCAGAGAAAACCACGGCACAGGTTGATAAAATGATAAAGAAAGAAGTAAATTCCGATAAGACTTTTACGGCCCAGATTACCGAGACGGTAAATGCCACTACGTGCCGCGTGTTATATTGCGGAAATACCTTTACGGTTTCTAATATCATGCAATGCGATGCCGGTGATGTAGTGCGTGTCTGTGCTCCGTGTAATAATTGGACGGATTTATTTGTTGTAGAGAACAAAACTAAACGGAGCAGATAAATTAAAGCCGATTGTATCCTGAACCGCTTTTTATTGGCACGAAGAGCGAAGCAAATGTAAAACGTTATACTTTTGTTTGGTGCGGTAGCATCAACTGCCATCCTGCCGGACTTATGGATACAGTAGATGCTCTTTATGCAAAATACAATATATTCCTGCATGAAAGATCGATACAGTCTATATATGGGACTTTATAAAGCTATACTGCGGCCGCCATCATTACTTAAATATATCTTTTGATTAGGTTTAATGATAGAATTAAACGTATAAAATTTGCGTGTATCATCTATAACATAATACATTGAATGTCGTACACATATCTAGATGGATGAGACAGAAGAGCAAGATTATGTCAGGGCTGTGAGTTGTCTTTACTGCTGATGCCCAAGTTCTGAACATCATATTTATATCAATTATTATGTGAATTAGGAGGAGGCAATATGGAAATTACTTTATCTAAGGCTACTATTTCAGACTTCGAAGAAATCTATGCTTTACAAATTACATCATTTAAGAAGTTACTTGAAAAATATAAGGACTATGATTTCAGCCCCGGATCAGAAAAGATTGCTCAAACGGTACAACGGTTGCGAAATCCTTGTATAGAGTACTATTTTATATGTCTGTTTGAAATACATATCGGAGCAATTCGAATATACAAAGCCGGGGGGGTATGCAAATTAAAGCAGATTTTTATTCTTCCGGAATTTCAAGGGGAAGGCTATGCTCAACAGACAATATTACTTGCAGAAGGTTTATACCCAAATGCCCGGAGATGGGAGTTGGATACGATCGAACAAGAAGCTAGACTTTGCCATTTGTATGAGAAAATGGGATATATTAAAACAGAAAAAGTCCGGAAGGTTACAGAAGAAATGAACCTTGTGGATTATGTCAAACTTACATAGTATACAGATGCCGGGAGAGAGTTACCATCCGGTTAAGCATTACAATATTTTGTAATCCTGGTGAAATGTCATTTTCAAGGGAAACTTTGATTCTTGTGAGCTGATTGCCCATAAATCAAAAAACTTATTAATAGGAAAAGAAAAATTGGAATCAGACTCTGTATACAAAATGGCTAGGTAAGATCCTAAAATATCTTAAGCAGTGGTTTATACTTCCTTTTATAGAGATAAAATGGTACTATAGTTACATGTAATATACATAATAGGGGGGAGGATTTGTAATGGGACTTGTTGCAGCTAAATGTACAGAATGTGGAGCAGATATTGAAGTTGATGAGACAAAGGAAGCGGGAATATGCAAGTATTGTGGGACCGCTTTTGTAACTGAGAAGGTAGTAAATAATTATAATATGACGAATAATATATCTAATTCAGTTGTTAATATTTATAATAATGCAACAGAAAACAACTTCGAGACGGAAGGACCTAAGCTGCTCATATACAAAGGTGAACAAAAAGTTGTTGAAGTACCGTCATATATAAATACTATTGGGGAGATGGCTTTTTGTAGAAATATTAATATTGAAAAAATAATATTACCTGGTTCGGTTACCTTAATAGAAGGTAGAGCATTTTTAAGTTGTAGAAATCTAAAAGAGATTGTATTGCCGGATTCTATTTTTTCAATAGGTGCTATGGCTTTTGGTGACTGCACAAATTTGGAACGGATCAAATTGCCAAAAGGCCTGCGTAGAATAAATGTAAACCTATTTTCGGGATGTGAATCATTGAAAGAGGTGATAATTCCGGATGGAGTTATAAAGATCGAAAGCGAATGTTTTACAAATTGTAGGTCTTTAAGAGAGATTGTAATTCCGGCCAGCGTTAAGTGTATTAATGGATTTCCATTTTATTGTTGTAATTTAGAAAAAATAATTTTTGAAGAACCAAACAATATGGAAGAAATAACAAACAGCATATTCTATAGGTCTGAAAAGGTGCCGGAAATCGTTGCATCAGATACATTTAAAAGAAAATTTGAAAAATATTTATCAATAAATGAAGTTTCATCTAATGGTGGGGGATGCTACATTGCTACTTGTGTCTATGGATCCTATAACTGCCCTCAAGTGTGGGCACTTAGAAGATATAGAGATTATGTACTGAGTCAAAGCTGGTATGGCAGAATATTTATTAAATGCTATTATAAGGTTAGTCCGATATTAGTTAGACTTTATGGCGATAAGGTATGGTTCAGAAATTTTTGGAAGCTGCGACTGGATAAAACGATTGATAATTTGATTAAAAGAGGAATTAAAGATACATTCTACAATGATGTAAACTAATATATATCCAAAGCTGAAGGACGGTCAGACGGAAATTAAAACTACGTTATTGGGCTTTGGGGTTACACTCCTGAAATTCTTGCTGGAGGGGAGAGACAATATTCTGTACTGGCATTAGCAAATTAGGCAGTATTTCCCAATCCTGTATTGAATATCCTGGAAAAGAAATTCCCAAGGACTTAGAAAACTCTGATCAGTGACATATTCTAATGTATGAATTGACATTTGAGAATTCTATAATTCCTGGGAATTTCTTGATATAAGCAACATCTTTATCATGCGACAATTCCAACGTGAGTATTCAAATTTTGTTGATTTTTCAAAAGCAAAAACCCCGGAACCATTATAAAATAAGGATTCCAGGGCTATTAATTAGTAGCGGAAGGGAGATTTGAACTCTCGACACCACGGGTATGAACCGTGTGCTCTAGCCAACTGAGCTATTCCGCCATATTTTGTTTTCAATGGGGCCTATAGGGCTCGAACCTATGACCCTCTGCTTGTAAGGCAGATGCTCTCCCAGCTGAGCTAAGACCCCATTTGCATGTCCCTCAATCGCGACTGCTTAGATAGTATAATATTTATTGTTCCAATTGTCAATACTTTTTTGACAATATTTTATAGAAATTTTCTTCTCTTTTTACTATGAAGTATGCTATAATTAAAAACAGTGAATAAAACAGATGTTTTTGCGGTCTTCTGCCTGCCGGCGGCCGCTTTAAAATGTTACGGTTCATAGCCCTGCAGTGGTTCGGCAGTTCTGCGAATGGTAACTAAAATATACAGAACAACGGAGGCTGTGATGTATTATTTTATTATAAATCCCCACTCCAGGAGTGGATACGGTTATAAAGTCTGGAAGAGAATTGAAAAACTGCTGAAGCTGGAATGCGTGGAATACAAGGCATTTCTGACGGAGAGGCCGGGACAGGCGGCCGAGTTTGCCGATCAGCTTACGAAGGGGTGCAAGGAACCTAAGATCATTGTGGTTGTTGGAGGAGACGGTACGGTTAATGAAGTGCTGGACGGTCTTTCTTTTTGCAATACGATTACGCTTGGGTATATTCCGACCGGTTCCGGCAATGATCTTGCCAGGAGCCTGAAACTTCCGCACTCCCCGAGAAAATGTTTAAAGAAGGTTCTCCATCCCAAATATCATAAACTTATGGACTACGGCGTTGTCACCTACGGAGATGATGTAGTGAAACACCGCAGATTTGCCGTGAGCGCCGGCATCGGCCTGGATGCGGCTGTCTGTCATAATCTTCTTTATTCAAGAGTAAAACCACTGTTCAACCGGATTCATCTTCAGAAGATGAACTACATTCTTGTCGGAATCAAGCAGTACCTGATGGCAAGGCCTGCGAAGGGCTATATCGTGCTGGACGGAAATAAGAGGGTAGAATTTAATTATATCTATTTTATATCTGCGCATATCCATCCTTTTGAGGGGAGCGGATTCAAGTTTGCGCCCAAAGCGGACTGCAGTGACGGCAGACTGGAGATTTGTGCGGTCAGCCATTCTTCGAAGATGCAGGTGCTGTCGATCCTCTGGCGTTCTCTGTTAAAACGTTCCCATAATAAGGGACTCAGAACTTACCAGTGCAGGGAAGTCCAGATTCACACGGACAGGCCGATGGCGGTTCATGTGGATGGGGAGAGCTGTCTGTACCAGAGCGATCTGCATGTGCGCTGTATTGAGCGGAAGGTCAGGATCATTGTATAAGGAAGTAAACTGAATGACTAAATTGAATGACAGAAAGGATAGACAATATGAGAATCGGACAGGGATATGATGTCCATAGACTGACGGAGGGCCGGGATTTGATCCTCGGCGGCGTAAAAATACCATATGAGAAAGGCCTGCTGGGCCATTCTGACGCCGATGTACTGGTGCATGCGGTGATGGACGCTCTTTTAGGAGCGGCTGCGCTTGGAGATATCGGAGAACATTTTCCCGATACGGACCCTGCCTACAAGGGAATATCCAGTATTGAGCTGTTAAAGCACGTAGGAAAGCTGCTGGAGGAGAACTGTTATATTATAGAGAATATCGATGCGACAATCATTGCCCAGAAGCCGAAGCTTCTGGCCTACCGTCCGCAGATGATGGAGAATATCGCCGGGGCTCTCGGCATTGAGAAGAGCCGTGTCAATGTCAAAGCGACGACGGAGGAGGGCCTTGGGTTCACCGGAAGCGGAGAGGGAATTTCATCCCAGGCAATTACCCTGTTGACGACGGTAGACAATTACTGCTATGATAGGGAAATGATGCAGGGCTCCGGCTGCGGAGGCTGCTCCGGCTGTTCGGCTGCCAGGTAAATCAAAGAAGGTAAGTTAATAAAAAGGAAATTCAATCATAACGATAAGAAATAACAGGAGAAGCAAAGTATGAAAATTTTCAACACTCTGTCCAGAAAAAAGGAAGAATTTGTCCCCCTGGAAGAAGGCAAGGTTAAGATGTATGTATGCGGGCCAACCGTATACAATTTTATTCATATCGGCAACGCAAGGCCGATGATTGTATTTGACACGGTAAGACGTTATTTTGAGTACAAGGGATATGAAGTGAACTATGTATCCAACTTTACCGACGTGGATGACAAGATTATTAAAAAGGCAATCGAAGAGGGCGTGGACGCCGACACCATCTCCAAGAGATATATCGAAGAGTGCAAGAAAGATATGGCGATGATGAACGTGAAACCGGCCACCACCCATCCGCTGGCAACGGAGGAAATCTGCGGCATGCTCGACATGATTCAGGATCTGATCGACAAGGGCCATGCCTACACGGGCAAAGACGGCACGGTATACTTCCGCACCAAGTCGTTTGACGGCTATGGAAAGCTGTCCCATAAGAATCTGGAAGATCTCCAGTCGGGTTTCCGCGAGATCAAGGTGACGGGAGAGGAAGATAAGGAAGATCCGACCGACTTCGTGCTCTGGAAACCGAAGAAAGACGGGGAGCCGTACTGGGAGTCACCGTGGTGCAACGGCCGTCCGGGCTGGCACATCGAGTGCTCCGTTATGTCCAAGAAATATCTGGGCGATTCCATCGACATCCATGCGGGCGGAGAGGATCTGATTTTCCCGCACCATGAGAATGAGATTGCACAGAGCGAGGCGTCCAACGGCACAAATTTTGCAAAATACTGGATGCATAATGCATTTTTAAACATTGACAACAGGAAGATGTCGAAGTCCCTCGGCAATTTCTTTACTGTCAGGGAAATCAGTGAGAAGTATGACCTTCAGGTTCTGCGTTTCTTTATGCTGAGCGCCCACTACAGAAGCCCGCTCAACTTCAGCGCCGAGCTGATGGAAGCTTCCAAGAACGGCCTTGAGAGAATCCTCACGGCGGTAGAGAAGCTGAATGACGGACTGAAGACGGCAGAAGGCGTGATGACGGACGCTGAGAAAGAGAATATAATCGCTGCGAAGGAATACGTTCAGAAGTTTGAAGACGCCATGGACGACGATTTCAACACGGCCGACGCGATTTCCGCCATTTTCGAGCTGGTGAAATTCAGCAATACGACGGCTGCCGGAGCGTCTGAGGAATATTTAACCTGGATGAAGGAAACTATCGAGAAGCTCTGTGACGTACTCGGAATCATTACGGAGAAGAAAGAAGAAATCCTGGACAGCGAGATCGAGGATATGATTGCGCAGAGACAGCAGGCCAGAAAAGACAAGAACTTTGCCCTGGCAGACGAGATCCGCGGAAAACTTCTGGACATGGGAATTGTCCTGGAAGACACAAGAGAGGGCGTCAAATGGAAACGTGCCTGAACTGTTTTAAAGAAGCACTGAAATTGAAAGAAGTAGAGGCCAGGGAATATTCTCCCCTGGCCTTGGCATATCTGGGGGATGCCGTTTATGAGCTGGCAATCCGCACCTTTGTCATGAATCACGGCAACACCCAGGTCAACAAGATGCATAAGAGGACGGCAGGCCTTGTCAAGGCGGAGGCCCAGGCCAATTTCTATAAGGTTTTGGAGGAAGAGCTGACCGAGGAGGAAAAGGCCGTATACAGAAGAGGCAGAAACGCCAAATCGGTGACAATGGCAAAGCATGCCACAATGAAAGACTACAGGATGGCAACCGGATTTGAGGCCCTGATGGGATATCTCTACCTGACGGAACAGATGGGGAGGATGGCTGAACTGCTGGGCCACGGCCTTTCAAAGTTGGGCGAGATTGAGGCGGACGGCGGACCGGAAGCGCTGAATGGGCAGGAGGAAAGTAAAACGGATGAAACAGAATGACACCAGCGCCTGCAAAGCCGGAGATACCGGAAACGATGCAGGTGAAGACAGTGTAAGATTTGAAGAACTGACGATAGAGGGGCGCAATGCGGTGCTGGAGGCGTTCCGTTCGGGAAAGACGATAGACAAGCTCTTTGTGCTGGACGGCTGCCAGGACGGCCCGGTGAAGACCATCACCAGGGAAGCCAGAAAACAGGATACGATTATCAATTATGTTGCGAAAGAGAGACTGGATCAGCTCTCCGATACCGGGAAACACCAGGGCGTGATCGCCTATGCCGCCGCATACAAATACGCGGAAATAGAGGATATGTTTAAACTGGCTGAGGAGAAGGGCGAGCCGCCGTTTCTCTTTATTCTGGACGGAATCGAGGATCCGCATAATCTGGGCGCGATCATCAGGACGGCCAACCAGGCGGGTGCACACGGGGTAATCATACCGAAAAGACGGGCCGTCGGACTCACTTCCACGGTGGCGAAGACGTCGGCCGGTGCGATCAATTATACGCCGGTTGCCAAGGTGACCAATATTTCAGCCACCATTGAGGAGCTGAAGGAAAAGGGACTCTGGTTCGTCTGTGCCGATATGGGCGGAGAGGTGATGTACCGCCTGAACCTGAAAGGGCCGATTGGACTGGTAATCGGAGGCGAGGGAGACGGCGTCAGCCGCCTTGTGAAGGAAAAATGCGATATGGTGGCCTCCATCCCGATGAAGGGCGATATCGATTCACTGAATGCCTCGGTGGCGGCCGGTGTTCTTGCCTATGAGATAGTAAGACAGAGGATGAATTAGGGCCTTACCGCCTACAGAACTGCGTTTTTGCAGGGCTGTGAACAGTAACCATTCAGGACATACGGAAGAGATTATGTGCAGCAGATATTTTACGGAAGATGAAACGTCCGGAATCCGGACAGATGTGCGTCCCTGCGACGAAGCGGCGGTGCTGGTTTCGGAGAGGGGCAAAACGATAGTGAGAAGGAAGATGTACTGGGGCTTTCATCCAGCAGTCAGCGAGGGCAGGGGCAGCGGGCAGACGGTTTATAACGCGCGCGTGGAAACTGCGCCGGAAAAGGCGATGTTCCGGGAGTGCATGGCCAGGCGCCGCGTGGCGGTACCGGCCGGCGGCTTCTATGAATGGAACCGTGCGGGTGAAAAAGCAGTTTTCGAACCCGCGGCGGGAAGAAAACTGTATTTTGCAGGCTGTTACCGGTTTGAGGGCGCCGAACCCCATTTCGTGATTTTGACGACGGAACCCAACGAATCCGTGAGGAAAATTCATGACAGGATGCCGTTTATTCTGAAACAGGAACAGCTTGAAAGCTGGCTGTCGGACGGCGGAGATTACCGGGAACTGCTGAAACAGACGCCCGGGGAGCTGAAAAGCACCATGGACTATGAGCAGCAGACGTTTGAATTTATCTGAGATGACATTTCTCTACAGTCTGCGCGTCAATAAATAAAAAAAGAGTGAAATAAAAAAGAGTGAAAACCGTTATTTTTCGGTTTCGACTCTTTTTTATTTCACTCTTTTTTATTGAGCGGCAATGAAAAGTTTGCGAAGCGTGCTTTTCGTTGTTTTGAGAACCGGACAAACGGACATGAAAATAGCGATAGGGTGACATATCATTATTTTCAAATGCTAAAAATAAAAGTGAAGTATTTACTATTTTTAGAAACTTCAAATTGAAGTGGGAAAAGGGAAAAACAACCTAAAATAGACTAAAAATTGTGCAGATCTAACAATGAAAGATGGGATAAATCTGCTATACTAGATAAAAAAAACATACTATATTTACTTCAGTTTTTGCAATTACTATAATGATTATAAGAAAAACTTCATTTGCAAAATCTGATTATGGAGGAAAAACATGAATGAATTGTTAGTGAAAATCAGATTTTTAATCCCCTCCCTGCCGAGGGCGGAGAAAGCTTTTGCACAGGCGCTGGTAGAAAATCCGGACGCCATTACACATCTTACGCTGGCTCAGATAGCCGCGGAGTCCAACAGCAGCGAGGCATCGGTCATCCGTTTCTGCAAAAGGATGGGATATCACGGATACATGGACCTGAAGGATGCTTTTATCCTTGCCATGGCGGACGGAAGTGAAGTTCACGAGGAGGAAATCGAGGAGTCGGATGATATTTCCGTAATATTAAAGAAGGTTTTCCAGAGCAATGTACAGACGCTGCAGAACACCATGGTTCTGGCAAATGAAGGGTATACGGACGCCTTAAATGCAATGATAGGGGCAAAATCCATTCACTTCTTTGGTGTGGGGGACGCCTATGCGGCCTGCCAGTTTGCATTTATGAAATTCTGCCGGCTTGGAATTCCCTGTTCCGCCCACAGCGACGTCATGCTGCAATATACGATTGCGGACAACCTGGGACCAGGGGACGTGGCATTGGCCGTTTCCTATGAGGGTCGTTCAAGAAATGTGGTACAGGCCATGAAAATTGCCAAAAAGAGAGGGGCGACCACCATCAGCATCACAAAGATGAACAAGTCTCCGCTTTTAAAATATACCGATATCAGCCTGTTCATCTCGGTCAGTGATTTGACAATCGGGAGAGATAAAGCGACCCGGAGGGTGGCGGATCAGTTCATCCTGGACGTCCTTTACCTGGGTTACATCACCAAGACGAAAAAAGACTATTCGAAGTGCCTGAAACGCACGCAGGCCGCCATCGATTGCAATAAAATTATGTAGGAGAATGAAAGTGAATGAAATGTATCAATTAGCCCCATCGGTCTATGCGGCCGACTATCTTCATCTGCAACAGCAGATGGCCGTCATGAAACGGGCCGGAATCAGGCAGTTACATATTGACATTATGGATGGGATTTTTGTCCCGAACCTGTCCTTTGGCCCCGATTTTGTGGCCGCGCTCCGGGAGGCCACGGATTTCTTTCTGGATGTCCATCTGATGATTGAGGAACCGCTGCGGTTTGTGCGGGCGTTCAGTGAGGCGGGGGCCGATGGAATCACGGTTCACTGGGAGGCGTGCGGGAATATGGGAAGAACTTTGGAGGCCGTCCGCAGCCTGGGCAGACAGGCCGGGATCGCGCTGAACCCGGGGACGCCGGTTGAATCGCTGGCGGGCAGGGCGGTGGATCTGAAAATATGGGAACTGGTTGATCGGCTGCAGCTGATGACGGTGGCTCCCGGATTAAAAGGCCAGACCTTTCTGAATGAATCGGCCGGAAGAATTGCACAGGCCCGGCATTTGCTTAGAAAAATCGGGCGGGAGATTCCGATTGAGGTGGACGGCGACATCACTCCGGCTAACCTGGGCAGGGTGCTGGAAGCGGGAGCCGGGATTATCGTGGCCGGAAAAGGATTGTTTTCCGGCAGTCTGGAAAGGAATATCGGCGCTTACAGGGCGATTATGGAGAGGGAAATGAAACAGAGAACGGCGGAGAAGGCAGTGTAAGATTCCTGCCGGTGCGCATGGAATAAAAGTCGATGAACCGGGGAGGCGGTAAAGAATGGAGTACGTGATAGGAATTGATATAGGAACAAGCGCTACAAAGACACTTCTGATGGATTCGGAAGGAGAGATTACGGCCCAGGCATCCAGGGAATATCCCCTGTACCAGCCCGGAAACGGATGGGCGGAACAGGATCCGGAGGACTGGAGACGTGCGGTTCTTGAAACGCTGAAAGAAGTGACGGAGAAATCGGGAGTGGGAAAGGAAGAAATTAAAGGAATCGGATTTTCAGGTCAGATGCATGGCCTCGTCATGCTGGACGGGGAGGGAAAACCGCTGCGGCGCTCTATCATATGGTGTGATCAGAGGTCGTCCGCCCAGGTGGAGGAGATGCTCGGGCTCATGCCTCTTGAAAAATGGATGGAGATTACGGCCAATCCCCCGATTGCGGCCTGGACGGCGGCCAAAATTCTCTGGGTGAAGGAAAATGAGCCGGAGCTGTATGCGAAATGCCGTCACATTCTGCTGCCGAAGGACTATATCCGCTACATTCTCACGGGTGAGTTTGCGACGGACGTATCGGACGCATCCGGTATGCAGCTTCTGGATGTTAAAAACAGGCGCTGGTCACAGGAGGTTCTTAAAACGCTGGATATTGATCCGGCGCTCCTTGGAAAAGTATACGAATCCCAGGAAGTGACGGGAACCCTGCTGCCGGAGATTGCAAAAAAATGCGGTCTGGCGCCTGACGTAAAGGTTGTGGCCGGAGCCGCTGATAATGCCGCCGCCGCAGTCGGAACCGGGGTGGTTCTGGATAACGGGGCATTTACAACGATCGGAACGTCGGCCATTGTATATACGCATCTGGATCATTTTACAAGGATACCGGACGGCGGTCTCCACGTCTGCTGCTGTGCCGTGCCGGGAGGGTATTTTACAATGGGAGGCCCCCAGGCGGCCGGACTTTCGCTGGAATGGTTCAAAGATGCCTTCTGCCGGGACATGGAAGAAGAGGCCGAACGGACGGGGACGGATATCTATACTTTAATCAACGAGGCGGCCGCCGGAATCGAGCCGGGGAGCGGGAGGCTGATTTACCTGCCTTATCTGATGGGAGAACGGACGCCCCATATGAATCCGAAGTGCAGGGGCGCATTTGTAGGGTTGAATACGATACACGGAAAGGCGCATATGCTCCGCGCGATTATGGAGGGAATCACCTACTCCCTGGCAGACTGCAATAATATTCTGAAGGAACTGGGAAACACGGTGACATCCATGAGAGTTTGCGGCGGAGGCTGCAAAAGCCACGTATGGAGGCAGATTATGGCCGATCTGTATGAATGTGAAATACGCATCCTGAAACAGGAGGAAGGCCCCGCTTACGGCGCGGCGATACTGGCCGGGGTGGGAGCCGGAGTCTTTGATAACGTGGTGGATACCTGCAGGAAATTAATCAGCACCAGTCTGGCGGAGACACCGATTCCCCGGGAAGTGAAGCGGTACAGAAATTATCACAGGCTGTACGACCGGCTGTATGAGGATATGAAAACGGATTTCGGCCTTCTGTACGATTTGGATAATCTCGAAGAGTAAGGGAACCTGGGTGCGGCGGGAGAACCGGGGAACGGCGGAAGGACCGGGAACAACATGAGAATCGGGGAACGGCAGAAGGACCGGAGAACAACAGGAAATAGTTTGCCGCGGAAGCGGTGTTAACTATAAATAAGGCAAAATGTGCCGAAAAAAAGTGGAGGAAAATACTATGAAGAAAAAAATCGTGGCAGCACTCACAATCGCGGTAGCAGCGACAGCTTTGTTCGGCTGCTCAAACGCAGCATCCGAGACGAAGGCGCCGGAAACGGCAGCTCCGGCAGCCGAGGCGGCAGCGCCTGCGGAGACAACGGAAGAGAAAGCGGAGGAGGCGAAAGACAGCGCGGCAGAGGGCGGAAAGACTTTCGGCGTCACCTACTGGATCGAGTCGGATTTCTTTAAGACGGTGGCGGATTCCATCACACAGGCGGCGGAGGCCGACGGAAACAAGACCGTTGTCGTGGATGCGCAGCAGGACAGTACAAAACAGATCCAGATTATCGAAGACTTTATTGCCCAGGATGTATCGGCAGTGTTCTTAAATCCGGTTGACAGAGACGCCGTGGCACCGGCTCTCCAGAAATTAAAAGAAGCCGGAATTCCGGTCATCAACTTTGACTCTTCCGTTGCAAACCTGGAGCTGGTAGACGCCTATGTGGCGACCGACAACGTTCAGGCCGGAAAACTCTGCGGAGAATCCATGATTAAGGATTTCCCAGACGGCGGCAAAATTGCAATTCTCAATTACCCGGCTAACAGCGCCTGCCTGGATCGTGAGGAAGGATTCATGAAGACAATCGAGGGAAAAGGTTTTGAAGTAGTTGCAACTTTTGACGCGGAAGGCACGGTAGAAAAGGGCCAGAACATCACAAGCGATATTTTACAGGCTCATCCCGACATCGTTGCTATTTTCTCCATCAATGACCAGGCCGGCATGGGAGCTTATGCAGCATGCACGACATCCGGCGCAGACGTTGCAATTTACGGTGTGGACGGCGCTCCGGAAGCAAAACAGGTAATTGCAAAAGAGGGAAGTATCTACAAGATGACGGCAGCCCAGTCTCCGATCAAAATCGGAACAAACTGCTATGAAGTTGCAAAGACAATTTTAGGCGGCCAGAAACCGGAACAGTTCCAGATTGACGTTCCTGCATTTACGATTGACAGCAGTAATATCAAGGATTACTTAAATGCCGGCTGGCAGTAAACAGCAGAAAGAGGCGTTTCGCTGCGGCCCGGCTTTCTGAGGCGAAGCGTGATATGGTCCGCGGCCCAGCTTCTTTTTAACCGGGATGCGGACGGCAACGGCGTTTTAAGTGGGCGGCATGCGACTTGCCGCCCACTTTTTGAAGACAGGCCTTTTGAGGGAGAACCATAGGAAATGGGAACATATGAAGGAGCAAAATATGGAACAGTTGCTTAAAATGGATGGAATCACGAAATCCTTTTCTGATGTAAAAGTACTGGAGGACGTCAGGCTGGAGCTGCGCTCGGGGGAGGTTCACGCACTGCTCGGTGAAAACGGCGCGGGTAAGTCCACGCTGATTAAAATCCTGGGAGGCGCTTACAGCAGGGACGGCGGCGAGATATATGTGGACGGTAAAAAGGTGGAAATCACCAATGTGGACAGTGCGAAAAAACACGGAATCCGGGTGATTCATCAGGAATTGATGCTGATACCGTATATGACAATCGCCGAAAACATATTTCTCGGTCAGGAACCGAAGACGAAGCTTGGAACGGTTGACACCGCGAAAATGAATGCGGATGCGGCCGCGTTTTTAAGCGCCCTGGAGCTTAAGCTGGAACCGTCCCAGATAGTGGGGAAACTGAACATAGCGCAGCAGCAGATGGTCGAGATCATCAGGGCAATCTCATTTGGGGCAAAGATTATTGTCATGGACGAACCGACCTCCTCCCTCACGGACACGGAGGTGGATGTGCTCTTTGAGGCGGTGAAAAAGCTGAAGGAAAAGGGCGTGGGAATTATTTACATCAGCCACAGGATGTCGGAGTTAGATGTGATTGCGGACCGCATTACGGTGATGAGGGACGGAAAGTACATTGACACGGTGGTGACAAAGGAGACTTCCCACGATAAGCTGGTCAGCCTGATGGTCGGAAGGACGCTTGGGGATTTGTACGAAAAACATAACCATTCGACCGGTGAAATAGTGCTCAGGACCCGGCATCTGGCATCGGGAAAGGAAGTAAGGGACGTTTCCTTTGATTTACACAAAGGGGAGGTGCTGGGATTCTCCGGACTGGTCGGTTCGGGGCGGTCGGAGGCCATGGCCTGTATCTTCGGCCTTAGAAAAAAGGACGGAGGCGTCATTGAGCTGGACGGAAAAGAGGCCAGAATACACAGCGTAAAGGACGCAATGAATTACGGGATAGGCCTTGTGCCGGAGGACCGGAAAAAAGAGGGGATTTACCCGGTGCAGGGAATCCGCTTTAACGCAACGCTGGAGGTGATGGGCGAATTTCTAAAAGGCGGGCGCTACGACCGGAAAAAAGAACTGGAACTCACTAAGAGATATGTCGACGACATCATGCAGACAAAATATGCGGGAGTGGAGCAGGCGATCGGACGCCTGAGCGGCGGAAACCAGCAGAAGGTGATCATCAGCCGGTGGCTGCTGGTGACGAAGAAGATTCTGATTCTGGACGAACCCACCAGAGGAATTGATGTAAAAACAAAATCGGACATTTATCATCTGATCGACAAATTGACGGCAGACGGTCTGTCCATTATTTTTATCTCCTCCGAGATGCCGGAATTAATCAACATGTGCGACCGGATTGTGGTTATGAACCAGGGGCGCACCACCGGAATACTGAATCGTGAGGAATTCACCCAGGAAAGAATTATGGAATTATCGACAAAGGAAATCTAAGGGGAAAGAAGTGAAATTATGAAAAATAAATTTGGACAGTCGGTTGTCAACACGGTTAAAATGAATTTCGGAATTTTGATGGGCCTGTTTATCCTGTGTCTGGGCCTTACCTTTATGACAGATAAATTTGCTACGGTTACAAACTTTTTTAATGTGGTCCGCCAGATTACAATCAATCTGTATCTGGCCTGCGGCATGACATTTGTCATCCTGCTCGGCGGGATCGATCTGTCCGTCGGTTCGGTGATTGCGGTCACGGGCTGTGTCAGCGCGGGAATGATTAGCTGGCTGGGACTTCCCGTTCCGGTGGGAATCGTGATCGGCCTGTTCTTTGGAACGCTGATTGGCGGCCTGAACGGAATCATTGTTTCCCGCACCACGATCCCTGCCTTTATCGTGACTTTGGCTACCATGAACATCGGCAGAGGCATTGCCAGAATCTATACCCATGCCCAGACAATCGCCGTGCTCGATGATTCCTATACCTTCTGGGGAATGGGCAGTATCTTCGGTCTTCCCATCCAGCTCTACCTGATTATCGCCGTTGTGATTGTCTCCTCCTTTATACTGAACCGAACCAGGATGGGACGCCATATCTACGCCACCGGCGGTAACCGGATGGCGGCGGAATATTCCGGAATTAATGTAAAATGGGTAACATTTTTTGTGTTTGCCTTCAGCGGATTTCTGGCTGCGCTGGCCGGAGTCCTGACCGTAGGAAGAACATTTACGGCCACGATGATCATGGGTGACGGCGCCGAGATGGATGCCATCGCAGCCGTTGTTCTCGGCGGTACCAGTATGAGCGGCGGAAAGGGAAGCATTTCCGGCACCGTGATCGGCGTCATTGTCATAGGAATCCTTAAAAACGGCATGAACCTTCTGGGAATCGATTCCTCCTGGCAGTACGTGGTGCAGGGCATCGTAATTCTGATTGCCGTTTATATTGATTACATTAAATCAGGCGGTTCCCTTCAGGCTCTGGTCAGGTCACTGAAGCGAAATTAATGTTCCGCCGCGCCGGAACGGAGCTAAAAGATGATAAAGACAGGGGACAGATGGATATGAAAAGTGAGACAGTTGTAGAAAAGGTTTTGGAGGAGCTTTGCCAGTGCATTGAGAGTGTTCCGCCGGAAACCCTGTGCAGGCTGGCCGGGAAATTTGAACGGGAAAATCGGATTTTCTGTGACGGAGCGGGGCGGAGCCGACTCCAGGCGGAAGGGTTTGCCATGAGGCTGACGCAGATGGGATTTCAGTCGAGCGTGGTGGGGGAGCCCACGACACCGGCTCTGACGGGCGGAGATGTACTCTTTATCCTGAGCGGTTCCGGAGAGACGCCCATGCTGATAGAACACGCTTCGAAAGCCAGGGAAATTGGAGCCGGAATTATCCTGGTGACAACCAGAGGGGATTCCACGCTCGGGAAGCTGAGCGATGAAACCGTTCTTTTAAAAGCGTCCGCCAAGAACAGGAAGTCCGGCGATTCCATACAGCCCATGGGGAGTCTTTTTGAACAGAGCGCAGGTATTCTCTGTGATATTATGGTTCTGCTTTTGATGGAGCGGTATCAGATAAGCAGTGAAGAAATGTACAGGAACCATAGTAATCTGGAGTAGCAGGGGAGAGGAGTACAGGGAAAAGCTAAACAAAGCCGAATAAAGCCGAACAAAGCCAAATAAAGACGAACAGAGCCGAATAAAGACAAACAAAGCCGAACAAAACTGAATGAAGCCGTATCCGTTAAAATGCGGTCACGGAACTGAGGATGGGGATAAGCGGAGGATGGGGGTAAGCGATGGAAAATAAGAAAATTAAGCTGGGAGCGGTTGCCTGGGGACTTCCCGGAGGGGGCCTCTATGCAGCGAGGACTGCCAAAGAAGCAGGGCTTGATGGAATCCAGTTGGAACTGGGCAGCTATGAGGCAGGATATCCTCTGTCACAGAGAGAGGTGATGGAGGGATATCTGGAGGACCGGGAGCGTTATGGGATCGAATATCCGGCGCTTGTTTTAAACGACGTGATGGTCCATGAATTTATCCACGGCAGGAATACGCAAAACGGAGCGATTGCATACGATCAGATTGCTCTGGGGATTGAAACGGCCGGACAGCTGGGGATCGATCGGATTATGATACCCAACTTTCTCGAAAACCTGATTCGGAGTGAAGAACATACGGAGAATACGAAAGAGGCGCTGCGCTATGCCTGCCATGCTGCGGCTGCGAAAGGAATCCTGATTCTGACGGAAAATGCACTGGACTCAGAAGCCCAGATACGGATGCTGGAGGAGCTGAATGAGCCAAATCTGAAGGTTCACTTTGATACACAGAACTTCAAATTTAACTTTGATATGGATCAGTGTGAACAGCTCCGGGGACTGTATTCGTGGATGGACAGCGTACTTCATACGAAGGACGGGATAGAGAATCCGGGGGACCGGCTGCTGGGGCAGGGAAATACCGAATTCTTCGGTCAGATGCGGTATCTGAGGCAGCAGGGCTTTGAGGGATGGATTGTCACGGAGAATTATTATAACCTGATGCCTCTCCGCGCCGAAGCGCCGGAGAACCGGCAGATGGAACTGCTCAGGAGAGATATGGAAACAATACGCAGGTGCTTTGAGCAGTATTAGCAGGTTGGACAGGATATTGAGCTGCATATGCTGATTTTCCAAATGAAGCAGGGTACTTAGAAATAGGTATCCTGCTATTTTTTGTGCTGTATTTGTAGAAATGATGATTTTCCGCGTTCACCAAATGTTAGTCAATCAGAAAAAAGTTCAGCGCGGATCATAGTCCAAGAATTTAAAAACATCAAAAAAACCCTTGAAAATTCAAGGGTTTTAATCGAGCTGCTGACGGGAATCGGACCCGTGACCTCCGCACTACCAATGCGACGCTCTACCGACTGAGCCACAGCAGCATCTGACGTTTAAGCCTTGACTAGTGTACCACGGGATGACGGTTTTGTCAACTATCTAATCCGCTTGTGACAGAAAAATCTTGAAGAAAATATGGCCGAAAGAGGATACATCCCCTGTATCTGATTCCGGTCTTGAAGAACATTTTTGGCGATACCGGAGGGGAATGCTTTCCGGGACAGCCGGTGAGTTGGGATGCCTACACAAATGTAATATTGGTAGTATAGGCTTTACCGCCAATCGGCTGATGCATCTCGATAATGGCAAAGTGAGAGGAAAGATTTTCCTTTAAAGGTTCTGCAATCGCTGCAAAACGGTAATTTGTGCCGTTGACAACCTGTTTGGCCACGGCCAGAGGCTGATAAAAATAATCCTCATGTTTTCCGATTGCATTATAGAAGATAAAAGAATCATAAGGGGTAAGATAGGACTGGAAAGTCCAGCTTCCGGGCATAACGGTACCTCGATGATATAATTTAATACATTATATGCGTGAGCGCCGGAGAAGGAAACGGAAAAGACGGCAGCGGAAGAATAAAGCATATGACGGCTTGACTTTCCATAGGTTCCTATGATAATATACATAGGAGCCTATGGAAAATAACAGTTTATGATAGAGGAGGGATGCACCGTGAAAGACGGAAAAATTGCAATTCTGGTGAAAAAGGCAAATCTGAAGTTTGACAAAATATCAAACCGGATGCTGGCAGGCTATGGCCTGACCCATACCCAATTTAAAACCCTGATGTTCTTATATAAGAATCCGCCGCAGACAATCCGGCAGATTGATATTGAAACTTATTTTTCAATGTCCAACCCGACGGTGACCGGAATCCTGCAGAACCTGGAAAAGAACGGAATGGTGGAAAGAGTAGTGAATCCCGCGGACAGCAGAAGCAAGGTGGCGGCCCTGACCGGAAAGGCCGAAGCCATGCGGGAGGAACTGCTTGCCCTTGCCGACCGGCTGGAGAATGAATTGACCAGGGAACTGTCAAAAGAAGAGCAGGAACAACTTGCCCGGCTTCTGGAGAAAATGATGGATGGGAAGGAGTCATAATATGAGATTAATTGCGTTAGAGGAACATTACAGCAGTAAGAAGGTAGAAAAAGAGTGTGAAAAGTATGCGGTCAAGAGGGAGAACGGAAAAGCCGCAGATGAAACCCTGAAAAAGTTTTATGCCTCGTTCCAGCAGACTACGGGCAGGGCGCTGGAGGACATCGAAGAGATGAGACTGCCCTTTATGGATGCCCACGGTATCTCAATGCAGGTTTTGTCTTACAATACTTCGATTCCGCAGACGCTGCCGGCCGATGCGGCTGTCGGTATTTACCAGATGGCGAATGATATTATGGCGGAGCAGATTGCCGGACATCCTGACCGGTTCTGCGGCTTTGCGGCCCTGCCCATGGCGGATCCAAAGCGTGCGGCCGGGGAACTGGAACGCTGTGTCCGCGGGCTTGGATTTCGCGGAGCGATGCTGAACGGTAATTTCAACGGCCATTTTTACGATGAAAAGCAGTTTTTCCCTATTTTTGAAAAAGCGGCGGAACTGGATGTGCCTGTCTATTTCCATCCGTCTTTTGTTCCTCCATTCATTTCCGATTATTACTATAAAAGTGAGAACTGGTCCCCAGTCGTGACGGGTGAGTTTGCGTCGGCGGGATTTGGATGGCACATGGACATCGGAATTCACGTGGTGCGGATGATTCTTTCCGGCATCTTTGACAAACTGCCGGGACTAAAGCTTATTTCCGGCCATTGGGGCGAGTTTGTTCCCTGTTTTCTGGAACGGATGGATGCAATACTGACCCAGGATAAAACGGGGCTCAATAAAAAAATATCAGAATATTATAAAGAACATATTTTTCTTACTCCAAGCGGTATTTTATCGGAAATGCAGTTGGAATACTGCGTAAAATTAATGGGAGCATCCCACATACTCTATGCAGTGGACTATCCGTATGTAAAACCGGAAAATGCAGGTGATTTTCTGATGAATTCAAACCTGGATACGGAGGAAAAAGAGATGATATCCCATCGGAATGCGGAGCGGCTTATGAAACTGGGCTGAAGCGGGAATGATAAGCAGGAGGAATAGCAAACAGTGGGAAAACGGTTAAACCGTACTGTGTTAACCTTCACTAAAACAGAGGCAGAACGCACGAAATCCGAACTCTGATGAGTTCGGATTTCGTACATTGGCTGACCGATTAAAAAGTACGCGGAGCGTTCTTTCTATTGTTTAATGGAGACAACGGGATTCGAACCCGCGGTCTCTGCGTTGCGAACGCAGCGCTCTCCCAGCTGAGCTATGTCCCCATGTGCTCAATTATATCACAGACAAAAAAGAATTCAATATATACTTCAAAAAAATCAGAAAAAAACAAGTTTTCTTTTCATCCGGAAAAAGGAATGGCGTCTTCCAATGCTGCGGATTTCGGCTTGTGTCAGAGGCAGGCACGGCAAAAACCGGTTCCCAGGAGCTAAAAGTCACTGGAAACCGGCTTTTTTTGTAATGGTGGGTCTTGCTGTCTGTTTTGCCTAATTGCCTCCAGGGCCGTCCTTACGGGGACGCTCTGATTCAGGAAGCGGCTCAGTGGAAACCGGAAGTTCATCCGGAACCTCATACGTTGCGTTGGAAGATTTGGGCATATCTATTTCGGGGATATTGCCGTCGTCATATAAATTTCTCAATGCATTCACCATCCTTTCCATCTGAAAATATTTTTTCTGATGTTCTTAATAGTATCTGCGAATGCGGAAAAACTATTCGGACAGGGGGAAATGGCGCTGATTTCCAAACGGCTTTAGCGGCACAATTCCTCTGCGCGGCATGTGCATCCTCGCGGAGCGTTTTTGATTCATAGGACGTAATTTCCTATGAATTAAAAAAGGTCTGGTAATTTTACCAGACCTTTTGAAGTGGAGCATACGGGATTCGAACCCGTGACCTTTTGAATGCCATTCAAACGCGCTCCCAGCTGCGCTAATGCCCCGTGATGAAATTGTCTCTATCAATCAGACAGCAATATTGTACCATAAAATGATCCAAAAGGGAAGAGTGTTTTTATATTTTATATAGTTTATATTTTCTGATAAATTAAGAAGATTTTTGATGTCAAAAAACGGCTCCGTAAGGGGAAGGGACAATCCTACGCCTGTCTGCATATGATACATAAAAAAGGCAAAGGTCATGAAAGATATTAAATTGTGTCATCCACAATTACAGATAAAAGCGGCGCGTCTTTTAGAGGCGTGCGAAAAGCAGGGACTGAAGATTAAAATAGGGGAGACGCTGCGGACCAGGGATGAGCAGGATGCTCTGTATGCCCAGGGACGGACAAAGCCGGGAAGTATTGTAACAAACGCTCCGGGAAGCAGTTACAGCTCCTACCACCAGTGGGGAACGGCCTTCGATATCTACCGGAATGACGGGAAGGGAGCTTATGATGAGTCCGGAGACTTTTTCACCAGAGTCGGACAGATTGGGAAGTCCGTCGGACTTGAGTGGGGAGGCGACTGGAAGAGTATTGTAGATAAACCGCATTTCCAGCTTCCGGACTGGGGCAGCAGTACGGCTGGAATTAAGAAAAAGTACGGAACACCCGATGTATTTATGAAAACATGGATTCCGGTACAGCCCGGCGGAGCCGGAGCAGACTGGGAACACGACGGTCAGGGACGGTTTAAATACCGCAAAGAGAACGGCAGTTATGCCGCCGGAGAATGGCAGCAGATTAACCGGCGCTGGTATTTGTTCGGTGCAGACGGATATATGCTGACCGGATGGCAGAAGTGGAACGGCCGGGTAGTGGGAAAAGACGAACAGGGCGACTGGTATTACTTTGACGAGACGCATGGCGGTCCCTTAGAGGGAGCCTGCTGGCATGAGCGTCCGGGAAACAAAGGGGCGCTGGAAATCTGGCAGACGGAATAGAAAGAAAGTTACGGACAGAGGAATCTTACAGACAGAGGAATCCGGCAGGAGGGAATCCTGCCGGAGGAGTATGAAAAAGTATTACTGCAGGTCCTGCCTGCTGATTCTTATGATACATAAAAAATGTGTTGAAAGTTTGGCGTCTTTGTGAAAAAAGTGTGAAGCCGGATGAAAAGCCGGAGGGCAGAACTGGCCCCCTCATTCAGAACCGAAGTCCCCATTTATCCCCGGATCCTTCGCCCGCCCCCATCTTCATATTTTGATTGACAAAGCCAATAGATTTCTTATATAATAATAATGCTGTTTTAAAGGTGGGAAATGCATTACCTGCATTTTTACACCGTTGAGCGGGTGTGGCGGAATTGGCAGACGCGCTAGATTTAGGTTCTAGTGGAAACCCCGTGCAGGTTCAAGTCCTGTCACCCGCATGAATAAAACTTCCGGTACCAAGGAAAATACAGAATGGAGAATCCCACTGGCGGGATTCTCCATTCTGTATTTTGTGCGTGATATCCGCCGGAACATGCTGTTTTGGCAAATTCTAAACAACTGTAATATAATCCTTTTTACGTCCGGCGGCTTCGGGCAGGCCGCAGTCCGGATATCCATACTCTTTTTATAAGGCCGTCCCCTTTTCCGGTATAAAAAACCGGGACAGATCGACCCCTTCCAATTCCAGCAATTTTATTTTCGTTGAAATTCCTCCGGCGTATCCGGTCAGGCTGCCGGTTGAGCCCACAACACGGTGGCAGGGGATGATGATGGAGATTGGGTTATGCCCGACCGCACCGCCTACCGCCTGGCCGGACATGGTTTTCCTACCCATTTTGGCGGCCATCTTTTTAGCTATGTCTCCGTAGGTGACAACTTCCCCATAGGGGATTTCACATAGAATACTCCATACGCCCCGACGGAATTCTGTGCCGATGGGAGCTAAGGGCAGTTCGGAGACGGCGGGCTTCTCACCTGCAAAATACCGGTCCAGCCAGTTCTTTGCCGCGGTGAATACGGGCATGCCGTCGTTTGCCTCCATCGGCCCGGGGACGGATTTTCCATGGTATTTTTGTCCCGCTATCCATAGTCCGGCAAGATGGCTGCCGTCGGCGTCGCAGGCAAGGGTGAGGATTCCTGCGGGGGATGTGTAGTTTGTCGAATAGTACATTTTAAACCTCCTTATAGTGTATTCCACAGATTGACCGTGGCATAGCTGCGCCATGGCCTCCAGGCTTCCGCCATTTCAAGTAATTCCTTCGGGGTGTGGCCGGGAAGGGCTTTTTTGACGCCTGCGTCCGTTTCGAGGAACGCGTCGGGCCATTCCATTGCACGCATGGCAATGTACTGTGCCGTCCAGTTTCCGATCCCGCGCAGCGCCGTCAATCTTTTCATCTCTTCCTCCGGCCGGGGGCAGAGGTCAAGATCAATCTCTTTATTTACCAATGCCCGCGCCAGCTCCAGAATGGTGCCGGACCGTGCGGAGGTGACGCCCAGCACGCCGAGGCGGTTTGAAATATCTCCGCCCATTGCCAGGATATCCTCCGGCGTTGGAAAAAGATGGGTCAGACCCTCGATTCCGGTCCGGCAGGGCGTTCCATAGGCGTGAACAATTCTGCCAGCCAGCGTGCCTGCCGCTTTCACCGTAATCTGCTGTCCGAGCACGGCTCTTACGGCCATCTCAAAGGCATTGAAACAGCCGGGAACACGCGTACCGGGAACGCAAAGATTTGGACGTATATTGTTCATAACGCGGAGTGTTTCATAGACCGCATCCGGATCGCAATACAGATCAAATAAATGGCGTACCCGAGCCAGAACCTGTGAGAGCACGGGCAGCAGGGATTCGCTCACGGTGATGCTCAGTGCGTTTTTCTCCGGCCGGTGGCCGACTCTCAGCCAGCCGGAGAACGGTTTCCCCTCCGCGTTCTCCAATCGAACGGTGCGCAGATACTCACCTTCCCTTACGCTTTCAATACCGGAGATTGCGCGGCGGCCGAGAAAATCAAGCATCTCTTCCCAGGGATAGGGAGGACGGTAGCCCAGCGCGAGCGTAAGGTTTCCACTGTGATTTGCCCCCTCCGTACTCCGTTTCCGAAGAGCGGTGGGAGTTAGATGATACTGCTTTTTAAACAGGTCGTTGAAACGCCGCAGACTGCCGAAACCGGCCGCCATGGCCACATCAAGGACCGGCAAATCCGTGTCTGTGAGCAGGTTCTTAGCGAGAAGAAGTCTGCAAGTCTGCAGATATTGAACCGGGGAGACGTGATACTCTGCCGTGAATACGCGCCGTAAATGTCTGCCGGTGCAGCCGAGCTTTCCGGATATTTCTTCCAGGTTCAGTCCGCTTCCACAGTCTCTTTCAAACATCCGGGCGGCCCGGTAAACAAGATTGGCGGATGCGTCCGTGACGGAAGCGCCGGGAGCAAGTTCCGGCCTGCATAAAAGGCAGGGGCGGTAACCGGCTTTTTCGGCTTCCGCGGCGGTCCGGAAAAAGGTGCAGTTTCCGGGTTTCGGCTGCTTTGCCCTGCATACGGGGCGGCAGTAGATCCCAGTAGTCGAGATGCCGACGAAAAACCGGCCGTCAAACCGGGCGTCCTTTGCCTTGAATGCAGCGTACAGGCTGCTGTCGTTGTCTGTCATGATTTTCCATCCTCCCGTAATCAGCGCCCGAATTTCTGCGGCGGCCGCAGAACCAGGCATGCGCAGGTATAATGTCCGCTCTGTGCTCATTATACCATGTCATCCGTTCTTTGCTCGCCATTTTCGGACATCCTTTTTTGCTGCTCATTCATCTGTGAGGATAAGACGGATCGACGGTGAGAGCCGCAGTTCATCCGGTTCAAAGCCAACACGGAGGAGATACTGTTCCAATAGTTGAAATTGATAAGTGCTCGTTTCTTTCATGCATCGGCCGCATTGGATAAAATCCTTCTGTTCAAGATATACAAGCATCGTTTCTGTAAAAACCCTGAGCTCTGAATCCAGTTTTTCCGTCTTTTCCTGATATCCTTTTAAGGAATACCCCCAGAGAAACAGACCGAATATCTTCGAATAGATTTCCCTGATTCCGTTTAAGGGACTGTTCCGTGAGATACAGAGAAGCAGATGCCAGGGCGTGAGTCCGCAGAGTCCGTCTTCCAGGTTTTTCCCGAGACGTTCTTTTAAACGCCCGCGTCCTTCATCGGTAAGAGCCAGGAGAGTTGCTACCGCCGCTTTTTCGCAGGAATAGATAATCAATTCATAGGACTGGACAAAGAACGCCAAATTACGCCGGACGGCGGGCACGGAAAAGTCGGGCATATTGCACTGCTGTCCAATCGAAAAGACCCGGGTGCCGATCCCATTGACGGATTCGGCTGCTCCGGTCTGGTTCAGGACCAGGATGGTTCTGCGGATCGTGCTGAGTGAAACGCCATATTTTTTTGCCATTTTTTCATAAGAAGGAAGGTACTCGGTCTCCCTGTATTCTCCAAGGTAGATTTCAAAGAGGAGACGTATGGCCAGACTGTAACAGACCTGAGGCCGTCCGCGGTAAATACGCCAGACAAAGGGAGTCTGTTTTTCAGAAGGAAGTGTGTATTGCTCCATATACCGGAGCGCCTGTTCCATTGAATCACTCTGGTGTTTCAGAATGGCGTCGTGCAGCCCCGTCCAGTCCCGCATCTTTTTATAGCTGATAATCTCTTCGATTCCCTCCCGCAGTAACTTCTTATTGTAAAAGTCATCTCCGCCTTTTTCGCCGATAAACATGAGTCCCATAAACATCGATATTTCCCAGAAGAGGTTCATCGCCAGGGGATTGTCCAGTTTTTGCAGCACATAGCAATAGAAATAGAGCAGATCGTCTGCCTGTGCACGCTCTATGTAACGCGAAAGATGCAGGAAACCGGCGTCATCCATCCGCCGGAAGGACTCGACGAAGAGGGGGACTAAGATCAGCTCCGCAGTTCGGCAGAGATCGGGAAATGCAGACCGGCGCTCCGAAAAGAAGCGGAGGGCAAAATCAATCAGCTCCTGTCTGGTCTGCCTGAATATAATCCTGGTGGATCTGCCATTTCTCATGGAGATATAACCCTCGGAGCGCAACTGCCTCAGAGCGGTTTTCACGGTCTGGGGGCTGACGCAGAACTGCCTGCACAGTGTGTCGATCGATGGAAGGGCATCCCCGTATTTATAATATTCAAAATGGATACGCATGAAAAAAAATTCGTAAATCAGGCTCGATATCTGTTGTTCTTTTTCCATTTTATCAGGCTCCTGTATTTTATCGGTATGCCTTTTATTCTATCATTTCCCGCAAGGAATTGCCATAAGCTGGTTGTGAAGTTTTAACGGATATGGTATATTGTAAACAGTCGAACATGAACAAGGTGGAACCGCCGATACAGCGGCCGCTGCGTTTAACGGACGCCGAAATTTTAAAAGTTAAGGCATCATTCTAAATAACAATTCTCAGGGCCAGGAGGAACTAGATAATGAGTGAACGGGAAACAGAGATTTCATCGGGAAGCAGTGAACTGCAGACGGCGTCGGCCGAGTATGAGTATCACACGCTGATGCGCCTGATGGGAGTCAGTGTGAGCAAACATCTTCTGGATGAACATTTCACACTGATTTGGGCAAACGAGTTTTACTATAAGTTTATCGGCTGGAATAAGGCCGATTATGAGGCGGAGTTTCATAACAGGCCGGATCTCTTTTACGCAAAATACGACCCGGAAGAGTGGAGACGCCTTACGGAGACGGTCGGGGATGCGCTTGCCAATCACCGCGACGGTTACCAGCTTCTTTCACGGATGCAAAGGAAAGACGGGAACCGGTTGTGGATACAGTTCTCCACGCAGTTTTCGGAGGAGTATGTAAACGGTTATCAGGTGGCTTATACGGTCATGACCAACATTGACGAGTTGATCCGGGTCCAGAAAGAACAGTCGGTCACTTACGAGAGTCTGCCCGGTTTTGTAGCAAAGTACCGGATTGACAGAGAACTTAATATGACGCTGCTGGAGGGCAACAGCCGGTTTATGGAATATTTTCTGGAGGTTGAAAACGGGAAGGCGGAAAGCCTGCACAGCCGCAATATAGAAGACAATATGACCGCCATCCGGGAAAACCGCGAAAAACTTCTGGCAGGCGAAGCTGTCCATTTTGTCATGTGCGTAAAGAGCAGAAAAGGCCAGACGCTGTGGCTTCAGGTCAACGCCACCTGTGTGGACTGGCAGGACGGCTGTCCCGTTTATCTGGCTCTTTTTATCGACATCACCGATGTGACCGAACTGCGCCGGATGCAGGCGAAGCTGACGGAACAGGCGGAAGCGCTGAGAGACGCGCTGACCGTGGCGGAACAGGCCAACCATGCCAAATCGGATTTCTTATCCCGCATGAGCCATGAGATCCGGACCCCCATGAACGCGATTATCGGCATGACAACGATTGCCGGAGCATACATAGACGACAAACAGAGGGTGGCCGACTGCCTGAAAAAAATCGGCTATTCCTCAAAGCACCTGATGGCCCTGATCAACGACGTACTGGATATGTCTAAGATTGATGAGGGAAAGATGAAGATAGCACATGAAAATTTTGATTTGGAGAGCGCGGTGGAGTCTATGACCTCCATTATCTACCCGCAGGCCACTGCCAAAGGACTGGATTTTACGGTGCCTTTCGTGGAACTGAGCGATACGGTTCTGAAGGGGGATGCCATGAGGCTGAACCAGGTGCTGTTGAACCTCCTGTCCAACGCAATTAAATTTACGCCGGAGGGCGGTTCCGTCCGGCTGGAGATACAGCAGGTAAGGCGCCTCGATAACCAGGTCCGCCTGCGCTTTATTGTCAGCGACACCGGAATCGGAATGAGTAAGGAATTTCAGGGACGTCTTTTTAACCCGTTTGAGCAGGAAAGTGTGGCTACCGCACGGAAATTCGGAGGCACCGGACTTGGCATGCCGATTACAAAGAATCTGGTCACCCTGATGGGAGGAACGATATCCGTAAAAAGTGAGTCTGAAAAGGGGAGTACCTTTACGGTAGAGATTGATTTTGATTTGCCGGAGGCCAGGGGCAGCGTATCTGCCCAGAGACATCCGGCGATGGAAACCCTGAAGGTTCTGGTGGCGGACTATGACCGGGACAGTTGTGTCCACACCTCAAAACTTCTGAAGAATCTGGGAATTTGGTGCGACTGGGTGCTCACAGGCGAAGACTGCGTACAGAAAATCAGGAGTGCAAGCGGTTCGGGAGAAAATTATGACGTCTGCTTTATTGACTGGAAGATGCCGGATCTGAATGGAATAGAAGTAACACGGCGCATCCGGGAGATTGTGGGAACGGATACGACGATTATTATCATTACCGCCTATGACTGGAGCGCAATAGAAAAGAGCGCCCGTGAGGCGGGAGCCAACGCGTTTCTGTCAAAGCCGCTTTTTTCTTCCGTACTTTATAATACCTTACTTTCGGCGGCAGGAAACAGCGGAGCGCTCACGATGCCTGCATATGGCGTTCAGACGGACAGACCGGATCTGTCCGGCCATTATGTGCTGCTTGCGGAGGACAACGAGCTGAACCGGGAGATTGCCATGGAACTGCTTAAGATGGTGGGATTGACGGTGGAGTGTGCGGCTAATGGAAAAGAGGCCCTGGAGAAATTCCTGGCTGACGGCGGCCGGTTTGACCTGATCCTGATGGATATGCAGATGCCGGTGATGGATGGATATGAGGCGGCGGAAAGAATCCGGAAATCCCGGCATCCGCGGGCAGGGAGCATCCCCATTATCGCAATGACGGCCGACGCTTTTCATGAGGATGTTGTAAAGGCATCGGAGGCCGGAATGGACGGCCATCTGGCAAAGCCGATTGATTCGGATTTACTCTATCAGGTTCTGAGCGGGATTATCAAGGCAAAAGAATAACACGCCCTTTTAATAGAAATTCCGCGTTACCAACATACAGCAAAACAGGCTGCCCGGCAGGGCATACCTTTAACTCCGCAGCCTCGGCTGCGGAGTTAAAGGTATCGGGAAGCTATCTCTCAATGGCGGGGGCGGCCACATTTCCACCTCTGGCGATCTCAAACCGGTTGATAAAGCGGTTCTCCAGAAGGCGGATCAGCCCGTCGTTATTCTCTTCCGTATCCACACTCTCAAGCAGAACGGCCGTCGGCGTATAGTCGATTATTTTGACGCCGTAAACCTGGGAAATTCTGAAAATCTCCGTCATGTCGCCGTCTGAGCAGTTTTTAACCTTGATAAACATGAGTTCCCTGACATGAATGGCGATGTCGGTAAAATCCACGACCTTGATCACCTCAACACTGCGGTTGAGCTGCTTTTTTACCTGTTCAAACACCTTGTCGTCACTGGTGAGGCTCACGGTCATCCTTGATACGGTTTCATCCTCCGTCCTGCCGACGGTCAGGCTGTTCAGGTTATAGGATTTACCGGAAAACAGACCGGAAATGCATGCAAGGACGCCGATATCATTTTCTACGAACAGACAAATCCAACGTTTCTTCATTCTTATTTTTCCCCGCTTTCCAAAATCATTTCCTCATCTGCCTGAACTGTACCGCCATTTCCCCAAATCATATTCCCCAGCGCATTTCCCGGGGGAACGATGGGGAGGACGTTCATTTCACGTCCGATTATAAACTCTATGACGGCCGGGCCGTCCGTGACCCGTTTGGCGGCCAGCAGCGCGCTCTCTATCTCACTTTCATCGGTGACACGGATTCCAGCGGCGCCGTAGCTTTCCGCCAGTTTCATAAAATCCGGCGTATATCCGGGGCATTCTTCCCCGGGGGAGCTGCAGGAAGCGGGGCAGCTCTTCCTGCGGCGCATGCAGGTGGAAGAGTAGCGCCGGTCGAAGAACATTTCCTGCCACTGTCTGACATTACCCAGATAGCCGTTGTTCAGGATACAGATGATAATGGGAAGCTCGTATACGGCCGCGGTCGCCATTTCCTGGATATTCATCTGCATCCCCCCGTCCCCTGTAATAACGACGACGTCTTTGTCCGGATTGCCGAGCTTTGCGCCGATGGCGGCCGGAAAACCGTAGCCCATGGTTCCGAGTCCGCCTGAGGTCAGCATCTGCCTGCTTTCATTGAGATCCAGAAACTGTGTTGCCCAAAGCTGGTTCTGTCCCACATCGGTGGTGATGACGGCGCGCTGAAAAAGCCTGTTGACGGCCTCAATGATTTTCTGGGGAGTCAGGCCGGTCTGCCCCATGGAAAGGGGGCGGTTTTTCTTCCAGCCGCCGATCCGGGCGATCCAGGCCTCCGTGTCCAGGGGAGAGGCTTTTTCCAGCAATGCGCGGAGCGCTTCCTTTGCGTCTGCGACAATGGGAATGTCGACGGCAATATTTCTGGAAATGGAGGCGGGATCGATATCAATATGTACGATGGAAGCGTTTTTTGCAAATTCTTCGATTTTACCGGTAATGCGGTCGTTGAACCTGGTTCCGATGGAGAAGAGGAGATCACAGTGACTGACCGCCGAATTGGCGGCAAAGCTTCCGTGGATTCCAAGATTTCCGACGTACAGAGGATGGGAGGTGGGAACGGCTCCCCTGCCCATGATGGTGGTGATGACGGGAACCTTTGTAAGCTCGGCCAGTTCCGTCATCTCACGGGATGCGTGTGCGATCTGTACGCCTCCGCCGACGAGGAAGACGGGCCGTTTCGACTGCCCCAGCAGTTCTGCCGCCTTCTTTATCTGCCCCGCATGGACGGAGGTATTCGGCTTGTAGCCGCGGATTTCCACACTGCCTGGATAATCGGGGCTGCCCTGTTCCTGCTGGATGTCTTTCGGGAAATCGACGACGACAACCCCTGGTTTTCCGCTTCCGGCGATGAGGAAGGCCTTCTTAATAATTGCGCCCAAATCCTCCCTGCGCCTCACTGTGACTGCATATTTACAGATGTTTCTCGTAATTCCGACGATGTCCACCTCCTGAAACGCATCGTTGCCAATCAGGCCCACCGGAACCTGGCCGGTAAAGCAGACAAGGGGAACGCTGTCAAAGTTGGCGGTTGCAATGCCGGTGACGAGGTTTGTGGCCCCCGGGCCGCTCGTCACAAGGCAGACCCCTGTCTTGCCGGTGGAGCGGGCATATCCGTCGGCGGCATGAATCAGCCCCTGTTCATGGCGCGGAAGGATTACGTTAATATCTTCTTCCCCATACAGGGCGTTAAACAGGTCGATGGCCTGGCCTCCCGGATAGGCGAAGAGAACGTCGACATGCTCCGCCTTCAGGGATTTTACAAATAATTGGGCGCCTGTTATCATCATAGAATACCTCCTTTAATATTTGAATGCGTGTACTTGCTTGCATGAACCGCGTTTTTTTGGCACCGCCGTGCGGCAGTGCCTTGCCAATGCCTTACTGTTATATGGCTGATACCGTTGGAATGCCGTTAATCAATGTTTCAACGCTCTTTTTTACAAAATCGCTCCGGGAATCGGGAGACAGCTGATCCCCGAAAGAGGCTTTCAGAAACGTGTAGCCGAAAGTGGTGGAAAAGACCGTCATCGCCAGGCAGTCAAAATCCAGATGAGGCAGCTTCCCAAGCTCTTCCATCCTGACGAAATAGGCGGTGAGGGAGGAGAGAAAGGCCTGCGGTATTTTCATAATCAGGGGAGCCGCCTCCTCATAAAGCTGGGGCGCGCGCAGACCGATGGACAGGTTGACAAAATCGGGAGTGATTTTGTCCATATAGACGTTCATAAACATCTCCAGATCCGGCTGCAGTTCCCACACCACGTCCTTAAATACTTCAGGGGTCAGATTGCCCCGCCACTGTTCCTGCTCCATGCCGCTCAGCGCAATATCTTTTTTACTCTTAAACTTCCTGAAGAGGGTGCATTCGTTGACCCCGGCCGCCCTGGCGATATCCTTTGTCGTCGTAGCAACGTAGCCCTTGTCCCGGATCAGGCTCATCGTGGCATCAATAATTTTCTGGCTGGTTATATCCATATTCACTCCTAATGCAAGTACATGCTTTCATTTGATTTTACCGGGTTTCTCCGCGGCTGTCAATCCCCACCCAGCGGAAAACAGGCCGGATGAACGGCATGCTGTTCATTCGGCCTGTTTCCGGTACACATCAGTCATACCGCATCGCGGTATGGTTAAAATTTCTGGAAATCTTCTACGTTCATGACAAAGATTGTGGAACCGCCTACCTTCATATTCATCGGAACCGTCATATTGACGGTTGGACAGCAGTTTCCGGCCATAGTTGGTGGTGTGTAAACCAGTTGTTCTCTTGTACCCGACATCTTCTTGATAATGGTAATCGCTTCCTCCACACGGCTGTCGTCAACGCCGAGCATCAGCGTCGTACTTTTCTTCTTCAGAAAACCGCCCATTGTGGAAAGTTTTGTAACAAAGAAAGAATTCTGGTTCAATTCGTAAACTAAATCATCCGCATCTTCGCTTCCGATAATTGCCATAATCATCTTCATAATCAGCACCTCCTAACTCACTATTGTTACTATTTTACCATTAAATCATGAAAATGGGAATAAAAAATTGATAAAAATTTATCTCTATTTAAATTTATTGAGATTTCACTGAATATACGGCGGGAAAAAGACGGTAAAACCGGGCTTTCTACCGGAAAAGGATAAATATCCGCATTGGAGAAGGATTGCCGGAGAGAAGAAAAAATATGCGGCCGGGGAGAGAAATGTTCAGAAAACGTATGCAATGCAAAGACAATACTCCGTGCTGAAAAGACAATGAATATCCTCAGGTTATACCTCCGATAACTATTTCGTATGTCTGGGACGGCGGCTGAAAATGGACTTTTAAACGGAAATCTGATATTATAGCAGACGTGCGTCTGTTTGCAGGATGTTTTTCCCGGGAGTACAAAAAGAACGGGAATGAATGCGGCGGAGAAACAAAACAAACTATGTTCAGGGGGTATGATTATCATGAGTCAGAGAAGAGGCCAGTGGGCCAGTAACCTGGGTTTTATACTGGCGGCGGCGGGTTCTGCCGTGGGTCTGGGAAATATCTGGAAGTTTCCGGGAAAGACGGGAGCATACGGGGGAGGCGCTTTTCTGCTTTCCTATATTGTGATTGTGGCTCTGATTGGTTTTCCGGTCATGCTGGCTGAACTTTCGATCGGGCGGGCCACCCAGAAGAATGTGGTGGGAGCGTTCCATCAGCTTAACAGGAAGTGGACCTTTGCAGGCGGAATCGGCGTATTGACACTTTTTGTCATTATGTCTTATTATAGTGTGGTGGGCGGATGGGTGCTCAAGTATGTCTTTGCCTATCTGGTGGAACCGGGCTTTGGAAGCGGAGCCGTGTCCTACCAGGAATATTTTGTGAATTTTATCGGTAAACCGGTGCAGCCCCTTGCATGGGGACTTGTATTTCTGGTGCTTTGCATTTATGTGGTGGTTAAGGGAGTTTCCGAGGGAATCGAGAAAGTCAGCAAGATTCTGATGCCGGCTCTGTTCCTTCTTCTGATTGCCTGCGCGGTGAGGTCCGTGACGCTCCCCGGCGCAAAAGAGGGACTTTCCTATATGCTCACCATCAAACCGGGCAGTTTTAACCGGGATACGCTGGTAGGGGCGCTTGGACAGGCCTTCTTCTCCCTTTCCGTGGGAATGGGTATCATGGTCACTTACGGTTCCTATGTGCCGAAGAAGGATAATCTCGTCAAGAGTGCGGCGTGGATTTGTGTGCTGGACACGCTGGTGGCCATTCTGGCCGCTTTCGCGATTGTCCCTGTCGTATTTGTCACCCTGGGAGCGGAGGGGCTCGGCATGGGCGGCGGTTTTGCCTTTATGGCCCTGCCGGAAGTATTTGACGGTCTTCCGGGAGGACGGATATTCGGCCTGTTCTTCTTCGTGCTCCTCTTTCTGGCGGCGCTCACCAGCGCTATCAGTATCCTGGAGAGCTGCGTGGCATTTATCACGGAAGAGTGGAAGGTGTCCAGGTTGAAAGCGACGGTTATATTGTCCGTGCCGATGACCGTATTAAGCGCCGGATATTCCCTTTCCCAGATGGAGTCGAGAAACATCAACCTGCCCTGGTTTGATTTTTCAAAGGGACTTCAGATGCTGCCGATGAATGCGGTGATGGAAAAGTTCACCGATAACCTGATGATTCCGGTGGGAGCGCTGTGCTTCTGTATTTTTGCCGGCTGGATCTGGGGGAAGGGCAAGGCATCCGAAGAGATTAGTTCAAGCGGAACCTATCCGTTCCGGCTCAGGAAAGCATGGGAATTTATCGTGCGCTTTGTGGCTCCGGCCGTTATCCTGCTGATTCTCTACTTTACCGTGGGAAAAGGCCAGGGACTTTCATAACCGCTTCGTTGGAATGCAGGTTTGATGTCAGGGACGTCCGGCCGCGGGCGGCTTCGGGACGATGGTCTGCGGGTCAGGCTCTTTAAACAGGAGGATTGTTAATGATTAAAAATATTGTATTCGATATGGGACGTGTTCTTTTAGACTATGAGGCGGCCAGAGTATGCTGGCAGTTTACAGACTCCAAAGAGGATGTGGAACTGATGGAAAAAGAATTGTTTTTTGCGGAGGAGTGGACTCTGCTGGACAGGGGAACCATTGAGGAGGATGAGGCGCTGAAGCGCGTGCAGGAGAGACTTCCCGATGAGCGGACAAGGGAACTGGCGCGGCTGAGCCTGGCTCACTGGCACGAGTTCAATATTGAGCCGAAACCTGGTATGGAGGAGCTTGTAAAAGAGCTTAAGGAAGCGGGGCTGTCCATTTATCTTTGCTCCAATGCCTCTCTGAGGCTGAGGGTTTTTGAAAACAGGATCCCGGGGATTAAATATTTTGACGGCGTTCTTGTCTCGGCGGAAGAGAAACTGCTGAAACCGGAACCGGAGATATTTGAACGCCTGTTTGAGAAATTTTCCATCCTGCCGGAGGAGTCCCTGTTTATTGACGATATCCAGGCCAACATAGACGGTGCGGCGGCCTGCGGAATGAAGGGATACTGTTTCGCGGACGGTGACGTCGGTAAACTCAGGGAATATCTGTTTACACGTGCAGTGGATCAGAACCAGGGATCGGAATTAGGGATTGGAACCAGGGATCGGAATTAAGTATCGGAACTAAGTATTTCACGCTGAATTGTAATAATTTTACCGCCCAGCAGGCCGGCATCGTTCCGGTCATGGGTGGATAAGAGGACAGGACGTCCGTCTGCTTTCTCCAGAAGGTAGCGGATGGCCCTGTCCTTTGTTTTTTCATCCAGACCGGTGAACGGTTCGTCGAAAATAAACATATCGCAGGGAGCCAGCAGGGCGCGCAGCAATGCGCAGCGCCTCTTCATGCCGCCGCTCAGGGTGGAGACGGGGCGGTTTAACGCCTCCTCGGGCAGCAGCCTTGCCATCTCTTTGAAAAGCCGGTCCCTGTCGGTGCGTCCGGGCAGGACGAGGGCGGTATTTTCCAGAGGGGAAAATTCGGGAATCAGCCTGTCCTCCTGAAAGACTGCGGAAAAACGGATTTTTTCAGGGGAGGAGGTGATTGTGCCGGAGTCGGGCTTTTCGAGTCCCAGGATCAGGCGGAACAGCGTCGTTTTGCCCATTCCCGAAGGAGCCATCAGGCAGCAGATGTCCGGGGATGCGATTTTCAGGCTGACGCCGGAGAGAACGGGCAGGGAGCCGTATGATTTTGTGATGTTGTCGAGTATCAGTTCCATTTAAAACCTCCTGATGTATGGATGTTTCGGTGATTACGGGACAGTCCGTAAAGAGCCGCACCGTATTGCACGGTACCGTACCGGGACGCATTATCCCTGTTTCTTTCTGTCCAGAGAGCCGATTAAGAGCAGGAACAGCCGCTCAAAGAAAAAGGTGACGGCGATAATCACAAGAGTCCAGGCAAAAAGCCCGGCCGTGTCGAGGTAAATCTTTGACATGTAGAGTTTTTCACCGATGGAATAGCTGGGAACGCCGATGACCTCGGCGGCAACGCCGGATTTGAAACTCATTCCAAGGGCCGTCCTTACGCTGGTCAGCAGATAGGGCAGCAGGGCGGGCAGATACACGGCCTTTACTTTCCGGAAGAAGGAGAGGCGGAAGACACGCGCCATCTCAAGCAGCTTGTCATCGGAGCTTTTGAGGCCCGACAGCGTTGCGGTGTACAGCATCGGAAGGACGATCGTGAATGCGATAAAGACGGACAGGTTTTCCGCGCCGGTCCAGATCAGGGCCAGGATGACAAAGGAGGCCACGGGGATGGACTTTAAGAGGAGCATCACCGGGGCCAGAAGTTCATCCAGGAATGGAAAGCGGAAAGCCAGGCAGCCCGTCAGAATCCCGCAGAAAAATGCGGCGGTAAATCCCGTGCAGATGCGCAGGGAGGACAGGCCGATGGTCTTCCAGAAATCAAATGTGCCGATCTGGGACGACAGGGAGGCCAGCACATCGGCCGGCCCCACAAACAGGATGGAATTATTGACTGCGGCTGACAAAACCTGCCACAGGACGAGCCAGAAAAGTAAGACTGCGGTTTTTCCGGCGATATTTTTACTGTTCGATTTTTCTGATGTCTTTCCGTTACTCTGGGTATTCATATTCTGCTGTCTCCGGATAGAAATTTCATTTTTTACTGTTTGGCTGTGTAATAGAAACCGTCGGCCGGGAGTTTGCCGCCTACGGATTTCGGATCCTGCTCATACAGGACATTCAGGTAACCGGCCAGGGCGGACTTCATCTCTTCGCCTTCAATAAAGGTGATGTTGCAGTAGGGCAGCGCTTTTTTGGCAATCGGGGCCTTTTCGATAATGCCTGCCTGAACAATCTGCTCGGCCGTGGCATCCGGGTTTGAAACGGCGGCCTCGGCGGAAACCTTGTGGTCGGAGAGGAATACCTTTACGGCCTCCTCATTCTGTTTCAGGAAATCATTGGTGACAATCGTAACGCCCGTCACAAGACGGCTGCCGTCTTCGCCCTGCACCTTATCCCACTCCGAAGTCAGATCAAGCACAATCTTAAGAGCCTCATTCTGGGCGCAGGCCACGGTTACAAACGGCTGCGGGAGCAGGCCGATGGCATCCGGTTTCTCTTTTAACACGGCGGCAACTTCGGCGGCCTCGGATTTATATTCTAATGTTACGTCGGTTTCGGCAAGACCGTTTGCCTTTAACAGGTATTTGAGCACGTAGTCGGGCGTCGTCCCCTTTCCGGTCAGATAGACGGTTTTGCCCTTCAGGTCGGCGACGGACTTGATGGAATCATCGGAAGAAACAATATAGAGCACTCCCAGTGTATTGATATCGATCACGGAGATGCCGCCTTCCGTTTTATTATACAGGACACTTGCCACATTGGCGGGAACCAGGGCGATATCCAGCTTGCCAGAGGCAATGGAAGCGACCAGTTCGTCGGCGGCGGTGACCATCTTGAAATCATATTGATTGGCGGAGGCGCCGGAATTCATCAGGGAGACAAGTCCCATGGAGGTAGGGCCTTTTAATGAGCCCACCCGGATGGCTCCTTCTGCCGTGCCGCCGGTAGTTTCCTGCGTATCTTCTGCCGGAGCCGTTTCTTCGTGAGCCGGTAAAGCTTCACTGCTTTCACCGGTTTCAGCCTGCGCCGCCTGGCTTTCGGCGGCCGTGGTTCCGGCGGTCCGGTTGTTGGAAGAGCAGCCTGCAAGGGAAGCTGCGGTCATGGCAAGAGCCATAAAAACGGGTAATAATTTTTTCATAATTGATTCAGTCCTCTCTTTTTTGTGGTATGGATAACTTGGGTTATCACAGCTCAAACCGAGGCAACTGACAGGGAACAGCCGGAAAAAGAAATCCGGGACAAACAGCGGGATTACAATTCACAGGCTTCCCCCTCAGCCGGTTCAGCCGTTTTGAAAAAACGGGCAAAGCTTTGGAGTGAGCGTGAAACAGTGTGCCGTTACGGCTGCATAAACTGTATGCGGCCGCGCCGTTACACCAGTTACTATACAGGATAGAGGGAGAAAAAACAAGGGTGTCCCTGGAAACTATAACGGAAAAACATATGCGTAAAACGAATACGTTATATTGGAATGTAATATTAGTATTTCCGCACCGGTTCCCCTATAATAGGGCTATGATGATCATCAGAAAGAACTGGAATGGGAGCCTCCTGCTTCCTCCATCCGGGCAATGACATAGTCTTTGAAATTGCGGACAAACGGCGGCAGGACCTCATTTTTGGGCCAGCATAAATAGAGAGGGCGGCCGAGCGACGACGATTCGAGAACCAGCGGGGTTACATTTAAAACCTGCAGCTCGGGAACGTGTGGGATGATTCCCACTCCCAGGCCGGAGGAAACGGCGGCGGCAATCATCTTCTCATTTTCCGCCTCCTGCAGAATATGGGGAGTGAGATGAAAACGTTCAAATATTCCATCGAGACAGTAACGGGTACCGCAGTTGCGGGTGTAGGAAATCAGCGGTTCTTCAAGCAGACGGGACAGCGTAACATGTCCGGCGCGTGAAAGAGGATGATTGTTCGGTACAATCGCGATCAGCTCCTCGTCGAACAGATGGTAAAATTCAATCTTATCGCTGGGAATCCTGGCGCCAAAGCCCAGGTCGATTACTTTCTGGTGAAATGCATTTTCCATCATGGCAGCGTGCTGATCGATAAACTCAAACTGGACGAGATGGTTTTCCGGGTTCTGATGGAAACCGTTTATCATATCCGGAATGAAATGGCTTTGAAGTGTGTAACCGACAGCCATACGGATTTTACCGCTGTTGGAATTTCGCATGCTGTGTATTTCCGAAGTTGCGAGATCGAGCTCACTCAGAATTTTATTGACATGGATCAGGAAACGTTCGCCGTATTCCGTAATCCTGATGCCGCGGCCAATCTTGTAAAAGAGAGGGGCATTAAGTTCGGCTTCCAGATCAGCGATGGAGTGGCTGAGGCTCGGCTGTGCAATCAGCAGCTTACGGGATGCTTTTGTGTAGCTCTCCAGCTCCGCAATTGTCTGGAAATAACGCAGTTGTTGAAGATTCATTTTCCTTCCTCCGTTTTGGATGAAATCGGCGCCCGAATTTCTGCGGTGGACGCAGAACCCGGCATGCGCCGGTACAATGTCCACTTTGTGTACATTATACCATAAAGCCGCGGGGAAGGTGAAGTCTTAACCTTAAGAAGATAGAGAAAAGAGGGATATAACAATGAAAACAAAATATCAGCTCGTACATCTGACCGATATTACCTGTCCTCCGCCGGAGATGATCCGGATTGCGGCCCGAACCGGCTATGATTCCGTCGCGCTCCGGACGATACCAATGGGCGTGGAGGGAGAAAAGACATTTGATATTACAAAGGACAGGAAACTTTTTTCGGAAATAAAGCAGGCCGTCCGGGAGACCGGGATTGAGATAGACGGGATTGAGAATACCAGGATTTTTGACGGCGTCGATATCAGGGAATATGAGCCGTGCCTGGAGGCGGCCGCCGAACTTGGCGTACGCCATGTCTTATCCAATATCTGGACCGACGACAAGGCATATTACACGGAAAAATTCTGTGAGCTCTGCGAGCTGGCGGGCAATTACGGAATTACAGTCAATCTGGAATTTGTTACCTGGTCCAGCGTGAAGAACCTGCGGGAGACAAAGGAGCTGCTTCTGGCTTCGGGCAAGAAAAACGCCGGCATTATTGTGGATACCCTTCATTTTTACCGCTCACGGGTTAATATAAACGAGCTGCCGGAGCTGCCGCCGGAATGGTTTGTCTGTGCGCATCTGTGCGACGCCGGTAAGGAAATTCCGGAGGATCGGGAGAGTCTGGTACATACGGGGCGTGCCGAACGGCTGTATCCGGGAGAAGGGGCGGTACCGATTCGTGACATTATTATGAATATTCCCAACCGGAATGTCATCCGGGGACTTGAGATACCAAATTTAAAACGGGTTGCACAGATGGGATACGAGGCGTATGCGGGGCAGGCGCTTAAATGGGCAAAGAGATGTATGAGGGAGGATGAAAATGAACAGATTTGATAAGAAAGTGGTTTTAATTACAGGGGGAGCAGGCGACATCGCGGCTGCGGCGGCAAAACGGCTGCTTTTAGAGGGCGCCAGGGTTGTGCTTACGGATTTATCGGAAGAGGGCCTGATGGAGACAAAAAAGAAACTGATGGAATCCGGTTTTGAGGACGGCAGGATAAAGGTGGTCCGGGGCAATGTGTGCGACTATGAGGACTGTGTGAAAGCCGCCGGTTTTACGGTAAAGGAATTCGGAAAACTCGACGTGCTGGTGGCGACGGCCGGCATTGTCCGCCATTATCCAATCGATGAAATGAGCGAGAAGGACTGGCAGGACGTAATCAATATTAATCTGACGGGAGTTTTTCATTCGGCAAAATCGGTAGTTCCGGTGATGAAAAGACAAAAGTATGGTAGAATTGTCCTGATATCTTCCCTTGGCGGCAGAACGGGACGTCCCGGAGTAGGAGTCAACTATGCGGCGTCCAAGGCGGCGGTAGTGGGAATGACACAGCTTCTCGGCTATGAGCTGGGGCCGTGGAACATTACGGTTAACAGCGTGGCGCCGGGGCCGATCAAAGGACGGATGTTCTTAACGCTTTCGCAGGATAAGATTGAAAAACTTTCGGAGGGCGTACGGATCCCGCGGCTGGGGGAACTGGAGGATATAGCGGCGGCGATTGCCTATCTTGGAAGCGATGACGCGGCCTGGACAACCGGAGAAATCCTGGATGTCAACGGCGGGCTGCAATATTAATATTTGTAAGGCACAGGAGGAGACTGTACATGAAAAAAACGGGTGTTATTATGGGGACATTACTGGCGGCGGGGATGGCGCTGTCGCTTTCGGCCTGCGGCGGAAAACTGTTCCAGGAGGAGACGGTTGCTGGAGCGCCGGGATTTGAACATCTGGACCAGGTGGTTCTGATCGGCGCGGATGCCAATGCCAAAGGGGCGGCCGGACAGATATTTTTTCAAAAAGTAGCCGAGAACGTGGACCGGATTACCGGAGGGAAACTGACCCTGGATCTGTTCCACAACGGGGAACTCGGCAATGACGAGGAGATTTTCCGTCAGATGCGGTTTAACGACATTCACCTGACCGTGTCCCAGACAGCGCCCGCCGTCTCCTTTGTTCCGGCGCTTGCGGCCCTGGATCTGCCGATGGCTTTTGCGAAATATGACGGAGACACGATTGACGCCGTATTTAACGGGAAGGACAGCGAATTCCACCGGAAACTGTCCGAAAGTTATGAGAAATCGGGCCTGCACCTGCTGGGCATCATGCAGAATGCAACGTACCGGCTGACCACAGCCAACCGGGATCTCTCCACACTTAAGGATTTTAAGGGGCTGCAAATCCGTACCATGGGCAATTCCAACCACATGGCATTCTGGACCGCCATCGGCGCGGAACCAACGCCTCTCGCATGGTCCGAGGTCTACTTTGCGCTGCAGTCGGGTACCGTGGATGCGCAGGAAAACGCGGCGGATACCATAGTGGGGGCGAACCTGTATGAAATCCAGAAGGTTCTGGCCTGCACAAACCATATCCTCTATGCAAACCAGATATGTATCACCCAGAAGGCCTATGAGGAGCTGGCGCCGGAATACCGGCAGGCGCTGGAACAGGCGGTGGATGAAGCGAATGCCGACATGCGCCGGATGCTTCTGGAAATTGACGAGACAAACAGGAAGACGCTCGAAGAGCACGGAATGAGGATTATCACATATGACGAAGCTTTTTTCGATGAGGTGCTGGCGCTCGACAGTGTGAAGCAGCTTTATAAGGAGATAGATGCATCCGTGGACGGCCTCGGAAGTATTTTACAGGATAGCCTGGAGACGGAATCAAAACGGGAATAATAGCGGACGGACAACGGGAAAGAGCTGCAAAATGACATGAAACACTATTGTGTTTGTGCCATTTTGCGGCTCTTTTTTGTTGAGTGGCAATGAAAAGTCCGCGAAGCGTACTTTTCGTTGTTTGGAGTACTTTGAAATATATTAAACGGCTTTTTGCGGATTCTTTATGATAAATTTAGATGTCTGTGCAAAGAAAAAGTTAAAGTTTACAGAAATCTATGCGAATTTTAGTGGTATTGCATGAAAATTCACCATTGGTATTTCCGAACTACATACACTATAATATCGGCATAATGGTCGGGTACAAACAGAACAGATTATAGAAAGTGTGAAAATCTCTGAAACGTAAAAAAATCCGACGGGAGGAAAATATAGATGAGAAGAATTCGCAGTTTTATGGGAGCCGCGCTTGCAGCGGCAATGGCAGTGTCGATTACGGCCTGCGGCGGTGTGGAAACCGGTACGGAACAGGAGATTAAGGGGACGCCGGGATTTGAGGATTTGGAACCGGTGGAACTGATTGGCGCCGATTCTATTTCAAAGGGAGCGGCCGGGCAGCTTTTTTTTGAAAAAGTAGCGGAAAATGTGGACCGTATTACAGGCGGAAAGCTCACCATCGATCTTTTCCACAATGGAGAACTCGGCAATGACGAGGAGCTGGTGCGCCAGATGCAGTATAATGATGTTCAGGTAATGGTTTCCCAGACGGCCCCGGTCGTGCCGTTCGTTCCGAGCCTGGCGGCGTTAGATCTCCCTATGGTTTTTGCAAAGTACGACGGTGATACCATTGACGCCGTGTTTAACAGCGGAGATTCCGAGTTTCACCAGAAGCTGTCATCGGGCTATGAAGAGGCAAAATTACATCTGCTGGGAATTCTGCAGAATGCGACCTACCGCCTGACGACCGCGGACCGGGATCTCAGCAAGCTTGCCGATTTTAAGGGGATGCAAATCAGGACGATGGGCAATTCCAACCATATGGCGTTCTGGACGGCGATCGGTGCGGAGCCGACGCCCCTCGCATGGTCGGAGGTCTACTTTGCACTCCAGTCCGGCATTATTGACGCCGAGGAAAATGCGGCTGATACGATAGTAGGAGCGAATCTGTACGAGATCCAGAAAGTATTGGCATGCACAAACCATATTTTATATGCAAATCAAATATGCATCAACAAGGAGGCTTATGACGGGCTTGCGCCGGAATATCAGGAAGCGCTGAATCAGGCGGTGGATGAAGCGCTTGCGGAGATGCGTCCCGTGATGCTGGAGATCGACGAAACGAATAAGAAGTTACTGACGGATAATGGAATGACAATTATCAATTATGATACCGGGTTTTTCGATGAAATTATGGAGCTTGACAGTGTGAAGAAACTCTATAAAGAGATTGACGGTTATGCAGGCGGACTGGGAACCGTTTTACAGAATTGCCTGGAAATGGAATCGGAGACGGAATAATAGCGGACGGACAACGGGAAAGAGCTGTAAAATGACATGAAACACCATTGTGTTTATGCCATTTTGCAGCTCCTTTTATGCCTCGGGCCTGTGCATGAAACAGTTACTGTTTTTTCTCCCCATGCAGGCGGCGTATCAGCTGGATATCCTGATTCTGCTTTTTCACTTCCTGTTTCAGGCGGTGCATGTAGAACAGGGAACCGCCCAGATAGGGGAGGGAAAAGGTGGTGAGCATATCGAGATAACCGTGGGGGTGCACCGGTTCCCAGAGACTGGTGCACCAGGTAAGCGCCATCATGCAGGCCGCGGCCACAAAATATTCCAGGAGAATTACTTTTAACGGCGAAAGGTGATTAAGCCGGTAGGACTGGGACAGAATCACGACACCGACCAGGCTTCCCGCCGCAATGGCGAGAATATTAAACTGGGTAAAATTCACTTCACGGTAGGAGAAGATATCGACCAGGGTTGCAAAAAGCCCCACAACTGTAAATACCTGACAATAGACCGAAAAAAAGTTTTCTTTATTAATCAGCTTCATTGGTTCCTCCCATCAGTTTTTCTTTGATCTCTTCCAGACGGTCACGGAAGTTTTTCTTATAGTGTCGGTTAATTACGAGCGTTTCGTTATTTTCCAGGCGGGCGATGACACGCATCTCAAAATCGTTTTGGATGGCGTCGATTCGGTAGAGGTTGACGACCATTGATTTGTTAATCCGCACAAATCCCAGTCCGGCAAAACGTTCCTCGGCCTCCCTGAGTGAAATCCCAACTTCCCAGACACTGCTTTCCAGATAGGCGAACGTTTTTTTATCAACCGATTCAAAATAAAAGAGGTCGGCAGGAGCAAGCTGTTTTTCCACCCCGCCGGCCGTTCCGGAAAGACGGCGGTCAACGGCGCTTAAGATTCCGGCGGCCCAGGTGATTTCCGCATTCTCCTCCGAACAGTGGATTTCCGCATAATTTTCAGAGAGCCCGGCGTTCTGATGTATTATAACCTTCATAGTCCCGTTGGTTTCCTTTCTCTTCCTGTTAACTGCATCATACAGCGTCTTTCTATCATATCACAGGTTTCCCTTTTTTCTACCGGATTCGGTCAGGTTGCGGAAATCCGGTTCTAAGTTACATACGCAGAATGGGAAAAGTCTTTATACTGTATCTAACGGACCGATCAGTGAAACCGACGGGCGTTTTTATGAAAAGGAGGAATCAGGTTGAATTCGAAAAGAAATATCAAAAAGGGACTGGCCTGCATTGGTCTGGGGCTGCTTTTTATTCTGCTCCTGTGTATGGATGTTGCGGTGTTTTGTCTTGAATATGTCCTCTATCAGGATATCATGCCAACCGGTATGACCGTTTGGCAGCACTGTCTTCATTTTATCTTTATCTGTACCGTGTGGGGGTGCGGCAGCATGGCGCTCTGCGGACTGGCAAAGGAAAAGGAGCTGCTGCCCGATTTAAAAAACAACGTGAAACGTCTTTCCGGCTCCCGCATTTTCATGCTTGTTCTCATTGCGGCGGCCGGGATTCTGTTCATGTCACTCGATATGCCCGGAATGAGCCTGCGGTTAAAACCGCTTTCCGAGCTGCACTATTTTCTGAAGCAGTACGGGAGTGCGGGAGTGGCGGCGTTTCTTTTGCAGCACCTCTATTATCTGTTTGAATCCGTCATCATCCTGTTTCTGGTTGCCTTCGGGCAGCAGGCAGGAGAACTTCTGTTTCCTTTTCGCAGGACCCGCAGCGTTTTATGGGGCGGGATATTTTGCGCCATGACTTGGGGGATGCTCCATGGACTGACCAAGGACTGGGAGACGGCCGTTTTCTGTATTCTGCTCTCGGTGTTTTTTAATCTTTCTTATCTGGCCGCGGACCGCAGGCTGATTCCCGCTTATCTTGCGGTTGCGGCAATTTTTGTTATTTAAAAAGGAGACGCTGTAACCCGGCCGGCGCCGGTTTTACGGCGTCTTTTTTTGACGGCGGTGGGAGAATTGCCTTTTTGTAAAGAAACTGTTAAAAGTTCAAGAAATTAGTGAAAATTGGTGGCAAACGCAGGGAATGCCCTTAAAAAAATACAAGAAAACATAGCGGAAACGATTGATAATAATATCACAATATGAGATAATGATTACAGCCGGAAGGCGGCACAAAACGACAGCTTTTTCAGCGGAAGGAAAGGGGTCCCGCGCAGCCGACGGAAGGGAAACGAAAAGGACGGAAACGGTCCTGGTGATAAATGATAAAAGAAACAAAAATTCAGGGAGGATTAAGCATGAGAGTATCGATCTGTATCGGAAGTGCCTGTCATCTGAAGGGTTCCAGAGAAGTGATTAAGAAACTTCAGCAGCTTGTCAGTGACAACAAGCTGGACGGCCAGGTGGATTTGAACGGAGATTTCTGTTCAGGTAATTGTCTGAAGGGAGTCTGTGTGACGGTGGACGGAGAATTATACTCCGTAAAACCGGAGACGACGGAAGAATTCTTTGAAAAAGAGATTTTAGGACGGCTTAAATAAGAGGGAGAATAAGATGCCGATAATTGATTTCAAAGCCGCAATGTGCAAGCACTGTTATAAATGCGTCCGCGACTGTGAAGTAAAATCCATTATGATCCGTGACGGCCATGCCTACATTATGCCGAACCGCTGTATTCTCTGCGGCCAGTGCCTGATAAGCTGCCCGCAGTCGGCGAAGAAGATGTCCAGTGAGCTGGATAAGGTGAAGCAGTTTCTCAGCGAGGATAAACCGGTGATTCTGTCGCTTTCCTCCGCCTATATCGGCCTGTTTAACTACAGGACAAGGGGACAGGTGAAATCGGCGTTCACAAAGCTGGGATTTTCGGATGTGCGTGATACGGCCGAGGCCGCTGCGATGGCGACCGGAGAATATGTAAAACTGCTGGAAAAGGGCGAGATGAAGAATATCATCACAACAGCCTGCCCCAGCATAGTGAACCTGATAGAAATCCATTATCCCGAGCTGATTGACGATCTGGCCCCGGTGCTGATTCCTTCGGGCATCCATACGAGAATGCTGAAGGAGGAGTATGGGGAGGAGGCCCGCATTGTGTTTGCCGGCCCCTGCATCGCAGAGAAAGAGAAGATGAGAGCGGTCAGGCCCGACGCCGTCCTCACATTTGAGGAGCTGAAGGAATGGCTGGAGGATGAAGGAATTACGATAAATGAATGCGAAGACACCGGTTTCGACGAGCGCCATCTGGGAGCCAATCTGCGCTACCCGATCAGCGGAGGACTGCTCACATCGGTGGAGGCGACCAAGAAGAGCCACGATAAGTACCGCAAGTTTTATGTCAGCGGTGTGAAGGACTGTCTGGATGTCTGCGAAGCCATGACGACAGGGGAAGTGGAGGGCTGTTTTATCGAGATGAACGCCTGCCACGGCGGCTGTATCAACGGACCTGCCACTGCGGCCACGGTTTCGAGTTTTAAGGTGAAGCTGGATCTGGAAGAGATGCTTCCAAAGGAGGCGGCGGATTTGTCCTTCCTGAATGAGAATGCAAGGAAGGTTCCCATTGCCCGCACCTTTAAAAACAGGGCCATGAAGGAGATTATGCCGACCGAGGAGGAGATCCGGGAAATTCTTAAGAAGACGGGCAAAAACAGGCCGGAGCAGGAATTAAACTGTGGAGCCTGCGGTTATCCGACCTGCCGCGACAAGGCGATTGCCGTCTGCCAGAAGAAGGCGGAGCTCAACATGTGCATCCCCTACCTCTATGACAGGGCAAGGTCGCTGTCCCATCTGGTGATGGAGACTTCGCCGAATATTATCATGATTATTGATGAGGATATGAAAATCCTGGAGTGTTCCGCCGCGTCGGAGAAATATTTCAGCCTGAAGCGCAAGGAGATGAAGGGACACCTTCTGGGAGAATTTATCGATACGGAGGATGTGGAGGAGGTATTCAGGACTCACGCAAGCATCCACAGTAAAAAAGTGATTTATCCTGAGTTAAACCTGGCAACCATCCAGAATATTGCCTATATAGCCAAGGGAAATCTGGTGATCGCGACGTTTATCGACGTGACGCGGGAGGAGAAGCAGGAGCAGCAGGAGTATGAGAAACGCAAAGCCACAATTGAACTTGCCCAGAAAGTAATCTATAAACAGATGATGGTAGCCCAGGAAATCGCCGGGCTTCTGGGTGAAACCACTGCAGAGACGAAAACGACGCTTACTAAACTTTGTTCTTTGATTGACGATGGGAACGAAAGTGAGGTCCGATAATGGGAATTACCGTAGATGTCACTTATAAGAGTCTGAATAAGTATTCCGAGATTCTGTGCGGAGACACGGTGGAACTTTTAAAAACAGAAGATTCCGATGTTATGATACTGGCGGACGGGATGGGGAGCGGCGTGAAGGCCAACATCCTTTCCACACTGACGGCCAAAATCCTGGGAACGATGTTTTTGAACGGGGCCGCTCTGGAAGAGTGCGTGGAAACCATAGTCCAGACACTCCCGATCTGTCAGATCAGGCAGGTGGCATATGCCACGTTTTCCATTCTCCAGGTGTTCAATAACGGGGAAGCCTATCTGGTGGAATACGACAACCCGCGCTGTATTTTTATCCGCGATGGGGAAGTTGTAAAGATTCCGAAGAACACGAAAGTGATCAAGGACAAAGAGATTAATGAATTCCGTTTTACCGTGAAAAAGGGCGATGCGCTGATTCTGATGAGTGACGGCACCATCCATGCGGGAGTGGGAAAATCCATGACCTTCGGATGGCCGTGGAAGGATATCGCGCAGTTTGCGGCAGCGCAGAGGGAGAGGCCGATTTCCTCCATCCGTCTGGCGGCGGCAATCTGTGAAGAGTGCAACAAGCTCTATGAGGAAAAGCCGGGAGACGACACCACGGTGGCTGTCATGCAGATTATTGACAGAAGGCCGGTGCACCTGATGACAGGACCGCCGGTGGACCGGGACGACGATGAGAGAATTATCCGGGAGTTTATGAAAGATGAGACGGCGTCGCGCATTGTTTCGGGAGGAACGAGCGCAACCATCCTGTCGAGGGAGCTTGGAAGACCGTTAAAGGTTTCAATGGACTACACAGACCCGGAAATCCCGCCGATTGCCTATATGGAGGGGATTGACCTGGTCACCGAGGGGGTCCTGACCCTGAGCCGTGTCGTTGATATACTGAACCGGTTTGTGGAAAAGAAAGATTTGAGCTATGACTTTTTCAAAGAGCTGGACAAAAATAACGGAGCGTCCATGCTTGCGAAAATTCTGATAGAGGACTGTACGGAGCTTCAACTGTATGTGGGAAAAGCGATCAACAGCGCTTACCAGAATCCGGGACTTCCCTTTGACCTGGGAATCCGGCAGAACCTGGTGAGGCAGCTTATGACGGCAGTCGAAAAAATGGGAAAAAGAGTTACGGTTACTTACTATTAAGGAGGATACGTAAAATGGTAACAAATGACGCGACAATACTGAAGTTAAAGCATGATGTACTTTACGAGGTAGCGAAGCTGGCATGGGAAGATCAGCTGGTGGATGACAAGAGGGATGAACTTCCGGGAAAGATGATTCCGGGACCTCAGGCGCATTACCGCTGCTGTATTTATAAAGAGAGAGAAGTAATCAGACAGAGGGTGCGCCTTGCAGAGGGCAAATGCCCGACGGGAAGAAATACGAATAACGTCGTGCAGGTCATAAGTGCAGCCTGTGAGGAGTGTCCAATCGCTTCCTATACGGTTACGGACAACTGCCGTAAATGTATGGGCAAAGCCTGCCAGAATTCCTGCCCTTTCGGAGCAATCACAATGGGCAACAACAAGGCGTTTATCGACCCGGACAAATGCCGTGAGTGCGGCAAATGCGCGACGGCCTGCCCGTATAACGCCATCGCCCACTTAGAGCGTCCCTGCAAGAAGGTATGCCCGGTGGACGCCATCACTTACGATGAGTACGGCATCTGTGTGATCGATGAGAAGAAATGCATCCAGTGCGGCGCCTGCATCCACAGCTGTCCGTTCGGAGCAATTGGTTCCAAGACATTTATGGTGGATGTGATCCGCCTGATCAATGCGGGAAAGAAAGTAGTCGCCATGCTGGCGCCCGCCACGGAAGGCCAGTTCGGTCCCGACATCACATTTGAAAGCTGGAGAACGGCTCTCAAAAAAGTCGGTTTTGCCGATATGATTGAGGTTGGTCTGGGCGGCGACATGACGGCCTCCGCCGAGGCTGCCGAGTGGGCCGAGGCCTATAAAGAGGGCAAGAAGCTGACCACCTCCTGCTGTCCGGCGTTCGTAAATATGATTAAACAGCACTACCCGGAACTCCTTAACAATATGTCCACCACCGTGTCTCCGATGTGCGGCGTTTCCAGAATGCTGAAAGCGGAGGATCCCGAGATTGTCACCGTATTTATCGGACCGTGTATTGCAAAGAAGAGTGAGACACTGGATCTGAACATCCAGGGCAATGCCGATTATGCGATGACCTACGGCGAAATCCGCGCCATGCTCCGCGCAAAAGACGTGGTTCTCGAACCGGAGGAGAATGTAAACCAGCAGGCCAGCGTATTTGGAAAACGCTTTGGCAACGGCGGAGGCGTTACGGCCGCTGTGCTTGAGTGCCTGAAGGAAATGGATGAAAACACGGATATCAAGGTCGCAAAATGCAATGGCGCGGCAGAGTGCAAGAAAGCGCTCCTTCTCCTGAAAATGGGAAGACTGCCGGAGGACTTCGTCGAGGGTATGGCCTGCGTGGGCGGCTGTGTCGGCGGACCTAGCAGCCATAAAGCGGAGAACGAGGCAAAGAAATCGAGAGATAAACTGATAGCCGAGGCCGACGCAAGACAGGTGAACGAGAATCTGAAGCAGTATAAGATGGAATCGTTCTCAATGCACAGACATTGATATATAGACATTTAAGGAAAAGACGGTTTTTCGGTATATGGGTTTTGATAGAGGAAAACGGTTGAAAATTTTTGGTAAGAGATAGAATTAAGGCAGCCCCAAACAGGTGCGTTACGGCGGATTTGTATGGGGCTGTCTTTATACTTGTTGAGTGGCAATGAAAAGTTCGCGAAGCGAGCTTTTCGTTGTTCGGGGACGTAACTTGATATTGTGAGGGAATAGAAAATGATTTACAATTAAAGATAAGGAAAGCGGAAACTAAGGGATATTTTCAGAAGAATACGGAGGAGATATGAGCAGAGAAGATGGAGGAGGATTACGATGAATAATAAAGAACTGACTGCCCGGATGAAAGAATGGAGACACTATTTACATGCGCATCCGGAAACCGCTCTTGAGGAAAAGATGACCTCGGAATATATTGCGGATATTCTGAGAAACATGGGTCTTGAAGTGCATACCGGTATTGGCGTCACCGGTGTGGTTGCCGTATTGAAAGCCGGCGACGGCAAAGAAGTGATTGGCCTGCGCGCCGATTTTGACGCCATCAATCTGGAAGAGAAGGGGGAGCCGCCTTACAAGTCACAAAATCCCGGTAAAATGCACGGATGCGGCCATGACGGCCATACGGCAACGCTTCTGGGCGCGGCGGAACTTCTGTCCGAAAGCCGGGATTTTAACGGGACGGTCTGCTTTGTCTTCCAGCCGGCGGAGGAGCCGGGAAAGGGTGCGATGGCCATGATAAACGACGGCGTTCTGGAGCATTTTGCCATTGATGAAATGTACGGCATGCACAATATGCCGCAGCTTCCGGCGGGTACAATTAATACCAGGCCGGGTGGAATCGGTGCTTCGGAGGACAATTTCGTCATCACGATAACGGGCCGGGGAAGCCATGCCTCTTTGCCGCATCTTGGAATCGATCCGATTGTCATTGCCGCCGAGATTATCATGGGCCTGCAGACGATTGTTTCACGTCTGAATAACCCGCTCAATCCGGCCGTGATTTCCTGTACCGAACTGTTTACAGACGGGGCGCATAATGCGATCCCGACCACTGTCACAATTAAAGGCGACACAAGAAGCTATTCAAAGGAAATGCAGGCATTTATCGAAGAAAAAATGCGCGCCGTTTCGGAGGGAGTCTGTGGGATTTACGGGGCGGAATGCCGGTTTGTCTATACCCATGAATTTGCACCGAATGTCAATTGGGATAGCTGTGTCGGATGGGTGGAAAAAGCAGCGGAACGGGTAGTCGGAAAAGAAAATGTGGACACCGACTGCGAGCCGCTTATGGGTTCTGAAGATTTCGGCGCTTTTATCGAAAGGATACCCGGCTGCTTTGTATTTCTGGGTTCCGGAAAAAGCAAAGTTCCGTCGGAGAATGTTCCCCTTCACAATTCACTGTTTGATTATAATGATGATATTCTGGAAACAGGAGCCAGGTTCTTTGCGGAATTAATCAGGATACGCCTTCCAAAGTAATCGCTTTTTCCAGGGAAAACGTCCTGAAGAATTCATTTAACATGCACTTATGAAACTCCACGGAGCGTCGATTGTAATAATTCCGGTTCACAGATATGATTAGAACCGAAACAGGAAAAAACAGCAGGGAAAAGAGAGGGAAGACAATGAGTGATTTCCAGCCAATCGATATGCAGACGTGGCCTATGGCACAGGCTTTTTATTATTATACCCAGATGGCGCCGACAAGCTATACCATTAATGTGGACATGGACGTGACGGTTATGAGGAAGGCCTTAAAGGCGGGCGGATATAAGTTTTTTCCGGCCTATCTCTATCTGGTGACCGGAGCGGCTGCAAGGCAGAAGGAACTGAGGGTGGCCGTGAAGGATGGTGTTTTAGGATACTGGAATTCTCTGACCCCGGCCTATCCTCAGTTTCACAGCGACGACAATACAACTTCGCTGCTATGGACGGAATACAGTGACAGTTTTCCGGAGTTTCACAGACGGTATCTGGAAGACACGGAGCAACACGGCGGGAGCCATGGAATTCTGAGTTCCAAAGGGGCGCCGCCGTCCAACGCCTATATCATTTCCTGCATTCCATGGTTTACGTTCAACAGTTTTTCACTGCATAACCACGGGATAAAAGATTATTATCTACCCAGCTTTGAGGCGGGAGGATTTACGGAAAAGAACGGCGGCCGGTCGGTTATGCCCCTGTCCGTTACGGTTCATCACGCCACGACGGACGGTTACCATATGAAGGTGTTCTTTGATGAATTACAGAGGAAGATGAATCATCCGGAAGAGTGGATGTAACGGCAAAAGTGAATGAGGGTAACAGTTCATGCTGTCTGAACTGTTACGAATGAGGAGGCAGCAGGGTGAAGAAAGTAGTTTTATTTATTGCAATGAGTCTTGACGGGTATATTGCCGACGGAAACGGCGGAGTGGACTGGCTGAAAGGACAGGTTTCCGGTGCGGACGACATGGCGTCTTATTATGAGTTTATTAAGGATATTGATACGGTTATTATGGGAGCCAACACCTACAACCAGCTTGTCACAGAGCTCTCTCCCGACGAATGGATGTATCACGGCCTCACAAGTTATATCATAACGCACCATTGGAAAGAGCCGACGGATGAGATTATTTTTACCGGACAAAATCCGGTTGAGCTTGTGAAGCAATTGAGGCAGAATCCGGGAAAAGGGATTTGGATCTGCGGCGGCGCCGACATTGCCCGGCAGCTTATCAGCAATGATTTGATAGACAGATATTATATTTCGGTTATCCCGACTATTTTAGGAAAAGGGATCCGCCTGTTCAGTGAAACGAAAAATGAGATAGAACTAAAATTGGCGGGTACAAAAAGTTATAATGGTATTGTTGATTTAATTTATGAACACAGATAGCTGAGGAGTCCGGTGGTGCCGGACTCCTTTTAATGGTTTGGGAAAGTTCCGCATCGCAATTTGATAGAAGACCTATTACAAATCTTATTATTCTAACGTCTTATATTCCAAATCCAGCAGTCTTATAAATTCCTTTAATATATGATTTCCCGCCAGGCTTTTATAATACACCCCAAAACTGAGCGGAGCCGCTCCGCTTACCGGTATATAACAAAGTCCGCAGTCTTTGCGGCCCGGATAATCGGGAAGCAGGGAAAAACCAAGACCTGATTTTACCATGGCGAGGGTGGCCTCGTATCCGTCTACGAAAAAGAGTTCGGACGGATGGAGGGTGGAGGATGCGCGCACCTGGATTTGCAGGACCGGGGAGGGCAGTCTGTGCGGCTCACAGGTGATCATCGGTCCCTTAAGTTCGTCCAGCGTCAGGGAACTGCGGCCCGCGAAGGGGTGGTCCGAGGTGCATACGCAGGCAATCGGCCGTTTGCTCAGTTCATGGAAAAAACCAAGTGGCTTTTTGGACTCCTCATGGCGGAAGGCAAACATCACGTGAAGACGTCCCTCATCCAGCAGATTTGCCATGGATTTGAACGGAATCTGCTTAATGGAGGGGTGAAGCGCAGGAAATGTACCGCGCATCTTTGCGAGGACAGGAGGCAGGAGTTCGAGCTCGGACTGGTTATGGCAGCCGATATCCAGAACCTGGAATTCTTTCGCTCCCGTTCCCAGCCTGTTTTTAGCGGTGGCGGCTATTTTTAAGATCCCGGAGGCATCTTCCATAAACATAAACCCGGCATGGGTCAGGCTCACGCTTTTGCTGGTCCTGGTAAACAGTTTTGTTCCCAGTTCATCCTCCAGCGAGGTGATCTGATGGCTGACGGCCGGCTGGGTGATCTTCAAAACTTCCGCGGCCCTGGAAAAGTTGAGATATTCTGCGACTGCCATAAAACATTCAAGCTGTACCGTATTCATATAAAACCTCCCTGTTGTGCGATGAAATTTAATATCTGATATGGACATAAAAGCCTCTATTGATGCCGGAAATTGAACAATGTTAAAAATGACTTTTATATATATCAATAAAAATTATTTATAGATTATAACATATTTGAATTTCACATTCAACGGAAATGGAGTTATAAAATATAAGGAAGGTAACTGTTAGCAAGCGAACAAATGTGGTGAGGTGAGAGAATGGAACAGAGAGAGAGCCTGCTGCTCTGGAATCTGAAAAAATTAAATCTGGAGCTGGAAAGCGTGATAAACGACCTCCTGGAAGATCTGGGGCTGACGGCATCCCAGGGAGCAGTCCTGATCTATGTGCTGCAGCATCAGGAGACGGCAATCTGTTCGGCTGAAATCCACAGGAACTTTGGTATTGCCCGGCCTACCGTTTCCAATCTGCTTAAAAAGCTCAGGCAGAAGGGATATATACAGTTTGAAAACTGTCCGCATGACGACAGACAGAAGATGATTCTGGCAACCCCAAAGGGGGCCGGCGTGAAGGCGGCGCTGGATTTCAGAATAAAGAGCATGGAGCAGGAACTTATGAGAGATGTAACGGATGAGGAGGAGAAAAAGATGTTCGAATGCTTCAACAAACTGGAACGGAACCTGCGGACGTACAAAATAGGCAGAAAGTGAGAAGGAGATGATTTAAAATATGAAAACAATTTTAGGACAGCTTAAACAGTATAAAAAGGATTCCATTCTGACGCCCCTGTTTACGGCTTTAGAGGTCATTATGGAGGTGATGCTGCCATTCATCACGGCGCTTATCATTGATGAGGGCATTCAGGGCGGAGATATGAACAAGGTGTATCGTTACGGCGGCATTATGGTTGCCATGGCGGCCGTCAGCCTGGTATCGGGGGCTATGGCCGGCAAATATGCGGCCAGCGCATCTTCGGGCCTGGCCTGTAATTTAAGGCAGGGTATTTATGATAAAATCCAGACGTATTCATTTTCCAACATTGACAGATTCAGCACGGCCAGTCTGGTAACCCGTATGACCACGGATGTGACCAATATCCAGAATGCTTACCAGATGTGCATCAGAATTGCGGTCCGTTCCCCTCTGATGCTTATATGCAGCATGGCGATGTCTTTCATGATAAGCCCGAAGCTGAGCATGGTTTTCCTCTGTGCCATCCTGTTCCTTGGCTGCGTCCTGGGAGGCATCATGATGGCGGCCCGAAAGGTATTCGATGTCGTGTTCAGAAAATATGACGATTTAAATGCGGGAGTCCAGGAAAACGTATCCGGTATCCGAGTTGTTAAAGCTTATGTCAGGGAGGACTACGAAAACAGGAAATTTTCCAAAGCGGCGGAAAACCTGCGCAGGCTGTTTGTCAAAGCCGAGGGACTGCTGGCGTTTAACAATCCGGCCATGATGCTTGTCGTCTATGGCTGCATTATCGCAATTTCCTGGTTTGGCGCCAGATTCATCGTGGTCGGCACCATGAGCAGCGGGGAGCTGACCTCCCTTTTCAGCTATACAATGTCGATCATGATGTCGTTAATGATGCTTTCCATGGTATTTGTCATGCTCACGATGAGCGCCGCCAGCATCAGGAGGATCGAAGAAGTATTTAAAGAGGAACCCGACATCCGCAATCCGGAAAACCCTGTGAAGGAAGTGAAAGACGGCAGTATCCATTTTGACAGCGTAACCTTTTCCTACAGGAAAGGGAGCGGAAAAAAGGCCTTGTCGGGAATTGACCTTCACATTAATTCCGGGGAAACGATAGGAATCATTGGAAGCACGGGAAGCGGAAAATCCAGTCTGGTCAGTCTGATCAGCCGCCTCTACGACGTGGACGGCGGTTCCGTGTCCGTCGGAGGCCAGGATGTGAGACAGTACGATATGGAAAAGCTGCGTGATGCGGTGTCCGTGGTTCTTCAGAAAAATGTCCTGTTTTCGGGAACGATTCTGGAAAACCTGCGGTGGGGTAACGGAGAGGCGACGGAAGAAGAGTGCCGGGAGGCATGCCGGGCTGCCTGTGCCGACGAATTTATAGAGCTTCTGCCCGGGAAATACGATACGTATATTGAGCGGGGAGGCGTCAATGTCTCGGGCGGACAGAAGCAGAGGCTCTGTATTGCAAGAGCTCTCCTTAAAAAACCCAAAATTTTGATTCTGGACGATTCCACAAGCGCCGTGGATACGGCGACGGATGCCAGGATACGGGACGCCTTTGCGAGGGTGATTCCGGGAACCACAAAGCTCATTATTGCCCAGCGTATTTCAAGCGTCAGCCATGCCGACAGAATCCTGGTGCTGGATGACGGAAAAATAAATGGTTTTGGAACTCATGAGGAGCTGCTTGAAACGAATGAAATCTATCGGGAAATTTATGAATCACAGAATAAGGGCGGGGGAGATTTCGACCAGCCCGGAACAGGAAAGGAAGGTGCTGCCTGATGGAAAAAAGCAACACAAATAAAGCCGGAGAGTCTATGAGGATTCTCAAACGGGTCATTCAATATATGATTACCAATTATAAGGCGGCATTTCTGGCCGTTCTGGCCTGCATCATTGTTTCCGCTGCGGCCAGTTTAAAGGGGATGGTATTTGTACAGTCTCTGGTGGATGATTACATCCAGCCGATGCTGGGGCAGACGGCTCCCGATTTCTCACCGCTTTTTGCAGCGCTTTCCGGCCTGGCCCTTCTTTATCTGGTCAGCCTTTTTACCTCTTACGGATACAACCGGATTATGGTCACCGTCAGCCAGGGCACAATGAAACGTCTCCGCGAGGAACTGTTCCGGAAAATGGAATCCCTGCCGGTCCGGTATTTTGACACTCATGCCCACGGCGATATCATGTCCGTGTACACCAATGACGTTGACACGCTGCGCCAGTTGATGAGCCAGAGCGTGCCGCAGGTGGTCAATTCGGCGGTCACCCTGGTTGCGACGGCGGTTTCCATGCTGCTTTTAAATGTGCCGCTGGCACTTCTCACATTTGCCATGGCCGTTGTGATGCTTCTGGCGACGAAAAAACTTTCCGGGCTGTCGGCGGTCCATTTCGGTGAACAGCAGCGGGATCTGGGCGCAGTGGACGGATTTATCGAGGAGATGATGGACGGACAGAAGGTGGTGAAGGTATTCTGCCACGAGGAAAAGGCAAAAGAAGACTTCCGCAAGATCAATGAAAAGCTGCGCGGCAGTGCGGATAAAGCCAACCGTTACGCCAATCTTCTCATGCCGGTAAACTCAAACATCGGAAATTTAAGCTATGTGTTCTGTGCCGTGGCCGGTGCCCTGCTTGCCTTAAACGGAGTCGGCGGCATCACCATCGGTACAATCATTGCTTTTGTGGGACTGAATAAGAACTTTACACAGCCGATCACCCAAATCAGCCAGCAGATGAACTCGATCGTCATGGCCGCGGCAGGCGCAGACAGGGTCTTTGAACTGCTGGATGAAGAATCGGAGGAAGATAACGGTTATGTGGAATTTGTAAACGTGAAGGAACTGGAAGACGGTTCCCTGGAAGAAACGCAGGAGAGAACCGGAGTTTGGGCCTGGAAACATCCTCATAAAGCGGAAGGCACGGTCACCTATAAAAAACTGGAGGGAGGCGTTGTCTTTGATGATGTCGACTTTGGATATGACGATTCAAAAATGGTGCTTCACAATATCAAGATGTTTGCCGAGCCGGGACAGAAGATTGCCTTTGTAGGCTCCACCGGCGCGGGAAAGACCACGATCACCAACCTGATCAACCGGTTCTATGATATACAGGACGGAAAAATCCGGTATGATGGAATCAATATCAATAAGATCAAGAAACCGGCGCTGAGGCATTCGATGGGAATCGTGCTTCAGGACACTCATCTGTTTACGGGGACCGTCATGGACAATATCCGTTACGGCAAATTGAACGCCACCGATGAGGAGTGCATCAGGGCTGCAAAGCTGGCCAATGCGGACAGTTTTATCTGCCGTCTCCCGGACGGTTACCAGACCATGCTCACCGGAGACGGAGGAAGCTTAAGCCAGGGACAGCGACAGCTCCTTTCCATTGCCAGGGCCGCGGTTGCGGATCCGCCCGTCCTTATCCTGGATGAGGCGACTTCGTCCATTGATACAAGGACGGAGGCGCTGGTACAGGCCGGTATGGATGCCCTGATGAAGGGGCGCACCACATTTGTCATTGCCCACAGGCTGTCCACAATCAGAAACTCCGACTGTATCATGGTTATGGAGCAGGGAAGAATTATCGAGAGAGGTTCCCACGAGGAACTGATTGAAAAGAAAGGGAAATACTTTCAGCTTTACACCGGGAATTTCGAGGAGGCGGGGTAAAGAGAAGGTCTGCGAAATGGGGTAAAGAGAAGTCGGGAACCAGAGGACGTATGGACTCTGGTTCCCGGCATTTGTGTTCCCGGCAATAAAGAAATCCCGGTAGGTACTTTCTGTTTCCTGCTTTTGTTTCTAAACTATTCCATGATACGGTACAGGATGGCTTTGTCCACCGCAAACGGACAGTTGTTCAGCTTTTCGGGGCTTGATAAAACTCCTTCGGCTGCCGTTTCCTTCAAAGCGTCCGACAGGGACTCTTTTCCGCAGACCGTCTCATAAAACAGTTCGAAATCCTTAAGGCCGTCAAAGCCGGCACGGGAGAGAATCAATTCACGTTCTTTTTTACCGGCGGCTTTCAGGTATCCGCAGAGGAAACGGCCGATCGCCTTTCCATGGGCGGTGCCCTGTTCATAAGTGACATAGTAGCTGAGTCCGTGGGGAAGGGAGGTGCCGGTATGGGTGATGGCCATGCCGGCCATCGTGGAGGCATTCAGCATATTCCGGTAGTCCTGCAGTTTGGCCTCGCGTTTTCCGGTCAGCACATCACGGCTCCGGCTCCATACGGAAAGTCCTTCCGTGACGCACATGCGGCTGTAATCGCTTGCATTCGAATTGATATAACTCTCGATAAAATGCCCAAGGGCGTCGACCGCCGTGTCGCAGAGCACCTTTTTAGGGGCGGTGGACAGATACTTTGCGTCCAGTAGGGCAAGGGCGGGAAATATCTTGTGCGGCAGACTGGATTTGGTCCTTTTCTCGTGAATGGTCAGGATGGCAAAGGGAGTTGCCTCCGAACCCGTTCCGCAGGTGGTGGGAACGGCCGCAACGGGAAGAGCGGTGGAATCGGCATTCATTTGATAGAGGTAATCAGCGCCCTTATCCTTGTGGTGCATCATCAACGCAATAGCTTTGGCGGCGTCCATCGGGGAACCGCCTCCAATGCCGACGACAAAGTCCGCGCCAGCCGCCAGCCCGGCATCTCTTGCGGCCATCACCGTTTCAATGGATGGATTCTCTTCGATTTCATCGAAAACGGTGAATGTACGGCCTTCAGATTCCAGCGCCTTCATCACATCGTCCAGGGAACCGTTCAGTCTTGAAGACCGTTTTCCTGTGACCAGGAGCGCTTTTGTCCCCAGAGAGGACAGCTCTTTCTTATGGTTGGAGATACAATTTTCTTCTTCGTAAATTTTAACGGGTATGTAGAAATACATGGCGGCCTCCTTGTATAAATCATTAAATTACGGGTTTGCCCGCATAAAAAAGCGTTTTTGCTTTTTTGCATGGCGGAGCAGTATCTGTGAAGGTACTTGATTGCTACGATTATTTTAACATCTGAGGGAGGGAAATTCAATTATTTTAAGAGTGACAATTCTCGACCACCTATCCCACCACCCCGTCCGCCATTTTACAGAGGCGTCCTTGCGTCGTTACTGTTCACTCCGTGCCCAGCAACACGCTTCGCGATGCACAGAAACGGCAAA
>NZ_URHZ01000010.1 GCF_900547735.1 uncultured Clostridium sp. | reverse complement strand
GACGTCTTAGCATCCGCTGTGCGCTCCACAAGCGAAAGCGAGTCCCCGTAGGAATCTTTTCTCCTGGATTCCCCCTCACCACACCTTACAAACCGGGACTGAAGACTCATATCAACCCTCCCACTCCCCCGTCTGCCGTCTAACAGAGGCGTCCTCACACCTCAACTAAATCCCCGCCTTGCGCATCGTATCCGATTCTGTTAGAATGTAGAGGGTTTTTACAGATAAGCTTTGGCTAAAAGTGTAGAGACGTTTTTCATAACACCGGAATTTTTTTCGAAAGGAGTTTTTATCATGGAACAGATCATGAACAAAATAACCAGCTTTACCATCGATCATTTAAAGCTGCTGCCTGGAGTCTATGTTTCCAGGAAAGACAAGGCCGGGGACAGTGTGATTACCACTTTTGATATAAGAATGACACGCCCCAACTATGAACCAGTCATGAACACCGCCGAGATTCATACAATTGAACATCTGGGAGCCACCTATTTGAGAAATCACGAGGTATTCAGGGATCGCGTCATTTACTTTGGGCCGATGGGCTGCCGGACCGGTTTTTACCTGCTGCTGGCCGGAGACTTCAGTTCTGCGAATATCGTGCCGCTCATGACCGGGATGTTTACCTTTATCGCCGACTTTGAGGGAGAGGTTCCGGGAGCCTGCGCAAAGGACTGCGGAAACTATCTCGATATGAATCTTCCAATGGCAAAATACCTGGCGGACAAATTTTTGAGAGAAGTGCTGGAAGGCATTGACGACAGCAGATTAATATATCCGGAAGCTTAACCGCTCCCGGATATTTTTATTCTACTGTACCAGCCCGGCCATCCATTTCAGCCAGCCGCTCACCGATGAGGCCCTGCGTCCCGCCACATTACTGCTGCAAAGATTCTGTTCCAATATCTTTTTTTCAATATAGTTCTTCTCGGGGATTTCTCCCCTTCTCATAACCGTTTCAAACAGCTCATGGAAAATACCGTGTTCCAGGATCAGCTCTACATACCGGATCTGCCTGGCCTTATAATTCAGTTTCAAAAGTTTTTTCCCCTGAGGGGTAATCGTCACCCTGACCGTCCTGTCCTCGTCCTTTTCCTTTACTGCCAGCCCCAGATACCTGCAGGCGTTAAAGTAATAATCCGACTGGCGTTCCCGGAACCCGAACACTTCCGCTATCTCAGCCGGCGTAAGGGGCCTTTCATTCAAATGCTCCACCAAAGAGATTACTTTCTCAAAACTGTCGGCCTGGATAAATGTAACCTGCGGTTCCGGTTTTACCGCAGTGCGTTCCCATGCGTCTCTTAAGTCCGCGGCGGAAATATCGGTATCCTCCAGGCTGTATTGCCCCTCCCTGATCAGGCGTATGGAGTTATAGCAGAACGGATCCGTAAACTCATACTCCATCAGCCGGAAGATATTGTTAGAATAGACCATAAAGACGGGCCTGACCGGTTTTGCCAGCTTCCCGCTCCACAGTCTGTAGGGGTAATAGAGCTGACGGACCAGAAAATTACTGTGCACGACATTCTTTCCCTCTATCACGGCGAAGGTATCCCTGTCCTCAAAACCTCCGTCTATCTCCACCTGGGAATTGTTGACTGTAAGCTGCCAGCCTCCGGCTTTCGCCGCGGATTTTACGGAATTTACCTGAAATGAAAAGTTACCGGATGCCATGCGGCCGGAGACGGTCTGTTTAAAGCCTGCCCCTCCCAGAAAATCATCCAGTATTCCGGAAATTCCCATCACGTTGATCGCGCCCGCCTCCGAGCGGATATCGTTGATGTCAATCGTCTCATAATAGTCCGGGATCGCCGCTTTCTTCACTTTACCCGGACGTTTTCCGCTTACTCCGTCTCCTGCTTCGGGGAAATCGGCGTAGAGATCAAAGTCCCCTATGACATAGCTTCCCCTTGTCACGGGCAGGATACCGAGACGGCTCCCGAAAACAGAGGGCAGCGACTCCCTTGTATCAAATTTTGTCATCAGTCTGGGTTCTTTATATTCCCGGATCTGATCGGCCGTAATACAAAAAGGGCCGCTCTCCGACACCTTTTTCTCTATCTCATATCGGTCAAAGAGCAGCTTCCATTTATCATCTATCAAGCTCATAGTTTCTCACCAGCACTTCATCGATGGCTCCGCGCTTGTCCGCCTTTGCGTTGATTGTACGCTTGGCCGCCACGCGCTCCACAGTGTAATCTTTATATAAATCTTCTATAAAATCACAGCAGGAGTTGGATAACAGGAAATGGATTCCCTTCCTATTCAGCAAATCACACTGCTTTTTAAGCTCCTTCTGCTGCTCCGCCCCAAAACCGGCCGCCGTATATCCGGTGAAAGAGGACGAGGTGCTGAGCGGCATATAGGGTGGATCCAGATACACAAAAGAGCCCTTCCTGATTCCCTTTAAAGCCTCCCTGTAGTCCCCGCAAAGAACCGTCACCTTCGCCTTGTTCAGATAGCGGCTCATCGCCCGTATCGTCGCCTCATTCGTGATATTGGGATTCTTATATCTTCCCCAGGGGGAATTAAACTCTCCGGCGCGGTTCACCCGGAAAAGGCCGTTGTAGCACGTCTTATTCAGGTAGATAATCCTGGCTGCCTGCTCCACCGGAAGCATTGTCTCATACTTCTCCCTGTCGCGGTCTAATGAACGCACTTCATAAAAATATTCCTGGCTGTTCTTCTCTTTATGACGCTCCAGACAGGCAATCAGTTCCTCCGGCTGCGCTTTGATCACTTCGTATATATTAATCAGTTCGGCATTCGAGTCATTGATCACCGCTCTGCCGGGCTGTGTGTGAAACAGCACCGCCCCTCCGCCGACAAACGGCTCATAGTATGTTGTGTGTTCCGGTATCAGCGGCACGATCGTCTCAAGAAGCTGACGTTTGCCGCCTACCCATTTCAGAATGGGGGTTACCGCTGGGTCTGTTGTGGACATAGATTCCTCCGTACGTATGTTTGAAAATTCTTTTTCTATTATAACCGCTATCGGGTGAGAAAGCAAAGGATTTTTGATGGGGAAATGATACAGGTTCATGGCTTTATTAATATACGCCCAGGATGTGTTATGCAAAGTGTTTTCATACGTTTTTGGTGAAAACCTGAGTTGTGCGGCACGAAATGGCTTTTTACCGTTTTTGCATATTACGAAGCGCAGCTCTTTGCACAGAATAAGCAGTAACACATCTTATGATCCTCCAACCGCTTCGTCAAAAAGCCGGCGCCTTATCCGGGATGATATTGGATAAGGCGCTGGCTTTTTTCACACACTTATTTAGCTACTCTATTACATCTTACTTCATAATAATCTCAGACAGCTTCTCAGCATAGTCCCTGATATCAATTCCCTTAGTAAATGTCAGGCATGTTCCTGTTGGGAATCTGGTCTTGTCGATCCATGCGGACGGCATTGCCTTGGCGCCGTACTTGGCTCCCAGGATTGTTCCGGCTACGGCTCCGATGGTGTCTGCATCCCTGCCGAAGTTTCCGGCTACCACAACACCGGTCCTGAAGTCTTTGTTAACTGCTTTCAGGCAGGCAAATGCGGAAGGGATAGCTTCCGCCGTCGTGGCCCATGTGCTGGTGCGCAGGTCGTCGTGAAGCTGCATCCATACGTCGAAAATATGTCCGTCCACGGAATCCACCAGTTCAAATGCATGGTTCATGGAATAGTGAAGCCAGGATTCTTCCGGAATCACTTTCATTGCAGCATCCAGAATCTCATCCATGCTTCCGTCTACCATGGCTACGGAAACTGCGGCGGCCACCGCCTGTGCTCCCCATACGCCGTCACGGAAATGGCTGACTTCCGACTCAATTTTCGCCATTGCCGCAGCTTTCTCCGGGTCACCGGCGCATACGATACCAATCGGCCCGATGCGCATTGCCGAACCGTCACTCATATGGAATGCATTATATTTACCGGACAGAGGAGGACGGAAACCTCTTCTTAAATTATTGGCTGCCTCAATCTCGCTGGCTCCGCCGCGCTTGAATTCATCCTGTATTGCCACATCCTCGAGCCAGGATTTAACCACTTCCTCCGATGTCAGCTCTCCGCCGCAGCGAATCAGGGTTTTTGCCGTCAGCAGTGCGAACTCCGTATCATCTGTACTCCATGATGCTTTGCTGTTAAAATCGGTTGTAATGGCGTAATTTTCACGGTTTTCCTGCTTTCTTGAAGCATCTCCGAAAGAATCTCCGATTGCCAGCCCCGATAAGGAACCATAGGCCTTGTCGAATACCAGCTCCGGGTTTTTCTTAAACTCTTCTCTTGTCAGCATTTGTCATCCTCCTGTTTTACCTCTGCCGCTTATTTTTTTACAATAGATATTGTTGTTACCTGTTTTAAATGACGGGATTCCCCATCTATCACGGATTGCCCAGCTTTTCAACTAAAAGGCTTTCGAATTCATTTCCGCCTGCTTCTTCCCATTTTGTCGTCATCTCATCAAAGGCGTCAATCGGTTTTACCCCTCTGATAATGTCTGCCGAATACTCTTTATAATATCCTGTCATTGCATCCCACTGAGGAGTCATCTCTTCCGGAATCAGAATATTAACATCCTTAACCGTATATTTCGTCAGATTATCAAATGCGCTCTGCCCTGCCGTTGTAAGAACCGGCTGTGCAAGGGACGGATCCTGCGGGTCAAAGTTGTTGGTTGTATCCCAGAAGCGTGCCCACCACTCAGGCCATCTGTCGGTAAATACGATCTTGTTGTCTTCGATTGTATAATGTTTGCCTTCAATACCAACTTTGTCTAAAATTCTTCCTTCGGGGCTTGCCATGAATTCCAGAACCGCCCAGGCAGCGTCTTTGTTCTTGGAATCAATATTCATTGCAAAACCGCGCTCTTCTTTTGTAACGTCTTCTGCCCTGTATCCCTGTGCCACGCCTTTTGCCGGAGGAAGAATAACAAGTTCAGACTCTTCACCGTTTACGGAGCGCATCTTATTGTCATAAATCTGTGTGGATGAAAGCGTACCTGCGATAATACCGGTCTTACCTTCATAGAACTTCTGCTCCATCGTATCCCAGGTATCGGTCAGATATTCCGGATCCAGAAGGCCGTCTTTGTAAAGTTTTGCATAGAAGTCCAGTTTGTTCTTTTCCGCCTGGCTCTCTTTGCTGAAAATCCATTTTCCGTCTTCTTTTACAATCGTGCCGGTAACGCCAAAGGCCTGGTTAAACATACTGTCCAGACGGATTGTACTGTCCGCGCTGCCGCCGTCCGCTGTCAGTGCATATTCCACAAGTCCTTTGTCTTTCATTTCCTTAAACAGATTATAGTAATTATCCACGGTTGGATCCGCAATTAATTTGTCATAAGAATCAAGCTGTTCCGCCCAGTCTTTTCTCATCGCCGGAATCTGGATTCTGGATGGAGCGAGCCAGATCAGGTACGGATAGTTTGCCATACGTTCCTGGTTTACTTCTGTCATAATGCTCTTCACAAATGTGGATTTTTCCACATATGGATTCAGATCCTCAAACAGTCCCTGCTGTGCCAGCGCTAAATCACCACCCTGGAAATAGATGAGATCTGCTTCCACATCACCGTTCATCATTGCAATCGGCACTGCCGTTGCATAGCTTCCTGCCGGCGGCTCCAGAAACTGTAAATCCACATACTGGCCGTGAGCTGCCATCTTCTCGTTGATTGCTTCCCGTAAGAGCTGTACATCTTCCTCATCCGGGAATACGTCTTTAATCATTATCTTTACTGCCACAGGTGAATCCGCGGTGCCGATAGCAGGCCACTGCGATGTTCCCTCCGCCTGTGCGGTCCCTCCGTTCTCTGCTGCGCTTTCCGCCGGTTTTGTATCCGGGGTTTTCTCTTCCGCTTTGCCGCCACACCCCGCGAGGCTGGTTCCTGCAAGCGCTGCTGCCATAATCAGTGCCAATGCTTTTTTCATTTTTTCTCCTCCATTTTATAATAATTTTTTTGCATCCCTTTTTGTGCGGCTGCCTGTGAATGCCGCGTGCAGACGGCTGGAGCCGTCCTCTGTCTTTACTCCTTAACGCCGCCCGACATGATTCCCTTTGTATAGTACTTAAGTACCAGCGGATAAATCAGCAGAATCGGCACGACGGCAATCACGATTGTCGCGTATTGAAGCGCCGTATAATCAATTTTTGCCAGGTCGTTGTAATTCAGCAGGTTCTGTGTGCCGATGATCGTGGTAACATCGCTGTCCACAATAAATTTACGGAGAATTACCTGCAGCGGCACCTTCTTGATAGAAGAAATGTAAATTCCCGAGCGGAAATATTCATTCCATCTTGTCACGCCGTAGAACATGGTCAATGTTGCAATTCCCGGTTTTGCCAAAGGCAGAACTACGGATAACAGAATCCTCAGATGGCCCGCCCCGTCGATTTTCGCCGCCTCGCAGAGTGATACCGGCACATCTTCAAAATACCGCATCATGATAACAAGGTAATATACGTTAACCGCCATACAGAGAATGACGGACCACTGGCTGCCCATCAGGCCTATCTTCTTCACCGTCATGTACTCGGGAACAATTCCCGGGTCAAAGAGCATCATGATGATAAAGAAAACCATCAGCACTCTCTTCCCCACCAAACCAGGGCGTGTCAGCACATAAGCCGCAAGGGCCGTCAGCACGATGTTTAAAAATGTTCCGACTACCGTAATGAAAACCGAGTTAAAAATCGACGGTACCAATGTCTTATTGCTGAACAGAACCTGATAGTTAATCAGTGAAAAGCCTCTCGGTAATACTTCCAGGCTGCTCATTCCGGCCGACTGAAGCGGGTCGGAAAGCGAACGGGCCAGAATATGTAAAAGCGGTACAATCATGGTCAGCGTAAGGAACAGCATAAGAATCGTAAGAAGCAGCTGTGAAATGCTGAATTTTTTCTTTTTCATTCTTACCACACTCCTTTCCCAGTCACCTTTTTAGATACAAGGTGGGTCACCAGAACCAGGAAAACTCCGACCACACCCTTGATCAGCGCTACCGCCGTCGCCAGGGAATACTGGCCGCTTTCAAGTCCGATACGGTAAACGTATGTATCAAGAATATCAATCACACTGTTGACGGACTGGTTTGTAAAGTTAAATACCTGGTCGAATCCGGCTGTCATGAAGAAGCCCAGATTCAGGATAAACATTGTAGTCATCGGTGTAATAAGGGCCGGCAGGATAATGTAACGGATGATATCCGTTCTCTTCGCGCCGTCCACGGTGGCCGCCTCATAAAGGTCGGGGCTGATAGCCAGGATTGCCGTGAAATACACGATGGAATCCCATCCAAGACTTCGCCATCCCTCCGAGAAGAACAGAACCCACCGGATTGTTCCCTTATTCGTCATAAAGTCCACCGCATCGATTCCGAACCAGCCCATAATCTGGTTTACGGCGCCGCCCGAAACAGACAGCATGGAAATCCAGATACCTGCAATAACTACCCATGAAAGGAAATGCGGCATGTAGGAAATAACCTGGACATACTTCCGGAACTTTCCGCACCGTATCTCATTTAAGAGCAATGCGAAAATAACAAAAAACGGGAACAGCAATATGTACTTCATAAAGCTGATAATCAGCGTGTTTCTCAAAATCTCCATAAATGTGGACGATTTAAATATCATGTTAAAATACTTAAGCCCCGCAAATTCCCACGGCCCCTTGGCCTTGTAATTGCAGAAGGCCAGCCTCATGTTAATAATGGGCCATACCCTGAAAATCAGGAAGTAGATAATCGTGGGCGCCAGCATCAGGTAAAGTACCCTGTCTTTCCACATTCTCTGCAGCGTTTTATTTTTATTTACTGATTTCTTTTCTACCTTTGCCTGCATACAGGCTCCCCCTTTTCTACGCACTGTACATTTCTGTAATTTTAAGTAACCGGTTTCTCTCTAATTGGTATTATAGCACAGTTAATCTTTGATATCAATTGTATATTTTATTAAATTTACCACCCCTGTTTTATAGCACATTGCACTATTTATTGAATTTTTCCTGGAAAAACCTTTTCTTTACCACTCTGTATGCCCTTTATTTTAGATAAACCGTTTTCCTAATTTTTCCTATTATTTGGTTATTTATGTTAACTCTTACTTCATTTTCCACTGCAAAAACGCCTTTATCTTGTTTTTGTCCGTCAATATTAATGTAACGTCCTGGTAATCGGACACTCTTTTTTACAAGTTTCAAACCCGTCCGGAATTTGTTGCGCCTCCCGGCAGTTATCCTATGACAGGCATCCTATGGCAAGCATCCTATGATAGAATAAAGAATTTCGCTTGCGGAACTCTTGCGCTGCCGCGCGGTTGCTTCAGCAACCATTTACCTCTGCGCGGCATGTGCATCCTCGCGGAGCGTTTTTGATTCATAGGACGTAATTTCCTATGAATTAAAAAAGATACAGGAAGCGAATCTTTCCTTCCGGAAATTCTGCTCCCTGTATCTTCAATTTAAGTTTCATTACTAAAACTCTTTGTTCGTACGTCTTATTCTCGCCTTTTTATTTGAATTTCTTTATCCGCAGCTCTTTATTCGTATTCCTCATCATAATCCCGCGCCTTTGTTGTTTTGCGCAGTTTCAGGGTAGGCTCCACCACCATGTGGCTGAGTCCCACTTCCTCTCCCTCAATAATCCGTATCATCTGTTTTGCCAGGTGCTGTGCCATCTCATAGTGAGGCTTGGAAACGGTAGAAAGGGCCGGGCGGAACACTTCCGCCAGCTCGATATTATCAAAGCCCATGACCTCTATCTCCTCCGGTATCTTCTTCCCTGCATCGAGAAGACCGGAGACAACACCGATCGCGATCAAATCGCTGCCCGTCATAATCGCGTCAAATTCAACCTTCTTTTCTAACAGCTCTTCTGCCGCCCTGCGCCCGAATTCAATGGAATATTCCCCTGATAGTGTGAGTTTTCTGTCAAATTCAATTCCATGTTCCCTGAGCGCTTCCTTATACCCCTGCAGCCTCTGCTTGGAGCCGGAAAGCTCCGTATTGCCTTCCACATAAACAATGCGTCTGTTTCCGCCGCGAAGGAGGTAGGAGGCAGCCTTTCTGGAACCTTTCACGTTGTCACCCGTGATGCTGGCGTCGCTGACACTGCTGTCGAAGGTACGTCCAAGGAGCACTAACGGCACCTGGTACTTCCTGTACTGTTCAAGAAACGCCTTATTGGAAATACCGGAACAGAGGATCACGCCGTCCACCCTCTTATCCACAAGTGACATCAGAAGCCCCGCCTCTTTTTCCGGATTGTAGTCGGAGTTGCAGACAATGACCGAATAATCCTTTTTCTCCAGGTAATCGCTGATTCCCCTGATAATTTTCGGATAGAAAAAGTTGGATACATCCGGCACTACGACCCCTATCATCCTGGACCTGGACACCGCAACTCCCCTTGCCAGGGCGTTTGGCCTGTAATTCAATTCTTCTATCACTTTGCGTACCCTCTCTTTTGTGGCCTCACCGACACCGCACGGGCTGTTGTTAATTACCCTGGATACGGTCGCCTTGGATACGCCACAGATCTCCGCAATCTGTGAAATGCTGTATTTTGTCTTTGTTTCCATATACATTCCCCCGCCTGATTTAAGACTTAAGCAGCCGCAGGCGCTCCGCCTCACGGCTTTTCAGGGCTGTCCAGAGTATGTGAGACTTCCTTTTTGCAAGAGACGCGTCACACTCTAAGGCAATTCCGTTTCCTCTACCTGTTTTTCCCAGGGAATAGAAGGCGCAGCCCCTTTTCCCATGACGGTAATGGCCGCGGCTTTTGTCGCCCTCAAAAGAGCTTCCGGCACCGTGCTTCCATTTACTGCCGAGGCGATAAAATACCCTGTAAATGTATCACCGGCCGCCGTCGTATCAACCGCATTGACACGGAAAGCCGGCTGTTCATAGCGGTTTTCACCGTCGTAATAAATGCATCCCCTGCTGCCGAGCGTCAGAAGAATCACGGCCCGCGGATATTTCTCCCGCAGAAGACGCGGAATCTCCTCTTCCTTAGCCTCCTGTCCGCAGATATCGGCTCCCTCCACCTCATTCAGGATAAAGCAGTCCACGAGCTCCAACGGCAGTTCCAGCAGTTCCCTGGTCGCAGGAGAAGGATTCAGGTAAATCTTCATCCCCTTTTCCGATGCCTTTTCGATCAGCCCGGCAAGTCCGTTTATCTCGTTTTGAAGCAGAAGGATATCTCCCTCCCCGAAATGAGACAGCGTTTCATCTATCTGGCCTGACGTGATTTCCTGGTTTGCGCCGCCGTACAAGATGATGCAGTTCTGTCCGTTCTTATCCACCTGGATAATCGTATGGCCCGAAACGCCGTCCGTCTTACGCACAAAATCCGTGTTAACTCCGGATTCGGCCAGAAGTTCCAGCAGTTTCCCGCCGTCATTTCCGCCCACGGCTCCCGCGTGCCAGACCTGCGCCCCTGCGCGTGCCATGGCGATGGACTGGTTCAGTCCCTTACCGCCGCAGAAGACCTCCATTCCAAGGGAACTCATCGTCTCACCGGGACGTATGAAATGATCCACGGTATAGACATTGTCAATATTCAGGGAACCAAAATTCAATATTTTCATCCTTACACCTAAACCTTTCTCCTGACTGCCGCGCACCTATTCCGCCTGTATATCCTCATAGGCAAAATCCGCATAGGAGGTGCGTCCCGTTTTCAGGGAGCCGCAGCCAAACATTCCGTTTGCAAAACCGGCATCCTCCGTTTCCAGAACCTTCACACCGTCGATTGAAAATGTAATGCGGCCTTTAACGCATTCCATCTCCATTCTGTATTCTCTGTCATATTCCCACGGGAAATCGCACCCGGCCAGCGTCTGGAAACCGAAATCATTTTTAAGTAACACGGCTTTTCCCTTCTCGTCAAAACCGGCGGCGTAAAAACGTTTTGCCCCCTGCGCTCTCGCGGTGATCAGGTGGGATGCGCCGTGACGCGGCGTAACCGACACAGAAACTCTGTAATCCGTACTGTAATAATTTCCGGTATAGGCAAATGCCTCCTCGTTACGCATCAGGTTAAGCGTGCCGCCATACAGGTCCCATGCCCCATGATCGGTGGAGAACGGTGTGACGCAGCCGAATTCTTTTTTCTGTTTTTTAATATCAATTGTGTAAGCCGACGGCCCGGTAATTGTAAAGTCATCCAGATAAATAAGGCCAAGGCTCTTTTTCTTTGAAGGGGAATATCCCTCAATCACAATTCCGACCTCATCCACAATGTCGCCGTCCACATCGGGAATCGTGAATTCAACGCTGATCCACTGTTCCTGAATGAGTTTGATATATCCCTGAAGCAGATTTTCTTTTCCATAAACCGTATGTACATAAGGGGCGATTCCGAGTGTTTCCCAGCCCTCCCACTGATCCAGGTAAAGTTTCATCGTTACCTTCTGTCCCGGGTATGCGGTTGGGGAGAATACGGGGCTGTACCTCTCATCCGAGAAATCATTTCTTGTATAAAACGGTTTGTAGAACACCTTGCACTGGTCTCCGCGCACCATGCGGTCCACCAGGATTTTAAGGGAGCCGTTGCCGCTGTATGCCTGATCCTGTGAATGGGACAGGGCGCAGAAGAACGGATCCGAAAGGCGCATATTGTGGGTGCTGCCCGGCAGTTCAAAGTCAAAATGGACTTCCCCGTTCTTAAAGCTTTCCGCAAGTTCTGCCGGAGCTTCTTCTCCTCCCAGACGGTAACCAAGCAGTGCCAGCTCCTTTGAGAAGGTCGGGATGTCGAGGATATTCAGATATCCCGAAATGCCGGAGCACACAATCCCGTCGTTAATCGGCTTCCTGTAACGGTCCGGAATGCCCTTAAGTCCGCAGGCCACGCCGAGAACCGTGCCTACATTGCCCGCATTGCAGTCCGTATCCCAGCCTGCCATTGTCGCAATCTCAACGGTTCTGTCAAAATGTCCTTTGCCGTATGCCATCGCCATAAAGCAGACTCCGGCATTGGGAATAATGTGGCATACGCCCTGGTATTTGTCATATCCCCAGTCACGCACCAGCATCTGGTAGCAGTCGCGCCATGATTCCTCCTCCGGATGGGCACGGTAGAAATCGAGAACCGCATCGGCCACCCGGTGATACAGGCTGTCCTTGGGAATCTCGGCAAGCCCTGTCTCCATTATATCAAAAATATCGTCCGACTCAAATGCCTTAGCGATGGCTGCGCAGAAAAATCTGGCTCCCAGCACGCCTTCCCCGCCGTGGGATACGCTGGCCGCAGCCTCGCCGTAATCCGCGGCCTTCTTCGGATTGCAGGGATTTACAAGTCCCCATGTATCAATGAAAATCTGGCCTCCGATCTGTTCCGCCAGAATCAGCCCGTTCTGCTCGATAGAACCCGACTGGGGCGCTTCGATGCCGTTCTTCAGGTTCAGGTAAGCGGTATGCTCGGTACTTGTTCCATAGCCGCCCCACCAGAACATGCCGACGCCCTCTCTGGCATAATTGAGCCAGGCTCTGGCAACATCCTGCGGTACAAGCTCCCTGTCTTTCGCATCATCATAAAGAGCCCTGATAAAAAATACGGGTCCGTTTGCATCGTCGTCGGCTGCAAAATTTTTAAATTCCTTCACGTAATCTGTGATTTCTCCATAAGTCTTCCGTATTCTGTCATAACTCCAGATAGTCGGCTCCACCGGAGCTCCGAGACGAATTCCAATATTCATTCCCAGAAATCCCGAATACACTTTTTCCAGATAATCTTTCACCATTTTTTTATGCCCTCCTGCGCACTTGCACACTGTAATAATTAGTCGAACTTTTATTAGAGAAACCGGTTACTCTAATTATACTGGATCCGTAAATGGATTGCAAGCAGAAATGTTTCTTCTGGGGGATGGGAGAAATGAGGATGCGGCAGGAAGAAGTGGTATTTGGATGGGAGGCAGGGAAAGTGAGTCTTCAGTCCCGGGCGAAGGGGGTTGGCAGGGCGGGGAATCCGAGCCGAAAAAATTCCTACGGGGACTCGCTCCCGCTTGTGGAATGCGCAGCGGCTGCTAGCTTCGTGTAAAACCTGCCACCGCACGCTTTTGCACTAAGCTCGAAGAGACCTCGCTAAGTGCTCAATGTGTCAGCAAGCACCGGCGGATTCCAAGGTCCCCTTCGGAAAGTTTTCGCTCTCCTCCCCCGCCGGAACACTATGACCGGGACTGAAGACGCCCAGCGCGTCGAGCCCCATCCCGTACACGGCCTTCGGCCGCTGACGATCCTCTTTCTTTGAGAAAAACGGTATTGTCGCTGCTTTTACATTTATCAGAAAACTTAAACCCGCTTTGTGCGTCTGCTGCTTTCCCGTTCCTTTTTCCGTCCTCTCCCTTTGAAAAAGAGGCCGCCGGCCTCTGCAGGGCCGGCGGACGGGGGCCGATCCCATCCCGGTCTTCAGTCCCGTCGACGCACATCCCAGGGGGGGAAGGAGGGTGAAAATATTCCGCAGGGGACCTTGGAATCCGACGGTGCTTACCGAGGTCTTATACGAGGTTAGCAGCCGCTTCGCATTCCACAAGCGCAAGCGAGTCCCCGTAGAAATTTTTTCAGCCCGTATTCCCCCTCCGCAACCATCCTCGCCGGGACTGAAGACCTCACCACCCATATTCCCCAGTCCATCCCCCTGCAAAAGCCCCCTCATTTTTCAACCTCCCCTTGCTTTCCCTTCCCATCCTTCCTATAATAAGATTATAGCATCACGAAAATAATGTTCTGAGAGGGAATCACACGCCAATGAAAAAAATCCTGATTGTAGATGATGACAAGCGAGTCGTAAAAATGTTGGAAGAATATATGAGACTGTATAGTTTTCTGACCCTGTGCGCGGAAAATGGAAAGGACGCCCTGGCGCTGTTTGACGAAACCGTGGATCTCATTATTCTGGATATCAATATGCGCGGAATGGACGGCGTTGAAGTGTGCCGCCGCATCCGGCAGCTCAGCAACGTTCCGATTATCATGCTGAGCGCAAATGCCGCTTCCTTCGACAAGGTACAGGCCCTGGGCGCCGGAGCCGATGATTATATTGTGAAACCGTTCGATCCCGTGGAACTGCTGGCCAGGGTGCGCGCCCATATCGGGCGGGTGGAACGTTTTAAGGCCTCGCGCACCATGGAGGCTCCAATCGAATTTGAAGATTACAAGATATACCGCAGCGCATACCGGGTAACAAAGGGCAGCGAGGAGATCCGCATGTCCAACACGGAATTCCGCCTGCTTGTCTACCTGGTCGATCACGCCTTCACCGCGGTCAGCAGAAAACAGATTCTGGCCGACGTATGGGAAAGCGATCTGTATGACGAGAACATCGTCAATACCTATATTAAACGTCTTCGCCTGAAGCTGGGCGGCGGGGAGGGATTCATCAAATCCATCCGCAGCGTCGGTTATATGTTTGAAGCCGAACTGCGGTAATACTGGAAGTGCAGAAGCCCGCCCGCCATCACGCCTCTGTCTCAGAGGCGTCTTCTTTTGTATCCGCAGCGGCCGGGAGCGTAAACCAGAATGTGCTTCCTTTTCCCGGCTCCGATTCAAAGCAGAGTCTGGAACCGTGTGCTTCCAGGATTCGTTTGGATACGTAAAGTCCCAGTCCGTAACTCTCCTTCTGTGACGGATCCCCTTTATAGAACATATCAAAGATATACTCCCGCTCTTCCTCGCTGATTCCCATCCCCTGGTCCGTTATCTGGAACAGGAACTGCCCGTTTTCAAGTGCAATGCGGACCGTAACCGTTGAATAGGGCGCGGAATACTTTACCGCGTTGCTCAGCATATTCTGCCATACACGGATAATTTTCACATCGCTGATAAACAGTTTTCCGCTCACCTTTTCAAGGCTCCCCTCAAACAGCCGGTCGGAATTCTCCACATAAGCCTGGGCCGTCTGGTAGAGCGATTCGCAGAATTCTTCCGCGTAGACGGTCTCCTTATTAATCTGTTCGCTGTTCTGCGCCTCGTAGGTGCTGTCCAGCACGTCATAGGAAATCCGTTCCAGCGTGTCGGCGCTCCTGTATATTTCCTGGATAAACCGTTCCTTCGTCTCCTCGTCCTCCACCAGGCCCGAGAGAATTCCCTTTGAATATCCCTTAATCAGGGTCAGGGACGTTCTGATGTCGTGGGACAGGGCGGACAGGAAACGCGCCGTCAGATAGGATTTCATCTCCAGGGACGCCGTCAGTGTCCTGGACTTCTGAATCAGTGCATGGGCCTCCTTGGCAAACACATTCGTATTCACATTCTCTATCGTCTCGCTGATCGAGTTTCCCAGAAAATCATTCCCGCTCTCCGCACTGTTGATATATTCCGTGATACTGTCGATCGGCGATGAAATTTTATTGGAAAAATAGATGCTGGCAAATATGGCGCATCCCGATATAATCGTGCCGAATATGATAACGGACTTTAAAAGCTTCAGTGATTTCGCAGCCAGTTCCCGCCTCGGCATCACCGTATACAGCACCCAGTCATTTTGATCCATTTTCTTGTAGGAGCACACGTAGTCATGGTCCACATGCTTATAGATTTCTCCCGGTTCCTCCCCGTTCATTTCGGAGAAAAACGGCAGTACCTCATCGGCCGGATGGCCAATCAGCGCCGGATCCCGGTGGGACAGCACCAGCCCATTCGAATCGACAATGGAGAAATAACCGTTTTCCCCAATGGCATAGTTTTTGATGAAACCGACAAACTTCTCCGCCCGGATGGCGATGCCGAACAGCCCCAGCATCCGGCCGTCCTCGTCAAATACGGGATGTGTCGTATTAACTATGCTGGCCTGGTCGGTCAGGGCAATCAGGATATCGCTTGTCGCCGTCGTACTGCGTTTTAAGCTCTCCTGGACATATTTTCTGCTCGAAAGATCCACATACATGGCGTTGGGCATTGTCGATGAGGTGATGACGCCGTCCAGAGCCACGCAGAAAAGATCTTTATAATAATAGCTTTCCGCCTCCTGATTCATGGCCTCCATCTCATCCGTGAGATAGCGGTTCATTTCCTCCGTTTTAAGCTTCTCCTTGAAAAAATCCCTGACGCGCTGATCTTTGGACAGGGCCAGTGTTTCCAGGCGTATCTTATCCACCTGCAGTTCTATTTTTTCCTGGGCCCTTAAAATCTGAACCTCGGTAAATGTATTGGAATCCTCGCTCAGAATCGAAGCAGACATTGCATAGAGAGAAGTGCACATGACAACGAGGGATAAAATAACAATGATACAGATATTCAATGTAATCTTGTTCTTCAGGTTCATTTTCATCACGGACCAGTCCTTTTTCTTTATTTTAGGGTGTTTTCATTTCATATTTTTCCGGTTTGTCCATTCGATTTTATCATACTCTTAACTTCTTTACTACTATTTGCCCAATTATACCATGAATCTCCTATAGATTTATGTACATTTCATATAAGATAATGTCATTATGATAGACAGCGGCTGTTAATATTGTGTAAAAAAACGTTTTATATTTTATTTATGTTATACTTTATTCACTTGATACGTATCGAAAAAATAATGATAAAGGGGAAACAGACATGGAAAAGAAAGTGACTGACAATTCAAGAAACAGCTCCAACGTAATGAAATTCGTCCTGTTGAATCTGATTGGTATTTTTATGTTCTTCATCACAATCAGCGTAGGCGGTAAAAAATCGATTCCCATCGATCATATTGTGACGGCGCTCCGCTCCATCCCTCACTTTGAGGTGGTCTATGCGGGACTGGTTGTCGTTGTGGGAGCAATCCTCCCATTCGTTCGCAAAACCTGGAACAAAGACGTGGTAACAACCATCTTTTCAATCTTTAAAGTAATCGGCATCGGTGTCGTAGGCATGGCGATCTTCGGCTGGGGACCGGAGAGTTTCCACACTCCCGACATGCTGCCGTTCGTATTTAACAAAGTAGTAATCCCGGTTACAATCCTCGTACCCGTAGGAGCCGTATTCCTGTCTTTCCTGATCAATTACGGGCTTATGGAATTCATCGGCGTATTCATGAAGCCGGTCATGCGTCCAATCTGGAAAACTCCGGGACGTTCCGCAGTTGATGCGGTTGCTTCCTTCGTAGGCAGCTATTCCGTAGGTCTTCTGATCACAAACCGTGTTTATAAAGAAGGATTTTATTCAGAAAAAGAAGCCAGCATTATTGCAACCGGTTTTTCCACCGTGTCCGCCACCTTCATGATCGTAGTTGCCAAGACACTGGGACTGATGGATCACTGGAACCTGTATTTCTGGGCCACCCTGATCATTACATTTGTGGTTACCGCCATCACCACCCGTATCTATCCGCTCTGCAAAAAATCGGATAAGGGATACAACAATATGGAAGTCATTCCCGAGCCTAAAGTTGAAAAAGGAAAACTGGTTTCAACTGCTGTGGATGAAGGCTTACGTGCCTGCTCACGCGCGCCGAAATTTGTTGACGGCCTTGTAAAAAACTTTATCGACGGACTCAACATGGCGCTCAACATCGGGCCTACGCTGATGGCAATCGGTTTCCTCGGCCTTGTGCTTGCGGCTTTCACGCCTGTATTTGATATTCTGGGCTACTTATTCCTTCCGTTTGCCATGCTGCTGGGCTTCGGCTCTGAGGCCGCCATGGTTGCCAAGGGCTGCGCTATCAGCCTTGCCGAAATGTTCCTTCCGGCCAACATCGTAGCCGCAGGTTCTCCGGCTTCCCAGGCTGTTATCGCCATCGTGTGTGTTTCCGAGATTCTGTTCTTCTCGGCATCCATTCCGTGTATCCTCGGAACCGATATCAAACTCAGCATTAAGGATATACTGATTATCTGGTTTGAAAGAGTCGTGCTGTCGCTTATTCTGGCAACACCGGTGGTCTTCCTGTTGTTCCGGTTCTAGCAGGCTCTGTTAAAAACGGGGCATCACCCAATTCATAAAAATACCGGCGGTATGGGAAATCTCCCGTACCGCCGGTATTTTTACGGATCCGAAACCGCGGTCAGCCCGCCTTCCGGATTTCCTTCACTTCAAAACCTTTATTTTCCACTGCTTCCTTAAGCTTTAAGTCCGTCACTTCTTCTTTCATGAACACTTCGGCTGTGCCTGCCTCCAGGTCCACATCCGCGCAGATGACGCCGTTCACATGGCTCAAAGCGCTCTCCACGGACTGCTTGCAGGTGTTGCAGTGCATGCCGTTAATCTGAAGAGTTTTAGAAAGGCTGTTTCCTCCGGTGAACTCCCTGGCGCTTTGAACGGTCTTTACGCTGTTTAGCGTACTGCAGGAGGAACTTCCTCCCGAGCAGCCGGAACAGCCGCAGCAACCGCCGCCCTTACCGCTGTAATGCCTCAGGGTGGAGCGGAGTGCCAGGAGCAGCAGAGCCGCCACAACTGTTAAAATTATAATATCGATAGCCTGCATACCGCATCCTCTTTTCTGTTACTCTGTGTTATTTCGTTTCTGTTATCTCCGTCTGTGCCGTCAGGACTTCCGCTGTTTTTTCGAACTCCTGCCGATTGTCTTCTTTATTATATCATATACTTTGTAGATTATCACTCCGGCAAAATATAAAATCAGGAAACCGGCAACGGCATATAACATTGATCCGGATGAATCTCCCATCTCTTTTCTCCCTTCGAAACGTATCCTGAAAGCGCTGAAACTTACCTGTCTCCGCTTATGCGGCAGCTTCCACGGAACTTCTGGAATAGGATTTCTGCGCCTTGTACGGATCCGGCCTGAACAGCATGTAGAGCATGAATGCCAGGCAGATTAATGCAACGACCGTCCACGCGTTAAATGCGACAACACCGGCGGCAAGGCCGCCCAACTGATAGATGCAGAGCGCAACTACGTAAGCGAAGATATTCTGGTAAAGAATTGCGAACCAGAACCATTTCCTGGACTGGAACTGCTGTGCCATCGTGGCAATTGCCGCCAGGCACGGTGAATCCAGAAGGTTAAATACCAGGAAGGAGAATGCCGCAATCGCGGACGGGAACCATGTCTGGATCGCCATCGCTACCGCATCCGGATCCTCTGAAAGCTCTTCCGACACATTGGCCAGAACGCCCATTGTACTTACAATCGCTTCTTTTGCCGTAAAACCGGAAATGGAAGCCGCCACCGGCTGCCACTCGCCGAAGCCGAGCGGACGGAACACAATGGCAATTGCGCCGCCGATTACGGAGAGAAGGGATGCGGAAGAATCTTCCACAAGGCCGAAGGCTCCGTTTTCAAATCCAAAGGTCGATAATGCCCACATTACAACGCAGGCCAGGAACAGGATGGTACCTGCCTTGATGATAAAACCCTTCAGACGTTCCCACACATGGAGAAGCACCGTTTTTACGGAAGGGATATGGTAAGCCGGGAGCTCCATAACGAACGGAGCCGGTTTTCCGGAAAATGGTTTTGTCTTTTTCAGCATGATAGCCGATACAAGCACTGCGCCGATGCCAAGGAAATACATCAGCGGAGCCATCATTCCGCCAATTACGGCGCTGCCCGACAGATGTCCCGCCATAACGCCGCCCATCAGTGCAATTACTGGAAGTTTGGCGCCGCAGGGAACAAAGGTGGCGGTCATGATCGTAAGTCTTCTGTCATTGTCCTGCTCAATTGTTTTACTTGCCATGATTCCAGGTATACCGCAGCCGGAAGAAATCAGCAGCGGGATAAAGCTCTTTCCTGAAAGTCCGAAATGACGGAACACACGATCCATTACGAATGCAATTCGAACCATGTAGCCGCAGTCCTCAAGGATGGAAAGGAAGAGGAACAGGATGGCCATCTGCGGAACGAATCCGAGAACGGCTCCCACACCGCCTATAATTCCGTCCACCACAAGGCTCATAATCAAATCCGACGCCCCTGCCATTTCAAGCAGTCCGCCGGCCCAGCCCTGAACGGCTCCTACAAAGGTATCATTGGTCCAGTCTGTTACGAAGGTTCCCAGCGTTGTCACGGAAACGTAGTAAACGCCCCACATAACAAGCACGAAAATCGGAATACCCAGGATTCTGTTCGTTACAATGCTGTCAATCCGGTCGGAAACGCTCATTTTAGCCGCCGGTTTCTTTACGGTGTCCTCAATCAGTTTCTGTATGTACTGGTATCTTTGATCCGTAATTACGGATTCAGCGTCATCATCATACTCTTTTTCCAGATCTTTTGTATAATTGGAATACCGGTTGTCTTTCTCCAGTCCAAACTGTTCCAGGACCTTGTTGTCCTGTTCCAGAAGTTTAATTGCATACCATCTCTTTTCTCCCTCCGGAATTCCGGTAGGAAGCTCCGATTCGATCTGCTCTACTCTCGTCTCGACCCAGTTATCGAAAATCGCCTGTACTTCCGGCGCCTTTGATGCTTTCGCCTGACGGATTGCCGTCTCCACAACCTCGTTAAGGCCTGTTTTCTTGAGTGCGGACGTCTCCACAATCGGACAGCCCAGCCTCTTTGACAGTGTCTTTACATCAATTCTGATATTATTTTTTCTCATCAGATCGGCCATGTTGAGGGCGATTACCACCGGAATTCCGGTTTCAAGAAGCTGTGTCGCCAGATAAAGGTTTCTCTCGATATTGGTCGCGTCCACCAGGTCTACGATAACATCCGGTTTTTCCTTTAAAATGAAATCTCTGGATACGACCTCCTCCAGTGTGTAAGGGGACAGGGAGTAGATACCCGGAAGGTCGGTTACGTTGACTTCCTCCCCCGTCTTTCCTTCTTTCAGCTTTCCCGTCTTCTTCTCAACCGTTACACCCGGCCAGTTTCCGACATACTGATTTGCTCCCGTCAGCGCGTTAAACATGGTTGTTTTACCGCAGTTCGGGTTTCCTGCCAATGCAATATGTATTGCCATTTTTTCATCCTCCTGCCATTCTCGCAATGATATTAACTCAATTACTCATTTAAACAAAGGTTATTCTAAGCTAACCATCCGTCAAAATATTATGCCGACGTGTCTCAGGCGCTTATCTCCTCGATATCCACACAGTCAGCATCATCCTTACGCAGTGAAAGCTCATACCCCCGGATTGTAACTTCAACCGGATCTCCGAGAGGCGCTACTTTTCTGACAAAGATCTCGCTCCCCTTCGTAATTCCCATATCCATAATGCGGCGCTTATAGGCGCCTTCTCCGTGGATCTTGACCACCTTTACGGTAGAACCCACTTTTGCTTCTTTCAGTGTCATAACAGTGCTCCTTCCTTACCATTCATTCCCTATATTTTTATATACCTGCAGCGGAACGATTCAGTGTCTCCACCGTGCCGCTAAAACCGCCCTCCCGGTCAGACCAGGATATGGCGGGCCTGTTCTTTATTAATTGCCACTCTGGACTCCTTCACGTGGACGATCACATCGCCGTTTAACTGCGTAATCAACTTGACCGGAGTTCCCTCGTTAAATCCCATAGACTGAAGATGGGAGCGCACCTCTGAATTGCCGCTTACCTTCTTAATTGTGTAAGATGATCCAACCGTACCCATAGAAATTGGCATATTTACCTCCCTTTCCATATCATCACCCTTTCGTGCATGACATTAGGATAAACAAACTAAAATTAGTTCTTTCTAACTCAACAATAAGGTTAGCACATGCTAACCTTATTGTCAATCACTTTTTGAGATTTTTTTCCACTATCTGCCAGATCACCGTGTTTTGTGTTCCCTCTTATATCCTGCCGATAAATCCGCGTCAGCCCTCTTAAAATCATAGAATCCTTCCGCACCGGACAAATTCCCGGGAACCTCCGGGCTATACCATATTCTTCCATCGTTCTTCCGTCACAGTTGCGTCGCCCTCTGCGGCCTGTATACTTCAAACGCCGTATACTCCCGCTCAAAATGATATCCGAGCTTTTCGGCCAGAGCCAGTGACCCCCTGTTCTGTGCATCCCAGCCAGGATAAAGCCCCCTGTCCAGGCACTCCAGGATGAGCCTGGCGGCGCCCGCCAGGGCAAGGCCTTTCCTGCGGTGTTCTTCCTTCGTGTCTATCTCGATCTCAATTCCGCCCCGATATACCGTATAGGAGGATACCCCTGCCACAAGAATGCCGTCATGCAGAACGGCCGTTCCCAGGCCCCTTTTTCCGTATGTTTCCCAGTCCGGAAACTGGGAGCATAAATCCTCCGACCACTTTTCCGCCCGGGCCATGCGGTAAACCGCTTCATCCATCATCCTTAATTCATAACCGGCCGGAAGCGCGGCAGCCATCTTTCTTAACTGATCCCGGTCAAAAATATCCGGCTCCTTTTTGATCGCATAGCGCACAATCTGTTTTGCATTGTCCCCGTAGGCCCGTCGGATTACCTCCGACCATGCTTCATTCTCCGGAACCATGATCGTGAAGCCGGAAGCGGCCTCCTCCGGCCAGAACTCAGCCAGTTCCCCGACAGGCTCTCCCGCCAGAAAGCTGAAATCCGCAATCACCAGCCTGGCCGAACGCGGCTCCGTAAGGGAATCCGCCCATGCGCTGCCCATCTCCCCCTGAAGAACCGACCATATCATCGTCTCTTCCCATCCCAGGTACAGTGGCTCCAGTTTTTTAAGGTTCTCACCCGTTATATGGTAAATACTCATTATTTCTCCTCGACTAAATTCAAGCAACTCTCTCCCGCCCACGCGAACTGGATTTCCTGCCGGAGAGTCCCATCTGCACGAAAATACCTGCCACGATAAACATCAGGCCGATCACAGAATAGATATCAATCTCCTCCTTCAGGAACAGCGCCGAAAACAGGACTGCCATGAATGGTGTAATATAAACAAAATTTGACAAACTGGCCGTGTCCCCCTTCTGGAGAGCCAGGGCCCACATGAGAAATGCCGCGGCGTCCATAAAGACTCCAAGCCAGATGATCCCCGCCGTCTGTACCCCCGTCAGGGCAGCGGATTCTCCCTTTGCGAAGAACCAGATTCCGGAGAACAGCGCTGCCGTAAAGAAATAGACCGTCATGCTGACAAACTGATCCCTGTTGTCCTTCTTATTCAAAACATTGAATGCCCCATAGCAGACCGCCGCCAGGACACAGCTTAATACGCCTTTCAGGTTTCCGCCCAGAAGCCCGGCCAGACTCCCCTTGGACGCCACAAGGACGACACCGGTAAATGAGATGGCGATTGCCATACTCTTTCTGACCGTAAATTTTTCTCCCAGCCAAAGGCAGGAAAATATCACGGTCATAACCGGCCACAGATAATTGACTATACAGGCGTCACCGGCGGTCAGTACGGAAAGCCCGTAAAAATAGAGCACCGAGTACATGAACTTTCCCAGAAAACCGAGGGCAACCATTTTCACGTAGTCTTTTACCCCGTACTCTAAAAATTTTTTACCTTTTCCCGTCGCCAGATTTACGGCAGCCAGAAATATAAATGCAATGAGAGAGCTTAAGAATACCGTTTTCTCATTGCTCAGTCCGTTTAATAAAAGTTTTGCAAAAGGCGGCATCATTCCCCACAAAATAATGGTTCCCCCCGCCATCATATACTCTTTCTTCATCCCCGTTCTCCCTTTTGTTATTACTGCTTTACAGTATAACGCAAGGGCTTTTCACAAACTGTAATCTATGCTACAATTATCACAGAATCCGTTACAGTCCGGCCTTCGGCTAAACTGTAACAAATTATGCGCGGTAAGGAAAAAGCGGAAAGGAAAAAAATGATGATAAAAGTACCGGAGTCCCTGTTCTTCTATTTTGAACGGGCCGGAATCACAAGAACGGTTCCTCCCGGCGGTATCGTCTACATGCAGGGCGAACCGGCCGGAACCATCTACCTGATCAAAAAAGGCCGCGTCCGGATCTACTATATGGGCGACGACGGCAGGGAAATTACACTCGCCGTCATGGAAGCGGGCCGGCTGGTTGGAGATTCCTCCTTCCTGTCCCAGTCCTCCCGCCCCACCACGGTAAGCGCGGTCAACGAAGTCACGCTCATCTCATGCACGGCCCAGAGTCTTATGCCGTACCTGATGAAATCGGAGGAACTGTGCCTCATTCTGTTTCAGCTTCTCACCGATTCCTGCAACCACCTCTGCAGCCAGGTAAAACGCCTGACGCTCTATGACCGGCGGCAGAAGGTGGCCAGTTTTCTTCTGGAAGAAACGGAATACCCGAATCCGGACAAGGGCATCATCGGTTCCACCCTGCCCTATTCCCATGAGGAACTGGCGATCTGTGTCGGACTGAACCGCGTGACCGTGACAAAAATCCTGAATGAATTCTGCGGTCACGGCTACATCGGCCTTGGATACCGCAAAATCACCGTCACAGACAGAACAGGTCTGGAAAGCCTCTTCCCCTGACCTGTCCCGCCCGCGGCGGTGAAAAACTGCCGCCTCACGGCAGTTAAATCACAATACAATCCTCAGTCCCACTCCCACTTCCTCAACGGGAAGAACCTCGTTCATTTTCGCCTTGGCCCTGAACGAAACGCAGTGGCAGGGATAGAAAGAGCTTACATTCAGCCTCCCAAGGTATTCTATCGTCCGTTCCAGCCGGCTGTCCGTGTCAAACAGATGGAAACCGCCCAGAATTCCGGCAATGCGCCTCTCGCCGCAAACTTCCATCGCATATTCCGTTATGTTGCAGATCCCGCTGTGGGAACAGCCCGTGACAATGAAAAGGCCCTGATCCGTTTTCAGCGCCAGCGCCGAATCATCCATCACATAATCCTGCTCCTTTATTCCCCGTATTTTGCGGGTTCCAATCTGTTTTCTCGTTTCAAAATCATTCTTCTGCGGGATTTCCCCCAGGAAGACGCAGTTTTCGGTAATAAAATACGGAGCGGCGCTCGGTCTGTATCTGCCCGTCCTCCTCACCTCGTCTTCCGTGAGGGGCGAACCGATATCCAGGCCCGTCTCATCCGTTTTTTCATCGAAACATCCGGGATGTGCAATGATTTCCACATTCCTTAAATCATTCTTCTCCGCCAGCCAGCAAAAACCTCTCGTATGATCATTGTGCCCATGTGAAAACACCAGATGCGTGATTGCTTCGAGTTCGACTCCCATCTTCGACGCATTCGAGATGAATGCCGACGAATAACCGGTGTCAAAGAGAATGCGGCAGCCGTCTGCTTCTATATAATAGCTCGCCGCCGGTTCTCCCAGAAAATATTGATCAATATACGTATTATTGTCTGCTAATACCCTGATTTCCATCTTATTTAAACCGTCCCTGTCTTATGATTGCGCCGCTGCCCTGACGGAACCGTTTTCGCCGCTCTTTTGTTTTTCTTCCAGTCTTTCAAGTTCCTTCAAAAGCTTCCCGTCCTGAGCATTAAACGAGCGCTCATCATAGGTATTTAGAAAATAAATGACCACCTTTTCTCCACTCACCCCTATGATTTCTTTGCCCGTCTGAGTAAGATAGTACTTCATTTCCCCTTTCGTGTCCAGCAGAACGCTGCCGTTAAGGGACAGCTTCTTCTGTTTGAGATAGAGGTTCAGATATGTTTCTTTTCTTAATTCGGCCTGAACAGTCCCTATATATCTGCTGTTTTTTTCGTAATCGTCTCTTCTTATATCCCGCGCATCCTCAGTATCCTGCCTGTGGAAGATAACCCGCTCCGACCGGCATGCCATATTGGATGTGTCGATATAGAAATTGTATTCCTCTTCTCCCCAGCCCAGCTCCTCCGGGCCCAGTCCCAAGGAAATCACTTCCCGTTCCTGCGCCGTGCTCCCCATGAGCCAGTCCGCACCCGAGGGCGCGTAACGGTACGTTCCCTGGTACGGATAAAAGCAGAACGCAGCGATCAGCAGCAGGAACGGTATTATGGAAATAAAGCGCTTCACGCCATAATTCCGATCCCTCTTTTTTTTATATTCCTGATACAGAAATATCATATATACCGCAGTCACCAGAAATGCCGCCGCAGAAAGAGCCGTTGTCCTGAATGCCAGACTCTTCAGTCCGCAGGTAATCCCGATGATACCGACCACCATGCCTCCCACTGTATTCAGCGTCATCTCATCCCAAAACAGATAGAATTCCGGAACACTTCCCGTCTCTCTCCTGTACCGTTTTGCTTCCCTCTGTCTGAGCTTCGTCGCGGTGGCGGGAGTCTCCCAAATCCAGAACAATGTTAAAGCGATACAAAGGCAGGATACTAACTCCAGCGGTTCATAATGATGATTGCGGCGTATCGGATTGATGGCAAAAATGAACAGGTAGGGAATCGCCAGCAACAAATTCATCAGGACCATGCTGAGCAGGGCCTTATTCTCCTCTTTTACGGTCACTTCACGTGGTCCCTCCGGACGGCAGGGAGGATATACCGTGTATGGCACAGTGGGGCGTTCCTCTTCCCTGCTGTAGAAAACCACGAGGTTTTTAAGCGCCGCATTATAAATCCAGCCGCTCTCCTCCCACCGCTGCCGAAACTCCAGAAACTGCTCCGTCTTCTCCTCTTCCTTTGTCACCTTCTTACCGTATATGCCGATTGAAAAATGGTATTTTCCCCGAGCCGTCATCAGGAAATCCCCTCTTTGGCCAAAATTGGAAAGCATCTTAATCAGATATCCCTCTTCCGCCTTCCGTTCAAAAAAGCGTTCCAGTTGTTCCGTCTCCGTAAGGCTGTACGGGATACGGAATGAGTCATAATCTTTTACCAGTCCGGACATATAGAATCCTCCTTTCTGTATTTCAGACGCATAAAAATCCACTCTTATTACTACGGATATTGCTTCGGATGAGCACATCCTTCTTCTACTCTTATCTTATCATACAGGACCGCTGGAAGATCCTTACAAAAAGAGTGGATTTCTTACAGTTTCGCTCGAGTGCGCATCCTGCCCGGAGGGCTTTTTATATCATAGGCGTCCTATGAAACAACGAAAAGTACGCTTTGCGAACTTTTCATTGCCACTCAATAAAAAATGGCCGGGATGAGCTTTCCACTCTTTCCCAACCATCTTTCATCATTTTATATCATTTTATATCTTTTTATATCTTTTTTAAACGTAAGTATCCCGAACATGTGCTCCCCTGCCCGCGTCCGCCACAATCAGCGCGCCCAGAGCCGAAAGCGGGAGCTTCGAGTCGGGATAAAATTCCCGGATATCCCTGTAATAGCCGTCCTCTCTCAGCAAATCCGCAAATGCCCTTCCAAGCGGGAATTTCCCGCTGATAATAACGGGAACGTCACAGTCCGTCCAGGGCCGCCCGGCCCTTTTCAGTACTTCGATATCATTCTGCAGAACGGCTCCCAGAAGAAAACACGCAATCTTCCGGTGATCCGGCTCCACAAACTGATTCAAAATTCTGGCCTGGAAACATGCGTGGGAAAAACCGGCCGCGGCCGCCGCCCTGCTGCCCTCAAGCACCATTGAGAGATCATAGGCATCCGCCTCCACAAAACCGTTCCCTACCGCGTCCGCAATGACCGTATGATGCGTCACCGCGGACAGAAGCTCCCCGCTGAGCGTGGTAAGGCAGCCGCTTATCTGCCCTTTTTCATTAATCGCCACCAGCTTCATGTGGGACCCGGGCAAAACAAGCAGATAGGGGCGGCCCTTGGGATATGATTCCAGTACGGCAATACTTTCCACTTCCTCACCGCGCATCATGTCCATCGTCCGGTAATGATCCATTGTGAGCGGCTCATCGCAGTTTTTCACGCCGGGGATAAACAGGATTGGAATCGGGCATACATCCTCTATCAGAACTTCCCGCATCCGCCCTGCCAGTTCAAAGACTCCGGCCGGAGCGGTCACGTGCGGAATCTCATACAGGCCGGAGCCGGACGTAATCATTCCGCTGGCAATCACCCGCTCCACCTCGTCAAAACCGGTAAGATGATTCTCCACCAGACGGTGAATACAGGTTCTGGCGGCCTCCTTCAATTTCCCGTTATGGCCGTCCACGGCCGTATCTTTTACTCCCGTCCGGGACATCTCAACCGCAGCAAATTCCCGGTTTCCGTCTATGAGGACGGCTCTGGTATTGGTTGTCCCTCCGTCAATTGCGATTGTATACTTCTTCATCATCCACCCGCTTCCCGTGCCTTCTCCACGAACTGTCCGGCCAGCTTTTCCAGCTCCTCATAGCGTTCTTCCCGAATCAGCCTGGCATCCGTAAGGCATGAACCCAGCCCGGCTCCGGTAAATCCGGCCCGCAGATAATCGGTCAGGTTATGAAGTCCAATCCCGCCTACCGCCAGCATCGGGATATGATTTACGGGGGCAAAAATCGCCTGGCAGTACGAAAGACCCATATTGCCGGCCGGGAACAGCTTCACAAGGGCGGCGCCGCGGTCATATGCCAGGACAATCTCCGACGGGGTAAGCGCTCCGGGGACGGACGAAAGCCCCAGCCGAACCGCCTCATCCAGCACGGAGATGTCCACATTGGGCGCCAGGATAAATTCCGCCCCGCTCTCATATGCCGCCTGAACTTCAGCGGCCGACATAACGGTCCCCGCGCCGATCCGCATCCGGCTGCCGAAACTTCGTTTCAGCTCAGAGATGATCTCTTTTGTATCTGCAATCCTGGTATCCGACTTCTGGTTGAACGTTACCTCCAGACAGCGGATGCCGCCCCGGTACATTGCCTGCGCAGCCGGTACCGCCCGCTCCTTCTCCACTCCGCGCATAATCGCGATGAGTTTGTGTTCCTCAACCGCACGAATCATTTCTTCTCTCTTCAACGGAATTCGCTCCTTTCCTCCCCCATCTGCCGTTCCGGTTTCCACGGATACAACCGGATTTCCAGGTCGAACGCCATCACTTCCCCCGGCCGGAGCAGCCGCAGGCGCTGATTGGCCGCGGCCGTCCCGATACTGTCGTAATAGCCGCCGGCCGGTTCAAATGCGCAGTTTTTATCCCCCCTGTATCCCCCCGTTGTAATCCAGAACCCAAGGTAGGGCAGCTCTTTCTCATCGTACTTAAGGTCTGCCGCCATCCCCGCCGAGGGATAGATAAAACCGCATTTTCCTTCCTTTACCTCTCCCCGCACGTAATATTTCTCCATTCCTTCCGTCTCCGCTCCCGGCACCCGGGTAAAATCCCAGGTCCCCGGTTCCGGCGAGGGAGAAAATTGGTGAACAGTCCCGGCCGGACCGAGACGCCCCGAATCCAGCACCACCTCGATCTCCCTCGTCCCCGCCGGATAAATCAGCCGCATATCCGGCATATAGACAACCAGGCAATGGCAGGCCCAAATACAGGGAAATGCATCCCTGCCCAGGTTTTCTATCCGGTAGCTGCAATGCAGCGTATCCCCGCGGAGCGACAGGCGTTTTTCATACCGGTACGGCAGTATTTTACTCTGATAACTTAAACAGAGGCCTTCTCCGTCCGCCAGGCAGTCAAACCCGGCGGACCAGATTTCACCGTGATCCGGGTAAGCCACCTCCCGTCCGCCTGTGGTAACGAATCCCGGGTCAATCGACGGAAATGCGTCGTCAAAGCCGCAGGCCTCAAATTCCTCAAACGGACTTCCCGGCTCCGCCTTTTTAAAGTCCTTCCCGGGATTCTGGAATAATAATTCAAACCCGGTTTCCCTGGATTTTAAAGACAATACTTTTCCTCCGTGGCCAGGGAAAACGATGCAGGTTAACCGTTCACTGTTCAGTTCCCAGGCCGGTTCCCCCAAAATTTCTATCTGCTTTACTTTATCGGCCCGTCCAGCCGTTTCCTTTGCCTGATCCATCACTCGCTTCCCATCCTTAAAAGCTCCCGGTGCAGATGCACGCCCGGATGGTTTATGTCAAGCGCCTCCGCTTCGGCAAAACAGCGCTCCGCTTCCATCGTCTCCCGTTTGCCGAGAAGTCCCAGGCCGCGCATAAACAGGCAGTGCACCCGGTTGCGCCGGTCCAAATCATCCTCAAAAATCATCAAATCCGGCAGGGAAACGGCAAAATAGTCGATCGTCACATGGTCATCCAGATGCGTCTCACCGTAGTCGATCAGCCGGTGGAACCTTCCGTCCGCCTCAGCCTTCTTCGACAGCGCGGCCAGCGCAAGGCCCTGATAGAAGATTGTTTCCGGCGGCTGGTCGTTATAATAGATCATCCCGGCCGGCTCCGACAGGCCCGAGGCCGCATGGAGAAAACATTCCTCTGCTTCCTTCTCTTCCCCCATCGCCCGGTATGCTTTTCCCATATAATAATAGATGTCATTTTCCTGCGCTCCCGCAAGTTTTCCCTCACCCAGGTTATGCGGATAACAGAGCGCCCGTTTAAACAGTTCCAGCGCTCCCCGTGCATCCCCGGCCCGCAGGGCCGCTCTTCCAAGCCCCTCCACCGCGCAGACATACTGTGCCGGGACCTTGCCTTCTCCGCCCTCCCATGGATGAAAATGGCGGGACTCGATTAACTCAAGGGCTTTATCATGTTTTCCAAAGTAGTTGCAGAGCGTGATATATTCCAGATACAGATCATCCCTCTCCGCCACCACATCCGGATGGGCCTCATAAGCGGCAAGCCGTTTCTCCGGCGTTACCCCCATCCTTTTACAGAGCTGGTCAAGCTCCATGAATACCCGGGCATCGGACGGATCAAGCTCAAACGCCCTGTTTAGTTCCTCCGCAGCGTCCTGCTTCCGATTCATTTTGTTGTAATACGCCAGCGATAAATTACGGTGTACCGTGGCAAAACCGGGTTCCAGTTCCCGGCTCTTCTCCCAGCACGTTACCGCCTCTTCGTACTGTCTCTTGTCGTACCAGAGATTTCCCAGATAGTAAAATCCCTTTGCATCCTCCGGATTTTCCTCCACGGCCCTCTGAAGGACAATCAAGTCCTCCAGGCGGTGCGGGAAACAGTAAGCTCCGTCATCCAGGGCCGCCGCCAGACGGTACTGCTCCGCCTCCTGCACCTTTCCCGCTTCTTTGCAGACATAGGCCAGGTGGTAGTGGATCAGAGGATAAATCTTATCCCCCCACAATTCACACGGCAGGCCGAGAATATCCTCCGCTTCATGGTAAAGACCGGCGTCGCTGTATTCAAGCGACAGCTCAATGGTCCAGTTCGGACTCACAGAGAGACGGTGCGCCAGGGCTTTCCTGCCTTCCTCGTCCTTATTTATCAGGCACAGCTCATAACAGGCTGCAAAATCCATTCCGTCGATTAAAAGCGTTTCCTTTGCCGCGGCGGCCGCCTCTTCTGTCCTTCCAAGCCTCCGAAGCAGAGCCGTCTTTAGCGTCCTGGCCTTCAGATTATGGGCCTTTGTGCTCAGGGAACGCTCCGCATGGGCCAGCCCCTCCCCGAATTTTCCCTCCATTGCGCAAATACAGGCCATATGGTAAAACCCGCCCGACTGCCAGGCGTCATTCCAGATCGCCTTATAGAAGCTGTCATATGCCTCCTGCCGTTTTCCCATTAGTTTCCGGCACACACCCAGAAGATAGAACGGCTCCCCGTCACCGGGATTGGGATTCAGACGCATCAATTTCTCTGCCGCTTTCTCCAGATATTTTTCCGCCCGCGAAAACTGCCCCTGTCCCATAAGAAGCTTTCCGTAGGCGCAGTTTATCCTGGCATCCGTAGGATCGCGGCGCAGTCCCTCGCAGTAATATGCCTCCGGCCGGTACGTGGCGTGACGGTATTGCTCAATATGCTGTCCGGATAAAAACAGCTCCTCATTTGTCCTCACCGCCTCCGGCTCCGGGATCGGGACGGCCGGGTCCGGAATCTTCGGGATTGCCTTACTACCCGGGGTGTAGGAAACAAGTTCACCGCCGGTATTGTCGCGGACCGTTAGGGTAACCGTCTCCGGAGCAAGTCCGCCTGTGGGAGCCTCATCCGCAAACGTCTGGACCGGCGACAGATCCGCCTCGGCGTGATAAAGGACAACGGCTCCGTTTTCCGCAGTCAGCGTCACCGTGCATTGCGGATAAACCGCTGTGGCATACACGGAAAACCGGGCGGTTCCATCCGTTATCTCCAGACCGGCCGCCGCCTTATACGTGGCGTTTTTCACCATCCCCACATCCTTATAGGGCATGAAATACTGGGTGAACACCTTCTCCTCATAAGGCGCCAGCCAGGAAAAATCGGGCTGGTTATCGGTATAGCAGCCTGTCATTAACTCTATGTAAGGTCCGTCCGTATCCGTTAAATTCCGGTCCCACGCTTTGCCGAAATCCCCGCAGCCCCAGGTCCACTGTTTCTTACCCGGCGCGATATGGTGATCCGCCACATGCAGAATTCCGGCCTGTTTTCCGTGATCGTATCCACCGACAAAATCGTAATCGGAATGATACGCCATATAAGAGGTGGGAACGGGGATATTTTTATAGCGGGAAATATCCACGCCGGCCGAATAATCCTGCTTATAATAGGTTCCCGTTGCAACTGGGAAACGCGATACGGCCCTTTTTCCGTGATCCATCACCGCGTGGACATCCGGAGGGAAGACCGACTGCGTATCATCGCCCGCCGGCACCGCCGGATTGGCCCACCAGAGAAAGGTCTGCGGCACACTGGTCCTGTTAAAAAGCTGCGCGTCAATCCGGATATAGGCCCTGTCCGGAAACAGGGTAAAACCCGCCATCCCCTTGGTGCGGAACATGTTCTCAATCTCCCCGACCCAGATGGTGCAGCTTCCGTCCTCCGACTCAGTCAGCTTATAATCCACCGGATCAAAGGTGCTGGGACGGTGGTGCTGCGGCCAGTTGAACTCAATCCCGCCCGAGATCCACGGCCCGGTAAGACCGACAAGCGCAGGTTTTATGACGTGATTATAGTAAACAAAATCGTATTTGTTCGTCTTGTCGTAGGCGCGCTGTATTCTGCCTCCCAGTTCCGGCAGCACCATGACAAACAGATACCGGTTCTCCAGGCAGAGCGCCCGGTAAGACTGTTCCTTCTTCTCATCCGTAATCTTATCAATCACCGGATGGGGGTACACTTTTCCCGAACTGCCCTGATACACCCGTTTTTCCAGAAACATGGGATTCTTGTCCGGCTTTCCCACCTGGTAGGTCGGGATGATCACTTCCTGCTCCCATATCCGGACTCCCTGCTCCACATGACGCAGCACTTGTTCCAGCATGACGTTACCTCCTGTCATTTCAACTTCTCAATGGCCTCTGATACAACGGCGGTGCATTGTAAAACCGCAAATTCCAGCAGCCGCTCTCCCAGCTCCGCCGTGGAATCTCTCGGATCATAGCGCACGCTGTAATCCTCATTCGGTCCGTTTATAAAGGTCTCATTGTCTACAATGGCAAACTTCGTATTATATAACTTTTCCGGTTTTGGCGGGAGGGCCGACAAATCCACCCCTTCCGGGCATACCGCCTGCATAATTGCGGTCTCCGCCAGGCCTGCATGTCCGATTCCCGCCCCGCAGCCTTCAAACAGGGCCAGGATCGTAATTACGCGGACCTTCCCCCGCTCCGTGTATTCTTCCGACAGACGCTCCAAAATCTCGATCTGCCGGTCCGCCCCGTGGCCGTTCAGCAGAACAATTAATTCATATCCCATCCGGCATAGAAACTCTATATGCTGCCGGATTACAGCCTCGAACAGCTCCGGCGGCCAGTACATGCTCTTCACCGTGTTCCCTGGGAAATCCATCCCCGTAATCTGCTCATTTCCCTGAAAGCCCAGTTTCCGGAGCGTTTCCGGCGTTCTTGGGCTCTCCGTTCCGATGTAGAGGGGAGGGTAGACCGTCCCTCCCGTGCGGGCGGCCGACCGTTTTGCCACTTCATAGGCATTTTCCGTATCCATTCCCATCCCCATGTGGGGACCGTGCCATTCCATCGACCCGACCGGCAGGTAAATAAGCGGTTTTTCCCTCTTTGCCGCCTCAAGCCGGGACGGAGTCATCTCTTCAAACTTGATTGTATTCATTTTATTCACCTTCCGTCAGGCCCTGAAAAGATAGAAAGGAACCGTTCAGCCTTGATGCATTCCGCGAGGTGTTTTCACATGTTTTTCGTGAAAATCCCGAGTTACGCGGCGCGAAACGGCATTTTGGCTGAACTGTAACATAGAAAGTACGCCGCAGCGTACTTTCTATTGACCTGTCTTTACTGGTATATCGACCCGTTTTTATTCGCTCAAACGGTGCTGTCCGGCCGGATAGAAGCAGGCTCTATTCCACATACTCCGGCATAATGGCTGCCAGATCGTCGCCTGGTTCCACAATCACAGCGTCCACTGCGTATTTCTCCGGAATCGGAGTTCCGTTCTGAAGGTAATCCAGCATGGCCTGCGCCGCTGTTCCGCCAACGCCCTTTGCGGAAAAATATGCCGCCGCCTTAAATGGGGAACTCTCTTTTGCAAATTCGTCCGGAGCCAGATATCCGCCGAGTCCTACGCATACGGAATCTTTTTCAAGTCCGGCCGCTTCCAGTGCCCGGGCCGCGCCCTGAGCGCCCTCGTCGGAAACGCCTAACACCAGCCATTTTTTAATCTGGGGATTACCCGTAATAACTGTGGATGCTGCCGTGTTGCCCTGCTCCGTGCTGGTATCGTGATCCGCCTTAAAAATACGGTTGTCCGGGAAGTCCGGAATCGCCTCTTTTAACTTGGCAAGCTGACCTTCCGTACGCGGCACGCAGCTTGAAACGGTGTCCGCCGTAAGCAGCATCACGCCAAACGTATCATCCTTAGCAAGTCCGTTCTCCGTTATGTACTTGGCGGCCCATTCGCCTACCGCCGCGCCGATATTATATCCGTCGATTCCAACCCACGGCGCAAGCAGGGTGCCGTCCTCCGTCTGAAGCGCATCATCCACCGCAATCACCGGGATATTGGCTTCCTTTAATTTATCCACCGTCGTCTGGCTCAGATTCTGATCCGGAAGGCAGACCAGCACGCCGTCCACCTTGTCTGCGATACAGTTGTCAATCATCTGCATGTAGGTGGCGCCGTTCTGTTTGGCATCCATATACTTCCATGTTCCGCCTGCCGCTTCCACTACTTCCTGGGAGGCCTTCCCCTCCTGGATGAACCAGGTAGCGTCTCCCATCTTATAAATACCGGCAATGACATAATTCTCTTTTGCACCGTCCTGTGTTTCCTCCGCTGCCTTCGTATCCTCTGCTGCGGTACTTTCCGCCGCCTCCGCCTTTGTCTCCGGTGCCGCCGTGCCGGCCGTCTGGCTTGTTCCGCATGCCGTCAGCAGGCTGAACGCTGCTGCCGCTGCCGCCATCTTTGCAATCTGCATTTTCTTCATTTTACTCTCTCCTTTTTTCATAATATGTTATGTTTATCTCAGCATCAGGGCTGAGCAGTAACCTTCATGCTCTCCTCCAACAGTTTTTTACTTCTCATTCTCTTACGGTAGAAGTCGAATGCCAGCGCCACCACAAGCAGGGAGCCCTGGGCTACGTTCTGCCAGAAAACCTGCACATTCAGCATGACAAGGCCCGTATTAAAACACTGTAAGATCAGCATGCCGATAAATGTTCCCAGCATGGTCCCCACGCCGCCGGTAAACGCCGTGCCGCCCAGTACCGCCGCCGTAGCCGCGTCAAATTCCAGACCATTACAGGCCGACGGCTGCCCCGAATTCATCCTGGCCGCCAAAAGCACTCCCGCCAGGGCTGCCAGTCCTCCCGACATAATATAGAGTTTAAATCGAATCAGCATGGGACTTAACCCGGCCAGGCGGGCTGCGTACGGGTTACCTCCCAGTACGTAAATGCTCCGGCCGAAAAAGGTCTTTTTCAGCACAAATCCGAACACGAGAAACGCTACAATTAATATAATGACCGGCAGTGGGATAATTCCAAACAACCGGAACGTGCCGAACTTAATAAACATCTGGCTGCTGACGGCCACCGCCTTGCCGCCGCAGATAATATAGGCAAATCCCCTCACGATGGACATCGTGGCCAGCGTCGCAATAAACGGCTGCAGGTTCAGGAAATTCACAGCTACCGCATTAAACGCTCCAATGACGCATCCGGCCAGCACCGCGGCCAGTATGGCCAGAACCGGATGAAACCCGGCCTTCACCAAAACGGCGCCAAGCACGCCGGAAAAAGCCGCCACCGACCCGGCCGATAAGTCAATCTGGTTGGCAATGATCAGATTCGTCTCTGCAATCGCCACAAACCCGGTCAGGGAACAGGCCACCAGAATATTGATAAAGTTCTGCACCGTAAGGTAGTTCTTATTAAATACGGAAAATACAACCACGAGGAGTGCAAGCGCAATTATCAGGCTGATCTTTTCCGCAAAGTCGCTTTTTTTAAGTTTTGTTATAAAATGATCCATGTTTACCCCCATATATCAGGCCCTCCGGTTACACCACAGCCCGTTCTCCTGTCTTATCCGTCATTGCATAAGCGAGTATATGTTCCTCGGTAGCATCCGTTCTTAAAATCTCACCGCTGATACGGCCTTCCCTTACCACAATCACCCGGTCGCTGAGGCCGATGATCTCCGGCAGCTCGGAAGAAATCACAATCACCGCGATACCGTCCCTGGCACATTCGCAGATAATCTTATAAAACTCCGACTTCGCGCCTACGTCGATTCCCTTCGTCGGCTCATCCAGGATCAGCACCTTCGGCTTCGTCTCCAGCCACCTGGCCAGAATTACCTTCTGCTGGTTTCCTCCCGACAACTGGGCAATCAGTTTTTCACTGTCCGGCGTCTTAATATTAAATTTCTTTATATCTCCGTCCGCCGTCTCCTGCTCCCCGGCCTCATTCAGCACACCGAGCCTGTTACAATAGCTTCTGAGCACGGACACCGTGATATTGCCCCTGACCGATATATTCGGCAGAATCCCCTGTTCCTTGCGGTCCTCGGGAACCAGCGCAATTCCCAAATTGACCGCCTCTTTCGGCGACCGGGGAGAGATGGCTTTACCGTCCATCAGAATCTCACCGGACAGTACCTTATCAACTCCAAATATGGCGCGCATAATCTCGGTCCTTCCGGAACCGACCAGACCGGAAAAGCCCAGTATCTCGCCGCGCCTTATCCGGAAGGAGATATCCTTCACAAAGGCGGTTGTCAGATTCTTCACCTCAAGCACGGTTTCGCCGAAATCCGTATTGCGCGGCAGCGAATCAAAAATACTCCCCAGGGGACGCCCCACCATCATCCGTATCAGCTCGTCATTGCTCACCTTATCGCGTTCCACCAGATCCACTGTTTTCCCGTCCTTAAAAACCACTACCTTCTGGGCAATCTGTTCAATCTCATTCATCCGGTGGGACACGTAGAATATAATTTTCTTTTCCGCCTGCAGCTCCCTGATAATACGGAACAGGATTTCGATTTCATTATCACTCAGGCTGGCGGTAGGCTCGTCAAATGCAATAATCCGGGAATCCCGGTTAACCGCTTTCATAATCTCCACCATCTGCTGATGGGCGATACTGAGCGTGCCTACCTTGGCATCCGGTTCAATTGAATGGAGGCCAAACCGTCCGGCTATCTCCTTCGTCCGCCGGTTCATCGTCTCAAAATCCACCATCCCGTTCTTCTTGATCCAGGAGCCTAAAAATACATTTTCCGCGACGGTCATCTCCATTAAAATCTGACGTTCCTGATAGATAACGCTCACTCCCGCCGCGATTGCCTCCTGAGGGGAGCTGAAATGCCTGGCCTGTCCGTCAATAATGTATTCTCCTTCATCCGGCTGATAATCGCCGTTCAGGATTTTCAGCAGAGTTGACTTTCCCGCTCCATTTTCACCTAAAAAGGCATATACTTCGCCGCTTTCAGCCTTAAAACAGATGTCATCCAGCGCCTTCACTCCTGGGAAGTATTTGCTGATATGTTTGAATTCCACATAGGTTTCCACTGTTTCCGCCACCTCCTTTGACTTTTCCTTTATGTTTTTGTCTTTTCCTTTGTATTTTTGTCTGCTGTATGCTCTGGTTTTATTCCTCTGTTTTACCTCGCCTCCGCTTCCAATTCGGCCTCAACCCCCGATTCGGCCTCCGCCGCTCTATCTGTTGTGCCATCTGCACTTAAAAATCATTTTCTTCCCGACATTTTTAGTTAACTTTTCCTTTTTTAGATGTGTGTTCGTTAACACTTTATGTTGTGATTATATCTTTTCAAATTATAGTTGTCAATTGTTTTTTGTGTGTTTTGCCTTTTTTATCTAATTTCTTTCTCAATACTTTTATACAATCAGTTAATTAATAGGGTTGAACGATTGCTTTTTCTTGACATAAATCTATATTATTCGTATAATACGATTAACATATTGTGATGAATCGGGCTTATATCCGCTGTTTTTATAATCATCACATTTTTTAAACGTTTAGAGTGTTATCGTTAACACTTTGTCATTCACAATCAGAATGGAGGTTTGTTATGTACAGAAAAACAGCTCTCGTTACAGGAGCAGGGCGTGGCATCGGCCGGGCCATCGCCATTGAACTCGCCAAAAACGGCTATGATGTTGGAGTGAACTATTTCCACAGCAGGGAAAGGGCTATGGAGGTCTGCCGGATCGTCGGCGAATACGGCGGGAAAGCCGTCCCTATCTGCGCCGATGTCTCAGACTTTAAGCAGCTAAACCAGATGTTTGATTTATTTTTTGAGGAGTTCCCCTCTATTGACCTGCTGGTCAACAACGCGGGTATCAGCAAATTTTACCCATTTTTAGAGGTCACCGAAGAGCAATGGGAGGAGATTACCCGGACGGACTGGAAAGGCGCTTTCTTCTGTACACAGCGCGCGGCACAAAACATGATCAGCCGGAATAAATCCGGGGTGATTATCAACATTTCTTCCAACCATGCCGACGGCTGCTGGCCCAACGCCAACATCTACGCCCCTACGAAAGCTGCCCTGACCAAATTCGGCCGGAATGCCGCCATGGAACTGGCTCCTTACGGAATCCGTGTTATCACCGCCGCTCCCGGCTACACCGACGTCGGCTGGGATAAGTCCGATCCCATCCACCGGGCCGCTCCTAAAATCCCGTTAAAACGGTTTGCCCAGCCGGAAGAAATTGCCGGAATTATCGCGTTTCTGGCCTCAGACGCCTGTGCCTATATGACAGGAAACTGCGTCACCATCGACGGAGGTTCCCTGCTTCCGATCCTGCCCGAAAACGATTATGAACCGATGGAGGAATTAATATGAAAATCACGAAAATAGATACTTATCACGTCCTTCCCCGCTGGCTTTTCCTGCGTATTGAAACGGATGACGGCTTTGTCGGCTGGGGTGAACCCGTTGTGGAGGGGCGGGCCGATACGACGGAGACGGCCGTCCAGGAACTCATTCCTCTGCTGAAAGGTTCCGATCCCAGGCAGGTCGAGGATATCTGGCAGACCATATACCGGGGCGGCTTCTACCGCGGCGGCCCCGTCCTGTCCAGCGCCTTATCCGGAATCGACCAGGCTCTGTGGGATATCCGCGGAAAATATTTCGGCGCCCCCGTCTATGATTTGTTAGGGGGAAAGGTACGGGATAAAATGGAAGTTTACAGTTGGATTGACTCCGGTTCCCCGGAAGAGGCTGCCGCCTGTGCCAAAGACCGTGCAGCTCACGGTTTCCGGAATATCAAGATGACCGGTGTGGACCAAATAGGCTGGATCAATGATTCCGCCCAGATCGACGCGCTGCTGGCAAAGGTCCAGGCAATCCGCGATGCGGTGGGATACGGCATCGGCATTGCCATTGATTTCCACGGCCGCGCCCATAAATCCACCGCAAAAACGCTGCTTCATGAGCTGGAACCTTTTAAACTTCTGTTCGTTGAAGAACCTGTCCTGATAGATAATGAAGAAGCTTTTGCAGAACTGCACAGCTACAGTCATATTCCCTTAGCCACAGGGGAACGCTGCTATACGCGATGGGATTTTAAACGTATGCTCCAGGGCGGATACGTAGATATTATACAGCCGGATCTGAGCCATGCCGGAGGAATCTCCGAGGTCCGCCGGATCGCGGCCATGGCGGAGGCCTGTGATATTGCCCTGGCTCCCCACTGTCCGCTGGGGCCGATCGCGCTGGCCTCCTGCCTGCAAATCGACTTCACCTCAATCAATGCATGTCTCCAGGAACAGAGCCTTAATATGGCTTACAACCAGGGGACGGAAATTACAACCTATGTAAAGGATCCTTCCGTATTCCGGTATGAAGACGGCTTCGTACATGCGCTAGCGGGATCCGGTCTGGGGCTTGAGATCAATGAGGAGGCAGTTTTAGCCGCCTCCAGGGAAAAACATCACTGGAAGAATCCAATCTATCACATGCCGGACGGCAGCGTAACCGAATGGTAGAAAGGAGGAAAAACGCATTGATTCGTACGATAGACGCACCGTCCTGCACTTTGGGTGAAAACCCGTTGTGGAGGGCCGATACGGAAGAATTTTACTGGACCGATATCGTGAACGGGATCATCTATGCCGTCCCGGCCTCCGGCCAAAAACCGGCATACCCCGTATTGGAAACGCCATACCAGACAGGCGCCTTCCTGTTTACATCATCCTGGGATCTCCTGCTGTTTACGGAGCAGGGAATATTTCTGTCCTCCTGGACCGGAGATAAATATGACGCCGCTCTGCATAAGCTCTGGGAGATCCCCCTCGATATCCCCTTTATAAAGGGAGAACGTTTTAATGATGCCATCTGCGGTCCGGACGGGCGCATCATGGCCGGAAGTAAAAGAGATAATAATGAGGACGGCGCGCTATACTGCTTCGAACCGGGCAGGAAACCGTATATTCTTCTGAATCACTTACAGATTTCCAATGGTATGGGCTTTTCTCCGGATGGAACCGTCTTTTACCATACCGATTCGGGTCCGGGAACAATCACCGCCTACCGCTATGTACCGGAGAATGTGCCGGAAAAAATCGGCGTCGTTTATCAGGCGTCCGGTCCTCAGGCTGTGCCGGATGGAATGACCGTGGACGCACAGGGAAATATCTGGACCGCCGTCTGGGGAGGCGGCTGTGTGCTGAAGCTTTCCCCCTCCGGCAATATACTGTGCCGTTATCCCCTGGATGCCTCCCAGGTATCCAGCGTCTGCTTTGGCGGAGCAAACATGGATCAGTTGTTTGTAACCTCCGCTTCCATCGGAGCCGGAGATCATCCCGGGACCTTTCCGGGAGGCCCCTCCTATCTGCTGGACGGCGCCGGCTGCGGAAAATCGGAATACCCGGTGATTTTCACGAAAAGTACGTGAAAACACCTCGCGTAATACATCCCGAGTGAACAGTAACTACCCGTAACAGTTCAGATAGGTCTGCACAAACAGGAGCGGGCATTATGGCGCTTTCTTTACTTTTAGGCCAAAATCCTGTATAATCAATGTATTTCAAGTACTCAAAAATGACAATTAGGAGTTATATAATATGCTGCATCCAACGATAAAAGATGTTGCCAGAATTTCCGGCGTCTCCATCGGCACGGTAGACCGGGTTCTGCATGACAGAGGGCGCGTTTCTGCCAAAAATAAAGAGGCCGTACTTCAGGCTATTGAACAATTGAATTACCGCCCCAGCCAGATCGCCCGCGCCCTGGTCTCGCGAAAGAACCCCCTTACCCTGGGTATTACCTACCCAATGGTGGACCGTGATTTCTGGCAGGAAGCACAGGTCGGCATCCAGTACGCCTGCTCCAAACTGGAAGCTTTCGGCGTCAAACTGGTTGTGGATTCATTTCCGGCGTATAATATTAAAGCACAGATCGCTTCCATCGACCGGCTGCTGACAGAGGGTGTGAACGGAATTGTCTTAACCGCGGTTGACGACGGTACTTCCGGCCAGATTGATGAACACATCCCCGAGGATATTCCTTACGCCACCGTGATTAACGATACGGTCGGCGGCCGGCGCACCTTTTTCGTAGGACCTGATGATTTCGCACTGGGAAGGCTTGCCGCCAAACTGGTCAGCCTGTACGTGCCCGGCAGTTGTCATGCCGCCATCCTTTCTCCCAACGCTCTTTTTAACGGAACGCAGCAGAGGATCTCCGGCTTTCTCAGTAAGATCAACCAGGAAGGACTGGATATCCAGGTTCAGCGCGTGATTCCGGTGGAGTCCGACGATTCGGAGGAAAGTGTCTACCGCAATATCTATCAGGCTGCCTCCGACTGCATTGCGAATTATCCCGGCCTGAATGCCATCTACGTGACCAACGGCCTGATCGAACAGGTTGCCGCGGCCGTGGAAGACGCGGGCAAAGGTGGAGAAATTCTTTTATTCGGACACGAATATACCTCCAATATGTACCGCTATATACAGAACGGAACGATCGCCGCCTCTCTGTACCAGAAACCGGCTTCCGAATGGTATCAGGCCATCTGTATGCTGTATGAGGTTTTGAATAAAGAACGCACGATCACCCAGCCGATCTGCACGACGGAATGCAGTATTATCGTAAAAGAGACTCTGCCTTTTATTAAGGTGAGCGGGGTGGATCTTTTATAGCGTCCCGGTGAGACGAAACGCAAACTGAGCCTGCGGACGCACTAAAAAGCGGCATCGCAGATGTTCGGTATCATTAACATCCGGCATCAACGACATCCGGATGCCTCCAGTACAAACGGCATTCTCAAAATTTTAGATACATCCATAAAACGGTATAGTAAGACCCTGCTGAAGTTTATAACGCTTCAGCAGGGTCTTACTATACCGTCTGCCAACTATATTTACGAACCGTCATATAACCTTACTCTTTTGGTTCCTCACACCGGTTCTTCCCTGTTATCTTCCCGGTAATACCATACAACGCCACACGGTTCTATTCTTTTACCGGCAATATATCCTGCAGTGTTCCCCGCTGTTTAACAGAAATCTTTTCCGCCGTACAATAACAGAGAACCGCAACAATAATACATACAATCGGAGTCGGAATGATATCGCCAACGGATGTGAACCAGCCAAGCCCCACCGGTTTTGCCGTCATTGTTATTCCGACAAAGGAAGCAATTGCCCAGGAGGCCAGCGCGCCGTATTTGCAGCCCTCCACACCGCCGTCGCCTTCCTTGTCATAGCTTTTTCTGTTGCACAGATAGAAGTCGGCTATCAGGATACCCGTAATCGGAGCAATAAACACGCCCAGCAGGCTTAAAAAGGTTACAAAGTATTTGTATACGCCCAGTCCGGCTATCATTGTGCTGATAATGCCCACAATAAAGGTCAGCTTCATACGGGAAATTTTCACTACGCCGTCCAGCGTATTCATCAGTCCCAGAACGCTTGTATACAGATTGTTGTCATTCGTAGTCCACTGGCCGATAATCAGCACGATTGCACCGAAGAATCCAAGTCCCAGGGACTCTATCATGATTTCTACGATATTCCAGTTATGGAAGGCGTAGTTAAAAAAAGCTCCGCACATCAGCACCGGAATGTATCCCCAGAAATGGCCGATGCTCACTCCGATCGCGCAGTCCTTCTTTGTAGTGGAAAAACGGCTGAAGTCGCCTATCATCGCAATTCCTACCGCAAAGCTGCCCACTACGCTGGAAATGCCCATCGGAATTGTAATCGGATCTCCTACGGGACCCGCCTCGATGATGCTGTTCATCGGAATAATACCGGCCGTCTTCCATACGGCGACAATACATAAGACAAATAAGAGCGGAAGCCCGATTTCACTCAGCTTTTTAATTGCCTTGAATCCCATAATCGCAGTCAGGGACATGGCCAGTCCGCCGATAATTGTGAAAATGACGGGATTGATTGCGGTTCCCTTTACCTCCCTGACAATAGAGGAAACCGTATTACCGAACAAATCCGCCTGGAACGCATACCAGCCAAAGTTGGAAAAACACAGAATGATGCCGATAATCTTTGCCCCCTGTCTGCCGAAGGGCCTTCTGGCGGTAAATGAGGTGGACAGGTGGGTATGTGTGCTCACCATGGCGTTTAAAATCCCGAGAACCATAATAATTAAGGAACCGAGCACGCTGACAAGCAGCATGTTTTTAAATGATAAACCGTTGGCGAGGAGGCCCCCCGTTGCCAGGCCGCTCAGGCCGAAACCGGAACCCAGCCATACCATTCCCTGCTCAAACCAGGTCTGCCTGGCTTTTGGAGGAACCGGTGTCTTCTCGTAATCGTTAAATAGTTCCGATAATGAATTTTCCCTGATTGTTTCACTCATCCGTATATCCCCCTCTCAATCATCTAAGAACCGGCAGTCCATATCAAATCCGAAAAAGCGCGGATTCAGAATATCCATTCCCCTGTCTCTTCTCCAAAGTTCGTGACACTTAAATCCCAGAACACACAATTCCATCCCCTCGTTGCAGTTGGGATTCGTCACAGGCATTCCCGTCTTCTTCTCCACAATACAGATTAAGTCGGGACAGGTCAGTTTCACCTCTTCATCTATCCAGAATACCATATTTTCATTCTTATACCAAACTCTTCCCAGAGAGTTTCTAAAATTCCCCTGCCCCTGCAGGTAAATATCGCCCAGCGTAAAGCCGTCTTTGATTTCCCAGGCAGTTTCCCCTGTCACAATCCCCTCAAAGAGGAGCCTTCCCTCCGCTGCATCCAGAATAGCCGCAACAGGGTCCCTTCCCTCTTCGCAGGCCTGCCTTCTGGCCTTTCCTACCTTCTCCGCATAGGTAAGGGCCGAGGGCACTACCGAGTGTTTCAGCTCCCTGCCCCGGATTGGATGATCCGCCATTCCCACCAGGTTATCGGAACCGACCGCCATAAACCGCGACAGCGCTTCCGCTCTGGCGTCACTCTCCACCTGTTTTACAATCACAACATCCCCATACTGTGTTGTGACCGAAAACGGCGTGATAGGCTGTTCCGTGACATAATAGGTGGAAAACTGAAGTTCCGGCACCGCACGGCCGGCTGCGTCCGCATCCACCATATATTTTCCCAGGTGGGCGGCGGCGGCCATCGCCTCTCCTGTATTGCCTCCGCCGTACTCAATGGAAACAAGGCCGTCGAAAGTAATTCCCATATGCTCCTCAAGAGCCGTCACCGCGGCCGGAATCTCCTCGCCGGTGATCTCCACCTCCTGCCCCTCCGGCATGATTGAACCGCAGAAATAGGGATTGGCAAACCAGGCCTCATCCTCAATCTCGTCAAATTCCAGCAGTCTGAATTCCTTTCCACTATTAAGTTCTTTCTCCACCGCTTCCATTCCGCTCTGCAGTGAACCGCCTCCCCCGGTACCCAGAATCGTACATCCTGTCAGGATATCATTTACCTCCTGATAATCCAGTTTTCTCATTTCTTACCCCTCCGTTTTCATTTACTCTTCTCTTTTCAATTACTCTTCTCTCTTCATTTACTCTTCTCTCTTCATTTACTCTTTATCACTCATCAATAATTTCCTTTGATGATATCAGTATACCAGTCCCCCTTTAGTACTTCATTATAGTGCAGTACAAGATCAACCGGAATTTCATTGTAAATTTCACAATGCATACTCTATGCTCTGGTTTACACCCTGTTTTTCATGTATAATGAGAAAAGAATACCTATGATTGACACAAATGGAACGGGGGATTGCTATGAGCATAACGGTTCGTGATATTCTGGAATTAAGCCTGCTGAAAGACTCTGAGATCATTTCCGGCGCAGGCGGCCTGGATCGCGAGGTGACAAGGGTTAACTTTACCGACTGTCCCATCCAGTTTAATGATCTGGAATACAGCCTGGCGCTGAAAGGGGATCTATACATCAGGAGCCTTTATTCGGTGAAGGATGATGAAAAAGAATTGTATGACACCTTCTATTTTTATGTAACGAGCGGCAGCTCCTGCTGTATTGTGACAAATGAGTATCTGCCGGAGTTTCCTGAGAATGTCCTGGAGCTGACGGAAAAGAATCATTACCCTGTTATAAAAATCAGCAGCAATGTCCCTTATGGCGATTTGATACGTGATATCTCGGAACTGCTGATGACCGAACAGTCCGAGCTTTTCTTTGAAAATAAGCTGAACCGCCTGCTTTATGAAACTCTCTCCCTTTCGGAAATCCTGGAAATCGGGAAGTACGTCAACCCGATTTTTAAAAGAGAATATATTGCCCTGTGTTTTCATCTCCCGGAGCTGAACAGCCGCAGATTCTACAGCCTCCAATCCGATTTAAAGACACAGTACCAGCTGCGTCTCCGCAGATACCAGAACGGCGGGTTTCTCATCTTCAATTATCAGGAGCACACGGAGTTTGAAGCTGCTCTGCCCGGAATCAGGAAGCTCTTCGCCTATTACTGCGCCGGATACTCCGCCGGAATCAGCGGTCCCTTTGAGAATGCCTCCGACTTCCAGCAAAGTATCCGCCAGGCCTGCTCTTCCCTGAAGATCGGTATGATGCTGAAACAGAATGTCACCTATTTCGATGATCTGCATATTTATAACCTGCTGATGGCAGTCCATGACAATGCGGCCTTAAAGAAATTTTATACAATGACACTGGAACCCCTTATCGGGTATGAAAAACGCCATAATGTGGATTTGATAGAGACAATTGAGACTTACCTTGCCTGCGACGGCGATTATAAGGCGGCCGCCGTCAGGATGAAACAGCATGAGAATACAATCCGTTTCCGAATTAACAAGGCAAAAAGCCTGCTGGGAATGGAACATTCCCATTACAAATTTATTGAACAGGTTGCACTGGCGCTTAAGGCGCGGAATGTGGAAAAATTCTCGGAAGAATAAGTAGGGTGGGGATAAGAGAGCTAAGGTACAGTTAAGAGAAGGGGATGCTAAAAGGGGGAACCTGGAGCGGAAAACATTTGAGCGGAAAATGAAGAGCAGGAAATGCAGGGTAGGAACTGTAGTGTAGGAACTGTAGTGTAGGAACTGTAGTGCAGGAACTGTAGTGTAGGAACTGTAGTGCAGGAAACGCTTGAACGGTTAAAGATTAGTTCAACAGAAAAACCCGGAAAACAAAAGTTTTCCGGGTTATCTTACGCTTGGACATAATGTACCTGTTGAGGTACGGAATTATCTATAGGGGCGGTGCCTCTTCTTGTACGCAGAGCGTACAAGAAGCCGCGCTTAACAGCGCTATGATAAATTCAACTGAACTCCATCCGGGAATGAGCAAGCTCCTTCCCGGATTCCGCTCAATTAAATTTATCGCACCTCGGTTTTATAACCGATTGTTATTCGATGATAGAAACTACTCTACCTGAACCAACTGTACGTCCGCCTTCACGGATAGCGAAACGAAGTCCCTGCTCCATAGCTACTGGATGGATCAGTTCAACTGTCATTTCTACGTTGTCGCCAGGCATACACATTTCAACGCCTGCTGGTAAATCGCAAACGCCTGTAACGTCTGTTGTTCTGAAGTAGAACTGTGGACGGTAGTTGTTGAAGAATGGTGTATGACGGCCACCCTCGTCTTTTGTCAGAACGTAAACCTGAGCTGTAAATTTCTTATGGCATTTTACAGAACCTGGTTTAACGAGACACTGACCTCTCTGGATCTCTGTTCTCTGAACACCACGAAGAAGAGCACCGATGTTATCACCAGCCTGAGCCTCATCAAGGAGTTTACGGAACATCTCGATACCAGTTACAACTACTTTACGAACTTCTTCCTGGATACCAACGATTTCAACTTCGTCAGATACATGAAGAGTACCACGCTCAACACGGCCTGTAGCAACTGTACCACGACCTGTGATAGAGAATACGTCCTCTACTGGCATAAGGAAAGGTTTGTCTGTTTCACGAACTGGGTCCGGAACATAGCTGTCAACTGCAGCCATAAGTTCAAGAACTTTGTCGCCCCATTCGCTGGAAGGATCTTCAAGAGCCTTTAAAGCAGAACCCTGAACGATAGGTGTGTCATCGCCTGGGAATTCGTACTCGTTAAGAAGCTCACGGATCTCCATCTCTACTAATTCAAGAAGCTCTGGATCGTCAACCATATCACACTTGTTCATGAATACTACGATGTAAGGTACGCCTACCTGACGGGAAAGAAGGATATGCTCTCTTGTCTGAGCCATAACACCATCTGTAGCAGCTACTACAAGGATAGCGCCGTCCATCTGTGCAGCACCAGTGATCATGTTCTTTACATAGTCAGCATGGCCTGGGCAGTCAACGTGTGCGTAATGTCTGTTCTCTGTCTCGTACTCAACGTGAGATGTAGAGATTGTGATTCCACGCTCTCTCTCTTCCGGAGCTTTATCAATGTTCTCAAATGCAACAGCCTCGCCAGTACCTAATCTCTCATGAAGAGTTTTTGTGATAGCAGCTGTTAATGTTGTTTTACCATGGTCAACGTGTCCGATGGTACCAATGTTACAATGCGTTTTGTTTCTTTCAAACTTTGCTTTTGCCATTTTATAACGTCCTCCTTAATTTGCACCCATCCGGGGCTTCATAATTTATGTTAGGCTGTCTCTAATTATATTCGATCAGAGCATGTTTTTCAAGCCTATTATTTACTTTCCGGGCAGTTTCTTCACTGCCTGGAAAGTTTACAACGATTTGTTTCTCTCTTTATTTGTCTGCCTTTGCAGCCAGAACTTTCTCCTGAACGCTCTTCGGTACCTGCTCGTATTTCTCGAAGAACATGGAGTAGTTACCACGTCCCTGTGTCTTGGAACGTAAGTCTGTGGAGTAACCGAACATCTCGGATAACGGAACGTAAGCTCTTACAAGCTTTCCGCCGCCGATATCTTCCATACCTTCGATACGGCCACGACGGGAGTTGATATCACCGATAACATCACCCATATACTCTTCAGGCATTGTTACTTCTACCTTCATAACCGGCTCAAGTAAGATAGCTCCTGCTTTGTGCATAGCATCTTTAAATGCCATGGAACCGGCAATATGGAATGCCATCTCGGAGGAATCGACCTCATGATAAGAACCGTCATATACGGTAGCTTTAACGCCCAGTACCGGGAATCCGCCAAGGATACCTGCTTTGGAAGCCTCTTCGATACCTTCGCCTACAGCCGGGATGTATTCCTTCGGAATAGCACCGCCGACAACGGCAGATTCGAATTTGAATACTTCTTCAGCGTTAGCGTCCATCGGCTCAAAACGTACCTTACAGTGTCCGTACTGACCACGTCCACCGGACTGTTTTGCGTATTTGCTGTCTACGTCTACTGCCTTTGTAAATGTCTCCTTGTATGCTACCTGAGGAGCGCCTACGTTGGCTTCAACATGGAACTCGCGGAGAAGACGGTCAACGATGATTTCAAGATGGAGCTCGCCCATACCTGCGATAATCGTCTGTCCTGTCTCTTTATCTGTATAAGCACGGAAAGTAGGATCCTCTTCTGCAAGTTTTGCAAGAGCCTCGCCCATCTTATCCTGTCCTGCTTTTGTCTTAGGCTCGATAGCGATATCGATAACCGGCTCCGGGAATACCATGGATTCCAGGATTACAGGGTGCTGTTCGTCACAGATTGTATCACCTGTTGTGGAGAACTTGAATCCGATTGCTGCTGCGATATCGCCGGAGAAAACTTTATCTAATTCCTGACGTTTGTTCGCATGCATCTGAAGGATACGTCCTACACGCTCTTTTTTGCCCTTTGTTGCGTTCAGTACGTAAGAACCTGCGTTCATAGTACCTGAGTAAACACGGAAGTAAGCCAGTTTACCAACAAACGGGTCTGTCATAATCTTGAATACAAGTGCGGAGAATGGGTCAGCATCGGAAGATTTTCTCTCCACTTCGTTGCCTTCCAGATCGGTTCCTTTAATAGAAGGAACGTCTACCGGTGAAGGCATGAATTCGATAACTGCATCCAGTAATTTCTGAACGCCCTTGTTTCTGTAAGCTGTACCACAGCAAACCGGGATAGCGAGGCACTCACATGTTGCCCTTCTTAAAGCTATCTTCAGTTCCTCTGTTGTAGGCTCTTCGCCCTCAAGGTACTGCATCATTAATTCGTCATCCAGCTCACAGATTTTCTCAACCAGCTCTGTACGGTACAGTTCTGCGTCGTCTTTCATATCGTCCGGAACGTCGGTTACGGAGATATCCTCGCCCTTGTCGTCGTTGTAGATGTATGCTTTCATCTCGAACAGGTCGATAATTCCCTTAAACTCGTCTTCCTTACCGATTGGGAGCTGCAGACAGATGGCATTCTTACCAAGTCTGTTCTTAATCTGCTCTACAGTTCCATAGAAGTCTGCACCCAGGATATCCATCTTATTGATGAATGCCATACGAGGTACATTGTAGGTGTCGGCCTGACGCCATACGTTCTCGGACTGTGGCTCTACACCGCCCTTTGCACAGAATACACCTACAGCGCCATCAAGTACACGCAGGGAACGCTCAACCTCAACTGTGAAGTCAACGTGTCCTGGAGTGTCGATAATGTTGATACGGTGTTCCAGAGCGCCTGGCTTTTCTTTGCAGTATTCCTGCAGAGTCCAATGACATGTGGTAGCTGCAGAGGTGATGGTGATACCTCTCTCCTGCTCCTGAGCCATCCAGTCCATGGTAGCCGTACCTTCATGTGTATCACCGATTTTATAGTTTACACCGGTGTAATACAGGATACGCTCCGTAGTAGTGGTCTTACCGGCATCAATATGAGCCATAATACCAATGTTTCTGGTTCTCTCTAATGGATATTCTCTTTCAGCCAAAGCTTTTTCCTCCTATTAGAATCTGTAATGTGCAAATGCCTTATTAGCCTCTGCCATCTTATGCATGTCTTCTTTCTTCTTTACAGATGCGCCTGTGTTGTTGGAAGCATCCAGAATCTCTTTTGCAAGTCTTTCTTCCTGAGTCTTCTCGCCTCTCTTACGGGAGTAGAGAGTGATCCAGCGAAGTGCAAGAGCCTGTCTTCTCTCCGGCTTAACCTCGATCGGAACCTGATATGTGGCGCCGCCGATACGTTTTGCCTTAACTTCCAGTACAGGCATGATGTTGTTCATAGCCTCTTCGAATACTTCTACAGCCTCTTTACCTGTCTCAGCTGCTACACGGTCAAATGCGCCGTATACGATCTTCTGGGCAACACCCTTTTTACCATCTAACATGATGTTGTTGATTAACTTGGTAACAACCTTGTTATTGTAAAGCGGATCTGCTAATACGTCTCTTTTCTGAGTATGTCCTTTACGTGGCACGTTACTTCCCTCCTTAATATCTGCTCCAGCTCCGGAAATGGGCCGAAGCGTTTCATTAGATCTTAGGTACTCGCATACAATGTGCGTTCGCGCTCGAATCTATGATTACCTGCAACCTACAGGGTCAATATCAAAGTCCGGCACTAAATTCTAACGAATTTTACCTAAATTAACGTTTAATTACTTTTTGTCTTTCGGTCTCTTAGCGCCGTATTTGGAACGGGCCTGTTTTCTGTTAGCAACGCCTGCTGTATCAAGAGTACCTCTGATGATATGGTATCTTGTACCTGGTAAGTCTTTAACACGACCGCCACGGATCAGAACAACGCTATGCTCCTGTAAGTTGTGTCCCTCACCTGGGATGTAGCTTGTTACTTCGATTCCGTTGGAAAGACGTACTCTGGCGATCTTTCTCAGAGCTGAGTTAGGTTTCTTAGGTGTAGCAGTCTTAACGGCTGTACACACACCTCTCTTCTGCGGTGCAGAGATATTGGTAGCTCTTTTCTGTAAAGAGTTGTATCCCTTCTGCAGAGCCGGTGCTGTAGATTTCTTCTCAGATGTCTGTCTTCCTTTTCTTACTAACTGGTTGAATGTTGGCATCCTTTTCACCTCCTGTGATATTGTCTGTGGTTGCTTTAAAAGCTGATATTTTTACGCACAAAAATTCATTGCATTTTTACACGCCTACTTATTATAATCAGTTTGTCAATTTGTGTCAAGGCATAAAATGTAAAAAAATCCGGCTTTTTCGGCGTATTTATCATGTTTTTTCCGGTATCCGGCCACAGAACATGAAATCTGAATGGATTATTGACAATTTGAAGGAAAAATATTCATTTCCATTTTTTTATTTTAGATCACAAAAGGCAGTCACAGCCGTGGTTTTGCTTTGAATTTGTTGCACTTTCAAAGTTTAAAACATTACTGTAAACTGCCTTTTACCATGTTTAAAAATCTGCCGCTATTTCTTCTATCTTCCGTTATCCTTCCGCCTGCTTTTCATGCAGGCCTGGAATATTACTTTTATGACATATACGGTACAAAAGAGAAAAAGCAGCACAATTACGCTGACAAATAAAAAATAAAAAATCCACCCATTCTGCATATACAATCTCCCAATTCTTTTACTGATTTCATTCCTCCGGCACCTGATATATGTATTTAGAAGCCGGGCGGCTCTACTGTTCTATGCTTTTCCTGTACCAGGGGTGGCGCAGTCCGGTCGGAGGATAAAAACCGTCCCCGATATGCTCAAATCCCAGCTTCTTCAAAAGTTTCGCCGATGCAGTATTTTCCGGATGGTGGCCCGCCCTCAGTTCTTTTACCTTTATAACCGTGGGCATATAGGCCGTAACAGCGCGGGAGGCTTCCTCGCCCAGTCCTTTTCCCCAGAACTCTTTCCGCAGATGAAATCCCGTTTCGAAAATCTCTGTTTCGTCTTCAAAAGGACGCAGTCCGCAGCATCCTATCAGTTTTCCGCTGCTTCGCTCAAACATGGGGAAATACTGTATCTTATATTTTTCAAAATTGCTGATTTCCGTCTCCAGCCGTTGTTCTATCTCTTCCTCCGTAAATCTTCCGTCTGCACAGAGATAGCGGGTTACATCCGGGTCTCCCCAGAGAAGCTCCGCCAGCTCCCGGTCCTCGGGTTTCCAGTGTGAAAATCCGATTCGTTCCGTCTTCATAAAATAATCGCGCATAATTCTGCCTTTCACTGCCTCCCGTTACTCTTCACACCGTCTCGCCACTAAAAAATAGTTCACAGGATGCAGAAATAATTTTTCCCTCTCCACTATCTCAAACCCGTACGCCTCGATCATCTTCTCCAGACTCTCCGGCGAGTAGAATTCCACAAACGGCATCTTACCGGTGTGGCTGCGGTACCATTTCCGAATTGCCTCCTTTGTAAGACTGTTCTTCAGGCAATCGGCCGCCACCGCCAGATAGCCGCCCGGTTTCACCAGTTCTTTGAGGCGTTTCATCGCTGCGTCCTGATCCGGCATGTATAAAAGCACGTTAAAAATCATTACCGTGTCAAAGGTCCCCGGTTCCAGTTCTTCCATAAACATGTCGCCCTGAATATATTTGATATTATGAACGCCCGCTTTTTCTGTCTTTTCCACCGCCTGGCGGAGCATCTCCGGCGCCGTGTCCACAGCCGTCATTGCCGCCACACTGCCGGCCAGCTCGATCGTCGTCACACCGGTGCCGCAGCCGATATCCAGTGCTTTGTCCGTCTCTTTCAGGTATTTTTTTGTGTTGTCGATGGTCTTTCTGTACGCATCCTCGTATGTTTTTAAAATCTGCGTGTCAAATATCTCCGACCTTTTGTTCCAGTACGCTTCATTCTCTGCATATTCTTCCTGTTTCATTTTGCTAATCCCCTTCCCCGATTGTTACATAAATATTTAAAACCTTTTTACGATTCCTGAAGCTTCATATATAAAAGCGGATACGGAGCCCCCTGCTCGTCGTGTTCCGTCCTCCTGTATACTTTGAATCCCTCATGCTCATAAAATCCCCTGGCCTGTGGGTTCTGTTCATTGACGCACACCTCATTCACCGCGTATTTCTCAACAGCGTACCGGAGCAGGCGGTGTCCCAGTCCCTTTCCCCTCGCCTCGGGCAGTAAGAAGAGCATTTCCAGCTTTCTTTCCGAGATTCCCATGAAACCGGCAGTGACGCCGTTCTCATCCGTTACGGTCATCAGGTAAGGCACCGTACTGAGCGCTTCCGGCACGTATCCGGCTATCTTCCCTATCTCCTGTTCCGACAGAAACAGATGGGTCTCGTTCACCGACTTTTTCCATATTTGAAACAGTTTCTCCGTTAACTCACCATCCCTGTCCCGGTAATCCCAGGTCCTCACCAGCGCTCCCGATTCATGTCTTCCTTTTTCCATTATCTCATAAACCAACACCACACCGTTCTCAACCAGCCATTTATCGTGCCTCAATGTTTTATAGCCAAGCGCCTCGTATAACCGGCAGGCCGGGAGGGAGGCGTCCAGAAAAACCCTGTCATACTTTGAAAAGATCTCTTCCTCCAGCTTTCTTACGATAAAGCTGCCGTATCCCTTTCCCTGAAAATCGGGATGGACATAAACTCTGGTAATGTAGTCTCCCCGGAGGCTTCCCGTTCCTGCCGGACGCTGGCCTTCATAAAGAATCCAGGTATTTCCGTCATTTATATCTTCGCCGACCGACTCCTGCGAATGGAGCCCACAGAAAAATCCCACCACCTCTTCCGGGTAATACTTTGGATAGACCGTTTTAATTGTCTCCTGTACCAGGCCGGTTATCTGTGATGCATCTTCTTTCACGGCTTTTCTGTATTCCAGCGTCGTCTCTTCCAGTGTCATCTCTTCCGGTGTCATTTCTTCCGGTGTCATCACTTCCAGTCTCCTCTCTTCCGTCTCTTCTCCGCTCAATTACAGATTCGGCTCCGATGTCCAGTCTTCCAGGAACACAGTTCCCCTGAATGCATGGCTCTTTCCGTTTGATTTATGCAGATAGACATCGTCATCGGGGTAGTAACACGTATCTTCCTTTTCAACCGTCCCAATATCAAGTATCAGCAGCGGTTCCGAACCCGAATTATAATATGTATGGGAAATATCTTTTCCCGACGGTTTTGCAATAAAATCCCCCGCCGTCACTTTCTGTTCGGTATCGTTAAACCGGAGTGTCCCTTCTCCCGACAGAACGTAGAAGAACTCCTCCTGCTGCGTGTGGCTGTGATATTTTGTACTGTACGCCCCGACAGGCACACTGTCCAGATTCACATAGATCTTTTCACTTCCCGCACTTTTACCAAGCTCTTTCGTAACCAGTCCCACGCTGTCGCTCATGGTAAATTCGTCCGGTATCTGATTAATATTTCCTTTATAATTCAAATATTGTCTCCTTTAAATTAAATTGTTCTCACTCTAGTTCCCGTTTTCTCCTGCACTCACTGCATTCCCTGTCATGAATGGAAAAAATCCCGCCGCAGGAAGGACAGGTATATTCGTCTCTCTGCCGCTCCATAAATTTTTCCAGGCCATCCTGTCTGACAGCGGCGCTGTTACCCATAAGGCTCGCACCGTAGCGGGTGTTGTAACTCTTTTCCAGGGCCTTAATCTGTTTACAGGGGTAATCCGAACATTCGAAACAATAGGAATGGCCGCGTTCCCCGATGCAGTCCTTTATTTTACATTTCCGGCAGTGCTGCGGCTTTCCCTGGTCACTGTTCAGACAGCCCGCACAGGGTTTTCTGTGATAACAGTGCTTATAACAGACCATACAGTTCATTCCGCATGGGGCGAACATGAGCGGGTCAATTATCCCGGGCATTTTCAATTAGCGGCCCCCCTTCATTAAACATTCGGTTTACCCGTTGCCTCGTCGAACCGGCTTCTTTGCAGCCTCTTTTCCTCCTACTGTATCGGATTATTCCCGGTCAGATAATACTTTATCTCCTTAGTAAGGCCAAGTGACAATTCAAACTGATAGACGGCGGCGTCTCCCTCAAAATAGAAGTCTCCCTTCCCGTCTTTTACCTTGACAGTTATATCAATGGCGTGTTCCCCGGTTCCGTTCCCTTTTCCTTCGGCCAGGACGGTAATGGTTCCGTCGGAATCTCTGTAAACAAGCTTGATTTCACCGCTCTCTCTTACCATGCTGCCTTTCACCGAAATCTCCGTCCCCTTGGGCGCTTCCACGCGCACCAGGCCGCGTTTATCCTGATTCTGATGGATAATGCCCTTCAGGAGGTATGCATCTCCCTTTGATTTGCTTTCAAATTCATTATAATAACTCTGCTTTTTGTTCCCCTGTTCCTGGCCTTCAGCCGCTTTCTCAACCTCAGACACCGCGCCTGTGCGAATCTCCTCCGCCGGTTTTAACGATGAATCTGCAAAATAATAGAGATAGGCATGGCCCTTATCATCGGAGATCCGAATCGCTTCTTCAGATTCTCCCTCGGCCGCTCCATTTACCTCCACACGCACGGCCCTGGCCGTTGCGGGATCCAGTTCCGTCTTTCCAAGCGCGTCGGAGATTGCTTCCATATTGGCCTGAAGATCATAGAGGTATGGTGTTTCCACCACCTTTACCCTCGACATGCCTTCCCCATGGTAGGCTAATACACCGTAACCGCATTTCCCATTGTCGGCCGAAAATGTGCAGTAATAAAGCTCCGCATCTTTCTCAACCCCGGTGAGATCCCGGTTCAGAACCTCATAGCGGGCAAAACTGTCATAATTCCAGACCGGATTTGAGATTCCCTCTTCCGTCCAGCCGCCTATCAGGTTCTTAAAAATTGATTTCTGCAGCATCTTATACGCCCGTGAGCTCTGGCCTTCATAATAGGAAGTAACGGTGTGCTGCATATCCATCCCTGCCTTACTGGTATCCGTTACTGCCTTACTGCTTCCGGTACTCTCTTTTCCGGAACCCGAGGTTTGCACCGTCGCTATTGCTCCCGATGTGGACTGCGGCGCCGTATCAGAAACACCGCTGCCGGCACACGCCGTACTCATAAGACATCCTGAAAGCGCTGCGGCTAATAATATTTTTTTCATAGGAATCCCTCCTTATCTCAAATTTGCTGTCCTAATAAATCCCGATACCTAACTTCTATTCTACATAACTTTATTCAAATAAGCTACTATAAATAAAGAAATACCTGATTACAAAATTATGAATCATGATATCCCCTCCGCAGGCGGATATGTGGTATAATTTTTTATATAATAGTTTTTTACCGGCATATTACGTTTTCTGTATTCTCAACAGAAATTCAATGCAGAAATCCCTATACTCCTATAATTCTGCCTATTCTTTTTTTCGTATCCGCCGCAGAGAACAGAAAGAAACCGGATGCTGATTAAAGCTTGCAGATATCAGGAGGAACCAAACATAAATATGAAAGGAAAAACCGCTGGAAGACTCTTTCCACCGGCAGCATACAATATGAAATGTAAAATGGAACGGATACGGCATGATTTGGAATCCCTGGCCGAATTTAACATGACTCCCGGTGACGGCTGTACCAGGCTCTCCTATACGAAGGAATTCTCCCTGGCCCGGGATTATATCAGGAACGAAATGGAAGCGGCCGGTCTTAAGGTACGCGAGGATGCGGCCGGCAATCTCATCGGGCGCTATCCCGGGAAAATGGATAAGCCCGTTATCATGACGGGCAGTCATTTTGATACCGTATTCCACGGAGGCAATTTTGACGGTCAGGCCGGCGTATGCGCCGCGATAGAGGTCGCCAGGGTACTTGGAGAAAATAACTTTACTCCCTGTCATCCTATTGATTTTATCGCCATGCCGGAGGAAGAAGGCGCAAGATTCGGCGGAGGCCTGTTTGGAAGCAGGGCCATATGCAACGGTGTTTCCACAGATGAACTGAAAACCCTTAAGGATGCGGACGGAGTCTCATTATACCAGGCACTGGAAAACTATGGCCTGAATCCCGATGAAATAGGAAATGCCAGGATCCGTCCCGACGATATTACCGCCTTTATCGAACTGCATATCGAACAGGGGCCCGTATTGGAGCAAAACGGCAAGGATATCGGTATTGTAGATGCAATCGTCAGTCTGGAGGGCTTTGATATCCTGATTAAAGGGAGAGCCGACCATGCAGGCAGCACCCCGATGGCGATGCGTGCAGATGCGCTGTTAGCCGCGGCAAAGTCTATTTCCGCTGCCACCGACAAAGCGGTGGCTTGCGGTGACGGAACGGTCGTCACCTTTGGCTGTATAAAATCGGTTCCGGAATCCGCCAATGTGGTTCCGTCAGAAGTACGGTTTACCGCAGATTGCAGAAGTCCCTACGTAACATCAATAGGCAGCGTCATGGAAACTTTTGAGGAAAGTCTGCAGGAAAGCGCTAAGGCCTTCCCTGATTTGTCATTTGAGATTAAAAGGAATCTTCAGGCGGAGCCTGCGATGATGGATGAAACCTTGAAAAAGCTGATTGAGGAGGCCGCCGATGAGTTGTCCTTATCCTCCATGCATCTTTTATCGGGAGCCGGACACGACACCATGAATTTCAAAGGAGTATGTCCTCTGGCCATGATATTTGTCCCAAGCAGGGGCGGAAGAAGCCACTGTCCACAGGAATGGACCGATTACCGGCAGGTTAGTGACGGAGCCGATGTACTGCTCCGGACCGTCGTCAAAGCTGCCTCCCGGTAGGTTTCCATAACAGCCGGCTCCTTCCTCCCGCCGGCTGATGACACACTTACGGAAAGATAAGAGGAGTTTATATGAACTTAATCAGCCTTTATTATTTTGTAGAGCTGGCGAAGGAGCTTCATGTTACCAACACTTCACAGAAACTCTACATTTCCCAGCAGAATTTAACCCAGCACATTCAGAGGCTGGAAAAATATTACGGAGTCGAGCTGTTCCACCGCAAGCCCAAACTTTCCTTAACCTATGCCGGAGAACAATTCTATGGGGCAGCGGTCAAAATACTGAATGAGGAAACGGAACTGGTAAACAGGCTCAGCCTCCTCTCGGAAAAACGGGGCGGCAGCCTGAAAGTGGGAATTCCCACCTACCGCGGCCAGATCTGTCTTCCCAAGATTCTCCCCCGCTTTTATCAGAAATGGCCCCATGTTCATATTCAACTGGTCCATGAAACCTCTGAAAAAATGGAAGAGATGCTGTTCAACGGTGAATTGGATCTTTTTATCGGCATTATGCATTACGATGCGCCTAAATTAAATGTAAAATTTCTTTTAAACGATCATCTTCTCCTTGTCTGTTCCGACGAGCTTCTGAAATCTTACTATCCGGACACCTGGGAGGAACTGAAACAGAAGGCAAGAAAAGGCGCTGAGCTGAAATGGTTTTCCAAAATGCCCTTTCTTTTGCCGCAGCCTCCCATGAAGCTGCGCAAAACGATTGACGCCTGCTTTGCGGAAGAAAAGGTCACACCCAATATTTTCCTTGAATCCTCGACAACCGAGCTGCTTCTCTCTCTTTATCCATACAATTACGGAGGTATTTTCTGTACCCAGATGCGTCTTCCCCTTCTGCTGGATCAGGTTCCAAGGGCAAATGCTTTTCCTATTTTGTCGAAGAACACTCTGTTTGAGCACCGTCTGGTCCTGGCCAGCCACAAGGAGCGGTTTCTTCCTCCTTATGCAAATGACTTTATTGAAATCACACAGGATGTATTTTGGGAGATTTCCGAACTTAGGAAAATAACGTAATGCCTGTCTTAGCATAAAGCAGGTCACCCCTGCGGGACATTTTCCGTGTAAACAGCCTTCACAATTTTTCTTTGTTAAAAAACCGATTTTTCTTTGTTTTGATTTTTATAATCCTCATGTTAGACTTAATTTAAAACAAAGCAAACGGAGGTTTTACAAATGAGTCAAATACTAATCGCACTGCTTATTCTGGCTGCAACCATCGTTCTCTTTATATGGGAACCCATTCCGATAGTTATTACCGCCCTGGGTGCCTCCCTCCTCTATGCCTATACGGGAATTATTGATATCGGTTCCGTTTTTTCCGGCTACAACAGCACAACGATTGTACTGCTGGCCGGGATGATGGTAGTCGGTTCCTCCCTGTTCCACTCCGGACTGACCGACATTATCGGTAAAAAGATGGTTGCCGTGACCGGAAAAAGCGAACGGAATATCATCCTTGCGACCATGGTTGTCTCCTGTCTTTTAAGCGCCATCTGCAGCAATATAGGCGTTATGGTCGCTCTTGCCCCTCTGGTAACAGCGATGTGTATTTCCGCCGGCTTCGGTCCCAGCAAGGCGCTTCTGTCTCTGCTGTTCGGAGCACAATTCGGAGGTTTCCTTACGCTGGTGGGCGTCGGCTCCAACGCAACAGCAGCCGGTGTCATGGCGGAACTGGGGATTGAACCATTCGGCTTTTTTGCCATCACCCCCTTCGGCATCGGCCTTTCCATTCTGGGCATCCTTTACTTCGTCTTTATCGGCGCCAGGATGATTCCCGACACCGGATACATACCGGAATTCGCCAAAGCCGAGAAGAAGGATTTTGACAGGAAAAAAGCAACCATCTGCAGCGTTACCATGGCTGCCGTTCTCATTGTGATCGCATCCGGCTCAAAGGTTGTCCCGATGCACATCGCGGCCGTCATCGGAGCGATGATTATTGTGGGGACCGGCTGTATGTCCGTTCAGGACGCCATAAAAGCGATCGACTGGAACTGCCTGATTCTGGTAGGTGCGCTGACCGCCATCTCCACAGGCGTCAAGAACTGTGGCCTGGGTGATGCCGTTGCGAACATGATTCTTGAGATACTGGGCGAAAATCCCTCTACCTTTATGATCAGCACGGTCATTTTCTTCGCCGCCTCCTTCCTTACCCAGGTAATGTCCAATATCCCGACCATTACTATTTTCCTTCCCATTGGAATTTCCATTGCGGAGAGCCTTGGCGTCAGCCCCTATCCCATTGCCATGATTATCACGCTGGCCGGAGCGGCCTCCTACGCCACCCCATTTGCCGCCCCGCAGAATATGATGACCGTCGGTTGGACGAAATACAAATTCCTTACATTCATGAAAGTAGGAATCCCCACCGTGCTTCTGACCTATCTTTCCGTCGTCGCGCTGATTCCGCTTTTCATGCCTTACTGATTTTGAAACTTACCTGTCACAGCGCTGCAAGGGGGAAGAAAGTTTTCCCTTTGCGGCGCTTTTTTCATGGGCCGGGTGCCCGGGAGGAATTATGATGAACAATCTTTTAGATGGAGCCTATGACCTTCACTTTCATACCGCTCCGGATGTAAATGAACGCAAATGCAGCGACTTGACGGCTGCAAAACGCTGGAAAGCGGCAGGGATGAAAGGCGGCCTGATTAAATGCCATTACGCGGACACCACCGGACGCGCCGCTGTTTTGAGAGAGCTGTTTCCGGAATTAACCGTCGTGGGCGGTCTCGTGCTGAACCGGCAGGCCGGAGGACTGAATCCTGATGCGGCAGAGCGCTGCGGACAGGCCGGGGGACGCTTTTTATGGTTTCCCACGCTGGATGCCCGCTGCTACCAGTCTTTCCGCCGCGGACATGATACCGGTTGTGACCTTTCCCCTTACCTCTCTATCCTGGGTGGGGACGGACGGCTGCTGCCTCAGGTCTATGAAATCTTTGAATCCGTAAAACAGTATGGCATGATTCTCTGTACCGGTCATCTGGGTCCTGCGGAAGGAATGATACTGCTGCGCGAGGCGGGCCGCTGCGGAATAAAAAGAATGGTAATTACCCATGCGGACAACCCGGCCAACCATTATTCTCTTGAAGAGCAGAGGGAATGCGTTTCGATGGGAGCCGTTGTTGAACACTCTTATTTTACCACCTACTTTAACCGCACCTCCTGGGAGGATTTAACCGCACAAATTCATGGGATCGGCGCTTCCCACATCTACCTGACCACGGATTTCGGACAGACAGAGTCTCCCTTCTCCGACGAGGGCATGGAATTGTACGCAAATGGACTCTTAGAGCACGGGATCACACCGGAGGAACTGGAACTCATGATACGCCGCAATCCGGAAGAACTGCTGCAGGGATAGACGGCGGAAATCAGCCCTTTTGTCAACAGTGTCTTACTCTAAATCAATTTATATTAAGTATAAAGAAAGAACCTGGTATATGCATACACAGCATACCAGGCTCTTTCTTTTCCTTCTTTATTATATCTTTTTCTATTACTCTCTTTTGCATTACAGCTGTTTCGCTTCTCTGATACCGCTGCCGAATTTCTTCACATGCTTCCGGCTCTTACGCCGTCTTTTTTTCCTTCATCTTACTGCGGATGGTCATCACAACCGATACCAGGGCAATCAGGAGGAAGATGAGTGATATGGGCCTTGTCACGAATATGGACCAGCTTCCGCCCGTCTGCATCAACGCCTGGCGCAGGTTTTCCTCTGTCATGGAACCCAGGATAAACCCGATAATCATCGGCGTCGACGGCACCCGGAGTACCTTGAACAGGAGACCTACCAGACCAAATGCAGCTACGCACCACACATCGAAAACACTGTAATTGGCGCAGTATGCACCGACTACACAGCAGACCATTACAACCGGAAGCAGGTAGTATTTAGGAATGTCGAGAAGTTTGACAAACACCGGAAGACCGGCGCGCTCACATATGAGCATGAATACATTGGCTACCAGCAGTGCGATAAAAATGCCGTACACATATTCTCCGCTCTTCTGGAAAATCAGGGGACCCGGTGAAATTCCATGGATAGTCAGACCACCCAGGAAAATTGCCGTTGCCACATTTCCTGGAATTCCCATCGTAATCAGAGGAATCAGGGAGCCTCCAATTACGGCGTTGTTTGATGTCTCCGATGCAATAACACCGTCTATAATTCCCGTTCCGAATTTCTCCGGATATTTTGAACTGCTCTTTGCCGCGGAATAAGACAGAAGGCTGGATGTGGAACCGCCGATTCCGGGAAGAATGCCGATTCCAAGACCGATAAGGGCAGAACGGATGATATTGACCCACTGTCCGGCATATTCCTTCACGGAAATTCCATAACCTTTTAAGGCGTACTGGTTCTTTGCCGTTTCGTTGATAATGGAACGGCGCTCAAAACCCGTTTTAATAATGTCCGTCACGGCGTAGAGGCCAATGAGGATAACGACCGTCTCAAATCCGCCGTAGAGATTGGTTTGTCCGAAGGTAAACCGGATAGCTCCGTCAACGGGGGCGATTCCCACCAGCGACAGGGCAATTCCGAACAAACCGGCCAGAATTCCCAAAATCAGGTTATTGCCGGACAGACTGGAAATAATGGTCAGGGCAAATACCGCAATGGCAAAATACTCGGCAGATGTAAAGGCTAATGTAACCTTTGCCAGATACGGTGAAATAAACATCAGTGCGAAAATACTGATAAGTCCGCCTACGAAGGAAGTCAATATACCGACGCCCAATGCCTTTCCGGCCTCTCCATTAGCCGCCATCGGCCCGCCGTCAAACACAGTTGCAATGGAGGATGCCGTTCCCGGAATCCTTAAAAGAATCGCCGAGATAAGTCCGCCGGAAATGCCGCCCAGATAGAGCCCCACCAGCAGTGCGATGCCGTTCATCGGCTCCATGCCGAAGGACATCGGCAAAAAAAGTATCAATGCCATAGATGCCGACAAACCGGGAATCGAGCCGAAGATAATACCGATTACGACGCCGATTAGAATAAGCAGCAGGCAGATTGGATTCAATAAAACCATATGTATTGCCTGTGAAACCATAGAATTACCTCCTAAAATCCAAAGATGCCTTTCGGCAGGGGACTATTGATAACATACACAAACATTCCGTAAATAAACAGTGGAGCAACTACGGAAAGAATGACCGTAACAGGCCAGCTCCTCTTCTCCCTGGGAGCGAGCACCAGAATCTGGAAAAACAGATATACCATTGTAGATATTATAAACCCAATCCGGTTAAAAGCCGCGACATAGGCCAGGAGCAGGAGGATGCTGAGCCACCCTCCCGCCATATCGCTGTCTGACGCCGTTGTCCCGGTCTCCTTTTCTCTGAGGGAGAATACCAGTAAAGCAAGCGCCACCACGATAATGGCCGCTCCAATAATCGTCGGAAAGAATCCTGAACCCAGGTCGTTCTTCATCATTGGTTTAATACTCGCAGACTGAGTAAGGAGAACAATGCCGAATAAAATAAATCCGATGGAAACTAAAATATTCTTCTTTTTGCCTGTCATAAGAACTCCTCTTTCTGTTATTGTGCAAATAATTCCTTCATTGCCTCTACCTCAGCCCGATCTTCGGCAATTGTATCCTCGCCGTTCCGGTAAAACGCCTCCGCATAGTATTTTGTGAGGATTTCCTGGAATTCAGGCGCCTCCGCAATTTCCTTCATACATTCGGAAAGCTTGGCGACAATCGCCGGATCCGTTCCCTTTGGCGCCCTCACTTCATAAATCTTAGGCTGAACCACATCATATCCCTGTTCCTTTAAGGTCGGGAAGTCCTCAAGTCCTTTCAGCCTCTCCTCCGAGCAGACGCCGAGAATGACAAAATCCCCGTTTTCAATGTAATCGGCAATATTCATATAGTTAACAACAAGAATGTCACACTGATTTGCCATAAAGGCCGTTAAGCGGTCTGCGGTACTGGAACCTACGTCGATCTTATCCATCTCAATTCCCATAGTTCTTTCCATCTGCTCCGCAACCGCATGAGTCGCCCCATTAAAGGTGATGGAATATTTCAGTTTTCCCGGATTTGCCTTTGCCCAGGCAATCATATCCTCGAGTGTGGTCCACTGGCTTCCGGCCTTGGCTATCAGGGCATATGTATCATCACGGGCAATGGAACCAACCACCTCGAAATCATCCAGGAAAGAAAACTGGTTTGATCCGGCCGCTTCCTGTGTCAGCATAACACCGGTGTGATGGAATAACAGATTATATCCGTCGTTTTTTGCCGACATTACGGAAGAAGCAGCCACAACACCGGCTCCTCCGGTTGTATTTACTACTACCACATTGACTCCCAGCTTCTTCGACATCATATTTGACATCTGACGGCAGTAAGTATCCGTGTCACCGCCGGCGCTGTAGGGAACCGTAATCGTGATTGTCTCTTTCGGCCAGTCAAGGTCCGAACCGTCCGCAGTGGCATTTGCGCCATCTGCCTTTTTCTCTGTTTTCACATCGGTCTGTGCCGCGTTGCCGCAGCCTGTCATTGCTATTACGGATGTCATTAAAACCGCCATGACGGCCTTTACTGTTTTTTTCATGTTTCCCTCTCCCTCTGCTTATTATCAGTTTTCTTACTACAGGGCTGCATACCCGCAGCGCCCTGGCTTTACCGTTTCTTCCCGGTATTGCTTATTCTTACGTTACATTATTGTCTGTATACATCATCGATAATTTCAAATCCTTTTTCTTCCAGGGACTTCTCAACCCAGCCGCGGTTCGCCGTTCCGTCCTTCGCCGCTTCCAGTTTTTTCTCATCGGCAGCCTGGAATTTCTTTGCATCTTCCAGAATCACAGCCGCGTCCTTTCTCGGAATACAAATCACTCCATCCGGATCCGCCAGAATAATGTCTCCCGGATTTACGCTGATGCCGCCACAGGAAATTGGAACGTTGATTTCGCCCGGTCCCTCCTTATATGGGCCTCCTGGTGTCGTGCCGGTGCAGTAAACCGGGAAATCCCATTTTCCGATTTCATCGATGTCACGGATAGGACCGTCCAGAATAATTCCGGCAATTTTTTTCGTAAATTTTAAATAGGCCATCATTATCTCTCCCATCAGGGCTCTGGTATTATCCTCTTCATTGGAAACAACCAGCACATCTCCCTCTTCGCAGAAGTTCAGCGCCGCGTGAAGCGCCAGATTATCGCCGGCTCTGCCCTTTATCGTATAAGCCGGTCCCACCATCATCTGGTTTTTTGGACTGCTCACAAGCTTAATTCTGGGATTCATGGCACAGCTTCGGCCCATCACATCCGCTGTATTTGATGCCGGAATGTTTTTAAACTCTTCCATAATTTCCGGATCCGGCATTTCTCTCTTTAAATAAATTCTTTTTCCCACTGACATTTTTAATTCCTCCTGTATTTTTAATCGATTTCCATAGCTATGTTTTTTTCTTAATTTCATTCTAATCCAGGCATATTCATAAATCAAACAAAGAAAAACAAGCCAAGTTAACAATAAAAATTTGTTAAAAATTCCCAGTGCGTCAAAAATCATCATACTTTCCACATTCATCTCTAATTAGTTTTAGCAATCCGTAAAATCTGCCGCCCCAAAAAGACGTTTGTGTGGTATCATAAAAGCATAATTCTTTTACCGGCGGACACGTCCGGCTGCCATCACGCAGTTCGGCTTTCCGTTCCTCCGTAAAGAGTTATTTTAACTTTACAAAAACGCCGTTATGATATGGATTTTGGCGTTTTTCAAGCCTATAAATAGAGCCGCGAAAGGAGATCTGTTATTATGAAACTTGTTATCATCGAACCTCTTGGAGTCCCGCAGGAAAAGCTCCTGTCCATGGCGCACGAAGCGCTTCCGAAGGATTTGGAGATCGTATATTACGACACCCGCGTTACAGGCACGCAGGAATTGATTGAGAGAGGCAAAGACGCCGATATCATCGTCGTGTCCAACCTTCCGATGAACGGTGAAGTAATCGACGGATGCAAAAACTTAAAGCTTTTATCCGTTGCATTTACGGGAGTTGATCACATTGCCATGGATCACTGCCGCAGCAACGGCGTCATGGTCTGCAACTGTGCCGGATATTCCACCGTTGCCGTAGCCGACCTTGTATTCGGCATGGTCATTGCACTTTACAGAAATATCATCCCATGCAATGACGTGGTCAGAAAAGAGGGGACGAAAGACGGCCTTGTCGGCTTTGAGCTGGAAGGTAAGAAGTTTGGTATCGTGGGAACAGGCGCCATCGGACTGCGCACGGCAAAGATTGCACAGGCCTTCGGCTGCGAAGTATATGCATACAGCAGAACGGTGAAAGAAATTGAGGGCATCAAATATGTTTCCCTGAATGAACTTCTCTCCACCTGTGACATTGTTTCACTGCACACACCGCTTACGCCGGAGACAAAGGGCCTGATTGGCAAAGAAGAACTGGCTATGATGAAGGAAACGGCAGTTCTTATCAATACGGCCCGCGGCCCTGTAGTGGACAGCGAGGCCCTGGCCGAAGCGCTGAACGCCGGCCGGATCGCCGGAGCCGGTATCGACGTATTTGAAAATGAGCCTCCGGTAAAAAAAGAGCACCCGCTGCTGAATGCAAAAAATGTGATTGCGACGCCTCATATTGCGTTTGCTACGAAAGAAGCGCTTGTGAAGAGGGCTGTGATTGTGTTTGATAATGTGGCGAAATGGGTGGATGGGACGCCTGTGAATGTGATGTGATTTAGTTGGGGGAAGGACGCTGATGGATGGATGGCGGACGGGGTGCGTTAGGGGTTGGATAAGCCTTCAGTCCCTATGTGAGGTTGTGGTGAGGGGAAATCCGGGAGAAAAAATTCCTGCGGGGACTCGCTCCCGCTTACGGAGTGCGTAATGGCGCTAGATTCGTGAGGGACCTCATCAAACGCCAACGGACTCCAAGGTCCCCTTCGGAAAGTTTTCTCCCTCCTTTCCCGCGTAATTTATCGATGGGACTGAAGTGCAGGCAGGGATCGGCCCGTCCGTCATTCCGGCATCGGCTGACTGTCTCTTCCGCCAAATGGGGGAGAGGTATTGTTGCAGCCACTACTTACTTATAGACTGCCCTTTTGGCGGATTATATTTTATAGTTGATGAATAGGCAGAAGGGTATCGTCTATATCACAAAATAAAGTGATGGAACGATACCCTTGTTTTTATGGATAAAAAAATGGACGGCTCCCCTGTTTAAGGGATTTCGTCCGTTTTTTTGTGCTTTAATCAACCTCACGGTTCCTTTCTCTTTTATACGCTTTTCGGTGCAAAGGGGTGACTCCCGGTTGCTGCCCGATTGAAAAACGGAGTTGACAAAGAATATACGTTCGTTTAGAATGTTAGGGTGCTTACATCTTTTCAGTAAAGCCAGGGGCGGAAAAGCTGATTCGGATTGATTTAAGGCGCAGGCGGCCGCTCCCGGAACAGGCTCTATCTCTTTAAATATATGAAATAAGCATCCAGGAAGGAAATAAAGATGACAGTAAACACTCATGTCGGATTTGAAATCCGCGTATTATCGAATCTTATTTACCGCAGAATCAATCAGATGTCGGCCCAGGAAGGGGAGACGCTGACCGCGAATCAGGACTGGGTTCTGCACTTTTTGATTCAGTCGCAGGGGAGAGATATCATGCAGAGGGATATCGAGAAGGAATTCTCAATCCGCCGCTCCACGGCCAGCCGGACTCTGCAATTGATGGAGCGCAACGGTTATATCCGCCGGGAGCCGGTTTCCTATGATGCCAGACTGAAGAAGCTGGTGGTGACGGAGAAGGGAACCGAGGCACGTGATAGGATGATAGACCGCCTGAACCGGTTTGAGGCAGAGCTTCAGTCCGGAATTTCTCCGGAGGAGCTTAATCAGCTTACGAGCACGATAAGAAAGCTGGAAGAAAATATCAAGTAGTTATTGCAGGCAACGAAAAAGGAGAATTACTTACATGAACACAAACAGAGAATTATTTGAGGAGGCGCCGGTCCCCAAAGCGGTGGCCCTCATGGCTGTCCCCACCATGATTTCCATGCTGGTGGTAGTTATTTATAACATGGCCGATACATTTTTTATCGGCCAGACCGGAGATCCCCTTCAGGTGGCGGCCGTTTCGCTGGCTACACCGGTTTTTATGATTTACATGGCGCTGGGCAACCTGTTCGGCATCGGCGGAAGCTCCGCCATATCGCGGGCGCTGGGAGAAAAGCGGATGGAGCGGGCCAGGAACCTGTCATCCTTTTGCTGCTACGGCTCTCTCGGCCTGGGCGTAATAGTTGCGGTGCTCTTTATAGCCGGAATGGATTTGATTCTGAAGCTGATAGGAGCCAGCGCGAATACAATTGAGTACGCCAGACAGTATCTGACCTACATCTCTTTCGGAGGCCCCTTTATCATCTTTGCCACTGCTTTCGGCAACATTCTCCGGGGCGAGGGAGCGGCCCGGGAATCGATGATTGGAAATCTGATTGGAACCGTGGTCAATATCATCCTGGATCCGGTTATGATTCTGGGACTGGGCTGGGGGGTAACCGGAGCAGCCATTGCTACCGTTATCGGAAATATCGCGGCCAGCGCCTTTTATCTTGTCTATTTTCTCAGGAAAAAATCTTCCCTCTCCATCAGGCTTAAGGACTTTAAAATGGGGGGACGGATCGCATCCGGAGTGGCTTCGATTGGAATTCCGGCATCCCTGAATAATATTTTGATGAGTTTTGCCAATATTATTTTAAATCTGGCACTGGTGGGATACGGAGACACTCCGGTAGCCGCCATGGGCGTGGCGATGAAATCGAATATGCTGGTGGTGCTTCTGCAGATTGGCCTCTGCGCCGGCATCCAGCCGCTGATTGGTTATAATTACGGAGCCAGGAATAAAAAGCGGCTGATGCAGGTATTTCGTTTTACCGGTATCTGCGCCGTGATCATGGGTACGGTTCTGACGATTATCATGATGATTGCACGCCGGACGCTGATTCAGGTATTTATAAACGATCCCGAAGTTATCGCCTATGGAATCCAGATGGTCATTGCCCTTCAGCTTTCCGGCCCGTTCATCGGCATTCTCTTTCTCTGCATCAACACAATCCAGGGAATGGGAAAGGCACTCCCGTCATTGGTACTTACAGTCTGCCGCCAGGGCCTGATTTTTATCCCTCTCGTATTTATTCTGAACCGGATGTTTGGACTGGACGGCGTAATTTATGCACAGCCTGCGGCCGATTATTTATCGATTGTATTGGGCGTTATCATTTGTTTCGGGCTGTTTAAGGCAATGGCGCACCGTAACGGCGCTGAGGAGGAATACTGATATGGGAGAGCATGCGGTAGAACAGATAAAAGAAAATATATACAGGCTGGGCGTCACGCTGCCTCAGAATCCTTTAAGGGAGCTGAACAGCTACCTGATCCGGGGCGGGGAGCGGGATCTTCTGATTGATACGGGATTCCGCCGTCCGGAATGCCGGGAGGCGCTGATGGCAGGCATTGAAGAAGCCGGCAGCAGTACAAGCCGGATCGATGTGCTTCTCACGCATCTCCACTCGGATCACACCGGACTTGCCAGGGAGGCGGCGGCCCCGGACGGCCGGATTTATATCAGTGAGACGGATTTCAAGGTATTACAGGAGGGATTTCTTCCGCAGCGAAGTCTGCTCCGCCACCGCCAGTTTTTGGAGGCCGGTTTTCCCGAGGAGCTGTTAAATGAAACAGAGGCGGTTAATCCGGCGTCCCGCTATAAGCTGGATGCACTGGACGGACGCTTTTGCCCGCTGCGTGAAGGCGATAAGATTCAGGCCGGTCCATACAGCCTGACTATGATTTCCGTGCCCGGACATACGCCCGGCAACGCAATGTTCTGGGAAGAGGAGCAGCAGTTTATGTTTACAGGAGATCATATCCTGTTTGACATTTCTCCAAACATTACATCCTGGCTGGGTGTGGAGGACTCTCTGGGTAATTACCTGGACAGCCTGGAAAAAGCAAAGAGGTATCCGGTGCAGCTTGCACTCCCGGGTCACAGGAAGACGGGAAATTATGAGGAGAGGATTGAACAGCTTCTGCTTCACCATGAAAAACGTCTGGAGGAGGTCATAAAACTTCTGAAGGAAAAACCGGATATGACAATTTATGAGCTGACCGGAAAGATGCGCTGGAAGATCCGGGCAAACAACTGGGAGGAATTTCCCGCGGCCCAGAAGTGGTTTGCAGTAGGGGAATGCATGGCTCACGTGGATCATCTGGAGAAACTTGGAAAGATCAGCCGTTATTATGAGGACGGTGTCTGGAGGTACCGGGCGGGCGCCTGACGGAGTGTGCCTGACGGAAGGTAAAGGGAGCGTATCACGATTCTGTGACAGCTCCCTGTTTGTTTATCTCCGTTTTTTTCTGTTTATCATTTTTAACAGCATATCCACCGGTCCGCGAAGTGATGTCACGACCATGATTCCGGCTGCCAGGGCTACCGCCAGGCCGAGGGCGGAGCGGGCTTTTTCGGCAAAGACGGGCATGTCCATCTTCAGGGCCGCGCTTACGGCGTAGTAGAGAGCGCCTCCCGGGATGAAGGGAATGACCGTCGGCATCAGGACCGTGGTCGCCGGTGTTTTTAATATTCTGGCCCATATCTCGGCGTAGATTGTGATCAGGATGGCCGAGGTAAAGAAGCCAAGGTAGTCATTCTGCACATAGTGAAAAAAGACCAGGTAGAGTCCCCAGAAAGCGGCTCCTCCGAGGGAGGAAATCAGAATTCTCCTGCCCCTGGTGTTGTAAAGAATGGCAAAGCCCAGCGATCCGAAGAAGGATGCGGCGATTGAAAAACATGCCTCTCTCATAAGCTGCCTCCCGTCAGGATAATCGCAATGATAAATCCGCCCGCCACACAGATTGCCGTGATGATCGCCTCTGAAAAGTGAAGAAGGCCGCTGATCATATCACCGCTGATGAAGTCGCGGAATGAGTTTGTCAAAAGGACTCCCGGAATCAGCAGCATGATATTTCCTATCATGATTGCATCCAGGTTCCGCCCAAGGCCCACAAAGCATACAAAGATACAGCCGAGACCCGATAGGATGGAACAGATCATGTTGGAAAATATCTGTTTCATTTTCATGGCCTGCAGGCCGAACAGTGTCATTTTTAAGAGCACTCCGACAAAGGCGGCGGCGAGCCCGTCTCTTAAGGTTCCCCCGAAAAAAACGGTGAAAGCGGCGGCCACCATCGCGCAGACCGCGACCTGTACCGCAGGGGAATACTCCCTGCTCTGCACAATTGCCTCAAACTCCTCTTCCACCATGTCCCAGGCCGGACGTCCGGCACAGATTTTCCGGGACAGGTTGTTCAGCCTGTCCAGTTTATACATATTGGTCCCGTAATTCAGGATCCTTCTCGTCTGGGTAATCCATTCGCCGTCCGCCGTTTCCAGAGAAACTATGATACAGGAGGCAATGGAAAAAATATGGCTCTGGCGCACCCCGTATGCCCTGCAGATGCGGCTGATGGTATCCTCCACACGGCTGATCTCCGCACCGTTCACCAGAAGCTGTTCCCCTATATTGATCGCGCAGGTCAGTATCTGTTCATTCGTCATATTATGATTCCTTAATCTTCTGAAAACGTTTCAGTGCATCACGGTATGCGACGATGATCGCCTTTGTCGAGGAACCAAAATACCGTCTTTTGACCTCCGCCTCAATTTTCTCCGAATCGAGTTCTATTCTTTTCCCCAGAAACAGCCTCCGTATGAAATCCTTTGTCAGCTCCAGAGTCCGTGAACAGTCCACGTCCACAATCTCCTCTGTCTCCGGTATGATTTCAAAGGCAATGTAGAATGTCCCATAGACCTTTGTAATCGCATTATCCAGGTTCGTCCTGGACTCACCGATGATGTACACCGTCTCCTCCTGATTCATCTCCCCTACCCCCATTAAACTGTATACTGTCCGCGAACAGCAGTTTAAAGTATGCGTCGTATCGCTCCGCATAACTCGTGATTTTCACAGAACGCTGCTAAAACGCCTCGCGGATTGCATCATAGCTGAACTGTTATTTATTATACGGCAGGTATCATTTTCCTGTCAAGAAATGCAGCCGCAAATAAACTTCATTTGCGGCTGCATCCATAAATATTCCTAACTTTCCACACAGGCCGCGCGGCCTATGAAAGTTCCTCGTATACGATCCTGGATATTCTGCCGATTGCTTCTCTGCCGTCCTTATTTGTCGGCATCCCGCCGGTAAGGACCACAAGAATATAGGGATGATCCGGCAGCAGGATGATCCCGCCGTCATTTTCCAGGAAATCCAGATCTCCGCACTTGTGCGCCACCTCCACCTCCTCGGGCAGATAGAGCTGGAGGCGGCCGGACTGCTGCTGCCTTTTCAGAATATCGAGCATAACGGCGCTGGCCTCGCCGTCCACGCAGTTTCCCGTATAGATTTTCCTGAGAATCAGGGCAATGTCGTCGGCGCAAATGTAATTATCATGCCCCCGCTTTTTGGCCTCGGAATCCATCATCTTCCGCCCCAGCGACGCCTCTTTCAGTTCCAGTTCCCCCGCCATCTTATTAATGCCGTCCATTCCCAGCATTTCTATCAGAATATTGGTGGCCTCATTGTCACTGATAATAATCATCAGCGTCATAATCTCTTTTATCGTAAAACGGTGGCCCGGAGCCAGTTCCTTAAGTATTCCGTCGCCGCCCGTCTTCATCTCCTCGGTAACGGTAATTTTGTCGTCCAGCGACAGTTCTCCCCTGCGGACGCGTCGCATCAGCTCCGCCATGATAACCAGCTTGATCGTGCTGGCGGAGGGTACGCGCCGGCCGCCGTCTATCGAAAATCCGTCCTGTTCTTTCAGGTCATAAAATGAGACGGAAATCGTTCCGCTCTGTGATGCGGTATATTCGTTTATCTTTCTTAAAAGGTTCTCCCTGTATGCCATCCTTCTTCTCCCCTATCCGAAAATTGCGCGTACGCCTACATAGATAATCGTAACGATGGTGATCGTGACGCCGAATTTCACCATATTCTTCAGATCTTTGGAGCGGGCCAGTCCCATCTGTCCGAGCATGTCCGCCTCGGGATAGGCAAAGGATGTAATCTGGGAGCCTACCAGCAGTACGGTTGCCCAGAGTCCCGTGGACATTCCGATATTATTTACAAGTTCTTTAAACATGCTGTCCATAACAACCGACTGTGCCGCAGCGGCGCCGCCCACGCCGAAGATTCCCGTCAGCGCGGTGATTAAGGAAACAATGATTTTACTGTTGGAACGGAGCAGCGGCTCGATCAGTTTTACAAGCGCATCGAATGCTCCCGCCTCGGAAACAAAGCCGATAAACGGAGTAAATAATACGAACATGATAAAGAGCCACATCATCCTGCTGGCGCCCTCAATCATGACGTCGAACAGCTTGTCGGGATGGATTCCGCCTGCAAGACCGGTGATAATCGCCGTCACGGAGATGACCAGGATCGCGTAGGAGGATCCCGACTGAAGGTAGATTCCGTAACCAATCAGAAGCACCATACAGGCAAAAAATACGGCTGTCGCGCGTTTTGCCTGCGGACTTGCAGAATAATCTGTCTTTGCCTCTTCCACGTCCTCATATTTATACATATTTCTCGTCTTATTCTGGATTCTGATGGAACAAACGAATGTCGTGATCCAGCAAAGCGCCGCCACTGGAAGGCCGACCTGGATAAAATAATTTCCGTATGTCATGCCCGTAAGGGACATAATCGTGACCACCTGGGGAGAGTACGGTCCGATAAAAAGGCCCGTGATTCCCGCTCCCATCAGTACCGCCGCCATCGTGGAAGGAGTCAGTCCGATTATCGCCACCAGCGGAATAATCAGCGGCGCGATGATTGCATTGGCTCCGGCCAGTGTTCCGAGAAGCGCCACAACCACGATAGAAGTAATCATCGATGCAATGATTGCCTTCTTCTCGCTGTCAATGCCGATTTTATTCATCAGGGCCATAATCAGGAATTCCGCAACTCCGGTTTCCTTTAACACGGCCCCCAGAGCCGAACCGAGCATGATAATAAATCCAATCATGCCCAGGAATGAGCCGATGGAGTCGGCCAGCACGCCGCCCATGGCGGAAAACGGCTGTTTTGTCATGATTGCGCTTAACACAACGCAGATAACCACATTCAGCACCGGGTTGATATCCTTAAATGCCAGTATGATGTAAATAATTAACGGCAGCAATGCAAATATGGGTGAAATTCCAAATATCATTGTAGATTCCATAGTATCCTCCTTAAAGACCTTTCTTTTTCTGAGCAGTCTCAATACATTTTATTGTGCTTTGTCACTTGATTGGCGGCATTTTTAATGATATACAACTCCCCTGATTCCTTCAATCCCCATTCCCGGTCTGCCGCTTACACGTATCTCTTTCTCGTTGAATACGGCTCCCCCGATTACGGGATCTTCACTGCAGAGTACGGGACCGTCGAGATCGACTTTCGTGATTACCTGCTTTGCACAGGCCAGATGGACTGCGGCATTGACGCTGACCTTTGTCTCCAGCATGCAGCCAATCATACACTCGACGCCGTATATCTCGGCGGCCAAGGCTATCTTCAGCGCATTGTAGATTCCCCCGCATTTCATCAGCTTGATATTGACCAGATCGGCGGCCCGCATCTGCATGATTTTCACGGCGTCCTGAGGGGAAAATACGCTCTCGTCGGCCAGTACCGGTATACAGGAATGTTCCGTTACATATTTCATTCCCTCGAAGTCGGCGGCCTTTACCGGCTGTTCGACAAACTCAATATCCAGTCCGTATTCCTGCATCTGGTTCAGAAGCTTTACCGCTTCCCTGGGCGTCCACGCCTGGTTGGCGTCGATCCGGATACAGATATCCTTCCCCGCCGTCTCCCTCACGGCGCGGAGCCTCTCCACATCCAAGGACGGATCGCTTCCGACTTTAATCTTCAGGCAGTCATACCCGCGTTTCAACGCTGTTTTTGTGTCCTCCGCCATCTGTTCCGGGGAATTCACGCTGATTGTGATATCGGTTCGGATGGTATCCCTGCAGCCGCCGAGCAGCTTGTACACCGGTATGCCGTAGAGCTGGCCGTACAGATCGTAGAGCGCCATATCAAGCGCGGCTTTGGCGCTGCTGTTCTTTACCATACAGGCATTGAGGTCCTTCAGCAGCGACTCAAAATCATCTACCTCGCGCCCGATCAGGAGAGGCCTCATATGCTCGTTAACTGCTCCCAGGATGCTCCCCCTGGTGTCTCCCGTGATCACCCCGGTAGGCGGCGCCTCCCCATATCCGGTATTTCCCGTATCGGTGTGGACCTCAACGATGATGTCCTCCACATGGGTCACGGTTCTCAGCGCCGTTTTAAACGGCACATGGAGCGGCACCGACAGCGTGCCTGTTCTTATCTCTGTTATCTTCATGTTCTCCCTGCTTTCTGTTTTCTTTATGTCGCCATGTTAATCTTCTTCACCGGCCATCCGGCTGATTGCATGTGCCATGAGCGTACAGGCGCGGATTAATTTTTCCCGCTCCACGTACTCATCCGGTTCGTGTTCACAGACCGGATCCCCGGGAAATACGGGGCCAAAGGCCAGAATATTCGGCATCATCTTGGCGTATGTGCCTCCTCCGATGCACTTGGGTTTTCCGGAAAAACCGGTCACTTCCTCATAGACGGATGAAAGGATTTTCACCAGAGGGCTGTCCTCCTCCATATAGAGGCTTTTTTTATGTACCAGTTCCGCTGTCGCAAATCCCGCCCCGTGCATCAGCTCTTCCAGCTTCCGCCCGCAGGTTTCAAAGTCCAGGGTCACGGGGTAGCGCATACTGAACCCGACGCGGAGCGTCTCCCCGTCATAGGCGATGGTTCCCAGGTTCAGGGTCAGATCCCCGGAAACCGCGTCGGAGCATTTCACTCCCGCGCTCTGTCCGTCCCATTCCGTTCCGAATCTTTCAGCAAGAAAATGAATGGTGTCATGCAGTTTTCCTCCTGATTCCAATCCGTCCAGCCCTGCAAGGAGCTTACCAACGGCGTTGACGCCCTTATGCGGTATGCTGGCGTGGGCTCCCGTCCCCTCCTCCCGCACTGTTTTTGTCTCTCCGTCTTCCTCTATGACGGCGGACGCCAGGGCCGGTACAACGTTGACCGCCGTGCCCCCATGGATTTCCAGGATTCGTATTCCTTTACCGGATACCGGCTCCTTCTGTGGAATCTTCTTTTCATAGACTGCGTTGACAATGCCCTTCTCCCCATTGATTAAGGGAAATTCCCCATCGGGTGTAAATCCCATGACGGGAACCTCGCCTCCGTGGGACAGATAATACTTCATGTCGGCGCTGCCGGTCTCCTCATTGAGGCCAAAGAAAATCCGGACCCGGCGTTTAAGCGGGATCCCCGACTCTCTTACCGCCTTCAGGGCGTACATGGCGGCTATCAAAGGGCCTTTGTCGTCAATGGCTCCGCGGCCGTAAATGCGCCCGTTTTCTTCCTCCCCTCCATAGGGAGGATGCGTCCAGCCCTCCCCTTCCGGAACCACATCCAGATGTCCCAGCACGGCCGTCATCTCTTCTCCGCCGCCGTATTCACAGTATCCTAGCATGTTGTCGATATTGGCGGTCTGAAATCCCATCTTTTCCGCCAGGGAAAGACACTCTTTAAGACACCGGTGAACCCCGGTTCCAAAAGGATATCCTCCCTCCCCCTTCTGTCCCACACTTTTGACGGCAATCAGCTTCTTCAGGTCTCGGATCATCGCATCCGAATCCTCGCGGATCAATTCTTCAAATTCCAAGTTTCCTCCTCCCCAGAGCATGTCTGAAAATTGCTCCGGCACATGATGACATCCCCCGGGAACTTCCCGGCAGGACGAAAAAAAGCCCAGCAAAAAACAGGATTACCTGTTCTTTGCTGGGTTTCATTTGCTCCAATATAGTGATTGCTATATCATACAAAATGAAGCAGCTCTTCATCTGTATTTGGTTTGTGCTTTATCTTTCGTATTTTGAAAATTTGTCTTTTGTACTTTTAAAAGTTTGTCTTTTGTACTTTCGTAAATATTGACTTTTGTTGTCGCTTCTTTTGTACGTAAACTGCTCATTTGTAACGGATGTCTTTTGTACTTTTTGTCTTTTGTGAACGCTTGGTGTAGCTTTCTGTCTTCTGTACCTGAGTAGTTCTTATGTACTTTCTGATGCTGTTCTTTGGTATCTTTTGCTTTTTTCTTCTGTAAGTTATCTTTTGTAAGCTGTCTTATGTATGTGATTAACCACAGGTTAAGTATAATATAAAAAAACAGGCTTGTCAATTCTTCTGAAATATTTGACAATTTATTTTTCCCGATTTTGACAAAATCTGTTTTTCCGGGTGGGTTTCAGACTTTATACGACAGCAACGGAGGCCAGACAGCAACGAAGGATTATGAAGACTTCTTCATTGCCAGGCAAACGTTTTCCGCCCGGCGCCATTTAAAAACGGTGCCAGGCGGAAAGTTCTGTAGTATTGGCCGTATTCTTGTTTCAGCGCTGCTATCGGATATTTTCAGGATGCAGCGGCTTGCCGAGGATAAAGCCCCAGTTGCCCGGCTGGATTACAGGGTAGCACCAATAGGAACAGATGTAGCAGTCGAAGGGAGCTATCATCTCGCTCACCTTATTCCCGAACAGATCCTCGATCTCTGACAGCACGGTGCCCTCCTTGACAAACTCCATCGGTTTTACTTTTACTTTGTGGAAGCCTCCGTCCAGGGTATGCAGGTAGAGCGTCTCAATCTCTATGTGTTCGTCGATATAGGGAACGTCTCCCTCCAGCATATCAAACTCCATCATTACGTTTCTGATGGTGTCGGCCGCCATCGCAACCATTTCATCCCTGTGCTCATGACGGATGCACTGGCCGCCCAGTTCTACGGTGATGCCGGCCACGCCGTCCGCATAGGCATTGGACTCCTGGAATCCGCAGCCTTCGGTGCTTTCCATGGTTTCGATCCAGATCAGCTTCGTTCCTGTAGCATAAGCCATCCTCCTGACCATGTCATTCAGCTTCGGGTCGGAGCCGCATGGGTACAGAGACAGAGGCTCGATCCAAAGGTGATTGCCGCCGCCGTGGAAAGAGATGGAGAGATCTGCGTTCTTGACGAAGTTCTCCCAATAGTAGTGAGCAACCTTTTTTGTAATGAAACTGCTTGGATCTCCCGGGAAACAGCGGTTCATATCCTGATGAGACCAATCCTGCGGGGCGCTGCGGTCACCGGCATTGAAGGATTCCAGGTTGAGGGCCGGAATGCCGACCAGAGTTCCCTTCAGCTTCATGGGATCCAGCTCCTTGTAAAGCTTAATCAGACCCTCGGTTCCCTCCTGCTCGTCACCGTGGCAGCAGGCCTCCACCAGAATCGTCAGACCTTCCTCGGCTCCGGTCACGACCATGTACGGAATGCGGACATCCGAGCCATCGACCTTCTTGGCGATGTTAACATAGCCGAACTTCTTCGTGCCTCTTTCTTTCACCAGCTCTTCGTAATTGAAATCCTTGCAATCTGTAATATCCATTGTTGTTTCCTCCATTTCATATTTATAATTATTTATTTGCTTTTCAATGATTCTTCGCCGTTCACCGTTCCTGCTTAGTAAAGCTCTGTGTAAATTTTCAGCACGCGGTCATAGTCCAGCGGAACGAAACTGCCGGCCATCAGCCTGCCCTGGGTTTCCATCACGCTCTTTGAAAACGCACCCAAATCCTCCTCGGTGACGCCGTATTCGCGCAGTTTCTTTTTAGGTAAAATCCGGTTTAGTAAGTCCTCCAGACGGTCGTATACATTATCTTTGCCGCAGCCAAGCAGCCCGGCAAGCCGGCTGTTCATTACGGCGATCTCCCCGTCCGATTTGAGTTCCATATAATTTTTCATCACTCCGGTAAAGACGGCATAATTGCTCTCTCCGTGGGGCACATGGTATTTTCCGCCCAGAGGGTATGCCATGGCATGAACCGCCCCGCAGCCCGCGGTGCCAAAGGAGATGCCCGCAAAGTTCGAAGCAGTCAGGAAATCCTCCAGCAGGGCGCTCCGGCTCTCCGGACCGCTCACAGCCATTTTCTGATACCCGGAGAGAATCATCCCAATGGCCTGATAGCCAAATGTCTTCGTGTACACGGTGGCCTTTGGTGAGAGACAGGACTCCACCGCGTGAACCAGCGCATCGATGGAACTGGTGGCAAAAACGCCGAAGGGCAGGCCGCTTAGCAGCTCCGGAATCAGAACCGCTTTATCCGCGTACATCGCCTCGCCGACCAGCCCCATCTTCGTCCCCATCCTGGTCCGGCTAAACACAGCCACATTGGTCATCTCACTTCCGGTGCCGCACGTCGTGGGCACAATAACCAGCTCACAGTTTTTCTTAAGATCCGGCATGGAATTGTAGAGTTCGTCCATGTTTCCGCCCTGAGAACCGACCGCCATGGCCTTGGCGATATCAATGACCGTCCCGCCGCCGATGGCAATGATACGCCTGTACCCGCCCAGTTTCGCGGCGTCCGCGATAATCTGCTCCGTCATAATATCCGTGGGTTCCCCGGCTCCATATTTCTCCTGATAAACAAGCTTTACATCCAGACCGAGTTTCCCAAAATACGGCTCGTAAATATATTGGTTGGTAAGTACCAGGTCTTCGCCGCACAGATGCAGTTCTTCGGCAAATTCCTTACAGCTTCCAAACTTGTGCAGCTCCGGCCTCATCAAAATCTGAACCATGATATCCTCCTTTGTCTCTTCCCTACCTCAGCAGGGTCACCAGGGCAAGCGTGACCGGTTCAAAAACATTGACAACAACCAGCACTAATACCTCGGCAATCAGGAAGGGCAGAATCTCCCTCGCTATCTTTTCTAAAGGCATTTCGCCCATGACCGACGCGACAAACAGGCAGGTGCCTACCGGTGGCGTAATTGCGCTGATACTCAGGTTCAGGCACAGGATGATACCAAACTGGATCGTGTTGATATCCATGGCTACCGCAACGGGAAGCAGCAGGGGCGCCAAAATGACCAGTGCGGCGCCGCCGTCCATAATACAGCCAATCAGCAGCAGAAGGAGATTAATGAGCATCAGGGCAACAAACTTGTTTTGCGAAACAGAAAGTATTGCTGCCGACAACTGCTGGGGTACCTGGGCCAGTGTCATAATCTTGCCGAAAATACCAGCGGCAGAGAGCAGAATGAAAATAGTAGCGCTGGTAATGGCGGCTTCTGCAGCACAGTCCAGCAGGCTCTTCAGATTCAACGTCCGTTCGATGAGCAGGCCCACGATTATGGCATAGACACAGGCAACGGCTCCGGCCTCCGTCGGTGTGAAAACACCGGAATAGATACCGCCCAGAATTATCACGGGAACCATAATCGCCCACTTTGCGTCATACAGCGTGTGCAGGAATGCAGAGATGCTGAACTTATTGCCCTTGCCCTTCAGTCCTTCCGCCCTTGCGGTTATGGAAACGGCTATGCACAGGAACACAGCCATTAAAATACCGGGGACAATACCGGCTAAAAACAGCTCGCCCACACCCACGCCGCACGCAACGCCGTACAGTACGAACATGTTGCTGGGTGGAATTACGGGGCCGATGACGCCGCCCGCAGCGGCAATGGCCAGGGCCTGGGGCTTACGGTACCCCTGCTCTTCCATCTCAGGCACCATCATGGAACCGATGGAAGCACAGGTGGCGGAAGCGGAGCCGCTAAGCGCGGCAAAGAAAGCGGACGTCACGATTGTGACCATACCCTGTCCACCGGTAAACCGTCCAAACATTGTATCGATCCATTTGCACAGTTTTCTGGAGATTCCTCCGCGGGTCATAACCGACCCGGCAAAAATATAAAAGGCGATTGCCAGCAGCGGATAAGAAAACAGCGAGTTCATGGCGGCCGCGGCAACTGTGCTGAGCGGAGCCAACTGCAGAATAAAACAGCTGATAATCGAGGAAAGAACCAGGGCAAAGGCTACAGGCACTTTCAAAATGATAAGTATAAAAAATAGTCCGAGAATCAATGCCGTATTCATGTGTCAGTCTCCTCCTTAATGATTTCTTCGATTGAGCGCTCATCACTCTTCCCGCGCACTGTATCCACCATGGCAAGAATGACGCGGATTGACATCAAAATCATGCCGACGGGAATCGAAATTGATGCAATCCAATAGGGATACCCTCCGCCCAGAGACGCAGCCTTATGAGCAATATATCCGGAAGTGACAATATACCCCAAATAAATTAAAAACAGGGCGCAGATTACCCACAGGATATCAGCGAGCAGAGATACCACTTTCTGGACCGGCTTCGGCATAAATCCGACAAAGAGGCCGACCCGGACATGCTTGCGCTCGTTCGCCGCGGCGCTGGCTCCCAGATAAGCGATCCATACCATGCAGAAGAGCATGAATTCCTCCGCCCAGGCCAGAGGCACCCTGAGGACAAAGCGGCAGACCACGGAAATAAAACCCATAAAAATCAACACAATCAGAATCAGTCCCAGAATCATCCTTTCGATCTGATTATAAATTTGGTATATTTTTTTCATACAACCCTCCTATCAAAAGCACAGCGGAATGGATTTATCTATCGGGCGCGGTACTCCTTAAGCCACGCTGTGCACTGATCCCAGACTTCAGCCCCGATATCTTCGCGCATTTTATCGTAGCAATATGCCTCTACCTTTTCCACAAAGCGCTGGTAATCTTCTTCGGCGACCTCGTTCACCTCAACACCCTCGGCTTCGATCTCGGCGTAGACACTTTCCTTAACCTCCGGGCTTACCACCTTCTGGCAATGCTCTTCCGTGCGTTTAGCAGCTTCCGCCAGAGCGTCCTTCAGATCCTGCGGATAGCTTTCGAGGGATTTTGAATTCCAGATCAGCGTCATGCCGAGGTTTGTAATACTCATCTTCGTATGGTATTTGGTAACCTCGCACAGCTTATCGGCTACAAAGCTGGAAGTCGTGGTGTAGGTGCCGTCGATGGCTCCCTGCTGCAGGCTTGTGTAGACCTCGCTGAAAGCCATTGCCACGGGCAGACCGCCGCAGGCCTCCACGAAGTTGTACGGGCCAGGAGAATCATATACGCGGATTTTTAAGCCGACCATATCTTCGGGAGTGGTGACAGGGCGTTTTGTGTTCTCAATTTCCTGCCCCATGAAATACTCAAAGAACATCGTGGTAAATCCGTAAGGCTCGCATTCTTTGTTGATCATATCCCGGTACCACTCGTTGGTAGCGGCATACAGCTCGTCCTGATCTTTGAACAGGAAAGGAACGTCCTGAAGACGGACCGCGTTCATTGGTGCAAAAGCAGTGATATTCGACGGCCCCTGCAGAGAGGCATCCAGGCCTCCGTTCATAACCATCTCACCAAGTTCACGCTCGGAACCCATCGAGCTGTTGGTATAGTTAACCCATTCCACACGGCCCGGCAGAATTTCATCCACCTGCTCCTCAAAATAGTAAATCAGGTCCTGCATGGGATCGCCGTCCACATTGGTGGTGGCAATGCTGATCTTGACCTTCTCACCGGAAGCTTCCCCTCCCGTATCACCCGCGGGAGCCGTGCCGCCCCCCTCTTTGCTTGCAGGAGCCTTGCCGCCGCCTCCGCAGGCAGTTAAAGATAACAGAATAGCCAGGGACAGAGTAACCGATAACATTTGACGCATTTTTCGTTTCATTTTCCTCTTCCTTTCTTTTGCCGGGTACGAATCACTTAGCTGATTTCTCAACCCTTTTTTATTAAAAATATACAAAAAACAGCAAATTGTCCAATATTTCTTATGCCATACTTCCCATACCAATTTTGGTATGATATACTGAATCCGTAAATTATTGCACAAAAGCGCTTTTAACCGTCATTTTTCACCGGTGTGCCTGCACACTGAGAAAAGGAGTTATTTTAATGAACGAAAAAGATTTTCAGTATATTCTGACTGTGGCGCAATGCGGCAATTTCAGCCGCGCGGCGGAGGTTCTCTATGTCTCACAGCCTTCCTTGAGCCGGTACATCAGCACACTGGAGAAAAAATTGGGGACCACCCTGTTTGACCGGAGCACAACACCCATTCAGTTAACGGAGTCCGGAACTATTTTCTGCACTTACGCTAAAAAGATCCTCAACCTGGAAACAGCCCTGTACCGGGAGCTCCAGGAACAAAATGCGCTGGAAGAACGGAGTCTCAGAGTCGGAGTCCCGCACATCAGCGGAGATTATATTCTGTCGCGCATTTTGCCGCGGATGGCAAAGAAATATCCTTTTATCAGGATCGATCCCATTTCAGACTACAGCTATAACCTGTACCATCAGTTGGCCGCCCAGCAGATCGACATTGCCTGCGTCGCCGCACCCAACACCGATTCCTCCATTGTGGTTGAACTGCTTCTGTATGAGCCGGTGCTGCTGATTGGCGCAAAGGATCACCCGGCGCTTAAAAATTACGACGTCACCCATGCGGATATTGAGCACCCCATTCACATCAGCCCTTCGGAACTGAACGACATACCCATGATCCAATACAAAGCCAGTTATGCAGAGGCCGCTTTACGCCAGAAATCCTATGCGCCGAAATCCACCATCAAGGCCTCGTCGGCCCCCCTGGCTCTTGACCTGGCTGCAAAAGGCGTCGGTCTCACCAGCGTAATCCGCAGCCAGTTAAAATATGGACGTCCTGATGTCACACAGTCCCTCTGCCCCATTTCTATCGGAGATTGCAAACTGCCCATCTATCTGGCTTACAACAAGCTGGCCGATAAGGCGATTCCCGAGATTGACCGGTTTATCCAGGAAGTCAAAGAGGAATACTGCAATGCCTCCGGACTGTGACCGGGCGGCCGCCTCTGTGCCAACCCAAGTGGCGGCAGCCAATTCCTAGGATTGTCCGCCTGCGGCGGATTGCATGTAAAAACTGAAAAAGAAATGTAAGAATTCTTAGGATGGCCGTAATAGGATCACGGCTCCAAATAGTTTAAAATAGCAATATGAGTTTACCGGTACCCGCTGCAGCGGAACTGCCGGCCGAAAGGGGAGTTAAGATATGAAACTGAAACAAGCCGCCGTCCTGTCCGTACTATGTATATTTATGGCCCTGTCCGTCTCGGCCTGCTCCGAAAAGAGTAACGAGTACTTTAATGCCGTGGTCACGGAAGTCACGGAGGACGGATATACCGTGGAACCGTTCAAGGGGGAAGAAATTCTAAAAAAGGCGTCCGTCATCGCGCTTTCGGACACCGTCTTCTCCACCAATGAGGTTCCCGACCTGAAACCGGGTGACACCGCCCGCATCGTATGGAACGGGAAGGTGGAAAAGGGTGAGCCTGCCTCACTGGGGACCGTCTTTGCCATCTACAGCCTGCCCCCTCTGTACAGCAAAGAACTTTACCAGGCAAAGAATAAGTACATCGGTGACGCCTCTGCGGACGGCCGTCTGTTCGGCCTGCTGTCCGACTGTTTCAACATAGGGGAAGAAAGAACCACCGAACTTCAGACCTCGGAGGAACCTTACACCTACATTATTCATTTTAAAAGCGAACCCGATAACAGGCGCATGTACCAGGCCGCAGGCTGCCTCCTGGCTCTGATCGAGAACTGCGGAGAAGTCCGCTGGGATTATCCGTCCGACGGCGACGGAGTCAAAGAGAGCGAAAGCCTCACCGCGGAAAGCGCCGAAGAACTTCTGGGCATTGAACATATTGCGGAATACGGTGAAAGCGAGGAGTCGCTGTCACAGCTTCTCGATACGCTCTGCCGTCTGACCGAGATTAACCGCTGACCCGATAACTGCCGTTAACAGAGAAAGGAAACGTGATTTTATGGTATATCCCACCAGTTCCGCCCGCAGGAAAGCGGTAAGAAGATTGACTGCCCTGCCCCTCAGTCTCCTGCTGTGCCTTGTCTTTTCCCTCACCGCTCTGGCCCACGACGCCGAGTACGGGATGTGGCACGGTGAGCAGAACGCGCTTATCATCGGAACAATTGAAGAGATAGACGGAACCCTGTGCCGGGTGACGGTAAACCACGCATTCACCTGCGGCCCGGAGGGCGCTGAGAAAACCGTAATAGACCGTATGCTGCCGGTTGATGAAATTCCGGCCTCATTGACCGCCGATCTGACCGGTTATGACGGACAGATTTTCTCCTATCTGATTTCCTACCATGGCAAAAGCCGGCCTGAAAAAGGCGACTTCGTCCTTCTGTCCCTGGACAAAAAGGGGGATATCTGGGATGCCGTCTGGGGCCCCTATGAAGTGAGCGGAACCGATCCGGAAACACTGGAGCTTCTGCCCGAAAAAGAAAAAGGCGGCACGGCGGCCGCCTGGGAAGTTTTTATCCATTCCGACGGAGCCGTAAACGACTTTAAATCCATCGAAAGCGATATGATTGTCGCGTACATACGCCAGGAGGATGGCACCACTGCGGAAGAAACCGTCTGGGAAAAGGCGGCAGGTACTTCTGATGCAGAGGCTGACGGAACACCGGAAAGCCAGGATGTCTCAGCATCTGACAGAGTGGGAAAAACTATGGCCGCTGAAGACGACGGCCATGCGGAAGTCCAGGATAACCGGGCAAGAGAAACCGGGGAAGGAAGTTACCGCTCCAATTTCTGGCCGCTTATCGCCGCTTTTGCCGTAATCTGCCTTATCAGTACCGCCCTGGGGATCCGTCTTAGGAGACGTTTCCGGAAAAAATAAAACGACAAATCCAGAATGGAGAAACGCTATGTCCCGATGTCAGGAATGTTATTCCGAAAACAACAGGATTACTCCGCTTTTGAAACCGCTCGGCTGTCTGCAAAACCATACTCAGTACATCTGCGGGACCTGCGGCCGCTGCATCTGTATCGAACATGATCCGGTCCGGAATTTACAGAGATGGAATTTCCCGTTTAAGTCCGCCGAAATCGCAGTGCTTTACCTTCGCACCGCAGATTACACGTCAAAAAAAACCTGCGGTGTCTATGAGCTTAAAAGCAAAATCGGCAGGGCCTCCTATAAGATTTTTGAGGACGCCGAAAGCCTGCGTCTCTACCTTCAAAAAAACAAAGGCAAGACGTGCCAACGGATGGAACCTGTTTATACGGCAGATCAATATCGGGAATATCCGCACACCAGGATCCGGAAACTGACTGCCGGCGAAGTTGAACGCTATATGGCGGAAAGAAAAGAATAGAAAAAACAGGAGATGCCCAGGTTGTTTTGCAATCTGGACCTCTCCTGTTTTTTCTATTCTTTTCAATTTTCCCCCACTTCTTCCTGTTCCTCTTTCAGGAAACAGACAAGAGCACCCAGCAGATTCGACGCATTCAGATACTGGCAGGTCACTACTTCCGCCCTTCTGACAATATAGGTAAACCCACTGTATATCTCGTCCAGGTTCTTTTCAATATACTTCATCAGCAGAGGCTGGCCGCTGATGCCGCCTCCAATGGCGAACCGCTCCGGGTCCAGGATGTTCTGGAGATTAAATATCTGGACGGCAATCTCTTTTGTATAGTCATCCAGACATTGCAGCACCTCTTCATCCCCATCCCCGGCAAGTTGAAAAACCCTTTTTCCGTCCATCTCGCCGTATGGAATCTTCTTTTTCTCCGCCACTCTCTTTGCCAGGGACACGCCCCCGCAGCGATTGCCCCAGATATTCCCGGCATCGGGCCGCCCCGTTCCTGCCGTGCAGACAAAGGATACCTCCCCGGCCGAAAAGTGACTTCCCTTGTAGAGCTTTCCGCCTGCGATAATCCCTCCGCCTATCATTGTTCCAAGTACCAGCACAACGCCGTTTTCCACGTCGGACAGGCTGCCCAGCTCCGCCTCGGCCATAGCGGCGCACTTTCCGTCATTCTCAATATGGATTCTGGTCGGACAGCGCCTTAAAAGCGCCTCCTTCATGGCAAAACCTTCATTATACCGCAGCGCTCCCCCGGTATAAAAATAACCTTTTTCACTGTCGATTATTCCCGGAGCCGCCAGCGCCATGCCGCCTATCTCCCCGGCAAACTTATCGTAAAGTCCTCCGATGGCCTCGATCAGGGCCTCCCTCCCCTCCTTCGGCGTGGGAAGCTGATCGGTCGTCATCACATTGTACGCCTCATCCATCAGCGCATATTTTATAAAAGATCCCCCAATATCGATCACAAGAAATTTCATCCTGTCTCCCCTTTTATAACACTTCCATCCCCTGTTAAAAATGCCATCCCGCATCCGGTAAATTTCTTTTACAACTGAGTCAGATCCCGGTCCCCGAACACACTTTTCCAGTCATTATGGAAGCCATCCACAGCCTTTCCGATGGCCGCCATTCCCATCGCCTCATGCAGAAGCTCCGGAGGAAGCGTAGCCGTCTGGGCGCCGGCCGCAAAAGCCGCGTTTACCTGTGCAATATTTTTAAAGCTGGCCGCCAGTATTTTTGTCTTATAACCGTAATTTCTAATCTGTTCCGCCAGGGACGCAATGGTCTCAAAGGAGTCAATGTCCAGATTTTCCATGCGGTTATAATACGGCGCTATGAAATCGGCCCCTGCCTCCAGCGCGAGATAACCCTGGATTTTCGAATACACGGCCGTAGCGGTGACCCCGGCCTTTTCATTTTTAAGAGCCCTCATCACCTTCAGTCCCGTCTCATTCGTGGGGACTTTGATGAATACCCGGTCATCCACCCGGTTCAGGACAGCGTCGGCCTCCCGCATCATCGTCGCCTCATCCGGCGCCGTGAGCTGGATATGCAGGGAGCGTTCCATGCCGATCAGCTTCCTGATTTCCCTGAAATGGCTGTAAAAATCGATTTTACCTTCCTTTTTAATGATGGAAGGATTGCTGGTAACGCCCGTAATCGGATAGATGGCGCTGTATTTTCTGATGTCTTCGATATTGGCTGTGTCAAATAAAAATTCCATAATTTCTGTATCCTCCGCTTTGATCTGTGTTATTTCGTTACTGTTCACACAGGATATATTCCGCGAGGTGTTTTCACGTTTTTTCGTGAAAATCCCGAGTTGTGTCGCGCGAAACGGCGTTTTTTGTCGTTTCTGTGCATCGCGGAGCGTGTTATTGTTCGCAGCACAGCTGCTTTTAGCTGGGGGGTGAACAGTAACGTTATTTGCCGGCTGCTTCCGGTCCTTACAGACTCTGCTCCGTCCTCTCTATAATATCATCCTGCGTCTGGCGTGACAATGCATTAAAGAATGCCGAATACCCGGCAACGCGGACGATCAGGTCGCGGTACTCCTCCGGATTTTTCTGTGCCGCCTTAAGTGTATCCCTTGATACGACATTGTACTGGACATGATAACCGTGTAGACGGTTGAAAAATGTCCGCAAAAGCATCGTGAGCTTCATCCTGTCTTCCGGCTTTGAGAGGAGCTGCGGCGTCACCTTCTGGTTTAACAGTACCCCGCCCGTAATCTCTTTTGTGGGCAGTTTGGAAACGGTCTTAAAGACGGCCGTCGGTCCTTTCCGGTCCATCCCGTGGCTCGGAGAACAGCCTTCCGCCAGCGGTTCACCGGCCTTCCTTCCGTCCGGTGTGGCCGACGTTCCCATCCCCTGGCCCACGTTGGCCGATATGGAGGAGGTTCCCGCATAGTAGACACCGCCCACAGGGCCTCTGCCGTAGCGGGTGTTGTGGTATTTTTTAATCTCATCAATATAGACGTCGTAGGCGCTCCGTATCAGGGAATCCACATAATCCTCGTCATTGCCGTACTTCGGGGCTGCAAGAAGCTGGTTTCTGATCCAGTTTCCCTTCTCCCCCTCAAAGTTGTTCACCAGGACGTCCCACAGTTCCCCGGCCGTAAAACTTTTATCCTCAAACACACATTTCTTAATCGCGGCAAGGGAGTCCGCCATATTGGCAATCCCCACCTGGAGGCCGCTGATAAAGTCATAAACGGCGCCGCCTTCCTTTAAGGTCTTTCCTCTGCCGATGCAGTCCTCTACCAGGGAGGAACAGAGCACGTCGGGTACGGTTTCTTCCAGAACCATATCACAGCAGGTTTCGATAATAACGCTGTGTTTTGTGAAAATCCTGATAATCTTATCCCAGGCCCGCTCTACATCCCCATAGCATGTCATATTCCTGAAATGTCCGGCTCCCTCGCACAGCTTCACTCCCGATTCCGGATCCACTCCGTCGTTCAGTGCAATCAAAAGTGACTTTGGGAAATTTAAGAAGCTCATTCCCGTACAGCGGTATCCCCATTTTCCCGGAACCGCCGTCTCAACACAGCCGATGGCGCTGTAATTATAAGCGTCTTCCTCCTTTACGCCCTTTTCAATAAACGATGGAATAATAATCTCATCATTGTTAAAGGCGGGCATTCCAAAGCCCAGGCGCACCACTTCAATACATTCTCCCATGAATTCCTCACTTAGGCCGGCATGGTAGCGCACGGTCAGGTTCGGCTGGGGCAGCCTAGTCTGGGCCACACTCCGGAGAATCAGATAGGTCATCGGATTAACCGCGTCTTGTTTACCGGCTGTCTGTCCTCCGACCGTCACATTCTGGTAGAGCGGACTTCCGGCGCTGAACTGGGTATGGGACCAGCTTCTAATCTTATTGATTGTAAATGTTTTAAGCCATAGATTTGTCATCAGCTCGCAGGCCGATTCTTCCGTCACCCTGCCGCTTTCAAGATCCCTCTGGTAAAATGGGTTCAGATACTGATCCATTCTTCCGTAGGAAAGGGAATGGCCGTTGGACTCAATCTGAAGCACCAGATGGACGAGCCACATGGACTGGATCGCCTCGGCAAATGTATCCGCCGGTTCATAGGGCACTTTGGTAAGGATACGCGCCATCTCCCTAAGCTCCCCGGCTCTCCTTTGCTTTCCTTCGCTCTCCAGCGCTTCGGCCTGTGAGAGGGCGAGCTTCGCATACCGCGCGGCAAAATTCCTTACGGCGTCTATGACAATTAAAATAGCCTGATAGAAATAGAACTTTTTCAGATTCTCCATCTCGGTCAGCTCAAGACTCCCCATCGCTTCCCGGGTCCGTTTTTCGTAATCTTTCAGACCGAGTTTCAGCACCTTCTCATACTCCACCGCAAGATGGGCGTCACCCGAAGTAATGTTCCCCTCCGCCTTGATAATCCCAAGGTCGTAGAAAATCCGGCTCTGCTCCGGCATTGCCGCAAGGCCTCTGTCCTTTGTCGTGTTATGTTCCCAGTATGGAGCCAGTTCCCTGAGCTCTTTCTTGGTCTCCTCCGTAATATAAAAGACATCCCCATCCCTGTGCTCAAATTGATCCAGTTCATCAATCACCCAGTCCATCGCGTACTCGGGAAAGATGGGGGCTGAACGGTTCGCGGATGCCTGGTTCCCTGCGATAAGCGTCTGCGGCTCGATAAAAATGGTCATATGTTCCAGAATGTTCTTCAGCATATAGGCCCTCTTAAGGACAACCGGTTTATCCGCATGCTGCCTGTAACTCTCCGTCGTCAGGACGGCCCGCTCCGCGCAGACATAGGGCCTGGCATCGAGAAGTTCTTCTCTGAAATGATGCATACGCTCCGTCAGCTTTCCAAAATGATTGTTTTCCATGGTCATATCCTCCTCAAAACCGCACTATGTAAATTTAACATCTCTTTTTATATTATTTTTTTCTGCCGTTTTTTCTTCATATGAAAGAGGCCGTTTCACTGCGCTCCCTTTCATTCAGGCACTTTGCCTATAAAAACAGCTCCGCTCAATCCTGCAAAGACATTTTGCCGATTTTTTTTCTTTTTTATGATTTCAGTTTACGCTTTTTATTTCATTTTGTCAATATTGTATTTTCATTTGAAACTTATTTACTTTTGAATTCGGTTGTGCTATAGTATCCAATAGTTGTTTTTTCTTTAATACGCACATTAGCTGTTAAGAGTAACAGGAGCTTACCAATATGAAGGCGAATATCTTTAATATCCAGAAATTCAGTATCCATGACGGTCCGGGAATCAGGACGGTCGTATTTTTCAAAGGATGTCCCTTACGATGTCCCTGGTGTTCGAACCCTGAGTCACAGCAGCGCCCCACTCAGATACTCTGGGACAAAAAGAAATGTCTGTACGGCCATCTGTGCGAGGTAAAGTGCCCCGCCGGCTGCATGAGTTTTAAAAACAACAATCTGGTATTTGACCCGGAGTGCTGTACCGGGTGTAAAAGCTGCATTACCCAGTGTCCCGGAAGGGCATTGACTTTCGTCGGCAATATGATGGAAGTGGATGAGGTGATGGAGGAAGTGTTAAAAGACATGGATTTTTACCAGGAATCCGGCGGCGGCGTCACTCTCTCGGGCGGAGAGGTCCTGATGCAGTCTGCTTTTGCCGCAGAACTTTTGAAGAAATGCAGGGAACAGAAAATCCACACCGCTCTGGAAACCACGGCGTTTGCAACTCCCCTTGTCTTCTCCAAAGTGATTGCGGGGACGGATTTGCTGCTTCTGGACATCAAGCACCACAGTGACAGGGAGCACATCAAATACACCGGCGTCTCCAACCAGTCTATCCTGGAAAACCTGGATTTTGCCATCGCAATGAGGGTTCCGGTCATTGCCCGAATCCCGGTTATCCCGAATATCAACGACAGCCTGCACGATGCGAAAGAATTTGTAAAACTGCTCAAGGCACACAGGGTTGATACGGTAAACCTGCTTCCGTTCCACCAGTTTGGTGAGAAAAAGTACGAGGAGCTGCAGGTCCCGTACGAGCTGAAAGACGTAAAAGCTCTGCACCCGGAGGATTTAACCGAGTATTTCAACGTATTTAAAGATGCCGGGCTGAATGTTTCCATGTAACTCTCAAACTTCCGATACAAGGAAACTATAGTTTATCTACAGTCAAAGCGCCCTATCCATTTACCGGATAAGGCGCTTGCTCTTTTTATCGTACTGTTTACTTATTATATTACTCATTCAATATATTACTCATTTATTATATTACTCATTTATTATATTACTCATTTATTATATTACCCATTTATTATATTACCCGCTTATTCTATCACTCACCCGCCAGGCACACTTTCAGTCCCTGTTCTTCCAGCAGTTCCTTCGCCTCCATTGAAAGACCACTGTCCGTATAGACGCTGTGGACCTCGGAAAGCTTGAACTGCACGACCACGCCCTGTTTACAGAACTTGCTGGAATCCGTGACGACAATTACCTTCTTTGCCGACTTCGCCATGCTCTTCATGGCCTCGGTCCTCATCATGTCACCGCCGGTAAAACCGATCTCCGGCACAAAACCGTCCGTTCCCACGAACAGCTTATCTACATAAAATTCTCCGGCACACTGCCTGACAAGAGGGCCGACCATGACCTGGGATTCTTTCTGGTATTCTCCCCCCAGCAGAATGACTCTCCCTACGGATATCTCCCTTATATAATTGGCTATAAATGCGGAATTGGTGATAATCGTCACATCTTTCTTTTCCACGGCCAGTTGTTCTGCCAAAAGGGCACAACTGGAACCGGACTCGATCATGATCGTCTCACCGTTCACGACGCTCTTTGCCGCCTCTTTGGCAATTTTCAGTTTCGTATCGTAGCGGACCGCCATTCTGTTGTTGATGTCATCTACATTCTTCATGACCGCATAGCCGTGTTCGCGTGAAAGAAGCCCTCTCTCCTCCAGCATATCGAGATCCTTACGGATCGTCACCTGTGAAACGCCCAGAAGCTCCGACAGCCGGTTAACCTCCACTTTTTTCTCCTCGCTGACTATATCAAGTATTCTCGTATGGCGTTCTGTCATTGTCACTCCCTGCGGCATATGCCGCTCTCCTTTCTGTAATTGTGTGCCACAAATTGCGGCCGCCCTCTTCCGCTCTGTGTCTGCTGTTTTTTAGTATAACATATCAGACTTTCATCCGTAAATAGGAATTTAGTTGAGATGCGAGGACGCCTCTGTAAGACGGCGGACGGGGTAGTGAGAAGGTGTGTATGAGTCTTCAGTCCCGATGGTTGGTTGTCGTGAGGGGGAATCCGGAGAAAAAAATTCCTGCGGGGACGCGCTCCCGCTTGTGAAGCGCACAGCGGATGCTAGGCTCGAAAATACCTCGCCAAGCACCGGCGGGCTTCAAGGTCACCCTTCGGAAAGTTTTTCTCCTC
>NZ_URHZ01000009.1 GCF_900547735.1 uncultured Clostridium sp. | reverse complement strand
CTCCCACAAAGTGTGACGCACAGCTGACGGAAAGCAATTTTCAAACACGCTCTAGAAAGAAATAGGGAGTCCGGCTTGCCGGATTCCCTATTTCTTTCTGGGGGACACCCCTTTGCACCCACAATATTTCCCATAAAACCCAAAAAAATATGGGAATTTATGCCGAACAAATGTTTGCAAAACATATCGGAATATGCTATACTGGGATAGCTACAGATAGACAGAAACCATACAAAAAGCTGAATTGATACGGGGTTATTGTACGCCGCATGACGTTTTCTGCAGGGAGCGGACAGTAACATAGTTAAGACAGGATAAGAAGCAGCAGGAATTCAATGATGCTTGTATACACAGGAGTTTGAATAATGGCGAAGCAGTATATTAAAATACGTGGTGCCAATGAGCACAATCTGAAGAACATTTCACTTGATATTCCGAGAAATGAGCTGGTCGTCCTGACCGGTCTGTCGGGCTCGGGCAAATCGTCGCTGGCTTTTGACACGATCTATGCGGAAGGCCAGAGAAGATATATGGAATCCCTATCCTCCTATGCGAGGCAGTTCCTCGGGCAGATGGAGAAACCGGACGTGGAGAGCATAGAGGGGCTTTCCCCGGCTATTTCCATTGATCAGAAGTCCACGAACAGGAACCCGCGTTCCACGGTTGGAACGGTTACGGAGATTTATGATTACATGCGTCTTCTCTATGCGAGAATCGGTATCCCCCACTGTCCGAAGTGCGGCCGCGAGATTAAGAAGCAGACCGTGGATCAGATGGTGGATCAGATCCTGGCCCTTCCAGAGAAGACGAGAATACAGCTTCTTGCGCCCGTTGTAAGGGGACGCAAGGGCCGTCATGAGAAGGTGCTGGAACAGGCCAAGAAGAGCGGCTATGTCCGCGTCAGGATTGACGGTAACCTCTATGAGCTGACGGAATCGATTGCTCTGGAGAAGAACATTAAACATAATATTGAGATCGTGGTGGACCGTCTGGTGGTCAAGGAGGGAATTGAGAAGCGTCTTTCCGATTCCATCGATACGGTTATGGGGCTGACCGGCGGACTGATGATGGTGGATGTATTCGGACAGGAGCCGATCATGTTCAGCCAGAGTTTTTCCTGCCCGGACTGCGGAATCAGCGTGGACGAGGTGGAGCCGAGAAGCTTTTCCTTTAATAACCCCTTCGGAGCCTGTCCCGACTGCTACGGCCTGGGATATAAGATGGAGTTTGACGAGGATCTGATGATACCGGACAAGAGCCTCAGCATTAAACAGGGCGCCATTGTGGCGATGGGCTGGCAGTCTTGCTGCGACAAGGGCAGCTTTACCGGCGCGATTCTGGAGGCGCTGGCGGAGGAATACCATTTCAGCCTGGACACTCCGTTTGAGGAGTACCCGAAGGAAGTGCACGATATCCTTCTGAAGGGAACCGACGGAAAGATCGTAAAGGTGCGTTACAGGGGACAGAGGGGCGAAGGAATTTATGACATTGCCTTTGAGGGCCTGATTCAGAATATGAATAAGAAGTACAGGGAGACATTTTCCGATTCGATGAAGGCGGAGTATGAGACGTTTATGAGAATCACTCCCTGCCCGACCTGCCGCGGACAGCGTCTGAAACAGGAAGCTCTGGCCGTAACGGTGGGCGGCTGCAATATTTATGAGGCCACCAACATGTCCATCGTGAAGTACCGCGAGTTCCTGGACGAGCTTCAGCTTACCACGATGCAGGAGACAATCGGCGCTCCGATTCTCAAGGAAATTAAGGCCAGAGTGTCCTTTCTGATCAACGTCGGACTTGATTATCTGTCACTGGCCCGTGCCACGGGAACACTTTCGGGAGGTGAGGCCCAGCGTATCCGTCTGGCCACCCAGATTGGTTCGGGTCTGGTCGGCGTGGCCTATATTCTGGATGAGCCGAGCATCGGCCTTCATCAGAGGGATAATGACAAGCTCCTGCAGACGCTTCTCCATCTGCGCGATCTGGGCAACTCTGTGCTCGTCGTGGAACATGATGAAGATACGATGCGTGCGGCCGACTGTATAGTCGATATCGGACCGGGCGCCGGAGAGCATGGCGGTAACGTGGTTGCCGTCGGCACGGCGGATGAGATTATGGCATGTAAGGAGTCCATCACCGGAGCCTATTTGAGCGGCCGGGAGAAGATTCCGGTTCCCGGTGAGCGCAGGACGCCGACCGGCTGGCTGACCGTGAAGGGAGCCGCCGAGAATAACCTGAAGAATATCGACGTATCCTTCCCGTTAGGGGTAATGACCTGCGTGACGGGGGTTTCGGGTTCAGGAAAGAGCTCTCTGGTGAATGAGATTTTATATAAAGCTCTGGCCAAGAAGCTGAACCGTGCCCGTACGATTCCGGGAAAACATAAGAAGATAGAAGGCGTGGAGCAGCTCGATAAGATTATTGCGATCGACCAGTCCCCAATCGGACGGACTCCGCGTTCCAACCCTGCAACTTATACGGGGGCGTTTGACTTAATCAGAGATTTGTTTGCATCGACATCCGATTCCAAGGCCAAGGGATATAATAAGGGACGTTTCAGCTTTAATAAGAAGGGCGGACGCTGTGAGGCGTGTACCGGAGACGGAATTATCAAGATTGAGATGCATTTCCTGCCCGATGTTTACGTTCCGTGCGAGGTCTGCGGAGGCAAGAGATATAACAGGGAGACTCTGGATGTCAAGTATAAGGGAAAGAGCATTTATGATGTCCTCAATATGACGGTGGAGGAGGCGCTCAAATTCTTTGAGAATGTTCCGTCTATTTACCGTAAGATAGAGACTCTCTACGATGTGGGACTTTCCTACATTCGTTTGGGACAGCCGTCCACCGAGTTATCCGGCGGTGAGGCTCAGCGTATCAAGCTGGCTACGGAGCTGAGCAAGAGAGGTACCGGAAAGACGATTTACATTCTGGATGAGCCGACGACCGGCCTCCATTTTGCCGATGTCCACAAGTTGATCGAGATTCTGCGCAGACTGTCGGACGGCGGCAATACGGTTGTTGTCATTGAACATAACCTGGATGTGATTAAGACGGCCGACTACCTGATTGATATCGGTCCGGAAGGCGGAGACAAGGGCGGTACGGTGATTGCCCAGGGAACGCCGGAAGAAGTGGCGAAGAGCCCTGTTTCCTACACCGGAGAGTATGTAAAGAAATATCTGGAACTGTAATGAATGGGCCGTTTGTTACTGTTCACTCCGTGCCCAGTAACACGCTGCGCGATGCACAGAAACGGCAAAAAACGCCGTTGATTGTAATGAAAAGTCCGCATCGCGCACTTTTCGTTGCGTCGCGCCGCAACCCTCGGGTTTTCTGTGACTTTCGCTACGCTTCACTCACAAAAAACACCTCGCGGAATACTACCTGTGAACAATAACGGCCGTTTCTGTGCATTGCGTAGCGGTAACTAGGAAGGTACTGAATCGTTACAAGTTATGATATAATTTGTGAGAGAAGAAATTTGTGATAGAAGAAGAGGGAAGAATGCTGACAGAGTGATTTTGTCCGGGCATTCTTCCCTTTCTGACTGTTGTTTGAACTTTATTTTATTCTGAAGAGAGTTAATCGGGAAAGTGAACTTACTCAGTCTGGATTTTATGAACAGCGGTCGGCTTTACTTCTTTGGGGATTGGCTGATAACATTCGCCGTTTAACTGTTCTTCCCATTCTCTGCGTGCCTCTTTGGCAGTTTCTGGGTTGAGATACAGGTCGATTGCCCCTCCGGCCATGACTTTTCCGGCATAAATCAGACCCTTGTGCGCGATGGAGCTTTTACCCTGTGCGGTCCGCTGCCAGGAATGTGCGGGGGTACCGCAGCACATGGTGGCGGCCTGGATCTGTCCGGTTGGGCAGATAAAACTTACATCCCCGACATCCGTGGAGGATGGGAGAGTTATCGTGACGGGCAGATCTGGTACGGCAAAAGAGTGGATTGGTTCTCCGATATAGGGTTTAACAAATGCCCGGACGTTTGGACCAAGCTTTTCAGCAGCGTCTATTAGGCTGTCTTTTACGGGAAGAGTGGACTGGATTTTAACCGCATAAGCCAGCTCTTCCTCGGAAAATTGATTGGCCGGGACTTCCTGCAGGTTGGCGGCGAGGACGCTTGACAGGGTTTTGTTTGGTACGATGTTGGCGCATGCTTTAATAAACCGGCTCTCCACACTGGTTCCGGTCATTAGGGCGGCGCCCTTTGCTACATCGTCCACGCGCGCGGCAATCTCCTTTACCTGGCTGATTTTCGGGGCGCGTATCAGGTAGACGGCCTCGGCCTCGGACTGAACGACATTCGGCGAAAATCCCCCTGTATTTGTCACGGCATAGTGTACCCTTGCCTCCGGGATAATGTGTTCCCGAAGGAACTGGACACCCGTGTTAAAGAGGGTTACGGCATCCAGCGCGCTGCGGCCCAGATGCGGGGAGGCCGCGGCGTGGGAACTGGTCCCGTGGAAACGGTAGAGCACCTCCTGGTTTGCCAGGCAGCTGACGGCAGTTCCGGCATTGATGTCGCCCGGATGCCAGGACAGGGCGCAGTCCACTTCATCGAAGATTCCGTCACGCGCCATAAATGCCTTTCCGGCTCCTCCTTCTTCACCGGGGCAGCCGTAGTAAATTACGGTGCCGGGAGTGTTTGTCTCCGTGAGAAAGTGCTTTACCGCAATGGCGGCGGCCAGGGAACCGGCGCCGAGAAGGTTATGGCCGCAGCCGTGCCCGTTTCCCCCCGGTGTTATCTCCTCGTGGTGAAAAATATCGGCTTTCTGGCTCATTCCCGAGAGGGCGTCGTATTCCCCAAGAATTCCGATTACCGGAGCGCCGCTCCCAAAGCGGCCCGAGAAAGCAGTTTCCATGCCCGCCAGTCCGCGTTGTACTTCAAAACCTTCCTGCTCCAGCGCCTGACATAAAATACCGGCTGCAAAATGTTCTTCAAAGGATGTTTCCGGATGCTCCCAGATTGCATCGGAAATGTTGCAAATCCATTCTTTTTTTTGGTCGATTGCCGACCACGCGTTTTCTTTTACCGTCATATTGACCTCCTGATTCTATATTAATGTTGGTTATGTCTGCCCGTCATTCCCGGTTCCTCATACCGCCGCATTTGCATTTTTACATACCATCCCCGTCTGCTCTTCCGGTGCCTCCTGCATTTTTTCAGAGCGCTTATACAGACCGCGGAACAGGAACAGCAGTATGACGGAAACCATCAAAACGGCCGTTACGGTGAGGAAAATCTGCATGCGCGTCCCGTTCTTCAATGCATAGTAGATGATGAGCGTCAGCGGCAGGGAAATCAGGTTAAACAGGGACATTCCCAGGCTGACGTCGTTGAGCGCCGTTGTCTCGTACTCGGGATCACAGATTTTAAGCAGCATCATGCCATTAATGAGCACACCCGTTTCCAGGCCCCACATCATAATGGAATGCTCAAAGGGGTGGCGGGACGGAAACAGCCATTTGAAGATGACAAAGGTTGAGACAAAGGTGACGGCGAGCCCGGCAATCACCATTGCGAACAGAGGTCCGGCATAGTCGGAGAGCGTTTTAACAGGAATGCTGGCAATGGCGGCTGTAATGGCGAAATCGCTCATGGAACCGATGATGCGCGCCTTTACTTTTGTGTCAATCAGCCAGCCAAGACCCAGCTTCGATATGGCCCAGTCCACCGGATACATGCCGGCCATGCAGAAAAACCATACGGGAAGATTGTCACCCGGATCAACAATTCCCTGAACGATAAAGCCGATGCCGCAGGCCAGGAGCAGAACCGCCAGATGGATGGTGATGGTGTCGATGGAGGAACTCATCATCGTTTCGCGGCCGATGGATTCCTGGCGGCCGATATCGGACTCATATCCCCGGGCCATGGATTCCGGGATTTCAGACGGTTTTTTAAGAATCGCCGTATACCCTTTCCGTGAAGCTACATTGATTGTGATAATGCCGATGATCATTCCGGCGATCAGGCCGATAGTGGCTGTCGTGGTGGTAACGCCCTGGGCCGTTTCCCAGTAGTCAAATCCGTATCCCTGCAGCAGACTGCCTACCATTCCGGCGGAGCCATGGCCTCCGGCAAAACCGCGGGCCAGTTCATAGCCGAAGGTCTTATAGAGTCCGGAGTCCGGGCTGACGGCGGAGTAGATTACATTGGTGCCGAGGCCGACCACTTCCTGCAGGGAGGTTACAACCTTGATCACGGCGCCGGTGGCAAAAAAAGCGGCCAGAGCAATGAGACCTTTTTTTACCGGTTTTGCTTTTGGTTTATTTCCGGTTCGCTGTACGGCGGAGCCGGAAGCGGAGGATGGCTTTGTCTTCCCGCTTTTGGAAGAAAACATCCCCAGCGGAGTTGCCGCGAAAATGGGAATGACGAGAATGCTGGGAAGTGCGGTCCAGGCGTCCAGCCATTCTTCACTGACCGGAAGCAGGGAAAAGTTTCCCAGTATCCTGGGGCCGAGCAGCAATCCAATGAACCCCCCGATTACCGATGCCGGAAGAAATAATTTCCGGAACAGAGGGATTCTGGCCCTAAGCCAGGTGCCTGCCAGCAGAAGCGCCGACAGGAGGCAGATACTTTTGAGAAGTTCAAGCATACTTTGATAAGTCACTTTACTTCCTCCTTTCGTTTCCTGTTGATTTATGTTAAAATCACTATAACATTTGGGGAAAAGTTTGGGAAATACGACTATCTGATACCCCTATAGGGGAAATGAATTGCAGAACTGTCCGGAAAATACAGTCTGTATTTCACGGGTTTGGGAGGAAGTTTATGAATACGCAGCAGCTTAAAATTATTCTCACGGTGGCGGAGACTGCCTCCATTTCCAGAGCGGCCAGGGAACTGTACCTGTCACAGCCCACGGTGAGCAATTCAATTATGACCGTGGAAAACGAGGTTGGGTTTCAGATATTCGAACGGACAAACAGGGGGATTTCGGTGACGGACAGGGGCAGGCAGATGCTGCGCCATGCGTCGGTGGTGGCGGAGCAGATGGAGGCTATCGGAAGAATTTCGGAGGAAGAGATCGTCAGACGTTTCCGCCTTATTGCGCCAAGCAGCCTGAGAATCGAGAGAGCGTTTGCACGCTTCTGCAGAAAATACTGCCGGTCGGAGAAATTACAGTTTTCCATGTATGCCGAGGGAATCGGCGAGGCGGTTGATTCCCTGTACCAGGGAAAGGCCGACATGGCTATTGCCTTTTGTCCCATCGGCACCGTGGAGACGCTGTCGGGGCAGATGCGCCAAAAGGATGTGCTTTACACCTACCTTGGCAGACAGCCGTTTGTGATAACGGCGGCAAAGGATCACCCGATGAACCAGGAGGAACTGACACCGGAGACACTTTCAAAATATACATGCATCAGATACAGAAATTCCATCAGGGTCGAGAGTTTTATCCCGGAGACCATACGCGTTGCGATAGGAACCGACCGCGTAATCCGTGTGGAATCCAGGGAACTCAGGATGAAACTGGCCTCCCAGGGCGTAGGTTTTCTGGCAGGAACGCCCATTGATCCTGCGGAGCTTGAAGAGTACGGCCTGGTCAGCCGCCCGGCCTATGGACTGAGCGGTGAAATGGGGTACATGGTGCCGAAAGCCAGGCAGAGGGAGCCGCTGGTGAAGGAATTTCTCCAACTGCTCCTGGAGGAACTCCGGACGATTGAAGGATTCCAGGAAAATGCGGAGCTGAAGGTTTAAGACAATGGGAGGAGGAAATGGATGAACGGGGAGAACGGGAAGAACAGGGAGAACGGGATGAATGGGGGAGAACGGGATGAACAGGGAGAACGGTGAGATTGAACGGGAACTGGAAGAAATGCTGCGGCAAAATGGAGCCGCGCTTGTCGGATTTGCGGATATGACGGAGGCAACGTCCGGCGAATGGCCGTCCGGCGTATCCATTGCCGTGACGATACCGAAGGAGATTGTACGGTCGATAAGTGACGGACCGAATGAGAAGTATTTGAAAAAATATTATGAATTGAATGCGAAGCTGGATGAGCTGGCGGTTGCCTGTAAAGAGTATCTGCAGGAGAGAGGATATCAGGCGCTGGCTCAGACCGTGGAATCCGTGAAGGAATTTGGAAATTACCGCACCTGGCTGCCGCATAAGACGGTTGCCACCTGTGCCGGAATCGGATGGATTGGGAAAAATGCACTGCTGGTGACAAAAGAGTACGGTTCTGCGGTCAGGATTACGTCGGTCGTCACGGATGCCCCCCTCAAAATGGGAAAAGCAATCAGGGAGTCGCAGTGCGGAGGCTGCATGGTGTGCACAAATGCCTGTCCTGCGGGCGCTGTCAGCGGAAAACTGTGGAACAGCGGGCTGGACCGCGATGAATTTGTGGATATCGAGGCATGCAGGAGTAAAGGGCGCGGGATGGTGAAGGAAAGACTGGGAAAGGAACTGACCTTATGCGGCATCTGCATAGCCGCCTGTCCTTATACGAAGCGGTATCTTGGCAGGGATATATAAGCGGAAATGGAAGGGAAAGAGTTTGTAGCAGCATTTAAAGGCCTGCTGCCAAGGGAGCTGTTTTTTGACTGATTTTCCCCGGGCTGTAGTAAAGATACAAAATGCATGACGAAAAATGGCAGAAAACCGTGAAAAAACTTCTTGTCAAGGGAACGTCATTATTTTATAATAAGTAATACGCCGCAGGTGTAACAGTTCAGACAGCATGAACTGTTACGGCATTCGGCTAATGAAATCGCTACGCGATGAGCCGAATGCTTGCTGCCACTACCTTTTTGTACGGTCAGCGCAATAAATGCGCAGACCTATCTGAACTGTTACCTGCAGGTTACTGTTCACACCCCAGCTAAAAGCGGCTGTGCTGCGAACAATAACACGCTTCGCGATGCACAGAAACGGCAAAAAAACGCTGTTTCGCGCCGCAACCCTCGGGTTTTCTGTGACTTTCGCTATGCTCCACCCACAAAAAACACCTCGCGGAATACTGCCTGTGAACAGTAACCGCCGCAGGACGGACGCACAAAACAACGCGGCTGCGTCGCTGCGGTTCAATCAATTTATAAATTATAGTTCTTATGCCAATAATAGCACTGTAAAGTATTACACGTATCAGGGGAAAATCACCAACGGAAAATTATTAGGAGGAATACTCGTGGAAAAAGAGATGATTATCGTATTGGACTTTGGCGGACAGTATAACCAGTTGATCGCCAGAAGAGTCAGAGAATGCAACGTGTATTGTGAAGTACATTCATACAATATGCCGCTGGAAAAGATTAAGGAAATGAATCCGAAAGGAATTATTTTCACGGGCGGACCAAACAGCGTGTATGGGGAAGACTCTGCAAGATGTCCAAAAGAAATTTTTGAACTGGGTATTCCGATTTTAGGAATCTGTTATGGCGCACAGCTGACCGCGCATTTACTCGGAGGTAAGGTGGCAACCGCTCCTGTCAGTGAGTACGGCAAGACAGAGGTGGCTGTGGATACGGCCTCCAAACTGTTTGAAGGAGTCTCCGCGAAGACAATCTGCTGGATGAGCCATACGGATTATATAGAGAAAGCGCCGGAAGGTTTCAAAATAACATGTACGACTCCGGTCTGCCCGGTTGCAGCCATGGAGTGTGAAGAAAATAATTTGTATGCCGTTCAGTTCCATCCGGAAGTAATGCATACACAGGAAGGCACAAAGATGCTTTCTAACTTTGTATACAATGTCTGCAAGTGTTCGGGCGAATGGAAGATGGATGCATTTGTAGAGCGTACAATCGGCGAGATTCGCGAAAAGGTTGGAAACGGCCGTGCGCTTTGCGCCCTGTCGGGCGGCGTGGACTCATCGGTGGCCGCTGTTATGATGGCAAAGGCGATCGGCAAACAGTTGACCTGCGTATTTGTAGATCATGGCCTGCTCCGCAAAAACGAGGGAGATGAAGTTGAGGCCATATTCGGACCGGAAGGACAGTACGATTTGAACTTCGTACGCGTCAACGCCCAGGAGCGTTTCTATGAGAAACTGGCCGGAGTGTCGGATCCGGAGCAGAAACGTAAAATTATCGGAGAAGAATTTATCCGCGTGTTTGAGGAAGAGGCGAAGAAGATTGGAAAGGTTGATTTCCTGGTTCAGGGAACCATTTATCCCGATGTGATCGAGTCCGGCCTTGGAAAATCAGCCGTTATCAAGTCCCACCACAATGTAGGCGGACTTCCCGAGCATGTTGATTTTAAAGAGATCATTGAGCCGCTGCGCATGTTGTTCAAGGACGAGGTCAGAAAGGCGGGTCTGGAGCTTGACATTCCCGAGAGACTTGTATTCCGCCAGCCGTTCCCGGGCCCGGGACTTGGCGTCCGTATCATCGGTGATGTGACACCTGAGAAGGTAAAAATCGTCCAGGATGCCGATGCGATTTACCGCGAGGAGATCGATAAGGCAGGAATCGCAGGTGATTTAGGCCAGTATTTCGCCGCTATTACCAATATGAGATCCGTAGGCTGCATGGGTGATGAGAGGACTTATGATTACGCTATTGCCTTAAGAGCCGTGCTGACTTCCGACTTCATGACCGCTGAATCTGCTGAACTTCCGTGGGAAGTGCTCGGGAAGGTTACAAGCAGGATTGTGAACGAAGTAAAAGGGGTTAACAGAGTGTTGTATGATTGTACGGGGAAACCGCCGGCAACGATCGAGTTTGAGTAATACCAACTTAATACAGATTATTTTATATGGCAGGTAGTCTATATGGTTGCCTGTCGTATTTATAATGATATGTATTATTATGATTTTTGTTGCCAGTAAAAATGGAAGATGATATATATTGCTTTCAAGATATAGTTAAGGAAAAGGTATGGACAAAGATATAGAATTATTATTGACACAATGCAAAGATAAATGGGGGCAATCAGATGAAAAGATGAATTACTTTTCAAGTAATTTGCCAAGATATTTGGAAAATTTATCACAAGAGATGAAAGATATCATTTTACTATTAATAAATTATTTTGATTATTATTCTCATCAGTTAGTGAATACATATCTAAAAGATTTACATAATAGAACAATGGAACATGAAAATATTGATATAGGTAATTCTGTTTTTTGTGTACTAAAATCACAGAGGGGAACAATTAATAGTTCATATGAATATTTAATAGAGTATAGGCATCTTAATGGGATTGGGAAATATTCTATTGTTCCAGAATTAAACGATATAGCTACAAAGGAATATTGGGGGTATATAGATAATATTATTTTGATTGACGACTTCTGCGGATCAGGGAAGACATTTGTAGACTATATTGATAAAAATAAAAATATCCTTATTGGAAAACATATTGTTTATATCGTAATTCATATTATGGATGCAGCAGTGTCTAAGATTGAAGCTTATGCGAAAAAAAATGAAATATCTATAGAAATCGTATATGAACATAAACAAAGTGCGGCATTTTCTTCTTCAGACGAGCTAGGCATGAAGAGAGAGTGCTTTAAAGAAGAATCCCAAAAAATGGACTTATATAACGAAAATGACATATTTGGTTTTTCGAAATCGGAATCGTTAGTTTCATTTTATAATGATACACCTAATAATACGTTAGGGATATTTTGGAAAAATACAAGTAAAAATAATGCATTATTTCCAAGAAATAATGAACGAAAACCAGCATGGATGAGATTTAAATCAGATAAGAAGCAACGTAATGAAAGTAATTATGCAAGGGAAAAGAAAAAATATAATGGATGAATATGTAAAGTTATTAATATTGGCTTATTTTAAAGAATTTAATGGAAGATATAATTTAGAAAAATTAAAGGAAAAAATAGGTATTCCGTTTAATACGCTTGATAATTTTATTGGAGAGTTAGTTGAAAATAGTGAATTGTCTTACAAAAATAATATGCTCAGTATAACCCAAAAAGGAAGATTAAAACTTATTAATTCGGAGATGGAAGATTATTCTTATAGTATTAATTTGGAGAATGAATATTCAAATAGCAGATGGAGCATAAAAAAAGTTTATACTGTACATGAATTTTCTAAAAAAAAATGGAGGGGTTCCGAAATGTAATTGCTGTTCTCAAGTGCATCTGTTAGAAAGCGAAAGGACAGTGGCCTTTCATAGTTGCAAGGTTTCTTAATATGCAGATTAAGTAGCAAAGCATACTTAATCTGAATATGTTGGCATTACAACGATATTCAGCAAATGTTGTTGCATGCGAATGCAACAACATTTGCTGCTTTAGCACAAATACAGAAATAGTAGCAGGTGCATTTGAGAATGGTGATTATAATGAATAATGAAGAATATTTAGAAAATTTAGAAAAAGAATTAATTGATAGCAATGAAAAGATAAAGGATATTGAAGCAGCAAAAAAATATGCAAAAAATCTATTGAATCTTGGTTTACCTGTGATTTTTGATAAACAGCATTTTGCATTGCTTGTTGGAAGAGAATTATCAGAAATTACAAAGATGATGGCAATGATAGAGACGAATTACTATCATGAAGCCAAGATAGTTAAGAAGTCTGGAAAGATGAGAACACTTAATATTCCAGCGGTTAGCTTACGCTTGGTGCAAAAGTGGATACTAGATAAAATATTATACAAAATAAGAGTTTCACAATATTGCAATGGGTTTTGTAAGAAAAAATCTATATGTACAAATGCACAAAATCATTTGAATCAGGACTGTATTGTGAATATGGATATGAGTGATTTCTTCCCAAGTATCTCTCAAAAACAAATATTTAGGATTTTTTATTATTATGGATACACAGTAGAAGTGTCGTATATGCTAGCTCGATTATGTACGTATGATGGTTATTTACCGCAAGGAGCCCCAACGAGTCCATACTTGTCTAACATCGCATGTTTAAAATTGGATAAAAGGTTAGCAGGACTTGCAAAAAAATATGAATCAACATATTCTAGATATGCAGACGATATTACTTTTTCGGGGAAATGTGGAATACAAAAAATTATTCCTGTTGCAGAGAAGATAATTCAGGATGAAGGTTTTTCATTAAATGTGAATAAGACTAGGATAGCATATTATTATCAACGTCAAGAAGTAACAGGAATAAATGTAAATGGAAAGAAGATGCATGTAGATAAGCGATATGTAAAAGGATTTTGTCAGGAGATATATTATTGTGAGAAATTTGGTGTGCATGACCATCTTCAACATATTAAATGTAATAAGCATTTTTATAAAGAGCATATGTATGGAAAAGCGTATTATATTAATATGGTTGACAAACACTTAGGAAGAAAACTATTAAGTAGATTAGATAATATAGATTGGGATGATTAATTATGGAGAAGGAAGAGTTATTTGAATTGAGATATTATGCGAATTGTATGGAAAAAGGGATTGATCCTACATCGGGGTTAGTTTTTCCAGAAGATACAGTAATGAATTGCAAGAAAATAAAAAGTTATAATGGTAAGGTTCGAGAATTGCTTGATTCATTAATAGTAGCGATTGAGAATGATGGAAAAAAAACTAATAATCGTAAGATACCTTTTTTTATATCCTCCAAAGAAAAAGATAAATTTCAATATTCTGTCAAGCCAGTTTCAATTAGTGAATTTTGTCATCAAATTAATGATATTTTATTACCGGGTATGACAAGGCTGATTGCAAAGGAGATAACACATGGGCTAGAAAAATTGGGATATTTAGAGACAAAACCACTTGGGGAGGATAAAAACTATAAGTGTGTGACAGATAAAGGAAAAGCAATAGGGATTATTGAGGAAAATAAAGTAAATTTATATGGAAACAGGTATAGTGTAAATTTGTATACAAGAGATGCACAGGAATTTGTTTTGCGTAATTTAGAAAAAATATTACAAGAAAAGTGAAACAATAGTTTTTCATTTTAAGAATATGTAAAAAATATATGGCAACATTTTGGCAACAGAAAATCAGTAAGCCAGAAGAAGATATGTAATTGAGATAATATAGAAGCATTTTCTACATGCAATTTAAACAAAATAGTTTAGGAAGAACCATGAATTTGCCGAGTTTGAATAATTGGCAAAAGTCCAGGAACCTAGTGTTTATGAGGGTTCCCGGGTTTTTTTTATGGCTCGTGACATTGCTGTGACATTATTTTTTGAAACTCGGTCTTTTTTTAGACCTCGCTACTGCCGTGCCGGTGCCGGCCGGGAAGCGCGCCGTAAGGAGATTGATTAATTTGTAATCCTGTGATAAGATTTCCATATGAGCACTGTGTACAGGGTGGCGGCCTCCCATCTTACCAAAGAAGGGAGGTGGTGTGGTATGGGGACATTTGAAATTTTGAGTTTGCTCTTCTTGGGCGGCACGTTCCTAATCGCATTACTGACCTACATAGACAGGTATAATAAGAAATAAAAAATGCCTACCCTGTCAGCCAAACAGGATAGGCGCGTCCTCATGTAGGACGTAAATAGACCTTATGGCTTCCACCTTGTGGGCAGATGCTCTTTTTATGTACTCATTATACATTATAAGAAAAGAAAATGCAAGTCGAGGTAAATATCCTGCCTAGTTGGGAGCTTTAAAATATGTCATTTCCACTTTGTGTACCGGTTCCTTTTCTCTTGCCATAATAAAGGCCTCCTATGATTTTTATTTTATCACGGAAGCTCTCTTATTTGGCTATTTACAGAAACAGTTTCACAGACTAGACAAAGCCGCTACAAACCTTGATTTTACAGGGCTTGCAGCGACTTTGTCATATATCGCCGTTCAACATAAAATACCAGATATAGCATCTTACATTCACTCATATCCGACACCTCATAAAATATTATGGCAGTTGACGTACTGCTATTCTGATTGAAAAACAAGTGTCATATTGTTCTTTACTTTACATTTCCTTAAATCCTGTTCCGGAATACTTTTTATATTTTTATTTTCAATCAGATGTAAATATTCCGCTTGAGATAAATGTAATTTCTGTTTCACCAATGAAGAAACTTTTACCGGAAACGGATACTTACTTTTGATTTCAAGTTCCACATTTTCATCCAAAAGAAAGTCATCACCAATAACTGTGTAAAGAGGGACTTCAACTTCATCAACACCATTTCTATAAAGAAAATCACTATCCATTGCATATTCCTCTACGAGTGATTGGTTGTTTTTGTGAAAGCCATCTAATTGCACCGGATTTATAGATTGCGGGGAAATTTGGGAATGCACTCTCGCGTTCCATGTAGTATTACAATCCGAGCAGTTATATATTAACCAAACGTCCAATGCCCGCCGTTGGGCATTCACGCGGAATTTTTCTGAACAAAAAAAGTGTGATTTTTTTCCACATTTTTTACAATGTTTGGATACTGCCGGCAAAGAAAGATATTGCACTTCCCATGTGAGTTTTTTCATCTTACACCTCCGTCTTTGTCTTACTTCTCCAAAGAAAAAGGTGGATTTTCACAGCTTCTTTTCATAAAGGACCTCCTTTGTTTTGATAAGAAGATTTTAACATTACACCTTATCAAACCCAACCTAATGATCTTTTATGAGATAAATATGAGAAAACGGCTGATATGGTTTTGAGTAAGCCATATCAGCTGTTTTTCACTTATTATTTTTTAACTGCCCGACAATCCGTTGAATACTTTTCAAAGATAGATAATATTTCTCAGCTAAGGTTTCCATATTTATCCCTGCAAGATAATCCGCATAAATTTGTCTGTTTCTGTCCCGTAGCTCTTGACGGGTTGAGGTTGTGTCTCCCCAGCTCTTTTTATTATCTGCAACTCTGGGAATATAGAGAAATTCTCCATCAATGTACTCTTGAACCTTTAGCAATAATTCTTGTGGCAGAACGTGTGTTGCTTTCTTATAACTCATTCTCGTGCTCCTAAATAATGTTTTTACAGGAACAGCAAAGACTATCTGCAACACGTATTCATTTATTATTTGCTGCGATAGCTTTGCTTACGCAACAATAACGATAGGATTAAGCATATACCTACAAGCCTCCTTTTCATGGTCTCATCTTTCTATTTTATTGCGGTGCAGCAAATACGGATACCTCAAATTCGTTTAATAAAAGAAAATGAGGATTTCTCCGTATTTGCTGCCCTTAACAAACATAAGAATAAAGTATTATATCATTTTTTCTGTCGAGGTACAATCCGCCCCATTATATAATATATTCCATTTCAACCCAATGCTGGTATTGTGTAAACATATCCAATTTTATTACTGATTGATATTCACTCAAAGGTGGGAACCATACTTAAAAGGAAGTTGATGACGCTTTTTCAATATTAGTAATCTTTAGTAAAAACAGTAAAATCAGCTCCCAAACCTCATTGTATATCCTCTCATATCATGATAATATGAATATAGTTTCACTCACTATACTGACTAAGAGGGAGAGCAGATAAAATGGTATTTGAGCCGGATGAGAAAATGAAAAACAAAATGTCGAAAGACGGAAGTGTGCTGAAATTTATGTACAGTGTGGCCGGACTTGGAAAAGGTCTGGCGGCGGCGGGCGGCATGCTGGTTGGTATCGGCGTATTGCTGGGAGTAGTATTTCAGATGACTCTTGAGATGGAGATGATACAGATACTGATGTTTGCCGGGGCCTTTGTGATTCCGGGAATCCTGCTCGTTTTAGGCGGCGTTAAGCTGCAAAAGACACGGGACGGCAAATGGCTGATAAAGTATGAAAAAGACACGGGACTTCCGGAAGCAGAGATTCTGAAAGCAGATCAGGAGTTCAGGGAACCGGGAACCATTCTGTTCAGTTTTGAAAAACAGAAAGACACCAATAGTTTAAAGAAGATGGGTTTTATAACAACGCATTACATCAAGATGCCGGGAATTGGAGTTTCCATGGCACGCATGGAGGATTTAGTGGCTTGCTTTTATACAAATAAGTTCCGGTGCCAGGACGGCGGTTATGACCGGGCGTTTGTGGCCTACTCCAATGATAAGAAGATGGCGTTTATCAATACTTCCATTAAGGAAAAAGATGCAGTGGAGATTGTACAGGCGGTGGTAAAACGGAATCCGTCCGTCATTCATGATCATCATTTTATGTATGAGAACAAAGAATATGATGCCGCACGTGACATGGATGAAGTCATTGCATTACATAATCAGGTTACAGGAGCAGGAAAATCATGAAAATTACAGAATTGAGATGTACCGCTTGTCAGGGAACGATGATTATAGACCCGGAAAACCCCAACTATGCCATATGTGAATACTGTGGAACCAGATATTTGATTGAATGGGATACGGCAGGGGGGAATGGGGCTGAGGGAGAGGGTAATCCCTCTCTTAAAAAGATTCCGGAGCCGATTAAGTATCAGCCGGTCAAGATACATGAAAAGAAAAAAACAGGATGGGAACCATACGGTTGGAAACGCGGAGTCGCGATCGTCGTGCTGTTTTTTGTGATACTGGGCGTGATGAGAGGCCCTGCCGTTTACCGGCGCTATAAGATGGATCATGAAGTGAAGGTAAATAGTGAGCAGTCTGCGGACGCCGTCAATGGAAGTGCGGCAGGAATTGGAAAAACAGAGGAAGACAATATTAAGCTGGAGGGAATTCTTGCCGCATTTGCGGAGCAGGTATATGGGCAGCCCGCGGAATTAATCACCGATGAACAACTGGCAAAGATTCAATGGCTGGAATTCAGGACCACAGCCGATTTTGAGATGATTGGGTACAGTTTTTATAATCCGTATGCCGGTTCCGTTGACGGAGCCGCCGACGGAGAAAGTGGAGTTTCTGAGCCGGAACTTACCTGGGTCAGCTTTCCCAGAGACAACTATGTAAATATGAATTTATCCAGTCTGCCGAAGTTTACGGGGGTAAAGAAACTGAAAACCAACCGCGGACTTACATCGGAGGAAATTGCGGGTCTGCATCTTGAAGGGATCAGCGGATACTTTGACAGTCTGAACGGTGTGGCAGGACTGATCGGTGATGCGGATTCCATGCGGGAAATCGGCATATCGGGAGACAAGGTGAGCATTAACGGAGCCGAAAAGTTTCCGAACCTGGAGATTCTGAGTCTGAACTGCGATCAGATTGAGGAGCCAAAGAAGCTGGTCGCTGTCAAAACACTGAAATCCCTTTCGGTCGATCTGTATGACGAGGGGATGGATTTTTCCGTTTTCGGTATGATGCCATGGCTGGAGAGGGTGACAATCAGTTCAAAGAAGTTAAAAGATTTCAGCTTTGTGTCGGGGATGGAGGGACTAAAGGAACTGAACTTAAGCTATGGAACATTCCTGAATCTGGAGCCGCTTAAAAACTGCACGGGGCTGGAGAGCCTGACCATAGAACGCTGCGACGAGCTGAAAGATATGTCTGCGATATCCGGATTGACAAATCTTAAAAAATTGAAGCTGGAGCTGCCATACGGCTGCCCGGAGCCGGAGCTGAGCGCGCTTTCGGCCATGGAGGAGTTGTATCTGGACAGCTTTGAGAATACCGCTTTTCTGCGGAACATGCCGGAGCTTAGGACAATGACGCTGGATGGCTGCAGAGTAAATAATCCGTCGGATTTTGAGGGCCTGGGGAAATTAACCACCTTAAACTGCACCTCGTTTGGCCAGACGGAACGGGACTACCGTTTTATCACAAGACTTCCCGCGCTTGAGAACCTGAACCTGAGCGGGACAAAGACTTATGAGGATATTTCCGGGATTTTCAACATGCCGACGCTGAAGTCTTTGAACATCAGCGGTATGGATTGTGAGATTAATTTTGATAAAATCCAGGATAATACAAGCCTCGAACAACTGAAGATCGATCATATCAAACTGTATAAGAATGTGTCGGTCAGAGGAGGGGGCGGAATCTACTCTGTAAACTGGGATGATGTGAATCTCACGGATCATCTGTCGTTCCTGGGGAAATTCAAAGGACTGAACGCACTCAGCATTAAAGAAAATGAATTGACGGATCTGGAATTTGCATCATCGATGGAGGCGCTTAAATTGATCGATTTCTCGGATAATTACGTGACGGATATATCGCCGCTCTCCGGTTTGAAAGGGCTTCGGGAAGTGATTTGCACAGAGAATCCAATCTCTAACTTTGAAGTGCTGAGCGATTCTGTGACGGTGGTCCAATAGCGGGCTGTAAGAGGACGAATGGTGCATTTACAAAGGGATGGTATACTGAAGTAAGTCAAAATGAGCTTTCCGGCGGCGGCCGGGGAGCTCATTTCAGAATTACCGGAAAATTACGGGTCCAGAGGAAAAGTCCCAGGGCGCAGTGCCCGAAGAACCTGACAGTGTCCTGAAAGGTTGTATTGCAAAGTGAAATCGGCATCGGCATTAAATTAAAAAATATGGAAACTAAAAAATAAGGATACGGCTTTACGCAGACAGTCATGAAACATTTTTCCCCTGACTGTCTGTATAAAGCCATTTTTTGTTCAATGGCAATAAAAAGTTTCGCATACAAAATTTTCCGTTGTTCCAGACTATTTTTCCGAAACATGTTTCGTACATTTCCTGATACATCTGATTAATTTCAATTCTTTGTGCAATCCATACAAAAACAAATCTGTATATCCTGTAGTAATCATGAAACTTCCGAAACGGTTTGACGAAAATTGTGAAAACAATTACGTTTAAGACATGAAATACGTTTCGGAAATATAGTGCAGGTTCGAGGGGTCCGGGAGGTGTGTCATATTAATATCAGAGATATTGCGTCAATTGCGGAAGTTTCGGTCTCGACCGTTTCAAAGGTGATAAACGGGAAAGACCAGGATATCAGTGCAAAGACGCGAAAGCGGGTACTTGAGGTGGTGAGGGAATATCAGTACGTTCCCTATTCCAAAATAAGAAAGAACATGTCGGGAAAAAGCCATCTGATCAGTGTACTTATCGCAGAGGGGGATACGGAATATACGCCGATCCTGGGAGTGATTGAGAAGCAGGCGTCCAAGAGCGGATACAGCATTGTCGTCTATACGCTCGATGGAGTGAAGAAACATGAGGAGCGCCAGATGAAGGTGATGGGAAGCCGGAACGTAGACGGTTTCCTTCTGATTGGAAACTTCAGGGACAGAAAAGGGCTGATAGAGCAGATTGGGCTGGCGGATAAGCCCTGCGTAATTCTGGGAGCCGATGTGGGAAATATGGAGGGAACCTCCGCCGTTATTTACGACGAGAGTTCCATCGGATATGAGGCCTCCCGGTATCTGCTGCAAAAGGAGCATGTCAACATCGGATGTATCTTTTCGGCAGGCACCGGGATGGAGGACGGCTATAAGAGGGCGCTTTATGAGGCGGGGATTCCCTATGAGGCGGGCCGGATTTTCCGTTGGGACGAGACGGACGGGGACGGGAAAGAGAAGTTTAAGAGCTGGTTTTCCAACAACTGCACCGCTGTTTTCTGCGGGAGTGTGGAAAATGCCATCTATCTCTATCAGAGATTCCAGGAGCTGGGCGTACTGATACCGGATGATGTTTCCGTCCTCTGCGGACAGGATTCCACCTATCTGGAGCTGTTAAACCCGCCGGTCACCTCGGTTGCCTGTATGCTTCCCACCTTTGGGAAGGCGGCGGTCAGCGAGCTGGTAGAGCTGATTGAGACGAAAGAGGAGTATAAGAAGCCGCCGGCCGTGATTCCCTTTACAATCAGGGAGAGGGAGAGCACCTCGCTTCCGGCGGCGCAGAGCCGGGGACAAAAGCTGGTGGTGGTCGGCAGTATGAATATGGATGTCACCATCTCCGTCCCCCATATCCCGGCGGATGGGGAAACTCTGATTGCGGATGATGCCCTGCTCCTGCCGGGAGGAAAGGGAGCCAACCAGGCGGTAGGCGCCAGCAAGCTGGGGGGAAAAGTTTATCTGGTCGGCTGCCTTGGAAACGACAGGGAAGGCAAAGAGATTTATAATGCCCTCGTTACAAACAAGGTCCACACAAACGGAATTCTGTTCGATGGACTGTCGCCTACCGGAAAAGCCTACATCAATGTGTCTGATTTTAACCGGGGGGAGAGCACCATCGTGATATACCCGGGAGCCAACCAGAAACTGAACGGGGTACAGATACAGAAAAACGAGGACCTGTTCGACGAGGCGAAATACTGTCTTCTGTCCCTGGAGATTCCGACCGAGGCGGCCAGTTATGCGGTGGCTCTCTGCAAACGGAAAGGAATCGATATCATTTTAAAACCTTCCGGAGTCGACGTGCTGGACAGGCAGTTTATCGACGGAATCACCTATTTTGTTCCCAACAGGAAAGAGCTGGAACAGCTTGTCCCGGGCAATGATTCGATGGAGCGGAAGGCGGACCGCCTCTGGAGGCTGGGGGCAAAAAACGTGATTATCACTCTTGGAAAAGACGGGTGTTATTTGAAAAACGAGGAATGTTCCCGGTATTTTCCGGCGGCGGATTTCCAGCCGGTGGATACGACGGGAGGAGCCGACGCGTTTATAAGCGCCCTGGCGGTCTACTTAAGCGAAGGCGTTTCCCTGGTCCATGCAATCGGCTTTGCGACGTACTGTGCGGGGCTCAGCATCACGAGAAAGGGAGTGCAGTCCGCCATGCCGGACCGGGGAGGCGTGGATATGTACCGCGACGTGGTATACGCCCAGTTTCCCTCCGAAGGAAAATAGGCCCGGCTCATAACACCGGCACAAAAGAGGTACTGTTCACAGGCAGTATTCCGCGAGGTGTTTTTTGTGGGTGGAGCATAGCGAAAGTCACAGAAAACCCGAGGGTTGCGGCGCGAAACAGCGTTTTTTTGCCGTTTCTGTGCATCGCGAAGCGTGTTATTGTTCGCAGCACAGCCGCTTTTAGCTGGGGTGTGGACAGTAACCAAAAGAGCATACATCATGGAGGAATAACGAAAGACAGGTGTTTTCAATGGAACAGATTGTGGTAGTGGGAAGTCTGAATATGGACTTTGCGGTTGAAGTGAAAGAGATGCCGGAAAAAGGGGAAACAATCCTTGGAAAAAAAGTATCCCTGATTCCCGGGGGAAAGGGCGCGAATCAGGCTTATGCGGTCAGCCGCCTGGGAAAAAAAGTACAGATGATAGGAGCGGTCGGAACCGATATTTTCGGGGATAAGCTGGTTGGCAACCTGGAAAAGGCCGGTGTGGGGACCGAAGGAATCTGCCGGGTGGAAAACCGTGAGAGCGGCCAGGCATTTGTATTCGTCAATGAGGCGGGGGAAAACAGCATTACCGTGATTCAGGGGGCCAATCAGGATTTGACGGAGGCCCGGGTGGATGAAAATGAGGAGCGGATTGACCGCTGCGACGCCGTGGTCATGCAGTTGGAGGTTCCTGTCCCCACGGTTGTCCATACGGCACAGGTGGCTCGGAAGAAGGGAAAGCTGGTGTATCTCGATCCGGCTCCCGCAAGACCGGATTTGCCGGACGAGCTGTTTGCCTCGGTGGATATCATGAAACCCAACGAGACGGAGCTTAAAATCCTGACCGGAATGGAGGTTTCCACCGGGGAAGAGATTATCCTGGCGGCAAAGAGTCTGCTGAAAAAGGGAGTGGGGGCGGTGATCGTCACCCTCGGGGAAAAGGGCTGCGTGCTGGTTACCGAAAAGCTGGTAAAGGAATTTCCGGCAAGGAAGGTAAAGGCGGTGGATACAACGGCGGCCGGAGACAGTTTCACCGCGGGATTTCTGGCGGCCTATGAGCCGGACGGGGAAAAACGGGAGGAAAACCTGGAAGAGGCGCTTTTATTTGCCGGAAAGGTTTCGGCCATAGCGGTCACGAGAAAAGGAGCGCAAAGCTCGATCCCGACTCTGGCGGAAGTGATGGAAGAACAGAAAGGAGGAGATTAAAATGGAGAAAAAAATTCCGGTCATTATAGACTGCGATCCCGGCGTGGATGATGCCCTTGCCATTATCCTGGCGCTGAGCCACCCGTCGCTGGACGTGAGGGCCGTCTGCTCCGTGACGGGCAACGGCAACATTGAGAACACGACGGATAATGGACTGAAAATCCTGTCACTGTGCGGCAGGGAGGACATTCCTCTCTATAGAGGTTCCGACACGGCCTTAAACCGGGAGCGTCCGGAGACGGTGGACGCCTTTGGAGACGACGGCCTGGGAGGTTACGCCCATACGGTCGTCACGGATAAAAAGCCGGAATCCGAACATGCGGTGGACTATCTGCTCAGGGCGGTGCGGGAAGCTCCGGGGGAGCTTACCATCCTGGCAATCGGCCCGTGCACCAATCTTGCAAGGGCAGTCATAAAGGAGCCGTGGTTTGCGGAAAATGTAAAACGCCTCATCATCATGGGAGGGGCCAAATACACGGGGAATATGAGTCCGGTGGCGGAATATAATTTCTGGGCCGATCCCGAGGCGGCGGCCGTTATTTTCCGGGCGGGATTTAAGGAACGGGTGATGATTGGCCTGGATGTGACAAACAAAATTGCACTGGATGCCGGAACAAGAGAGCTTCTGCGGATATTCGGGACGGACCTTTCGCGTTTCCTTTATCATATCACCCAGTCCGGGCTGGATGAAAACTGGCTTACGAGAAGAAAGCCGGTGTCCCCGATGCACGACGTGCTGACTGCGGCCTATCTCATCGATCCGGACGTTATAACGGTAAAACCCGCATTCATCGATGTTGTGACGGAAGGCATTTCCAGGGGGCAGTCGGTCGTGGACATAGACGGCCACTGGAATCATGGAACCTGCAATGCCCTCTACGCCGACAGCGTGGATGTAAACCGGTTTTACAGACTGCTCCTGACAACGGTGTTTAAGGAGCACGAGGAGGAGATACTCGCCTATCTCGGGAGTCTATAAAATTTATATAAAAGCAGTCACAAATGCAGAACAAAGATGCAGTACGAAAGTGCATAAAAAGAGGAGGAAATACAAATGAGCATGAAAGAAAAAATGGGAAAAGACTTTTCATTAATGGTAATCTTACTGATCCCGATTGCAATCGCAATCAACATAGTGGGGGGACAGATGACATCTATCTTAAAGCTGCCGCTGGATCTCGATATGATAGGCGTAATTCTGGTAGGCGCTTTGGCAGGGCCGCTTCCGGCGGCGGTGACCGGTGTTCTGACCAACCTGATTAACGGCATTTTCAGCCCGGATCTGATTCCGTACGCAATCTGTGCATTTGCAATCGGTATTGCGGCAGGTCTTCTTTCCAAATACAACATGATGAATAAAATCTGGAAACTGGTGGTGTCCGGCCTCGTTATCGCAGTGGTTGCCACGATTATTGCAACCCCCATCACGGTATTCTTCTTCGGCGGAGCCACGGGCGGCGGCGCTTCCATGCTGGCGGCGGGACTCATGGCGACGGGAAAGAAAATCATGCAGTCGGTACTCTCCGTATACATTGTGACGGAAACAATCGGAAAGGTATTATCCGTGTTTGTTGCCTATGTAATTATCAAGGCAATCCCGGCCCGTTCCCTGACGAAATTCCGTTTTGGCAACAACTTTGTAGAAAAGAAATAAGGAAAGGTGAAAAGTATGCAGGCGTCCGAATCTAAGAAAAATAAAATAGCGGCTCTCTATCCGCTCACTAAATTTTACATAGCGGTTGTGATGGCGGTTCTGGCCCTGCTTTTGCCGGGATTCGTTTCAAAAATAGGTGTTTTTATCCTGATTAATATACTGGCGGCATGCAGCGGCGTTTGGGGAATCTTTGCAAAGCGGGTCAGAAACTCCGTGGGCATCCTGTTTATCATCCTTTTGCTGATTCAGTTGTTTTTCTATCCGAATGAGAGCGATATCCTGTTTACCTTCTGGATATTCAGCGCCAAGAAGGAGGGACTGTTCTTCGCCCTCAGACTGGGCTTCACGCTTCTCTGTGTGGGCGGCGCGCTGATCTGGTACTTTGCGGTGACAACGGAACGCGATTTTGTGCTGACGCTTGAGAAAAAAGGACTGAGCTCCAAGGCCTCCTATGTCATTTTGTCCACGCTTCAGATGGTGCCTGTCATGAAAAAACGTTCACAGGTGATTATGAACGCCCAGAGGGCCAGAGGTGTGGAGACGGAAGGAAACTTCATCACCAGGGCCAAGGTATTTATCCCGACCCTTGTCCCACTTGTCCTCAGCTCGATCCAGGGGATGGAGGAGAGAGCCCTGACGCTGGAAGCCAGAGGGTTCTCCATCGAGACAAAGGCAACGCATCTTTACGACATATTTGAAACCCCTCTTGACAGGAAAGTGGTGCTCCTTATGCATGCTGTACTGGTCATCGGGATTGCAGGGAGGATCGCATTATGGCTTATATAGACCTTCAGAATGTAACCTATACCTATCCGCTGGCGGACAAACCCAGCATTGAGGATGTAACGCTCTCTTTTGATAAAGGGAAATTCTACGCCATTCTGGGCGCCAACGGAAGCGGAAAAACGACACTCTGCAATATTATCAGGGGATTTATCCCTCAGTTTTTCCAGGGGGACATAAAAGGGGAAGTGAAACTGCAGGGAAAGAACTTAAGTGAGTTTTCCCTGGCGGAGCTGGCGCCGAAGATGGGTTACATTTTCCAGAATCCGTTTAACCAGATAACAGGGGCGCGTGATAATGTATACGAGGAGATTGCCTACGGTCTGGAAAAGTTCGGGGTGGCTCCGGACGAGATAAGAAAAAGAGTGGACCGTGTGCTGGAGATGACGAATACGGCGGCCTTTGCCGACAAGAATCCGTTCGAGCTGTCGGGCGGACAGCAGCAGAGAGTGGCCCTGGCTTCGGTGATTGTGCTGGAGCCGGATATCATGGTCATCGATGAACCCACTTCCCAGCTCGATCCGCAGGAGACGGAGAGGGTATTCGACATAATCAGCCGGATGAAGGAAATGGGAAAGACCATCATTCTCGTGGAGCATAAAATCGAACTGATTGCGGAATATGCGGACGAAGTCATTGCCCTTAAAAACGGCAGGCTGCTGACGAGCGGTCCGAAGGAGAAAGTACTGTCGGACATCACGTTAAAGGATCATGGGATTGACATGCCTCCGTCCGTCCTTCTTTCGGAGGAACTTAAGAAACGCGGTATTGAAACGGAATACTTCATAAGCAGGAAACAGATGATGGGATTTTTGAAAACGCTGGTGCGGGAATAAGGAGGAAGCGGCTATGGCTCTGATTGAATTTAAAAATGTCAGCTTTTCGTACCCGAATGGGTTTACGGCCATTGAGCACGTGGACTTCGCGATAGAAAAAGGGCAGAATATAGCAATAGTAGGGCAGAACGGTGCAGGAAAGACGACGACGGTCAAGATGATGAACGGCCTTTTGAAACCGACGGAGGGAACCGTTCTTGTGGACGGTATGGACACCAGGGATTTTACGGCGGCGAAGCTGTCCAGAAAAGCCGGTTACGTGTTCCAGAACCCGGATGATCAGATTTTCCACAATACGGTGGGAGCGGAAATCCGTTTCGGCCCCGGCGTCCTGGGCTACGATGCCGGGAAGACGGAGGAACTGGTAAAGTTTGCGGCGGAGCTTGTGGGCCTTTCCGGAGAGCTTGAAGAAAATCCCTATAACCTGCCGCTGTCCATCCGGAAGTTTGTCACAATCGCGTCGGTTCTTGCGATGGATACGGATATCGTCATTCTGGACGAACCGACCGCGGGGCAGGACCTTCACGGAATCAGGACGCTTGAAAACATGATGGAGGTATTGAAGAAAAAAGGGAAGACAATGATTACGATCACCCACGACATGGAATTTGTAGTCAACAATTTTGAAACCGTCTTTGTCATGGCCCATAAAAACCTTCTGAGAGCGGCGGATCCCGGGCAGATATTCGGGGATGGGGAACTGTTGAATGAAAGTATGTTAAAAAGGCCCTTTGTCTGCGATATAGTCGAAGAACTGGGACTGGACAAGCAGATTACGTCCCTGGGGGCGCTGGCGGACTGCCTTGCCGGAAGATAGGTCCGGCTGGTAAGGAACGGAACTGTAATTGAAGATGTCAGAACAGAGATGAAGACGTAAAAGAGCACCGGAAACCTTGTAAAACAGGAATTCCAGTGCTCTTTATGATCGCAGTGCTCTGCATGGACAGCGGGAAAACTGCTGCAGCATCCGTACAGGAAATTTCAATCATGAGCCAGCATTGCCTTTTCCACCCAGGTGGAGTCCTTAAGGATTGCTCTCCCTACTCCAATCAAATCTGCTTTATTCTGCTCCAATAAACGCTCGGCTGCTTCCACGTCCACAATCCCGCCTGTCAGTATCACGGGAATGGAGACGGATTTTTTTATGGCCCCGGTCAGCTCATTGAAATAGCCCTGTTCCTTCGAGCCGGGACGCACATATCCGCAAAAACCGCCGGAGATATCCAGCAAATCAATTCCGGCCTTCTCAAATTCTATTGCGGCAGATACGCTGTCTTCTATTGTGGTACCGCCCTCCATATAATCACACGCTCCGAGACGCAGCGCAAGGGGGTAAGCGGTTCCAACCACATGGCGGACGGCCTCAATGACTTCAAGATGGAACCGGATTCTTCCGTCGAGTGAAGAAGCGCCGTAGGAATCCGTGCGGCGGTTGGTGAGAGGGGAGAAAAACTGGTTCAGAAGATACCCGTGGGCCGAGTGGATTTCCACACCGTCAAACCCGGCCTCCTTCGCCCTTCCGGCGGCGCGGGCAAAATCATCGGTGACCCTCCGTATGTCTGCGGCCGTCATCTCCCGGGGCAGCGGAGATCCGGCCGCAGCCCTGGGCATCAGAACAGCCCCGGCGCTTATAGCCTCACGACCGGTAACCTCTCTTTTTGCGGCCCCTCCCGCATGATTAATTTGAGCCATGACTTTCGTATTATTCCGGTGAATCACGGATACCAGCTCCCTTAAACCGGGAATATCGCTGTCATCGGTTATGGAAAGCTGTCCACTGCCGGCTTTTCCCTCCGGACTTACAAAGCTGTGTTCCGTAATAATCAGGCCGATATGTCCGCCGTGCGACTTTTCCTCATAATATTCGCACAGCTCCCGGGTAACCTTCCCATCATCTCCCGATTTAGCCGTTGCCATCGGAGGCATAACGAGCCGGTTGGGCAGTGTCAGGTTTGCAATTTGAAGCGGGGAATTAAAAAGGTTCATTTAAATACCTCCTTGAAATAATGTTTTTAATAATGTTTTGAAATTTTAAAGAGTATCCGCATTTCTCTTATTCTAGCACGGCGGAGGAAAAATAGTAAGAATGTGCTCACAAGAAAGACGCCGGCTTCAGGATGGCAGACGAGTGAGAGCCGGCTTATTTTTCCGCCTCCACACATCTCAGAAAATGCTGCCCAGCCGCCGACAATTTCCGATCTTTCCTGTAAATCAGTGAAACCTGGCTGGTAACATCGGGCGTGACCGAGGCAACCGTAAACGCATTTTCCGGAAGATTAAAACTCATAATCTGTTTTTCCATCAGCAGTGCAATCCCCATCTCTTTTCTGACCAGATCAATGATATTTTCAATCCGGTGGCTTGAGAATACTACGTTGGGGGTAAAACCGGCCTGTTCACAGGCGCGGATGCACAGCTCATAGAGAAAGGTTTTCTCCTTGATGAAAAGCAGCGGCTCGTTACGGAGCAGATCCAGTGAAAGCGGCGTCTGCCGTGATGCAGAGAGCGGGTGGGAGGAGGGCAGCAGTGCAATCAGCCGGTCCGTGGAGTAGGGAATCCGGATAAAGTTGTCATTCAGATCCGGAGATTCCCGTGTAAAGGCCAGTTCGCATGTTCCCTCGTCCAGGAGCGGTATCAGTTCGGAGGCCTCCGCTTCCAGCACATGCAGGGAAATATTTCTGTTTTCCTGATTGAAACGGGCGATGACGTCCGTGATCCGGTACTGGGCCATGACGGGAAGGGAACCGATTGTGAGCGAGGAGGAGAGGTTTCCAAGATGGTTGTTGAGTGCGGTTGTATATTCATACTGGGTGTCCAGGATTCGGCGCGCATAGGGGAGAAAGAGTGTTCCCGCTTCATTGAGTTTTACACTTCTGCTGGTCCGCGTAAAGAGCGGTGTCCCAAGCTCCGTTTCTACCTGTTTTAAGTGTTTGGAAATCGTGCTCTGCGTCATAAACAGGCGCTCGGCCGTCTCATTAAAATTCCTGGTTTCGGCCAGGATTACAAACTCACGGATATATTCGATATTCATATCAATTCCCCCTTATCAATGAAACGGAACTGTTTCCCTTATAAGTCCCATAATCGGCCGCAGTATATATCAATTCGATTATGGAATTGATCATACTTGAATCAGAATTGCTTGTCAATCCCTTCCAATAATATAATAGAGACAGTGGTTATATAAAAGTTACGGTTCACAGGTAACTGTAAAATGGGATTAAGAATAAGCGGTTTCATGTAAAGGAGAGAATCAAGATGGACAATCGGACAGAGATCCTGGATTTGAGGACAGCGCTCCAGGTTTTGAAGGAGATACCGGGACAGTTGGTGGAAACGGATGTGGAAGCGGATCCGATGGCGGAATTATCGGGTGTGTACCGCCATATTGGAGCCGGAGGAACGGTGCAAAGGCCGACGAGGGTGAATGGGCCGGCGATGATATTTAACAAGGTTAAGGGCTTTGACGATGCCAGGGTTGCAATCGGCGTCCTCGGCAGCAGGAAAAGGGTGGGGACGCTTCTGGGATGTGAGCCGGAAAATCTTCCGAAACTTTTATGCGAGTGTGTGAGCCGTCCGATTCAGCCGGTGACGGTGGAGGAGGCACCCTGCCAGGAGGTAGTGCATCTGGCCTCGGAACCCGGTTTTGATTTGAACCGGTTAGTTCCGGCGCCGACCAACACACCGGTGGATGCCGGACCTTATATTACCCTCGGCATGTGTTATGCCAGCCATCCCGATACCGGGATTGGGGATGTGACGATCCACAGGCTCTGCATTCAGGGAAAAGATGAGCTTTCCATTTTCTTTACTCCCGGAGCAAGGCACATCGGTGCAATGGCCGTGCGGGCGGAGGAACTGGGGCAGACGCTGCCGATTTCCGTCAGCATCGGCGTGGATCCGGCGATTGAGATTACCTCCTGCTTTGAGCCGCCGACAACGCCGCTCGGTTACAATGAGCTCTCCATCGCAGGCGCGCTTCGGGAGTCTGCGGTAAAGATGTGCAGGTGCAAAACCGTTTCCGAGCTGGCAATCGCAAATGCGGAATATGTAATTGAAGGGGAGGTGCTGCCAAACCGCCGCGTTCAGGAGGATCAGAACAGCCATACGGGTTATGCCATGCCGGAATTCCCGGGTTATACCGGAGGGGCCAGCGACCAGTGCTGGATGATTAAGGTGAAGGCCGTGACACACCGGAAACATCCGGTTATGCAGACCTGCATCGGCCCGAGCATGGAGCATGTAAATATGGCGGGAATCTGCACGGAGGCCAGTATTTACGACCTGGTGGAGCGCGCAATGCCCGGCCGTCTTCAGAATGTATACTGCCATCCGTCGGGAGGCGGTAAATATATGGCCGTCATGCAGATTAAAAAGAGCATGGCCAGTGATGAAGGACGTCAGAGACAGGCGGCTATTCTGGCATTCAGCGCTTTTTCCGAATTGAAACACGTGATTCTGGTAGACGAGGATGTAGACATTTTTGATTCCGACGATGTGATGTGGGCAATGAATACGAGATACCAGGGAGATGTGGATACCATTTTCCTGCCGGGCGTACGCTGCCATCCGCTGGATCCAAGCGCCCAGCCGTATTACAGCCCGTCGATTTCAGACAGGGGCATATCCTGCAAGGTTATTTTCGACTGCACCGTGCCCTTCCACTTAAAAGAACATTTTGTGCGGTCACAGTTTATGGAGGTGAATCCGGAAAAATGGGTAAAACTAGACTGGTAATCGGCATCAGCGGAGCCTCCGGCGTCCCGATAGCCGTGGAGATTCTGAGGCAGCTTCATCACTCGGAGATTGAAACGCACCTCGTATATACGAGAGGCGCTGAAATGACACTGGGCCAGGAGACAAATCTGACCCGGAAGGAACTGAATGCCATGGCCGATGTAGTTTACGATAACAGTAACATCGGAGCAGCCATAGCCAGCGGAACGTTCCGTACCGCCGGAATGATTGTAGTGCCGTGCAGTATGAAAACAGTGGCGGGGATTGTCAGCGGATACAGCGACAATCTCCTCCTCAGGGCGGCCGACGTAACGATAAAAGAGAGAAGAAAACTGGTGCTGGTGGCCCGGGAAACTCCTCTCAGCACGATCCATTTGAGAAATCTGTACGAGATCAGCCGGATGGGAGCGGTGGTTATTCCGCCGGTGCTCAGTTACTATAACCATCCTGATTCGGTGGAGGCCTGCACGGCGCATATCGCGGGGAAGGTGCTGGATCAGTTCGGCATTGAGCCGGAGCATTTCTGCCGTTGGGGAGAAGAGTGCAGATTGGGAAGAGAAGGCAGGCTGGGAGAAGAGGACAGATTTGGAAAAGAGGGCAGACGGGGAGAAGAGGACAGATTGGACGAAAAACGCAGATTAGGCGGAGAGGATGTCGCATTATGAAAAGGGTTACATACAGGCAGACAGTTCTCAATTATCCGATCACTGCAGAAATTTCGGTGCTGAATCAGGGCATACATATTCTCCTTGTGGGCGGAATGAAAACCCATATTGGCGCCGTCAGTATCTGCAGTGCCGACGGTCTTCATACCATGGAGGAGGACGGCCACAGGGAAAGCGCAGTCAGCGCCCGGTGGGCTCAGGCTCTGTTTGAGGTCTGGGGCTGCCCTGTGACGGTGGCGTGCGGGATTCACTACGATTATATTACAAAGGAAAAGATAGGACTGATTTTGGATGAGACGGAGGTAATGCTCGAGCAGGTGGAAAAGTTAACGGAGGTTACTGTTCACAGGTAATATTCCGCGAGGTGTTTTTTGTCGTTTCTGTGCATCGCGCAGCGTGTTACTGGGCACGGAGTGAACAGTAACTAACGGAGATATAAGGCTTACTCTGCCCTGAATGCGCGGGGCAGAGTTATTTTGAATTCATATTGACAAACGGAAAGCAGCGGTATACAATTAAACTAACAATGTTAGTTTAAGGAGAACACCAGGATATGAAGGGTAAAGGTTTGACAATAGAGATGATCGTTGATACTGCTCTGCAGTTGGTTGAGGAGAAGGGATACGGCAATTTTTCGGTGCGTGAGCTGGCTTTGAGGATGGATGTGAAGGCGGCGTCACTGTACAACCATGTGAACGGAGTTGAAGATATTAACCGTGAGGTCGGAAAGCTGGCTGCTTCCAGGCTCAACGGCAGCCTGGCCCGTGCGGTTGAAGGAAAGACGCGCGACGAGGCCGTCATGGCCCTGGCTTATGCATACCGCGGATTTGTGAAGGAAAATCAGGAATTATACAAAGCGATTATCGGCATGCCTGTGCTGGATCAGGGAGACGGCACGATCGAAGTCGGCAGGGAAAGCATGCTGGCAATCAGAAACGTTGTCTGTCAATATCAGATCCAGGATGAGGAAAATGTGCATTTTTCACGCTGTTTCAGGAGCGCCCTGCACGGTTTTGCCCTGCTTGAAGCGGCAGGGTATTTTACGGGTAAAAATATTCATTCTGAGGAAAGCTTCCGTTTCCTGGTGAAAGGCTACGCTGACTGGCTCCACCGTTTGGAGGAGCAGGAGATCCGGGGGTAAATGGGCAGCCGGCAAGAACAGAGGGGGACGTTATGAAACAACAACTTAATGAGAGGGAACGGAAGGTTTTTGTCGAGATGCCGGAAATCAGTTCCGTACTTACACTGGCTGTGCCGACCGTGCTCAGCCAGATTATTTCGGTTGTCTATAACCTGGCCGACACCTATTATATTGGGCGGACGGACAATCCGGATATGGTTGCCGCCGCCTCTATCTGTATGACGCTGCTTCTGCTGATGACGGGGATGGCCAATCTGTTCGGAATCGGCGGCTCCAGTCTGATTGCCCGGTGCCTGGGGGCGGAAAATTTTAAGAAGGCGCGGCAGACATCGGCTTTTTCCGTCTGGGGAGGCGTGATGTTTGTCCTCGTGTATTCGGTGCTGCTGTTCTTGTTCAGCGGCTCATTCCTGAGACTTTTAGGGGCAGGGAACGGGACAATCGAATACTGCTACACTTATATGTTCTGGACCTGCATCATAGGAGGCCTGCCTACGGTCCTGAATCCTCTGCTGGCGCATCTGGTGCGTTCGGAGGGCGCTTCGAAGGAGGCAAGTTTCGGCGTATCCATGGGAGGAATTCTCAATATCGCCCTGGATCCGCTTTTTATGTTTGTGATTCTGCCGAAGGGCTGCGAGGTTGCAGGGGCGGCCATCGCAACAATGCTGTCGAATCTGAGTGCAACCATCTATTTTATCATCTATATCATCCGTCACAGAAAAACGTCGGTGCTGTCGCTGGATCCGCGCGATGTCTCGTTTGGAAACCAGATACCGGGGGATGTGCTGTCAATCGGGCTGCCGTCTTTTTTAATGACGATGCTTTCCAGCTTTTCCAACGCCGTGGTCAACAACCTGATTTCGGGGGAGAGCTCCGCGGCAGTGGCCGGAATGGGCATTGCCAAGAAAATCAATATGCTATCGTTCCGCGTCTCTACCGGAATTACACAGGGAGCGCTTCCGTTGATTGCCTATAACCACACGGCGGGTGATTTTAAACGGATGAAAAAGTCCATTCTGAGCGCCGCCGGACTGGCTGTTGGTTTTGCTTCCGTCTGTATGTGTATATCATTCCTGTTTGGCGGTATTTTTGTAGGCTTTTTCATAGACGACGCCGAGACGGTCCGGTTCGGCAGATACTTTGTGAAGACAATCTGCCTGGCTATGCCGCTTGCCGCGGCGACTATGACGTTTATGATGCTTTTCCAGGCCACGGCCAGAAAGGCTAAAGCCACGTTGATATCCATGCTGCGAAAGGGAATTCTGGACGTACCCCTGATGTTTGCACTCAACAGAATCTGGCCGCTCTACGGCGTGGCTCGCGCAACTCCTATCGCAGAGCTGGCCGCCTGCACAATAGCGGTGACAACGGCGTTCCGGTTCTTAAAGAGCCTGAAGGCAGGAGATTCGCCGTTGACCGGCGGCCGATGAAAAAAAAGAATGTTCCAGGCCTGGTATAATTTAACCCGATTATACCAGGCAAAAAAATGTCATATAACTAACAATGTTAGTTATATTGCACAAAAATTAATTCTGTTTTTTGTCGATTACAACCGTATACAAGAAAAAATAAACATGATAATATTCTGTTATACAGAAATGAATTGCGTAAAATAGAAATTTTGAAAAAATAAAACCGCAAATCATGGAACCAAATAAAAAGTGAGGGAAATGGAAAGGAGTGAGTTGAATGGCAGTAGGACCGCTTAGCGGAGTGAAGGTGATGGAGTATTGTAATTTTATTTCAGGGCCTTTTTGTACAAAGCTGCTTGCCGATCTCGGAGCCGAGGTTATCAAGGTCGAAAGACCGGAAGGCGACGACGCAAGGAGAAGGGGGCCGTATTTGAACGACAATCCCGACCCGGAACTTTCGGGACTTTATCTCTACCACAACACAAACAAGCTGGGGGTAACCCTGAATCTGGAATCTCCCGAGGGGCGCGGTATATTTAAAAAACTGGCGGCCGGGGCAGACATTCTGGTGGAAGACACAAAACCGGGGGAGATGGAGCGGCTGGGACTGAATTATGAGGTCCTGAAACAGTTGAATCCGTCCCTGATCATGGTATCCATTACTCCGTTTGGACAGTATGGCCCGTACCGTGATTACAAGGCCTATTATCTGAATACATATCATGCAAGCGGAGCCGGCTATGTTCTTCCGGCCGCTTCACCGAACGCAGACAGAGAGCCAATCAAGGGCGGCGGTTATGTCGGGGAGAGCGACGTCGGCGTCTATGCGGCGGTCAGTATTATGGGAGCCCTTTTCTGGAGAAATGCGGGCGGAACAGGACAGTACATCGACATTTCCAAACAGGAAGGCATGATGGCTCTGGAAAAAATGAATATTGTCCGCTACTACATGATGGGCAAGAGCCCTTCACGCGTCGGTGTAAACCGCGTGCGGGACACGCTGCTTCAGTGCAGGGACGGCGGCTACATCATCGTGGTGCTCTATCCGGAAAAACAGTGGAGAGGCATTGTGGAGGCTCTTGGCAATCCGGAATGGGCTCAGAAGGAACCGTTTATCGACCAGAAGGACAGAGACGCCCATTTTGAAGAACTCAAGGTTTACCTGAGGGAAGAGGCTAAAAAGTACGACACCGAGGAGCTGTTCTTCAAGATACAGGCTCAGGGCACGGCATGCGCGCCTATCTGTTCCGCGGAGCAGGTATACAACTCGCCTCAGACAAAGGCCCGCGGGTTCTTTGAAGAGATTGATCATCCGGCGGCGGGGAAACTTGAATATCCGGGAATGCCGTACAAATTCTCCGATATCAGGGTCAGCGGCAACCACGGCGCCCCGCTTCTGGGACAGCACAACGAAGAAATTTACTGCAGCCGCCTTGGCTATACAAAGGGTGACCTGGTGAAGTTTAAAGAAGCCGGTGTCATTTAAAGGGAGGAGGACCAAGAGATGTTTAAAGATGCTTTAAAGGGAATAAGAATTGCTGATTTCAGCTGGGTCTGGGCAGGTCCTTATGCGACTTCACTCCTCTCCTATATGGGCGCCGAAGTAATCAAAATCGAGAGCCGGGGCCGTGTGGACCAGACACGTAAGGGTTCCATCATGAACGGTGACAGCTTTAACGGTTATGATTCTTCCCCGACCTTTAACAATGCGAACCTGAATAAACAGGGCGTGTCGATTGATATCACAAAGCCCGGGGGCGCCGAACTGGCAAGGCGGCTCGTTGCGGAGTGCGACATCGTCGTCGCCAATATGCGTCCGGGGAAGATGGATAAACTGGGACTGGGATACCATGATTTGATAAAAGTGAAACCCGATGTCATTATGCTGGAATCTTCGGGATTCGGATGCACGGGCCCGTACCGCGGCTATGCCGGATTTGCACCGATTTTTGCATCCTTCGGAGGTCTTGCCTATCTGACCGGATATGAGGACGGCGCGCCGAACGTTATGAGCGGCGTCCAGGATATGAGAGCCGGGACCATGGCCGCATTTATCCTTATCACAGCTCTGGTCAACAGACAGAAGACGGGAAAAGGCCAGTATATCGACCTTTCTTCGTCGGAGTGCCTGAGCGCCCTCGTGGGTCCTGAACTGATGGAATATACGATGAATAAGAGATCACCGTTCCGCTGCGGCAACCAGGATGCCGTCATGGCTCCGCACAACTGCTACCGCTGCAAGGGCGAAGACAAATGGATCAGCATCGCGGTGGCAACGGATGAGGAGTGGGATGCCCTTCGCCGGGCCATGGGAGATCCGGACTGGGCTAAGGCGGAAGAATATGCAAGCGTATACAGCCGCCGGCAGCACGGAAAAGAGCTCGATGCCCATATGACGGAGTGGACGGTAAATTATACCCACTATGAACTGATGGAACTGCTCCAGGGGGTGGGAGTTGCGGCAATGCCTTCCTTTGATGCGGAAGAGATTCTGAAGGATCCCCATACGAAGGAAAGGAACCTGTTCACAGAGGTGGATCATCCCGCTCTTGGAAAACAGGTAGTCATGAGTCCGGCATGGAAACTTTCGGAAACGCCTGCCAGAATCCGTAAGCCGGGGCCGCTCTTAGGCGAGGACAATTACGATGTGTTTGAAAACCTGCTGGGAATGCAGGAAGAGGAGATAAAAAAGCTGGAAGAAGAGCAGATTATCTGGTAAGAACCGGATACAACGAAATACCAATGACGGCAAACGGAGATGGGGGAGATAAAAGATGTTTAAAGATGCTTTAAAAGGAATAAGAGTCGCTGATTTCAGTTGGGTTTGGGCGGGGCCTTATGCGGCATCCCTTCTCTCCTATCTGGGAGCGGAGGTAATCAAGATAGAGAGCCGCGGACGTATCGACCAGACACGAAAAGGCACGGTCATGGACGCCGACAATTTTAACGGTCTTGACAATTCTCCCACCTTTAACAATGCCAACCTGAATAAGAAGGGAGTTTCCCTGGATCTGACAAAACCGGAGGGCGCAGAGCTTGCAAAGAAAATCGTGGAGCATTGTGATATTGTCGTTGCCAATATGCGCCCCGGCAAGATGGAGAAACTAGGGCTGGGCTACCGGGAGCTGGCGGCGGTCAAACCGGATATCATCATGATAGAATCCTCCGGTTTTGGCTCTACCGGGCCATACCGCAGTTATGCCGGATTTGCACCGATTTTCGCATCCTTCGGGGGACTTGCCTACCTGACCGGATATGAGGACGGTGCGCCGAACGTCATGAGCGGCGTCCAGGATATGAGGGTCGGGACCATGGCTGCGTTTATCTTAATTACGGCCCTGATTCACAGGCAGAATACGGGAAAAGGCCAGTACATTGACCTGTCCTCGTCCGAGTGCATGAGTTCCCTCATCGGTCCGGAGCTGATGGATTACACGATGAACGGCCGCTCACCGTACCGCCGGGGCAACCGGGACGATATTATGGCTCCCCACAACTGCTACCGCTGCAAGGGCGAGGATAAATGGATCAGCATCGCGGTGGCCTCCGATGAAGAGTGGCAGTCCCTTCGGAGCGCGATGGGAGATCCGGAGTGGGCAAAGAACCGTGATTATGACGGCATGTACGGCCGGTATGAACACCGGCGGGAGCTGGACCGTCATATGGAGGAATGGACCGCGGCCTATACGCATTACGAACTGATGGAACTGCTTCAGGCGGCCGGGGTGGCGGCGATGCCGTCCTTTGATGCAGAGGAAATCCTCGCGGATCCTCATACAAAAGCCAGAAATATGTTTACGGAGGTGGAACATCCCACACTCGGCAGACAGGTGGTCATGAACGCGGTGTGGAAATTTTCCGAGACACCGGCAAGGATTTATAAAGCGGGCCCGTCAATGGGAGAGAGCAACGATGAAATTTTCGGCGGCCTTCTGGGAATTCCTAAGGAGGAGAGACAGAGGCTGGAAGAGGAAAAAATCATCTGGTAAAAATGATAAAAACTGATACCGCAAAATGCGGAGGTATTCTGAAAGGAGAAGAAAATGGCAAAATTTGATGCTGCGTTTGATTGGGATCATCTGAGTGATGAAGAGTGGAACAGGACGCTGGACGAACACATTGCAAAGTTTAACGAAGGAAGGGGAGAGGTTATGCTTCCGCCTCCGTCCCACGCCATCATGGACGACGAGTATGTAAGAGGAATCAACTATAAGGTGATTACCGAAGATTTAATCCGCCACTACGCGGACGCTATCGGCGATCCGAGCCCGTTCTGGCGCGATCCGTCCTATATTGCAAGCACGCGCTGGGGAGGCTTTATCGCCCCTCCGACATTTGAAACATGCATCGCATTCGGATCCTCCTTTGGCGGCCGTCTGAGGGTGCCCGGGATTTCACGTCTGGCCGGAGGCAGCAAGCATGAATACTTTAAGCCAATCCGTCCGGGAGACAGCTTCTCGATCTATGACAAATATGCAGGATTTGTAGAAAAACAGGTGACAGATAAACCGTACCGTATGTTCATTGAGAGCGTTCCGCGTTATTATATCAATCAGAGGGATGAGGTGGTGGCGATCGAAACGCACCGCAACATCTACATGGCTACACCTCCGGGAAAACGCGGTAAAAAGGTAAAAGAAGCAAAGATGTACCAGGATAAGCAGAGACATTTTTACAGTGACGAGGAGCTGGAGATGATCCATCAGGCATACGACGACCAGCTTGCAGGCAAGAACCGACGCGGCGCCAACATCCGTTACTGGGAGGACGTGGTGGAAGGAGAAGAAATCCCAACCGTTATCAAAGGGCCGATGGATGTGGCCGATGCCTGCGCCCGCACCATGGTAAGCTGCTATCCATATGCATATGCCATCAAATGGGCTGTGATGAGGGAACACCTTCAGCATCACCCGAAGGATCCTGAGACAAATGAGCATATTCTCCGCCGTGACTGGCACTATACGGATCATGCGGCTCACATTTTCGGCTATCCGTATGCAAACTCGGCAGGCGCCCAGAATGAGATGATGCTGGTTCACGGAATTACGGACTGGATGGGAGACGACGCTTTTGTTAAATCCATGGATTCCCAGGACAGACGTATGGTATTCTTTGGGGACATGACATACGTTAAGGGGAAAGTTGCAAGAAAATTTATTGAAAACGGGGAACATCTTGTGGAAGTTAAGGTTTGGGGAGAAAATCAGGACGGAGTCGTACATACTAAATCCGATTTCATTGTAAAACTTGTTTCCAGAACGGAATATGACAGGGCTCTTTAATTACGCAGTCATTTAACCTGAAAGAACAGGGGGAGGTTACAAATGAGCAATACGATAGTATTATGGGCGTGTTTAATCGCAATTATTTTAGTCATCGTTGCCTACAACATGTGGAGGGTCAACATGGGTATCGCAGCAATGGCGTTTGCATTCATCATCGGCTGTGTGCTCCAGGGGGAGAAGGCAGCGACAATTTACAAATACTGGCCGGATAATCTGGTGTTCTTCCTGCTGGCCTGCAGCCTTTTCTTCGAATTTGCCTCGGAAAACGGCGCGCTGCTCGTATTTGGCAAAAAGCTTTTGTACCGTTTCAGGAATAACCTGAAACTGATTCCGTGGGTTATGTTTATTATCACCGCGATTCTGGCTTTCCTGGGAGCCGGTACGGCGTCTCAGGTCCTGATTGCCCCGATCAGCTATGCAATCGGCCTTCAGATTGGAATGGATCCTCTGATGACGGTCTGCGCCGTCAGCCTCGGCTATACGGTCGGAACCTACAATCCCTGGACCGGAATGGGCGTACAGATGATAGGTTTTGTTGAGAACAACGGAGTGGCAACCGAGATCGCGGTCAGGACCGCAACGGCAAACTACTGTACAACACTGGTAAAACAGTGCGTGACCATGGCCGTCTGCTACTTCTTCTTTAACTGGCTTGCGGCAAGGAAGAAAAAGGCAGCGGGAGAAGTTCAGTCGTTCAGTGCAAAAAATATTGAAATCGAAAAACCGGAAGATTTCAACCCGGTTCAGAAGAAGACATTTGTCCTTATCATTCTGTCTTTCCTGATCCTTGTAATACCAAACATGCTCAACACATGGTTTAAATTTGAGAGCCCGATGATACAAAATCTGATTCTCGTATGCCAGCCTCATTCTATCTTCTTAATCTTTGCCATGATTGCCAGTGTAATGAAACTGGCGGACACAAAAGAGGTTATCAAGAGGCTGCCGATGAATACAATCCTGCTGGTGGCAGGTGTCTGCTTCCTGATGGAGATTGCCAAATCGGCGGGTATGGTGGAAGTGATTGAAGGACTCTTCGGCAGCAGCGTTCCGAAGTTCCTGGTCGGTCCGTTCCTCTGCCTGATTGCGGGCATCCTGAGTATTTTCTCAAGTACGTGGAGCGTAGTTCTGCCGCTAATGTACCCCCTTGTGCCGCCTCTGGCCGCGGCAACCGGACTGAATCCGGTGGGACTTTATTCCGCAATTCTGTTCGGTTCCAACGCCACAGGTTTCTCACCGTTCTCGACGGCCGGTTCCATGCTGGTCGGCCTGGCGCCGGATGAACTGAGAGAGGCAATGATTCCGAGGATGATCGTCCTGGCAGTTGCCATGCTGGTTCTCACAATGGTGCTCGGCCTGTTCGGCATGTACGATATTTTCAACTTTATGGCAAGCTGAAAGAGCCGCCGGATAAAGCTTCAGACACAGATTCATATAGGACAGAGAACTTTTATATCGGGTTCGGGGTTTGCAAAGCGGACTCCGGGCCCGATGGCTTATGGGGGAATATGACGCTGAGCGGCTGCACCCGGATTCTGCCGCTATATCGATCTGTCGGAAAAGGAGGAATATGGATAAAACATTTTTTTATATCGGCAACCGGAAACCGGGGGAGGGAAGCGGTATGGCCGTCTGCTGTTTTGATGCGGAAACGGGCGCCCTTAGAAACCTGGGAAACGAACTGGAGCCGATGAAGCTCTGCATCGGCTGCACTCATATAGACGGAAAACGGAAGATTCTTTACTGTACGGATGAGGTACAGGACTATCCGGGACTGCCGGGAGGAGGCGGCGGCAGGCTGTTTGCTTTTGCAATCAGTCCCGGTAACGGCGGTTTAAAGCTCATTGGCAGCAGACCGTCCTACGGTGCAAAACCGTCGTATCTGACAACGGATGAAGATTCAAAATATCTGCTTGTGACGAATCACGGGGGCAGGACAACCGCCACTTCCACGGAGAAGGACGCCTTTGGGCGGTATCATCTGAAGGTATCACACGACGAGTCCTCCGTGGCGCTCTTTCCTCTGAACGGGGATGGGAGTATCGGAGAACCGGTCCACATTTTCCGCCTGGAAGGTTCGGGACCGAAGTTCTTTCAGCACAGCGCCCACGCTCATTCCATTGTGAAAGCGCCGGGAAAAAATCTGTATGCGGTCTGTGATAAGGGCGGAGATCAGATTTACATGTTCCGGATTGATTATGAGAATAGGAAAATGGTTCCCTGCGAGGGAACGCCATATCTCAGGTCGGCCGGATCCGCGCCCCGCTACGCCGTATTTCATCCATTACGCCCTTATCTGTATGTCAATAAAGAGTCGGAGACAATTCTGTCGTCATTCCGGTACAGTGACCAGGGAAAACTTGAGCAGATTGAAACAATTTCCACGCTGCCGGAGGGATATGATGCTCCGCCCCGTGATGCCCTCTCCCAGTCCGATATCTGTATCAGCGGAAACGGAAAAATTCTCTATGATATGCTGCGGATCGTGAATGTAATCAATGTGTATGAAATTGATGAAACAAGCGGAAAACTGATGCTGATTCAGACACTTAACACGCCGGACGGCGGTAGGGCGTTCGGCCTTTCACCGGATGGGCGCTTTATGGCAGTGGCGTTTCACGACAGCCACAGGACCGATATTTATGCGGTCGGCGCGGATGGGAAGCTGCAGGGCGTAGTCTCTTCGGCTGCCTCTTCTTCTCCGTCAACCGTGAGTTTTTTCGGCACATCATAATTTACCACATAAAAGTATAAGATAAAATTTATCAAAAATCAGATTTTCAGGAGGTTTTTAATCATGGATAAAGTATATAAACCAAACCGGCGGATTCCCTGTGTCTATATGAGGGGCGGAACCAGTAAGGCCGTGTTCTTTCACGACGGGGATTTGCCCGCCGATATGCAGGAGAGGGATCGGGTGATTTTAAGCGCTTTCGGCAGCCCCGACCGCAGACAGATTGACGGAATGGGAGGAGCCAACACATCGACCAGCAAGGTGGCTGTGATTAAGAAAAGTGAGCGCCCGGGCATTCATGTGGATTATGAGTTCGGGCAGGTAGACGTCAATCAGCCTATTGTTGGAAAGACGATGAACTGCGGCAATATTTCCTCCGCGGTGGGCCCTTTTGCCATCGACGAGGGCCTTGTGAAGGCAGTGGAGCCAGTTACGGAGGTACATATTTTTAATACCAATACACAGAAAGAAATTATTGCCCGGGTTCCGGTAAAGGACGGCAGGGCGGTGACGGAGGGAGACTTTGCCATCGACGGAGTTCCGGGAACGGCGGCGAAAGTGACGCTCAAATTCGTAGCGCCCCAGGGAGCGGCGTCCGGCAAACTTCTGCCGACGGGAAAGGCAAAGGATACCATTGAAATTGAGGGAAAGGTTTACGAATATTCTTTTGTGGATGCGGCCAATCCCGTTATTTTCGTGCATCCCGAGGATTTCGGCGTGACCGGCACCGAGATTCCTTCCCAGTTCAACGCCCTTCCGAACTGCGGAGAAATCTGCCGTATCCTGGAAATCATACGCGGAACCGGAGCAGTCACCCTTGGGTTTGCAAAGGACTTGGAGGATGCCAGAATCAACAGCCAGACATTGCCAAAGATTGCTTTTGCCACAAAGCCGGCGGATTACACCGCGGGAAGCGGAAAAGCAATAGCAGCCGGGGATGTTGATCTTGTGGGACGCTTGTTTTCCGTAGGGATGAAGATGATTGACGCCTATATGGGGACCGGGGCGATCTGTACCGTAACCGCGGCCAATACGCCGGGAACCATAGTGAATGAGATTGCGAAACTGTCTCTGGGAACCGACCGTATCATGCATCTTCGCATTGGACATCCGTGGGGGATCATGGATGCATATGCCGATCTGAAGGTGGAGGAGGACGGCACCCATACGGTGCTGAGCGGTAACCTGGACCGTACGGCCAGACGTATTATGGAAGGATATGTCTACGTCCGCGATTGAGACGATTAAAATGAAAAGCGGGAGGAAAATTATGAACCCTGTAATTACCAATATGCTGGAACGCCGGAGCGTCCGGGTGTATAAGGAGGAACAGATTAAGGATGCGGATTTAAAGACGGTACTCGAGTGCGGCTTATATGCCCCGACGGGCGGCAATCTCCAGTACAGCCGTTTTCTGGTGATACAGAATCCGCTTCTGATGGAAGAATTGAATCAGGTTATCCGCAAAGAACTGGCCTCCAGGGAGATTGTCGAGGGAGCGTATATCAATAAGGGGATTATCAGGGCGAGGAAAGAGGGATACCATTTTATTTATCATGCACCGACCCTCATAAGCGCCGTCTCCCTGCGCAGCCACGGCAACAGCATGGCGGACTGTGCCAATGCGCTGGAAAACATGCAGCTTGCCGCAACGGCTCTGGGACTTGGGGCATGCTGGAGCAATCAGCCTCACTGGCTGACTGATGTGCCGGAGGTGCGGTCAATCTTTAAGAGGCTGGGGCTTCGTGAGGAAGAAGATATTTTCGGCAGCATTGCCGTCGGATACCCCGGCTATATTGCGAAAAGAGCTGCGGCCAGAAAAGAAGGCCGGATTGCGCTCGATATGCCCCGCAGTCTTTCAGAATAGGGGACAAGACAGGAAGCGCGATGGTTCCCACATGCCGCTTTATGGCAGGCTGTGAACAGCAAACATACGGCTTCGGCTGTGGAGGATAAATGGGAATAAGTGTTTGCCAGGATCTTGCGGAAATGGTATAATTAACTGAATAAACGACGATGAAAAGTCCGTAAAGCGCTTTTCACTGTACTAGAGCGTGTTTGAAAATTCATCCCCGCCACCTGCACGCCCCACAAAGTGTGACGCACATCTGACGGAAAGCAATTTTGAAACACGCTCTAAGAGTTAAGATATCTATTTTAGAAACTAAGTCGGGAGGAAAATCAGTTGGCAGGCACAAAAAAGACAGAAACAGGTGAAAAGAAAGTAGATAATAATGTACGTGCGGTTGAGCGTGCATTGCAGATATTGAATTGTTTTTCGCCGGAACGGGTCAGCTTTTCCCTGGTTGAAATATCGCGTGAAATTGGTTTATATCCGAGTACGACGCTGCGCCTTTTAGGTACTTTGGAAAATCAGAATTATGTATACAGGCATCCCAATAACCACAGATATTATCTGGGATTCCGTCTGGCACAGTTAAGCCAGGTGAGTTTCTCCAATCTGGATTACTGCCAGATCGCGCAGCCGTATCTGGAGGCGCTGAGGGACGAGTTTAACGAAGGAGTCGGCGTATATTCCCTGCAGGGCGATTCACGCGTCTGTGTGATGCGTTTGAACAGCACTCGTCTGCTGCGACGCGACTTCAGTCTGGGAGAACGCCATTCCCTGACAAAGGGAGCTTCCGGCAAGGTCCTTTTAGCGTATCAGACACCGGAGACGATAGACCGCCTGTTAAAGGACGGTTCCAGCTCCTACACGAGATCCCAGCTTGAAAAGGTAAGGGCCGACGGTGTGGCCGTGAGCCGCGAAGAGAGGGAAGTGGGCCTTTGCTCCATTGCGGCGCCAATCTTCAATGCGAAAAAGGAAGTGGTGGCAGCCATATTCCTAAGCTGTCCGACACCAAGATTTACAAAAGAGGTAGAGGAGGCGGTAACTCCGAGAATCCGTGAGACGGCGCTTCAGATTTCACGGGAAATGGGATGCGTGATTTAAGTACGGTCAAGGCATCGTGGGTACAGGGCCGGTGAAGCGGAAGCGCGAGTAGAATGCGGCTGGGTAAAGGATGTGTTTAGAGAGCGGATATAAAGATCTGTCACGGAGTGTGGCAGGTCTTTTTTTTCTGTGGGAAAGTTCTATGGATTCTTCCACAGTATAGAAAACCTCTGGGAGGAGAGTCTCCCGGGGAGGAGGGCTCCCAGGGGAGGAGAACCCCCAGGGAGGAGAGCCCCCCCAGGGAGGAGAGCCCCTCGGTCAGGTTTGTGCTCCGGCCAGGCTCGTCCTCCGGGTGGGAACAGCCTCCCTGAAAGGGGTCCTTCCTGTTGCACGGTTCTGCCATTTGCGGTAAAATGAGCCCATAAGGGGGTGAATATTATGAACGGAGATTTCAACCATGAACTTGTGCTGCCCAACGAGGACCTGCCGTTTAAAATGTTTCTGTTTGAAGGCAAGGACGGGAGTTACCGGCGGGCCGGCCATTGGCACCGCTCGATTGAGATATTCCTGGTGATGGAAGGACGGCTTGAGTTTTACTTTGGGGAGAACAGCCTGCCTCTTAAGGCGGGAGATTTTGTGATTGTAAATTCCAATGAAATTCATTCCATTGAAGCGCCGGAGCCGAATAAAACCGTTGTGGTCCAGATTCCGCTGAGCTGTTTTTCCGGTTATCTGGAGGAGGACGGACGCACGGTATTTCTAAAGCGGGGAGCGGAGCTCGACGGGGGGCTGGCCCGGTTGATTGGAGAGATGTTTACCATCTACCAGCAGAAGCGGTTTGCTTTCGAGCTGAAGGTTCGGAGCCTGTTTTTGGAACTTTTGTATCTGATGGTTACGGAGTTCATGCAGACCGAAGAGAACCAGGAGACAATCCGGCAGAAACGCCATCTGGAAAAACTGTCCGGCATTACATCTTATATGAAGAAACATTACAGCCGTGATATTACGCTGAAGAGCGTGGCGGACGAATTTGGCTTTTCCCCCACCTATCTGTCACGGATGTTTAAAAAATATGCCAACGTCAGTTATAAAACGTACCTTTTGAACCTGAGGACCGAGTATGCGCTGCGGGAGATGATGAGTACAACTCACAGCCTGAACGACGTGGCGCTTAATAACGGATTTCCTAACAGCCGTGCCTTTGCCAAAGCATTTTCAAAGCGCTATGGCTGCCTGCCGAGCACATACAGGGAACGGATGGGCCAAAAAAGATAAAAAGGCAAGAAAGTGCTATTGTGAGGTCAAGTTTTAGTCTGGAAAGAGGAATCGGGACAAGATATAATCATAGATAGAAAAACGCAGAGAAAGGGGTATCACATGAATTATCTGATAGGGATCGACGTAGGAACGTCCGCGACGAAGACGGTGCTGTTTGATGAAACGGGGAATGCCGTCTGTTCCTCTTCCAGGGAATACCCGCTGTATCAGCCTGAGAACGGCTGGGCCGAGCAGAGGCCGGAGGACTGGCGGAACGCGGTTTTGGAAACGCTGAAGAGCGTTGTGGAAAAGTCGGGAGTGCCTGCCGCAGATATCGCGGGTATCGGCCTGTCGGGACAGATGCACGGACTGGTTATGCTGGACGAGGCAGGGGAGGTGATACGTCCGTCCATTATCTGGTGTGATCAGAGAACGGGAAAAGAGACGGAAGAAATGCTCGCTATCATGCCGAGAGAGCGCTGGACCCAAATCACGGCGAACCCTCCGCTGACCGGCTGGACGGCTGCCAAAATCCTGTGGGTGAGAAATCATGAACCGGATAACTATAAAAGGTGCCGCCATATTCTGCTTCCTAAAGATTATATCCGCTATGTGCTGACAGGGGTATTTGCCACCGAGGTATCCGACGCCAGCGGCATGCAGCTTCTCGATGTGCCGGGACGGCGCTGGTCGGACGAGGTGCTGGATGCCCTTTCAATCGATCAATCCATGCTGGGCAGGGTCTATGAATCCTGCGAGGTAACCGGCAGCCTGCTTCCGGAAATCGCCGCCCAAACCGGCCTGCATACCGGCGTCAGGGTAGTGGGAGGCGCGGGAGACAATGCGGCGGCGGCCGTGGGAACGGGAATTGTGCGGGATGGTACCGCATTTACCACGATTGGAACCTCCGGCGTGGTATTTGCCCACAGCAGTAAACTTTCCATCGATCCCAAGGGCAGGGTACATACCTGTTGCTGCGCCGTTCCAGGTGCGTGGCATATTATGGGCGTGACACAGGGAGCAGGTCTTTCCCTGAAATGGTTTAAGGATCAGTTCTGCCAGGATTATACGGCGGAGGCCAACGCACAGGGGAAAGACGTGTACGACCTTATCAACAGGGATGTGGAGACGGTGGCGGCCGGAAGCGATAAGCTGCTTTATCTCCCCTATCTGATGGGAGAGCGTACGCCGCATCTGGATCCGGACTGCCGGGGCGTATTTTTCGGACTGTCCGCCATCCATACGAAAAAGCATCTGCTCCGCGCCGTCATGGAGGGTGTTGCATACTCCCTGTGTGACTGCAATGATATTCTCAGGGAAATGGGAGTGGAGGTTTCCCGGATGATGGCCTGCGGGGGCGGAGGCCGGAGTGCGGTCTGGCGTCAGATTCTCTCCGATCTCTATGGATGCAGTGTAAAGACCGTGAAACAGGAGGAGGGCCCTGCACTGGGAGCCGCTATTCTGGCCGGTGTGGGCTGCGGCATCTACCCGGGCGTGGAGGAGGCCTGCGATGCGCTCATCGGAGTGGAAAGCAGCACCGAACCGGATAAAGACAATGTAGAAATTTATGCAGAGTACCATAAACTTTACCGGAACCTGTACCGGAGCCTGAAGACGGATTTTAAAGAGTTGGCGAAGCTGTAGGGCGAGCATGCCGCCGCTGTATCCGCAGTGATAATACCGCCGCATCCGCAGTGACGGCGCCCGCAGTGATAACATCCGAAGCAATAAAAAAGATGGAGGATATTGATATGAATAACATACCGGAAGTAAAAATAGGAATTGTGGCCGTAAGCCGGGACTGTTTTCCTGAGAGCCTTTCCGTAAACAGGAGAAAGGCACTGGTGGAGGCCTACAGGGCAAAGTATGATGCACAGAATATTTATGAATGTCCTGTCTGCATTGTGGAGAGTGAGCTCCATATGGTACAGGCGCTGGAGGATGTGAAAACCGCCGGCTGCAACGCGCTTGTAGTTTATCTTGGAAACTTTGGCCCGGAGATATCGGAAACTCTACTGGCAAAACATTTTGACGGACCGTCCATGTTTATCGCGGCGGCCGAGGAGAGCGGAAACAATCTGGTTCAGGGGCGTGGGGATGCATACTGCGGTATGTTGAATGCAAGCTATAACCTGAAGCTGCGCGGCATCAGGGCGTATATTCCGGAGTATCCGGTCGGCACGGCCGAAGAATGTGCCGATATGATTCATGAATTTGTACCGATTGCCCGGGCCGTTGTAGGTCTTTCCGGCTTGAAAATCATAAGCTTTGGTCCGAGGCCGCTGAATTTTCTTGCCTGCAATGCTCCGATTAAGCAGCTTTACAACCTGGGAGTGGAGATTGAGGAGAATTCCGAACTGGATTTATTTGAGGCGTTTAATAAACACGCGGGTGATGACCGGATACCCGGGGTGGTAAAAGACATGGAGGCGGAACTGGGAGCGGGCAACCGGAAACCGGAAATTCTGGAAAAACTGGCACAGTATGAACTGACGCTGCTTGACTGGGTGGAGGAACATAAGGGATATCGAAAGTATGTGGCGATTGCGGGTAAATGCTGGCCGGCATTCCAGACACAGTTTGGATTTGTGCCATGTTATGTGAACAGCCGTCTGACGGACCGGGGAATTCCGGTATCCTGTGAGGTGGATATCTATGGTGCGCTGAGTGAATTTATAGGGACCTGTGTGAGTGAGGATGCGGTAACCCTCTTAGATATCAACAATTCCGTACCGGCCGACCTCTATGAAGAGGATATTAGGGGAGTCCACAATTACAGCCAGAGAGAAACTTTTATGGGATTCCACTGCGGCAACACCAGTTCAAAGAAACTTTCGTTCTGTGAGATGAAATACCAGCTCATTATGGCCAGGGCGCTTCCCGAGGAAGTGACGCAGGGTACGCTGGAAGGTGATATTGTGCCGGGCGATATTACATTTTTCCGCCTGCAGAGCACGGCGGACTGCAAACTCCGGGCCTACATCGCCCAGGGAGAGGTTCTTCCGGTAGCCACCCGCTCCTTTGGAGCCATCGGAATTTTCGCAATTCCCGAAATGAACCGTTTTTACCGTCATGTGCTGATTGAGAAGAACTTCCCGCACCACGGAGCGGTTGCCTTCGGCCATTATGGAAAGGCAATCTACGAGGTGTTTAAGTATATCGGTGTGGATGCGGAAGAGATCGGATTCAACCAGCCTAAGAATATGCTGTATAAGACCGAAAACCCGTTTGCATAAGGGGTACGTTGCAGTTGAAACTGCCTTGCTTTAAGTGAGACTGAAAGAGCAGATAAAATCAACAGCCCTGTTCATTCTGAAAAATTAAAAATGGAAGAGACGCTGCATTCCTGATAAAATATTTATTTGGGGGCAGCGTTTTCTGCATTCACTCTATTGCCATCCGGTATCTCTGATATGCTTCCCCAATTGTATATGATTTCTCATTCTTTTCCCTCAAAAAATTATATAATATTCTTAGAAAATTGATATGGTTTACTTACGGGCCAAAATGCGGGGGGAACTTCTTCCCATGCGGAAACCGTCCGAAAAAACAAAAGATAAATGAAAAGAAATTTTTTAATGATGGTTATTGTATTTTACCTATTTCTGTGATAAAATTTCTATATAAAAGAAATGATTTCTGTACAATAGAAATATCTCGGGCGCTGTGATAAAAACAGTATTGAAACCTGTGATGAAACCGTTGATGAAAACTGCAATGGAGTCTTTGATTTCCAATAACCGGGAGACCGACAGTAAGAGACTTTGGTAAAGGAGGAGTTATAAGATGGAATTGACACATCAGTTTGCGGATTTTCTTGTAAAGACAAATTATGAAGATCTTCCGTCCGGTGTGGCGGATCTTGCCAGGGAGCGTCTGCTGGACACAATCGGCGCCATGCTGGCTGGCCGCTCAGGATGGAATTATGCGGATGCGCTGATTGCGGCGATGGAAAAGATCGGAAAAGGGGAGTGCGGAATTATCGGGGAAAAGCCCTGTCCGTGTTTTCCTGCCCCGCGGGCGGCGATGCTGAACGCCACATTTGCCCATTCGATAGAACTGGACGACGGGCATAAATTTGCGGGCGTCCATGCAGGTGCAGTGGTTGTTCCGACGGCTTTGGTGATGGGAGCAAAGCTGAATGCCACGGGAAAAGAAATACTGACCGCGATTGTGCTGGGATATGAGATTGTATACCGGCTTGCGGCTGCACAGAGTCCTCAGCTCATTGACCGGGGATTCCATCCATCGGCAACCTGTGATACGGTAGGCGCAATGGCAGTCACCGGTAAACTGATGAAGCTGGACGAAGAGAGGATGGCCAACGGCCTTGGCATGGCAGGCCTCCAGGCATCCGGTCTGATGGAGGCTACCGTCTCGGGGCAGCAGTCCAAATGTGTGATGGTGGGCAACGCCGCCTATAACGGTATCTGCTGCGCCTATGTGGCGGAACAGGGGCTTCCGGGAACCACAACCGTTTTTGAGGGCAGGACGGGACTGTTCCAGGCGATGAGCAAAACCATCAGCCCGGAGACGGTAACGGAAGGGCTCGGGAAGGATTATCAGATATCGGAGACCTACAATAAATTTTATCCGACCTGCCGCCATTCCCAGCCGGCCATCGAGGCCGTACTGAATCTGACGGTAAAGAATCATATTGCTCCGGAAAATGTGGCTGCCGTGGAGGTAGGAACCCACAGGGTGGCATATGAGCTGACCGGAATTATTTATGAACCAAAGAATCCGGGGGAGGCAAAGTTCAGCATTCCTTACGGAGTTGCCCTGGCGCTTAAGGAACATGGCGTTGCCGTCCGCCATCTGAAGGAAGAAGCTTATACAAATCAGGAGTATCTGAAACTGGCAAAGCTGGTGACAGTCCGTATTGATGATGAGGTCAATGCCCTGTACCCCAAAAAACGCGGCGCACAGGTTAAAATCATCATGAAGGACGGGAGCGAATACGGGGAAGAGTGCTATGACCTGAAAGGTTCCCCGCAGAATCCGGTCGGATTCGGTGAACTGGTTGAAAAGTTTGTCACCGCGGCCACGGGACTTTTGAAGGAAGAGACGATAAAAGAGGTCATTGACCGCTGTACACGGTTTGAACAGGAGACAAATCCGGGTGATTTCCTGTCCCTGCTGAACTGGTAAATATGGGAAATGAACAGAACCTGAACCGGTAAGAGCCTGAATCGGTAAGAGCCTGAACCGGTAAGAGCCTGAACCGGTAAGAGCCTGAACCGGTAAGAGCCTGAATCGGTAAGAATATGAACCGGTAAGAGCCTGGACTGATAAAAGTATGAACAGATAAAAATAGGAACTGACAGAGGAAAGGTGATAAAAATGGAAGAAAGAATCAGAGAACTGTTCCCTGAAATCGGCTGGATTCAGGACGGGGAACTTCAGGACAAGGTGGTCGCAACCTACATAGATGCACTCAAAACCGGAGGCTGGGAACCGGATGATATGGATAACATCCCGTTTACACTGCTGATACCGGACTGTCCGTTCAGTTATCTGGATCACGTGCGCGGCGTTACCCGGATTTCAAGAGCCGCCATGGACGAATTTAATGATATCTATTCGAAGAAAGACGCCGCTTTTACCCTGAATCACGACGAGTTGATTGCAGGGGCTCTGCTCCATGATGTGGGAAAGCTGATTGAGTATGAAAAAAATGAGGATGGGGTTACGATAAAATCAGAATTCGGCAAGAATCTGCGCCATCCGTTTTCGGGCACGGTGCTGGCACTGCGCAACGGCTGCTCCAGCAGAATCGGCCATATCATAGCAAACCATGCCCATGAGGGCGATGGGACGCTCCGCAGTCCCGAGGGTGTTGTAATTAACAAGGCGGATTTTATCAATTTCGAAGCGGTAAAATCATTTCTCGGCATGAAATAGCCGCAGCGGTGAAAGGGGAAAAAATGGGCAAGACAGCAATTGTAAAGATAATGGAGCGGGCTTCCGGCCATCCGGTTGAGGTCGGTGACCGCATATGGTGCAGGATTGATTTGGCCTCCGCCCGCGATTTTGGAGGAGCCAACTGCGTACTGCAGTTTGAAAAGGAGATGGGGAAGGATGCAAAAGTATGGGATCCCCATAAGATTGCATATACCTTTGATCTTCAGGCACCCTCCCATTCAGAGAAAGTTTCCAACAACCAGAAAATCATCCGTGAGTTTGCAAGACGCCAGGGAATCAGGCATGTATTTGATATCAACCACGGCATCGGCCAGCATGTTATGCTGGAGCACGGCCTGATAAAACCGGGTGATGTGGTCCTGGGAACGGACAGCCATATGAACCTTCTGGGAGCGGTCGGCGCATTTGCAACCGGTGTGGGCAATTCCGATATAGCGGCATCTTATATCAATGGGACAAACTGGTTCCGTGTGCCGGAGACGATGAAAATAGAAGTTACCGGTTCCTTTCAAAGAGGAGTGTGCATGCGGGATCTACTGACCCACATTGTCGGTGATTTGGGAGCCAGCGGTATGGATTTCCTCGCAGTTGAATTTACCGGTGAGACAATCGAACGCGCTACACTGGCCGAGAGGCTGACACTCTGTTCCATGGTCACGGAAATGAGCGGAAAAGTCCCGTTAATTATGCCGAACGGAGAAGTCCTTGAATGGCTGGCAGATAGGGCGGGGGAGGAGGTAAGAGAGCGTGCAAAGCTGCTCGCAGCCGATTCCGATGCGGAATATTGCAAGGTATTGCACTATGATGTGACGGATCTGGAACCGCTGGCATCCTGTCCGGACGCTCCGGATAACGTCCGTCCTGTGCGTGAAGTTGCAGGCACTGCGGTTGACCAGATTCATATCGGTTCCTGTTCCAACGGCCGCTTTGAAGATTTGAAGGCAGCCTATGACGTGCTGATGGCCGGGGGAGGGAAAATCAGTCCCGGTATCCGTGCTATTATTACCCCGAGCACTACGGAAGTTCAGATACGGTGCGCAAAAGAGGGAATGATTGAAAAATTTCTGGAAGCAGGCATTGTATTTACAAATCCTACCTGTTCCCTGTGCACCGCGGAGCACTACGGAGCCCTGCCGTCCGGTGACGTCGGCTGTTCCACGACCAACAGGAACTTTATCGGCAAAGTGGGGAAGGGGAGCCATACCTATCTGATGAGCCCGATGTCGGCCATGGCGACGGCGGTCAGAGGCTGTATCACCGACCCGAGGGAGATTCTCGGATAATCGGGGGAAATGGAGGAAATGAATATGAGCATTCTTAAAGGGAGAGCCTGGGTATTCGGCGATGATGTCGATACCGATTTGATATACCATAATAAATATCTGGCGGAGACGGATCCGGAAAATATGCCCCAGTATGCATTTGAGTATTATCCCGGCAAGGAGGACTTTGCCAAAGAAGTAAAGCCGGGTGACATAGTAGTCGCCGGAAAAAACTTCGGCTGCGGTTCCAGCCGCGAACATGCCGTGTACTGTCTCCAGTACGGAGGTGTTCCCTGCGTTCTGGCGGAGACATTTTCCAGAATTTATTACCGGAATGCGGTCAATAACGGGTATCTGGTTCTCTTTGTCAAAGATCTTGGGGAGGCGATTAAAAACGGCGAGATATCAGATAAAGATGAACTTGAGATCGACACTGCGACGGGGACGATCAGAGATCTGACGAATCGGAAAGAGTTTCACGGTGATGCCGTCAGTAATCTGGAAAACGACATTATGAAGGCGGGCGGATTGTTCCCGTATCTGAAGCAGCAGGCAAACCAGAAATGAAATTTAGAGCAGGATGGATTACCGGATCATGAACTATTATGACATAGACGGGATACTCCGATAACCAGCCAATAAAAGAATGGCGGACAGGGATACTCCCTGGCCGTCCTCTTTTTATTTGATAGGAATTATGCCGTTAAAGAGCCCGGCAGTATGAAAGAAGCAAAGACTGTCTTACACCGTTCTTTCACTAATTACTGTATTCGCCCTTCAGCGTATATTGTTCCAGGATATGTCCGTCCATCTGGCGGTACATATGGTTCATCAGGAATCCATTTTCCAGATCAAGGAGGCAGTCCAGGGCATACACATGAAGCTCATAGATATGTGGTGCATCCGGCGGAGCCATACCTCCGTAAAAAGCGGTAAGCTTTTTATTCTCAGGACTGCTCTGCTTAAAGTTCCAGGTATTGACACCCTGGACAAAATCAGCTGCAGTCTGGCTCTCATTCTCTTCAATCTTAGTTCTTGTTATGTTTGCGGCGGCCCAGTGAATCCAGGAAAAACCTCCATTGACCTGAAATGCGTCTTTATCTTCCAGGAGAAGTGCAAAACTCTTTGTTCCTTCCGGGGCATCCAGAACTTCGAACGGAAGCGAATAGGTCGACATCCCGAATTCGTTGAAATGGGAACCGCGTTTACCGTACTTGTCCTCAATAATGCCGTTAACAATTCCGTGACTGATGACTTTCATATTGTTCCTCCTCTTTCTATCATTTGATGTATTAAGTATACAAAATAATGGAAAAAATGTAAATTACTTATTTTATTGTAGTTAGTATCCGTATTTATATTTTTAAAGCGCACGTTGAAAGAGTAAATAAAAAATCCGGGACGGGAATTTGACACGATGGAAATTTAATAAAAATGCAGTAGTAAAACGGAGGAAACCAGCATTTTATATCATAACATGAGAAAGAAAAACAATTGCAGGTGTAACATAGGAGATGCACATACATGAATGGACGGTGCTCTGTTAGTGTGATAAAATAAAGGAAGAAATTCTGCAGATTGATGTCAAAGAGCTAGAGCGTGTTTGAAAATTCATTCCCGCGATCTGCACGCCCCACTTCCCGGCATATTTTGTCCCGATTCAGTCAGCGTAGCCCACTACGTCTCCTTCATCGGGGCAAAATCTCCTACAAAGTGTGACGCACATCGATACAGGGAGGTGATTTGAATTATTTACGTGACAGGAGATACACACGGTAACTGGATGAACAGGCTTAGAACGGGGAGTTTCCCGGAACAAAAGGAAATGACAAAGAGTGATTATGTTATAGTTTGTGGAGATTTTGGCATATGGGATGGAGCAAATGCAGAAAAACATAATCTCGATTGGCTTGAAGGTAAATCATTTACAACATTATTTGTTTCTGGTAATCACGACAATTATGATATTCTGGATGCTCTGCCAATAACGGAGTGGTGCGGCGGTAAAGTTAATTTTATTCGTCCGACCGTCATTCATCTGATGCGCGGCCAGGTTTACAATATAGATGGAAACAGATTCTACACATTCGGCGGAGCTAGCAGCCACGATACAATGGATGGTATCTTGGATAAGGGAGACCCGAAAATCAAAATATGGAGGAGAGATGATTCAAAAATGTTTCGTATCAATCATGTTTCATGGTGGGAACGTGAGTTACCGTCAGAAACAGAGATGGAAGAAGGCATGGAGAATTTGAAGAAGGCTGCGAATGAGGTTGATTATATTATTACCCATAGCCCATATAACTCTCTCCTTCAACAAATGGATGAAGGCAGCAGTTTGTATCACGCGGATAAATTAACCGATTATCTACAGGGTATTAAAGAGATTGTTAGTTATAAACATTGGTTTTTTGGACATATGCATGTAAACCAAACGTACCAGAGGGAACATAGCAGCTGCTTATATGAGCAGATAGTGAGAATAGTATAAAACCATCGATTGTTATGGCATAGAGGCGTTGGTCAGGTTACTCCGGTACGCTTTGCCGGCACATATTGACTCATCTTTTCAATCAGTTTATCTTCAATCGGGAGGGAGTCTGGAAAACAGATCAAGTTGTCTGTTTTGCAGGCTCTTTACCTTCCGTTCCGTTACCTTATCAAGTTCCGTGAGGCGGCCGCAGAGCAGAGGGGAATGCTCGTCGTACATCCGGCCGCGTTTTTCCAGGGTTTGGCTGCTGTGATTGGCATAGCAGTAAATACAGCCGTTTCGGCATGTATTGTAGAGACCCAGGTCAATACTCGCGGCACAGCCGCATTCGGGACGCTGGTTCTTATCCTTCTCCACGTTGAGGGAACAGCCCAGAAGGCTTGAAATCAAACGGCCGTCGATGCAGCAGCCATGGGCGATGCTGCAGGAAGATAAATCGATCTTTTCCGAACATGTTTCCATAATCATGCCAAAGGAGCGGGCAATGGAGGATAACTCCTTTGCAAGTTCCGAAACTGCGCTGTCCGGAAGTTCCCGGATGCCGTACTTCTTTGCCGGACCGGCAATGGAAGAGTAGAGGTCTATAAAGCTGATGACGCACCTTTCCGTACAGCCCTGCAATGCACCGGCCAGGGAGGCAAAACGGTCCAGGTGCCATGAGAACGTATACGTTTCATTAAGAATAATGGGATCATAGCGCCAGATTACCCGCCGCTTTCCAATGAGCTGGGAGAGGGTATGGAAGGTAGAAATGCGTTCGGAAACGGGAGGAAGATTCTTTTCAAGAGCCTCTCCGTACGCATTCAGAGTATATTGGAAATAGTACATGTAGTCCTGCAGTTCCTGTAATCTGTGAATCATCGGTTTAGGGTTTTTGCTCCAGAACACAATGCAGTCGACAACGTCGGGACTTAAGCTGACTTTGCTTATCTGGTGAGAATTAAACGGATTCTGTACAAGGGCGTATTGCTCTCTGAGCCGATTCATAAACCAGCCGGAAAAAAAGGCAGGAATATCGGTTCTTCTGCTGGCGCTGATTATCATGGCAGCCCTCCTTAAAAATAATATCGAACAAATGTTCTGATTGCATTATAGCCCATGTCACTGAAGATTGCAAGAGAAAAATACTACAAAGTAGATTTGGCAGAAAGATCAGTTACTGTCCACAGGTAGTATTCCGCGAGGTGTTTTTTGTGAGTGAAGCGTAGCGAATGTCACAGACAGTGGGCCCCCTTGGGTCAAACCCGAGGGTTGCGGCACGAAACGAACGGGAACAGAAAAAAAGTTATGGTTTACACTTCAGCCGGAAATCGGATGCATTGCATACAATAACACGCTTAGAGACGTAGAGAAACGGTAAAAAACAATAAAAGAATTATAGTTAAAAGTAAGGTTGACATTACATTGAACAGCTTTTATACTGTAAGCAGTATATGTAAGGTAAACATTACATAGGAGGACAGCAGTGAAAAACAGAATCAGGGAATTGAGGGAGAAAAAAGGCATAACCCAGGAGCAGCTTGGGGAGATGGTCGGAACCTCAAGACAGGCAATCAATGCAATAGAGACAGAAAAATTCGAACCGTCGATCTGGCTTGCCTATGGCATAGCGCAGGTGTTCGGCTGTTCCGTTGAAGAGGTATTTTTATTTGCGGAAAGCCGGAAAAAATCAAGAGCCGACTGCAGCAGAAGGGAGAACCATGGCGATCAGGCAGATTCGGAAGAATGATGATGAAATATTGAGGAAAAGGTGCAAAGAGGTCAAGGCAGTGGATGATAAAATCAGGGAGCTGCTGGATGATATGATGAATACGCTGCATCATACGGAAAATGCGGCGGCCATGGCGGCCAACCAGGTAGGGATCTTGAAACGGCTGGTTGTCATTGATTACTGCGATGTATGCCTGAAGCTGGTCAACCCGAAAATAATCGGCAGAAGCGGGGTGCAGGAGTGTATTGAGGGCTGCCTCAGCTTCCCCGGCCGATTTGCAAAGACGATCCGCCCGCAGAAAGTAACGGTTCAGGCCCTGGACGAAAACGGCATGGAGATCATCGTGACCGGAGAAGGGGAGATGGCAAAATGCTACTGCCATGAGCTGGAACATCTGGACGGAGAGGTCTTTTTAGATAAGGCAATTGAAGAATTACACTGAGAATATGAGCGGTAACTTAAGAAAATGAAGGAAAAAAGTTCCCTATTCAGCCATTATCAGTTATAATGAAAAAACAGGAAATTTGTGAAATAAAAAATTAAGCATACAAAGGAGACGAAATCATGAAACAGGACATGATTGTTATTCTGGATTTGGGCAGCACGGAGAACACGGTAATTGCCCGTCAGATCCGCGACATGGGAGTTTACAGTGAGATTCATCCCCACGATATCACCGTGGCCGAATTAAAGGCACTGCAGAATGTAAAGGGAATTATTTTGAACGGCGGAGAAAACCGCGTCGTGGACGGTGCGGCCGTAGACGTCGGCCCGGAGATTTACAACTGTGGATATCCCGTAATGTCAATCGATCATCCGACCGCGAAATGTGAACAGCAGCTTTCAGAACTCCCGTCGGAAGAAGTGCTGAGAACATTTGTGTTTGAAGCATGCAAGGCAGAGCCGAACTGGAATATGAAAAATTTCATCGAAGATCAGGTGGAATTAATCAGAAAACAGGTTGGTGACAGAAAGGTCCTTCTCGCTCTTTCAGGCGGAGTAGATTCCTCCGTTGTAGCCGCCCTGCTGATCAAGGCAATCGGACAGCAGCTTGTATGTGTCCATGTCAACCACGGGCTGATGCGTAAAAATGAGTCCGAGAGCGTTATTGAAATTTTCAGGGACCAGCTTCATGCGAACTTAATCTACGTCGATGCGACGGAGCGTTTCTTAGGAAAATTAGAGAATGTTTCGGATCCGGAGCAGAAGAGAAAGATTATCGGCGGAGAATTTATCCGTGTATTTGAGGAAGAAGCAAGAAAACTTGAGGGAATTGATTTCCTGGGTCAGGGAACAATTTATCCCGACATCATCGAGAGCGGAACAAAGACGGCCAAGATGGTAAAATCCCATCACAACGTGGGCGGCCTTCCGGAAGATTTGAAATTTGAACTGGTGGAACCGTTAAAACAGTTATTTAAAGACGAAGTGCGCGCCTGCGGCGTGGAACTGGGACTTCCTGCCGGTATGGTTTACCGCCAGCCGTTCCCGGGACCGGGACTCGGAGTCCGCTGTCTGGGAGCCATCACGCGCGACCGTCTGGAGGCGGTGAGAGAGTCGGATGCCATCTTAAGGGAAGAATTTGAGAAGGCGGGGCTGGACAAGAAGGTATGGCAGTATTTTACCGTAGTTCCTGATTTCAAATCCGTCGGCGTAAAACACAATGCCAGAAGCTTTGAATATATGGTTATCCTTCGTGCCATCAACACAATTGACGCCATGAGCGCAACGATCGAGCGCGTGGACTGGGATGTGCTCCAGAAGATTACGGAGAGGATCCTGGCCGAGGTGGAGAATGTGAACCGGGTATGTTACGACATGTCCCCGAAGCCGCCGGCAACGATCGAATTCGAATAGATAGTAAAATCGCTACAAACCAATATTTATAAGGTCTGTAGCGATTATTTTTTTGTTCTGATTCTATTTTAATATATCCTCTGGAGCTGGTTCTGTACCATCGGAGATAAGAGTTAGTGTTAACAAAGTTAGTTGAGATAAGAACGATAAAACAACCAGAATAAATTGAAAGTGCTGTAAAATTTTAAGTTGAATTTTACAGCACTTTTGCATATAATAAAGATGTAAACAGAAACACTATTATCAGAGAAGGAGTTGATTATATGTCTAGTATTTTACCAGTATCTGATTTGAGAAATTATAATGAAGTTCTCAAAAATTGCCAAGTCGGAGAACCGGTTTTTTTAACCAAGAATGGCAGAGGAAGATTTGTAGTGCTTGATATTGAGGACTACGAGAAGGACAGAGCAGAGAAAAAATTGTTGGCTAAGCTGCAGGAAGCGGAAGAGGCTGTTGCAGATGGGACAAGGTGGTTGAGCCTTGATGAATTGAAATCAGCTATGGAGGAATAACACTTGATGAAGTTAAGGATTAACCCTCTCGTAGTAACTGATCTAAAGGTAATTAAAGATTATATTGCAGAGGATAATGCAGAAGCAGCCAGAAAGACGGTAGACGAAATTTATAAGAGTTTTGAAAACTTACAGCAGTTTCCAGCAATAGGAGCAGATTTGTCAAAGAGAGTGAGTTTCAAGACAAATTATAAATACCTGGTTCATGGGAACTACATTACCCTCTATCTTGTCAAAAATGACTATGTAGAGTTATATCGTGTGATTTATAGATACCAGGATATAACGAGCATATTGTTTCGATAGATTTGAATTTGTAGGATTGAGAAAGTAGAATTTTAGGAAATTAAGATGGACGATAGACTTTTATTTGATGCACTTAATGAAAGTGGATCAGCTGGAGCGTATTGTGAAGTTCGCTTTTGACAATGTTGGGCGGACATTCTCCGCTGCTTCCATTTCTAAATATCTGAAAAGCGAAAATCGGGCTATTGATAACGAAACGGTTTATAGCTACCTAAACAAGCTGGAAAACGCCTATATCCTCCACCGCTGTTCCCGCTTCGATGTACAGGACAAGGAAATTTTGAAAACACAGGAAAAATTCTATCTGGCTGATCCCGCGCTGCGTTACAGCGTACTGGGCTATTCTGCGGACAGTGCAGCGGCCATGCTGGAAAATATTATTTATCTGGAACTGTTGCGCCGCGGATATGAAGTATATGTTGGAAAAATGGATAGCGCCGAAATAGATTTCATTGCCGTTAAGCAGGAAAACAAGCTGTACATTCAAGTGACCCAGGAAATCGGTTCCCTTGAAACCGAAAAGCGCGAATACGGCCGACTACTTGATATTCGGGATAACTATCCTAAGTATGTACTGCGTACAGACGTATTTGCAGGCGGCAATTATGAGGGAATCAAAACCATGCATGTTGCTGATTTCCTACTAAGTGGTGAATACTAAAAGGAAAATTGAAATAAAAATAGGAAAATAGGAAACAGAGAGCCGTGAAGCCGTTCGTTCAGCAGCCTTCACGGCTCTCAATTGATCTTATGGCAACTGTCACGAGCCGTTATTCTTTTAACAATTTGTTAAAAACAACCGTCCGCTCCTTCATCGATATCTTGCCGACTTCATACCCGTATCCGGTTAACTCCTTTTTGGAATTCAAAAAAGAATGGTCTATCGGCAAGCCTGCAATCTTTTCAATCTCATCAAAGGTTAACTTAAACGATTCGTTTCCCGTCTTTTTCACATATTCCCATAAAGAATTATATTTACTCATATAACCCCCTTTCGATCCTGCACTTATGAAAGGCCGGACAAATTATGTACCATAATGTACTCTTCATCATTTTCTCTTACAGCTTCAAACCCGAGGTTCCGATACATCTTTACCGCATAATTTGCTTTTTGTACGGACAGTGAGACTCGCTCATATCCGTGTTCCTTTAAGCAGCCAAGCATGCTTTTCATCAGGGCGGTTCCGATTCCCAGTCCCCGGTATTCTCTGTACAGGGAGATGGCAAGAGAGGGGGCTCGGCCGTCAAGGTGGCCGTAATCGTCCATAATGCGTACCCAGACGCAGCCAGCCGATTTTCCCGATATCTCTGCGACGAATCCCAGGTCGTCTTCATAGTCACCAAAGTGCTCAACATACAGTTTCAATTCGGGACAGGCGGTTACCGACTTTGGCGGCGGTTTTGCACCGTCGGGGACGAAGATGGCTTCGTATAAAAAATCATTCAACAGCGGATATTCATTTTCTTCCATCCTGCGTATCGTATAGTCTGTCATCAAATCTCCACTTCCGTTGAAAACGCCACAACCGCGCGTCCAAAGATCTGAACCTGAACCGGTTTTCCGTCCGATATGGAAACCTTGACTTCCATGCCTCCGGTTCTTCCGATTGCCTCACCCTGCACAATGTGAAAGGAAAACTCGTCTTTTGCCGCATCGGCAAACCCGAGATGCACCAGATAGGCCCCGAGCGGTCCATTGGCATTGCCGGTTACCGGATCTTCCGGGATGCCGCCTGCCGGGGAGAACATTCGGCCGTGCACCATCGGATCTTCATTGGGGGTGAGCGTAAAAACGTAATACCCGTTACATCCGACTGCACTGCTTAAACGTGCCAGCGCGGGTAAATCCGGCTGCAAACCGTGGAGACGTTCCAGATCACGGATCCGTATCATCAATTTCGAATGTCCGGTTGATGCCACTGCCATGGGGACATCTTCGGTAAGCTGATCCATAGTAAGCCCCAGCGCCGCCATAATCTGTTCCTGATACTCGGCGGACAGCGGTTCTTCTATCTTAATTTCTCCCTGGGTCATGGCAATCCGGTAATCGTCATTCTCACGGTAAATATCGACGGGAAGCGTTCCGGCTCCCGTTTTCTGGAATACCCGGTTATGGCCCTGCATGTTCTTTTCCAGCGCATTGGCATAATGTGCCGCAATGGTAGCGTGGCCGCAGATCGGCACCTCCCTTGTCGGCGTGAAAAAGCGGACATGCATGTCACAGTCTTCACAGTTTTCCGTGAAAATGAATGCGGTTTCCGAATTGTTCAGTTCCCGGGCGATCTGCTGCATTTCCGAAGGGGTAAGCCCGTCGGCATTCGTGATGACTCCCGCCGGATTTCCGGTGAATCGTTTTGTTGTAAAAGAATCAATTTGATATAAACGGTAGATTTTTCCCATGTAGGCGTCCTCCTGATATGGTCTGCGGTTCGGCAGTGAGATGGTGATTATTCATTACTGCTATTATAAAGCCGGGAAGGAGGCACTGCAAGAACGTTCTTTGGAAGATAGGGAGATGATTTCGGCGGATGTTCAAATTTGACAAAACCCGTTAACTATGATATCGTCTTAAACTAACAGAAATTTGTACTGCAAATCTAATATGAGGAGGAACTAATGAACGTCGAAACTATAAAAGCAAACGGAACAAACATTGCAGTTGTTTCCAGCAATGAGAAAATAATCACAGACACGCAGACAGCGCTCGATTTTATCATGAGCGTAAGGTATGAGACAGATGCGGAACGAATCGTGATAAATAAAGAGGCACTTGCAGAAGATTTTTTTATTCTCAGCACGGGAATAGCAGGTGAGATTCTTCAGAAATTTATCAACTACCATGTGAAAGCTGCAGTTTACGGCGATTATTCCCAATATACGAGTAAGCCGCTGAAGGATTTTATATACGAAAGCAATTGTGGCAAAGATATCTTCTTCACGGCGACAAAAGAAGAGGCGATCGAAAAACTGAAAAAATAAACAAAGCAGTAAAGAACGGCAGGCATACCGGATGACGGACATGCCTGCCGTTTTTTGCCGTATTCCCGGAGATAATGCAGTTACTCCGGTTATCCCGCGGCAGCAGAAGCTCAATACCGGTACCGTTTTTTGTACCGGAAAAACATAAATGCGGACAGGAACAGCGCCATCAGCTCCGCGGCCGGGTTTGCCAGCCAGGCGCCGTTGATTCCCAGTACGGCCGGTAAGATGAGCATGGCGGCCACCATGAAGACAAAGGAGCGGGTGAACGCCAGGAGGGCGGAGATAAAACCGTTCGACAGCGCGGTAAACATGCTGCTGGCAAAGATATTGAAGCCGATAAACAGCAGCGCCAGGGAACAGATCCGATTGCCTGTGACGGCGAGTCCGAAGACGGGGTTATCCGGCCGGACAAAAACAGATACCAGGGGTCTTGTGGCCGCGATTGACAGCACCATGGCTAAGACCGAGACAGCGCCGATAATCTTTAAACTCGTCGTGATCAGGGACTTGAGTTTCAGTTGATTTTTTTCACCGTAATAAAAGCTGATCATCGGGGCAACCCCATAGGCGTAGCCCGTATAAATGGAACCGGCGAACATCAGCACGTACATGATAATTGTAATCGCGGCAACGCCGTCCTCGCCGGCATATTTCAACATGATCCAGTTAAACATCAGGGTCACGATTCCCGTGACAAGGGAGGTAGCCATTTCGGAGGAACCGTTGGACGCCGCATGTAGGAGAACTTCGGGCCGGACAACCGGTTTTTTAAAGTACAACATGTTCTTTTTATCCGAAAAGATAAACAGTCCGGCAACGGCCGTCACCGAATAGCCCAGGCCCGTTGCGATTGCCGCCCCGCTGATCCCCATATCAAATATGGCTATAAATACGTAATCCAGCACAATATTCAGGATACCGCCCGCCGCGGTACAGACCAGGGAAACCTGGGATTTCCCGATGGCGATCATGTAGAGCGTAAAGTTATTCATCAGAAGGATCGGCACCGTAAATAAAAGATATTGCCCCAGATATTCGGAGCAGTAACCGGAAACCTCTGGAGACAGCGACATACTGCCGAAGATGGGCTGCATCACAGCGCGGCCCGCGAGGTACATGATCAGGCCGACAGCCACATTGACCAGGATTAAAAATGTAAAGTCCTGCCTGGATTCTTCCTGCAGCCCGGCTCCCATTTTTTTCATAATAACGGCGCTCCCGCCGGTTGCCAGCATCGTGGAGACGGCAGTCACCAGAGTGATGGCGGGCGCAGTCAGGTTGATGGCGGACAGGGCTCCCGTCCCGATGAGGTTTGAGACAAACAGGCCGTCCACCATGGTGTAAAATGACATAAATACCGTCATGACAATGGTCGGAACGGCGAATTTCATAATATTCTTAAGCGTCACAGGTTTCTGGTAGACGTTCTCAGCCGGTAAGTTCTTGTTATTCACGATTATTTCCTCCGTATTTGATTGTTGCCGGTTGGCACATATAGTATAATAGACCGTACAGTTACTGTACGGTCAAGAGGAAAATTGAATTTCCGGAAAAATGATGGAACGGGCCGACGTTTGATGTCACAGCCCAAGGATAAAAGGAGAGGGAAAATGTCTAAAAATCAGAATACGCAGTTCACAATCGGTCAGTTTGCGGCCCTGCATGGAATCAATAAGAAGACACTCATGTGGTACGATGAAATTGGACTGTTTAAACCTGCCGCAATTAAGAAAAACGGATACCGGTACTATACGTATTACCAGAGTTCCGTGCTGGAGACAATCCTGATGCTGAGGGAGCTGAACGTTTCCATCGGGGAGATACGCGAATTCATGGAACTGCGTTCGCCATCCCGGCTAAAAGAGCTTCTGGAAGAAAAGATCAAAGAGGTGGACAAAACGGTCAATCATTTAAAACAGCTTCGAAAGACGCTGACGGCCCGAAAAGAGGAGATGAGTTTTCTGCTGTCCCTGGATCTTTCGGATATCACCGTTGTGGAAAAAGAAAAGCGTTATATAGCAGTTGTGGATACCCCGCAGGGAATGTCTTTTGAAACAGAAATTGAGATGGTCATCGAGGAGGCGGGAAAATATCAGTTGTCGAGGCTGCATGACGCGGAATACGGCTCCATGATTTCCGTGGAAAATCTGTACGGCGGTAAGACAGACGAGTATTCCGGGATGTTTATGAGGATCCCCAGCCCGCTGGAACGGAAAGGACTCCGGATACAGCCGGCGGGCAGGTATTTAACGGCATATTACAGGGGAAACTGGGACGGACTGGCCGGGAAATATAAAGAGCTGCTGGCATATGCGGAGGAAAAGGGACTTAAATTATGCGGCTATGCCTATGAGACGGGAATTAATGAGCTTGTGATTAATTCGATTGATGAATATGTGACGCAGATTGAAATTTTGACGGAAAATTAATTTAAATAATTTGTAACGAAACGGGGAAAATCCGGATAAATAAGGTGAAAGGGGGAGCTGCCGTGCATGACATGGATGAGATTTATCATAAATATGCCGGAATGGTCTATAAGTTTCTGCTTGCCAGGACGGGAAACCGGGATTTGGCGGAAGAATTGACACAGGAAACATTTTACCGCGCAGTTTATTCCCTGAAAACCTATGACGGCACTTGCAGGGTTTCCACCTGGCTGTGCCAGATTGCAAAACATGTCTGGATGCAGGAACTGGAAAAACGGAAAAAACACCAGACGGACGAACTGCCGGACGACCTTATCTTTGATGGCGCCGGGGCTGAGGAAACGGTGCTGATGGCGGAGCAGAAGTTATCCTTAATGAAAAAACTCCATCAGGTGAAAGAACCGGCAAGAGAGGTGATGTACCTCCGGATCTTCGGTGAGCTGAGTTTCAGGGAAATAGGCGAGATACTGGGGCAGAGTGAGACCTGGGCCAGGGTTACGTTTTACAGGGGGAAGAAGGAATTGCTGAAAGGAGAGAAGACATGAAGCGCGAAATCGATTGTAAAATTATACAGGATCTGCTCCCACTTTACGTTGACGGGCTCACCTCCGATTCCAGTAACCAGGCTGTTAAGGAACATCTGGAAGAATGCCGGGAGTGCCGGAGCATTCTGGAAAAACTGGAGACGCCAATCGGGGAACCGGACGGAGCGGAGGTTAAGGAGCTGGACTTTTTAAAGACACTCCGTAAGAAGAATAAACGGATAATCCGGGCGGCGGCAATTCTTCTTGGCGTTATACTGGCGGCAGTTCTAGCCGCCGCAGTGAGAATATTCGTGGTGGGAATGCCGGTAAGCCCCGAATCCATTACTTATGAATGCAGCTATGATGAGGAGAAAGGAGAACTGACCGTCCATGGAGTTATCAACCTTCATATGACGGAGTTCAGCGGCCTGACCGTGAAAGAAGATCCCGCCTATGCGGGGGTAATGAACCTGGAAGTACGCGGCGCAGATCGCTTCTCTTACGATAAAAAGTATCGGACGGAGTTTACCGGCACGGTGAAAATCCCGGATGACGGTAATAACTGGAGGGTGGATTTGGTCGGACCCAGCTATCAGAGAATTACCGTTTGGGACAGTTTCCGTTTTGAGGATTTGCCAGAAACGGACAAACAGGAATATCTGGAAGGAGAAGTACATGTGACCTCGGAAGAAGTGAGAAAAATAAAGCCCGGGATGACGGCCGGGGAAATACAGGAACTGTTGGGGACAACGGCCGCCTGCTACGAAGGCGGTTCTCTGGATTATTCCCTGGGATACATTGTGGATGAGGAGTACCTGATAGAAATTATTTTTTCCACCCTGAATGAGGAGCAGCCCTGCGGGATGACGGGAGACGAGATACTGGCGTCTAAGGTGCCGAAGGGAGAAAGCAGATTCGGGCAGTGAGGTATGCCATGAGTTGTACGGAATGTAGGCTTTGCCAACACTTTAAAAGGAGTCCGTCTTGCCGGACTCCTTCCTGTGTCTGATGCAGTTTTCCTCCCGGAGAGGGGATTTATCCTATTTTCGCGCTGCTGTTTCAGCGCTGTGTTTTCAAAAGCTCTTCATAAACGAAACAATCCGTTATATGGTCATTGACCATCCCTATGGCCTGTATGAATGAATAAATTGTGGTGGAACCCACGAACTTAAATCCCATCTTTTTCAAGTCTTTGCTGATTTTGTCGGAGAGCGGAGTGTTGGCAGGCATCTCCTCCATGGTTTTCCAGTGGTTGGTAATGGGCTTGTGATCCACATAGGCCCAGATAAACTGATCAAAACTTCCGTATTTTTGGACGGTTTCCAAAAAGGCCCCGGCGTTGTTTACGGCGGCATTGATTTTCAGGCGGTTCCTGATGATCCCCTTGTTTTCCATCAGTTCCTGGATTTTATCTTCGCCGTAATGAATGATTTTTTCAGGGTCAAATCCGTCAAAAGCCGCCCGGAATGCCTCTCTTTTATTCAGAACCGTAATCCATGAAAGACCTGCCTGCATGGATTCCAGGGTCAGCATTTCAAACAGCTTCCTGTCGTCATGTTCGGGACGCCCCCATTCATTGTCGTGATAGTCAATATAGATGGGAGTGCTGCCTGCCCAGGAACATCTTATTTTTTCGCACATAAAGTGTCTCCTTTCATACCATAAGGCGATTTGGCCGATGTGTACTCTGTATTTCTATTTTTCTGATCAGCGCCTTTAACAGAGGCGCCTTTTGTATAGTGACATCTTATCACAGAATCGGCCGGCCGTATATTGCAATCTGCAAAGGAAAATGAACGGCAGAATATCGCAGGAGAATGTTTCTGATAAATATTGACCACCTGGTCTATTTGTGGTATTCTATAAAAATAGACCAAGTGGTCAATGTTTGGAGGCAGATATGAAACGGGAAGAAAAAAATTTAATGACACGCCGGAAAATCATGGACAGTGCAATGAAAGAATTTGCCGATAAGGGTTACGGCTTAAGTTCGGTCAATACCATCTGCAGTGACGGGGATATTTCGAAAGGAATCCTTTACCACTATTTTAAGGACAAGGATGAAATCTACCTGATGTGCGTGAAGGAATGTTTTGACGGACTCACCCGGCATATGAAGGAACATATGCAGGGCGGTTCGGATGGGATGCAGGAGAGGCTGAACCGGTATTTTGAGGAGCGGTTTGCCTTTTTCGCCGGGAATCCGGACTGCCAGCGTATCTTCTGCGACGCAGTGATTATGCCTCCCTCCCATTTAGAAGGGGCAATCCGTGAAATCAAGGCAGGGTTCGACGGGTTTAATATGGAAGTCCTGAATGAGATTTTGTCGCAGGTGAGGCTTAGAAAAGACGTGACGAGGCAGGAAGTGATAGACACATTCAGCCAGTACCAGGATTTTGTCAATGCGAAGTACCAGATGGCGGGAGCCTCCGGAATCGATGTTACGGAGCGTGAAAAGAGCTGCAGCCGTGCGCTGTCAATCCTGCTTTACGGCGTTATCGAGCGCGGTGAGGAGTGAGAAATATGGGGCAGGTAAAAGAATCGGTCTTATCCGAATTAGAGCCGTCAAAGGCAATTGTCAAACTGGCGGTCCCGGCGACGCTGGCATTGTTGGCAAAAGCAGTTTATAACATCGTGGACACCGCCTATATAGGAATGCTGCATTCGGACATTGCCCTGGCGGCCGTGGGGGTTACGCTCCCTCTGCTGCTGATTATGGTATCGGTGGAAAATATTTTCGCAGCCGGAGCGGCAGTTCTTGCCGGGAGGCAGCTTGGGGCAAACGACAAGGAGGGAGCCAACGTCACGGTCACCACGATCGTGGGGCTGTCCATTGTGATCGGCCTGTTTCTCTGTGTTGCGGGGATTATTTTTATGGGGCCGCTGCTGCGCTCCTTCGGGGCATCGGAGTCCGTCCTGCCGCAGGCAAAAGAGTATGCGCTCTGGATGTTTATCGCCGCTCTGGCCAATCTGCCTGCACAGAGCATGAACTGCGCGGCCAGGGCGGAATCGTCGGTTAAAATATCGTCCATCGCCGTTGTGACAGGCGCCGCGCTGAATGTGGTCCTGGATCCCGTTTTCATGTTCGACTGGGGACTGGGGCTGGGAGTGGGAGGCGCTTCTCTGGCGACCACGGTTTCACAGTTTGTCACGTTTATCATACTGGCTTGGTTTTATATGAGCGGGAAATCAATCATCAAGATACGCCCCGAGTATTTTAAAATGAACCTGCAGCTTGTGCGCACCGTAACACTGATTGGGGTGCCGACCGCCGTGATCCAGATCTGTCTTGCAGCCGCGACATCCCTGACGAACATCGCCGCCAAACCGCTGCCGGATTCAGATTTGATTATCGCGGCCTATGGTGTCGTCCAGCGTCTTGTGCTGATTGGCTGCTATATGGTCATGGGATTTATGCAGGGATATCAGCCCGTTGCCTCCTTTGCATTCGGCGCGGGCAATGAGAAACGGTTTCATGAGTGTGTCAGGTTCTCCCTGAAGGGCGCCCTGATTCTCACGGTGGCGGTGGAGGCGGTTTATATATTGCTCTCCAGACAGCTTATCATGCTTTTTAACGGAAATCCGATGGTAATCGATTATGGGGCAAAACTTCTGATTTCCCAGGTTGCCCTGTATCCGGCCTTCGGCCTTTGCTACATGATGACGATTACATACCAGACGATAGGAGCTTCCCGGTTCGGCCTGTTCCTTTCCGTAATCAGGCAGGGATTGTTTTATATTCCGTTTATCCTGATTTTGCCGCGGATGATGGGAGTGATGGGGATTTACTTTTCCCAGCCCGCCGCGGACTTACTGACGATTGTAATCTGTATCTTTGCAATTAAACCAATGAAACGGACGGCATCCCGGAGTATGGGAGGGGATGCGGCAAAAGGAGAAAATGGCAAATGAGATCGTCTATTATTACAATAAGCAGGCAGTATGGCAGCGGGGGACGCCGCATCGGCGTGCTCCTGGCCAATCATCTGGGGATTCCTCTGTACGACAAGCAGCTCTTTACCGAATCCTCCAGACGCAGCAATATCCATGAGAGTTTTTTCGTCAACGCGGAGTCGGATGGGAGCCGTTATTTTGCCCATGCATTCGATTCTGCCGTTGGGGGAGGGCATCTGCCCCTGAATGACCGTGTTTTTATAGAACAGACGCATACGATCAGGGAGCTGGCGGAGCGGGGATGATAAAAAAAGACTTTGCCTCATTTCGAAAAATATGCTATAATGAACCAAACAGCGAGTAGCTTTACTGCGTAAAACCAGTTGTAGCCTACTTGCTGTTTTTTTACGTGATAGGAGTTTCCTATTACCGTCAGTTAAAAAAGCGTGTGGCCCTCAGGCATAAATCCAGCTTGTGCGGCCGCTCTCCGTTTAAGAGTCCGGCCTGCCGGGCTTTTTTTCTTTGCCGGCGGCGCAGAGAGCGCGGTTACGCCGCTGAACAACGACCGGCCATGCGGACAAAAAATTTAGCAGCAGGAGGTTTTTTATTATGGAACAGAAGTCCAACTCTTTTCTGGAAACAGAAAAAATCAGTAATTTAATGCGGAGATATGCGGTACCCTGCATCATCTCCCTACTTGTAGCCGCATTGTACAATATTGTCGATCAGATATTCATAGCCAATGCGGATTATCTCGGCTCATATGGAAATGCCGCCAATACGGTGGTCTTTCCGCTTACCGTCGTGGCGCTGGCCATCGCGGTCATGATAGGGGACGGCTGCTGTGCGTTCGTCAGTATCTGCCTGGGGTCGAATGAAAAGGAAAATGCCCACCGCAGCATTGGTAATTCCATTGTGCTCTGCGTGATCGGCAGCGTTGTCCTGACCGCAGTCTATTTCATTTTCCAGGACCAGATTCTTGAGATGTTCGGGGGGCGCGTCAATGAGGAGACGTTCCGCCACTCAAAAGAGTATTTCACCTATATTTCCATAGGGATTCCGTTCTATATGTTCGGGCAGGCGCTGAACCCGATTATCCGCTCGGACGGGAGCCCCATGTTTGCCATGGTTTCAACACTGGCCGGCGCGGTTGTGAATCTGATTCTGGACCCTGTTTTTATCTTTATTTTCAGATGGGGCATGATGGGGGCGGCCGTGGCTACGGTAATCGGACAGGTGCTGACCGCCGTGCTGGCCGTCGGATACCTGTGCGGCATGAAGGCGGTGAGGCTGAAAAAGGAGAGTTTCAGGCTAAACGGCAGGCTGATTGCAAGATTTCTGCCTCTGGGCATATGCAGCTTTCTCTCACAGATTTCCCTGGTGGCGGCCATGGCGGCGATCAACAACATGATTCAGAAATACGGGGCAATGGACGCCGTGTTCGGACAGGAGCAGTTTGCCCAGATTCCGATGGCAGTGGTGGGAATTGTCATGAAATTTTTCCAGATTGTCATCTCGATCTCGGTCGGCATGGCGGCGGGCTGTATCCCGATTGTAGGATATAATATCGGGGCGGGACGAAAGGACCGCGCGAGGAGCCTGTTTACCCATCTTTTGGCAGCGGAAGCGGCGGTGGGGGCTGCTGCATTTCTGATTGTGGAGCTTTTGCCGAAGCAGTTGATTGCCATTTTCGGCGCTGCCAACGAGAGCGTGTATTATACGGAATTTGCAGTCAAATCATTCAGGATTTATCTCTGTATGATGATCCTGGCCTGCGTCAATAAGGCCACATTTATTTACCTTCAGTCCCTGGGCAAAGCGTTTATTTCCACAATGCTTTCCATGGTGAGGGAGGTGGTGTTCGGAGTGGGATTTGCGCTTTTGCTTCCCGCCTTCCAGGGACTCGACGGGGTGCTGTATTCGATGCCGGCGGCAGATCTGCTCACATTTTTTATCTCGGCGGCCGTGATACGGTACACTTATAGGACACTGAAAACAACGGAAAAAGTGGAGGTGGTTTCATGCAGAACAGAATTATCACAATAAGCCGGGAATTCGGCAGCGGAGGAAGAACAATTGGGAAGATGACCGCGAAAAAGCTGGGAATTCCGTGCTATGACCAGGAGCTGATAGAGAAGATTGCAAAGAAGAGCGGTTTTACAAAAGAGTTTGTTGAAGAAAAAGGGGAACATTCCCAGCACGGCGGCTGGTTTGCCAACGCCTTTACTGACAGGGGGATGAACGGCATCTCCAGCCAGGACTATCTGTGGGGAATCCAGAGGGATATTATTCTGGAACTGGCTGAAAAGGAATCCTGCGTAATTGTAGGGCGGTGCGCCGACTATATTTTAAAGGATACGGCGGACTGCCTGAAGGTATTTATCCATGCCGATATGAAAGCCAGGGCCGGCCGGATTGTGGAACAGTACGGAGAAAGCCGGTATTCCCCGGAAAAACGTCTGAGAGATAAGGATAAGCGGCGGAGCGCCTACTATCAGTTTTATACGGATTTGGAATGGGGGGCGGTGAAAAATTACCATATTGCGCTGGACAGCGGAGTGATTGGGATTGAGAAGTGTGTGGAGATTCTGGCAGGTTTGTATTAGAAAAAGAGGTGAGTGACAGAAAAATCTGGAGTTCGGAGTGCTGCGCCGCAAAACAGGCGGAGCGCTCCGGACTCTTTTTGAGCAGGCGGAGAATCCGGCGGGCAGGACTCTTTTTTAAAATTGTGCAGATAATGCTTGACCCTTGTGTAACACAAGGGTTTATAAATGAATTAACAGTCAAATTTCTGTATCGTTCTAAAAAACAATGAAACAAAGAAAAACAATTAAACAAAGGAGAGTACATCATGAAAGTATTGGTCACCGGATTTGATCCCTTCAACAATGACTCTGTAAATCCATCCTGGGAAGCGGTCAAGCTGCTGAAAAACGAAATTGCAGGCGCAGAGATTATAAAGCTCCAGGTTCCCACCGTCTTCCACAAATCTATCCGGGTCATCCGGGAGGCGATGGATCGGGAACGGCCCGACGTCGTTTTGAGCGTGGGGCAGGCCTACGGACGCGGCGATATCACACCGGAGCGGGTTGGAATTAATTTAAGCGACGCCTCTTTTCCCGACAATGAGGGGTATCAGCCCACGGACGAGCCCGTTTTTGCCGACGGAGCCGACGGATATTTTTCAAACCTGCCCGTCAAGGCCATGGTGGAGGGAATCCGGGCCAAGGGGATCCCGGCCAGCGCATCCACTACAGCGGGAACCTTTGTCTGTAACCACGTACTGTATGGCGTTCAGTATCATATCCACAGGGATTTTCCCGGTATCCGCAGCGGTTTTATCCACATTCCCTGCCTGCCGTGCCAGACCGTGAGCATGCGCGGCATGCCCAGTATGAGCCTGGCCGACGATGTTATCGCCCTGGAGGCTGCGATAGAAGCGGTTGTAACTCATGACACGGACATAGACGCAGTGGGCGGCTCTGTCAATTAAAAACAGGATCGAAAGAGAGGATAGAAATGGATTTGTCGAATATTTGGGCGTCCCCGTTGTTCTGCTTTGCAGTTTTTGCCATCATCTGGGGCGTTGGGGATATCGTGTCTTATCTGACTAAGGGCTTTTTTCCGGGACTGATTATCGCCTCCGCCATATACTTATTTGGGTTTCTCAGCGGAATCATTCCCTCCAATATCATCGGCCCGGGCGGAGAAGCGCTGGGAAATGCGGTGATCAACAGCACGCTGATGACCAGTGTCGGAGCCTTTGTTATTGCACTGCTGCTTGTAAATCTGGGTACGACGATTACGATCAGCCAGTTTATTTCCGAGTGGAAAACGGTGGTAGTTGCGCTTTGCGGACTGGTGGGTCTTGCGGTGGTCTCCTTTACCGTCAGTTCCCTCCTGTTTGGTGAGAAATATGCCCTGTGCGCCGCCTCCCCCATCGCCGGCGGCGCCATCGCTTCGGTTATGACGCAGCAGGCGGCTGAGTCGGCGGGGTTCCCGGTGTTCGGTGCGTTTGCCATGCTGGTCAACGGTTTCCAGGGCTTTGTAGGGTCGCCGCTCTCCACCGTCTGCCTGAAGAAGCAGGCCTCAAAATTTATTAATTCAGGGAAACTGCCCGAGCTTGCCGATCATAAGAGGAGCCGGTTCAATTTCCGCATCATCCCGGAACTGCCCGTAAAGCTTCAGACGACCTTTGTCATTATTGCCAAGGTGGCCGTCGTGGCAATCATTGCAAATCTGCTGTGCGTGATCGTGCCGTTTATCAATGTCAATATTATGTACCTGCTGTGCGGAATCGTCTTTTGTGAGATCGGTTTTCTGGATCGCCAGTCTCTGGCAAAAGCAAACGCCAGCGGTTTTTTGACACTGGCGCTGGTGGCGGCTTGTGTTTCCTCTTTCTCCTCCGTAGATGTGGAAGGTCTTCTTAACATGATCATTCCGATTATCGGCTGTCTTCTGGTCGGCGCCGCCGGAGTCACGGCGGCAGGCGGAATCGCGGGAAAACTCCTGGGATGGGATCCCTTTATCTCCATTGCGGTTTCCCTGACCTGTATGGTCGGTTATCCGGCTACCCAGATCAATACGGAGGGAGTTTGCAAAATGCTGGATTGCGACGAGGCGGCGGCCGCCCGGATTCAGGACTATCTCATGCCGAAAATGATCGTGGGCGGTTTTACAACCGTCACAATCGCCTCGGTGGTTTTTGCCGGAATCGTTACTCCTATGATATTCTGATAGGATATTCTAAAGTCCGGGCTGCGGAGGGAGCTCGTCACCCAGAAACAGCTTTACCTCGTATTCCCACTGGATCAGTCCGGTGAAAATGATATCCAGAACCACCGGACGGTTCTCCGGCTGCCCTGGGTCCGCCGCCAGCCTGCGCAGTTCCTCCACGGTCTTCCTGTAATCCCGTGTGGAGCAGGATGCACAAAGGTATTGTCCTGCGGGCAGCGTAGTCACACAAGAATGCCGTTCCGCCCGGATGCACTGGGCGAACAGGGTGCAGGATTCTCCCAGAAGCAGGGCGCCTGCGGCATTTTCAAAGCGGAACTGTCCCCTGACTTCAGGGGCGATCAGCCCCTCCACAGTGTCGTGCAGCAGCATCAGGTTGTCCAACGTGGGGGCATGGAGTCCCCGGGCCAGAAAAACGGTACGGGCTGGCAGGTTTTGCACCGACGGTGTGAGGGACGGCCTGACAAAGTCCCGTGTGTTCCGCTTGGTACTGTAATTGTTGAGGGTATCCTTCAGATGGCCCCTGACAAAGAGCAGGTGTTCTATCTCCTCGTCCACCTTTTTCTGAGCCAGTCGGAGCGTGTACGTCAGGGCGGGGATGTCGTCTTCTGAGAACAGCTTTTTGATGGCGGGCAGAGAGAAATTGACGGAGCGCAGATAATGTACAATCTGTACCTTTGCGATCTCCGTGTCGGAGTAATAGCGGTAGCCGGTCTGCGGGTCCACCTTGAACGGGACGATCAGCCCAATCCGATCATAGTGCCGGAGTGTCTCTACGGTTACTCCGGCCCGGCGTGCCGTTTCCCCAATTGGATAACAGGCATCCATAAGAATCCCTCCTTTCGATGTAAATTAATTCTATTTTATCACATCCAACATTCCACATCCAAGGAGAAAAGATAATTACCTGTATAAAGGAGCATTAACATGAACAAACAAATTTTACGTATCCGGCCGGTGATTTTACTGCTGATTTTTTCCCTTTCGGCCTGCGCGCCCGCCGTACCGGAAGACTCAGGCACCGCGGCCCTCTGGACCCGCCGTTTTGATGAGCAGGCATTAGTTAAACGGGCGGAGGACTATGTCACAGAATTCCAAAACGGTAAATTCGGGTTATTTCTCATCGATGCTGCCGATGAACTGGCGCACCGTTACCCGGAGGAGACGCTTGGCGGACTCTGGACGTCTTATTTAAACAGTGCCAGAGCATTCCGAAGGCAGGAGACGCCGGAAGTTTCGTATGATACGGACCGCTGCCGGGTAGATGTGTATTCCGTGCATGCGAGGTACCAGATTCACTCTACCTTTATTTTTGATGAGGAGGAGACAATCTCGGATGCTTCGTTTTCTCTGGAACCGTTGACGGTCAAACCGGAATCGGGTGATACGTGGCATGAGACTGCAATTTCTTTAGGTTATGATAAAGAGAAGCCGCTGAATGGAATGCTTACCCTGCCGGACGATGTGGAGAAGCCGCCGGTTCTGATTCTTTTACAGGGATCCGGAAAAAATAATATGGATTCCCTGATTGGCGCTTCCGACAACCGGTTTTTCGCCGATTTGGCCCATGGTTTAGCCGGGCTGGGGGTTGCTTCCATCCGCTATGATAAGAGATCCTACGCATATCCGGAGGATGTGACTGATATCGGGACGGAATATCTTTACGACGTCAAGGATGCGGTGCGTTTTGCAAGGGAGGATGAACGTGTGGACGGGAACCGGCTCTATTTGGCCGGCCATAGCCAGGGCGGAATGCTATCCCCAAAGATAGTGTCCGATAATCCGGAGTTTAAAGGTTTTATCTCGATGGGAGGCACACTGCGCCGGATGGAAGAGTTGATTTTGGAGCAAAACAAGGTGATGAATTCCGGAAATGAAGAGTTGAGTTCGGATGAGAAGGAAGAGGCAGACGCTGAGATAGCGGATTTGGTGGCAAAGATTAAAGGGCTGGATGCAGAAGCGGATGCTTCTACCGGGGTTCTGCTCTATGGATACCCGGAAACGTATTGGAAGAGCCTGAATGAGATCGACAGCCTGGGACTTGCGGAGAAACTGGCATCGGAAGAATTTCCCATGCTGATTCTGCAGGGGATCAATGATTTTCAGGTGACGTATGATACCGACTATGCGCTGTGGCAGGAGACGGCGGCCGAAAATCCCAATGCGGTCTGCATTGCTTACGAGGGCTTGAGCCATGTTTTCATGCCGGGCAGTATGGAGTTTGAACGGACCGTATATGATCCGCCGGCGCATGTGGATGCCGCTGTCATTCGTGATATGGCGGACTGGGTTAACCGGCAGAATTAAAAGTTTCCTGTACCTTCACCGGCGCGTTTACCTGCAAAAAGCAGCTTTTAGTAAAAATAGCTGCTTTTTCGCGTGTATTTAGGACACTGCGGGTGAGTTTCGAATGTTTTAAAATTGAACTTAATAAACGGAACTCCTGATTTCGGTTATAAGTGAATCGAGGCCTAAATCGTTGCAGTCATTAATTAGGCCTGCCAGGACAAATTTTTTAAAGGATGCCTTAAGTCCATCCTGATCATTTGCTTCAATCAGCCGGGCCGCATCGTTGATGAGGTTTAAAATTTCACTGTTTGTGTCCGTTTTTTTAATATAGCTCTGATACAGTTTCTGAAGTTCGGAAACCAACTGGCTGTTTTTTGTACCCTGGCCGCTGATTCCCATGATGCCGGGGGTTTCTTTCACCGGTTCCTCTTTTACCGGTTCCTTCACTGCGCTTACTATTTTGCCGTCCGTATTAAAATTTATTTCATGGCCGGGAGGATTGATTCCCCAAAAGCTCTCTTTTAAAGCATCGTAAAACTGGTCAATAAAGTCATCGCTGCCGGTAGACAGGGAATAAATTTCCCCGGAGTAAAGTTCCAGATGGATCCATCTTTCCGTATTGCCGGACCTGTAGTGAAGCAGCCAGGCAGCCGCTCCAACAGCCAGAATTGACAGCATAACCAGCGTATTTATCATTCCGGGACCTGATAAGGCGATGAAAAGCAGAATCAGGGCCAAGCCGGATGGAAACGGCATTTGTGGAAGTCCGCCGGTCCATATCCGGGAAATTCCGGACAGGGGCAGAGCATTGTTTTCCCAGGTTATGAGGTTGTTTTTTATATCGATTTGTGTAACTTTGTATTTGTAAAATTTATTTTGAACTGCCATAGGGTAAAACCTCCATATTCGGCATTAATTTCTGTCTATTATGGTTGCAATTAAAACAGGGCTTGCAATGATGCCTGTTCCAACCGTTTCAGCGCCTTCGTTTTCGACGTAAACGCTGTACGTACAGCCTTTGCCGGCCATTAAATCACAATCGCAGACCGACAGTGTAAATGTATTAGCTTCCATTTCCGTTATATCACGGCAGTATAATACTCCGGTGCTGAGCGGTATGGAAAATGGCTGGCATTTTTCCTGCTTCACTATCTGGAAGCGAAGGCAGATCTTCGATTTGCTGGCAATAATATTGCAGGAAAAGCTGAGCTGCACCAGAAGTTCTTTATAACTGGAAGCATTCAGAGTAAGAGAAGCCACATGGAATGTGGCTCTCTTTTCTGTGCCTTCCGGTATAATAAGCCCGCCGAAAACAGCGCTTTTAATCTTTATATTGTTTCCACCCTGTAGTTTCATGCCGGAACTGAGGCAATGATTTGTATTAGGTAAAGCGGGTGGTCGAATCATTGCCCCCTGTTGGCTGGATGGCCGGGGAGAGCAGTTACATGTTTTTGAACGCGGATAACAGCCGCGTCCGAATAAACCGTAATACATAGCCTCTCCTTCCTGCCATTTAAATCATTTTATTAGTTGCAGCCGTTGTCGACAACGATTGCGGACAGTGTTGCGTTATTAATAGAAGTAACGCCGAGTGTAGCAACACCGGCAACCGTAGCAACTACACTGTAAGTGCAGCATTCCTGGTCACAGATATCGCAGTCACATACAAAGAACGAGAAAGCATCGCTGGATGTGATGGCAACAAGTCTGGAGAATGTCCAGACGGGACCTACTGGAATAGGAACCAGCTGGTTTTTGCACTGTTTGAATATCTGCAGGTTAAGAGTTAAAACGGCAGCTGTTGTAACAATGTTGCTGGCAAATTCAAACTTGATACATGGTTTGCGGAATCCTTTGGTATCTACGGTTACGGTAGAAACAGTAAAATTTGTTCCTGCAATCGTAGCTAAAGGCAGCGTAACGGCGCCTGGGCATCCGCATTTTAAAGTCGTTCTGTTCGGGGCAAGCGGTCTGGTTTTTTCACACTCGCAGTAGCATTTGCAGTCACAATCACAACACTCTCTATTATCATACTCGCAATTATTGCAGTTTGTATCGCTCATAATGGAACCTCCATAAAAATCTCTATTTTTTTACCTCTCTGGTATAATATAGTATATTGCCAAACTCTAAGGATGTTACATTTTTTGGTCATGCATGAAGATTGCCTTGTTCAGGTACCCGAAAAATTGCCGGAGCAGTTGCCGGAACAGGAGGAACCGGGAAGGAAAATAATGACTTTGAAACTGACTTTGTTCCTGTTCAGCATAATAAAATCAGGGACGGAGGGAATCTTACGGATTTTTTAAGGAAGAAAATGACGCTGTTATTTTTTCCGGCAATGTGTTATGATTAGCCGGAACTGAAGACACAGGCTACGAAAGGGATGATACGATGATTTGTCCAGAATGCGGACACGAGACATCAGGGAATTTCTGCAGCAATTGCGGAGCCCTGCTGAAAACAGGAAAGTCTCCGGACACTCATGAAAATACATATAGACGAAGAGCCAGGACTCAAAACTTTGAAGAGCCCAAAACTGCGGCCGGCAGAGATGAAACTGCGGCGGCAGCAGACCGAAGCACGGCGTATGGCAGGTATTCGGATGACGGGGCTGGTGTGAATGACAGAGCCGGTGTGAATGACAGGTCTGGTGTGAATGACAGGACTGTACCGATTGACAGGTCTGCTATAAATGACAGATCTGCTCTGTACGACAGTTCTGAAGACAGCGGATACAGGAGCCGGGTTTATGATCCATCTTCCAGGCAGCCCGGGGAACCGGGGACGGCCAGGCGGAATGCGGAGCGGCAGGAACGCGATAATGCGGAGAGCCGTGCAGAGAGGCGGGCAAATTCCAGAAAGAAGGACAGGCCTAAGAAAACATCTTCCTCAAAGGATTCGGGAAAAAGCGGTCCGGGTAAAAAGGAGGTGCGCCTTGAGCAAAAGGAGAAAAAACTCAGGGAAAACAGAATCAGCAGCCTGGAAAGTGAAGTGGAGCGGCTGACGGTACAGGAACGCCTCAGGGACAGACGCAGATGGGAACAGGATGACGACAGAGACGGTGATTCCGGTCCCGACCTGGGTGAGATGGCGGCTAAAGGAGCAGCGGGCGTTGTCATCATTGCCGCCCGTGTGATGCAGCTTGCATCATTCTTCATGATGGGAATCATGGTACTTATTATGGCGCGCTCTTTTCTGAAATACAGTGAGGGGCTTGGAGAGATTAACGTCATAGCGGCCGAGCATAATTATGGACTGGCGCTTTATGTGGGGATTGCAGGTGTTTCCCTGTTTATGGGAGTTATATGGTGCCTGTGGATTCTTTCCAGAAAAGGCGCAGGCGGAGGTTTCAGGCTGAAAAAATATGATACCGGAAGAGGATTAATTCCATTTATTATCTGCGGCGCCGCCGTATTCGCGGCGGGACCGGCGCTGACGCTGCTTCCTCCTGTGGAGGGTGTTGTGGGTCAATGGCAGGGGATTGTCACGGGGGCAAAAGCCGTCCTGACGGCAGTCAACGTACACCGCGGCACACTCTTATTCTGCAGCGGGGCGGGAGCCGTGATGTCGCTCATAAGGAGAATTCTGCTGGTTTAATGATGAGAATGAAATGCCGAAAACAGCGGCAGAGAATTTCCGGGTCCGGAGTGCAGCGCCATAAAGAGGGCGGAGCGCCCCGGACCTTTTAGGAGAGACAGCTGTAAAACGGCTGTGGACGGTAACCACAGAATACGGCCCGCGGACATGAACTGAGTCAGTGCCGATTCTGCCATAGATTCTGCCATAGATGCTGCCATAGGAAAAAATATACTTGACGCATCCCATGTATCTGAGTTATAGTGATTAACAGAATACGATGAAAGCTCGTTTTGCGGATCGTTCATTGTTATCAATAAGGGGACGGAAAGTCCTTCATAAGTAAAGGAGTGGTTGTTATGTTGGCAAATTTTAGTTTTGAGGTGAAGACAAGATAATAATTTTTTTATTGGCAGGGACTGGCGTACAGGGTATTTTTTGACGCACGGCTTGTTGTCGTGTTTTTTTTGTACCTTTTTTCAGGGTGATTCCGCAAAAATGGCCCGAAAACGCCCTGAAGGCGCCGGAGAACCTGTCGGCTTATGAAGGAGAATTGAAATTTGAAAAGTGAAAATTGCATATTAATCAGCAGCGGCAACAATTGGATTGAACAGGCGGCAAAGGACCAGTTGGAGGGAGTATCGCGTCTTCCGGGAGTAGTAAGGACTGTGGGGCTGCCGGATCTGCATCCGGGAAAATCACCGGTGGGAATCGCGGTTCTAAGCTGCGGCAGGTTTTACCCCCACCTGATTGGAAATGATATCGGCTGCGGGATGAGTCTTTTTGACACGGGCGTAAAGCTTAAGAAATTCCGTCAGGATAAATGGGTATCCAGACTCAGCTACATCAGGGAACTGAGGGATATACCCGCCGAAAATCCATATGAAGAGGAGTGCCCTATCCTGGATTTGGGAACGATTGGTTCAGGTAATCATTTTGCTGAATTCCAGTGCGTGGATGAGGTGTTTGAGAAAGAAACGGCGGAACGGCTGGGTCTGCAGAGGGACCGGGTGCTCCTTTTGATTCACAGTGGTTCCAGAGGTTACGGGCAGGAGATTTTAAAGCGTTATTTCCGGCCGGAGGGCCTGGAGGAAGGAAGTGCGGAGGCTTATGCCTATCTGGCGGAGCATGAACGGGCTCTTTTGTGGGCGGCCAGAAACAGAGAGGTTACGGCGTCAAAACTTCTGGACTGCGTGGGAGTGAATGCCCGGCCCACAAAACTTCTGGAGTGCTGCCATAACTATCTGGAACGGACGGAGGAGGGCTGGCTGCACCGGAAGGGAAGTGTTTCGGCAAAACAGGGGGCCGTTGTGATACCGGGTTCAAGGGGGAGCAGAACTTATCTCTGTCTGCCGTCGGAGAATACGGAAATTTCTCTTGGTTCCCTGTCACACGGGGCCGGGCGCAAATGGGCCAGAAGCATCTGCAAAAGCCGGATTGATAAAAAGTACGACCGGGACTCCATCCGAACGACGGAGTGGAAAAGCCGCGTGGTATGCCACGACACAAACCTGCTGTTTCAGGAGGCGCCGGAGGCGTACAAGAATGTGGAACAGGTGATTCAGTCATTAAAGGACTGGGGACTCATCGAGGTGGCGGCCGCTTTCCGTCCCCTGATTACGTATAAAGGGTAGGTGGCGGATATGAGAATTCAGTTAAGTTCCGGGCAGGGCCCGGCAGAATGTGAACTGGCGGTTGGACTTCTCTACGAAGCGCTGAAACGGGAATATCCCGACATAAAGCTGATTGACTTTGTGCAGGGAAAGAGAAAGGGCGGATTTACATCCATCCGTTTTGACACCAGCCGGGAGCTGCGCGGGTTGGAGGGCAGTGTGCTGTGGATCTGTAAAAGTCCGTACCGGCCGGATCATAAAAGAAAAAACTGGTATGTGGATATCAGTGTCATAGAGGAAGAGAAGAGAATTACAGAGGAAAAACTGGTGCGTTATGAGACATTCCGAAGCGGTGGAAAGGGAGGACAGCACGTAAATAAGGTGGAGACGGGGGTCAGGGTGATCCATATCCCCACCGGAACCGCCGTGGTGTCCACACAGGCCAGGAGCCAGCATATGAATAAACAGCTTGCCATGAACCGGCTTTGTGAGATCCTGGCCGAACGGAATCTGGACTGCGACAGGAAGGAAAAGAACCTGGCCTGGATGGAGCACAACCGGCTGGAACGGGGGAACCCGGTCAGGACGTATGAAGGGATGGAGTTTCGGAGGAGGAAGCAGTAAAAGGCCCAAAATTATAAAATAAATGAAAAAATTAATGGTAATTATTGGTAGAAGTTGACGGCCGGGAATGTAAAAATTATCTCGGCATGTCCGCCTTTCTTTAGTTATCAGGAGTTCTTATGATAATTCGATGAAATATCACACGATAGTTGACTTCTCGTTTTATTTTTAAAAGAATTCTCAATCATATGAAAGTAGTGTATAATATATTGGAAAATACATTCGGTTGAGAAAAATTTGCAGAGATAAGATGTCCCTGTGTATAAACATTGTGGGATACTGATTATACCGGCTGCGATGAAAGAGAAGGGCGGGGGAACGAATGATAAGGATATGCTGCATTACCTATAAAGAAGTAGATCGGATGGTGAGGGAGGTTCTGGAATCCTATCAGGATGATGAAGTTGAATTCACCGTTGTGGAAGGGCTGAGAACAGAGATTCTTGAAGAGGAGAAGAGAAAAACGATTGAGTGTTCGGACGTTGCGATTGCGACGGGGGCGAATGCCCAGATCGCCGCAGCCGCGTTTCATGTTCCGATCGTGCAGTATCATATCACGGAATTCGATTATCTAATGGCTGTTGAAAAGGGATTTAAAATAGGTAAATCACCGGCGGTTGTCACCTATAAGCAGCCATTGTCGAAAAATATGCAGGAGTACTTAATGATGGCCGGCCGAAAGGTCGAGAACATCGTCTACGAAGACACGGAGGAACTGCGGGAAGCGTTGGCGTGCAGTGATTCGGATGTCATTGTCGGAGCAACACATGCGGTCGAGGTGGGAAAACAGTTGGAGAAGGAAACAGTGCCGATTTATCCCAGTTTCAACTGTATCCTGGACGCAATAGCGGAAGCGAAAAAACTGGCCAGAGAATTGGAAAAAGAGAGAAAAAAGAATCAGTATATCAATGCTCTTCTTCAGTGCAGCGTCAACGGGATTTTTCTCGTTGACAGCCTTTGCCGGGTCATTGACTTTAATCATAAAGCAACGGAGCTGGCTGGAGTAGAACGCGAAAAGCTTAAATATTCCTATCTGGATCAAATTCTGCCCAGGCTAAAAATGAATGAATTCGTCTGGGGCAGCCAGCAGGAGTCTATAAAAATCGTAAAGCTGGGGGATCAAGAAGTATTCTGCAATATTGTACGCCTGGAAAACAGGCATTCTCAGTTTGACGGTGCAGTCATTATCATGTATTACCTGGAGGAGTTAAAACGTCAGATCGGACAGCGTGAGAAGGAGGAGAAGCAGAGAAAGGAAAAAGGATTCCATGCTAAAAGGAGTTTTCCGGATATCATAGGTTCCTCACCGGCCATTCGGATTTGTATTGAAGATGCCAGGGTTTATGCAGGCAGTGAGTCAAATCTGATGGTTTACGGGGAAACGGGAACCGGAAAGGAGATTTTTGCCCAGAGCGTCCATAACCAGAGCAGAAGGAAAAACGAGGCTTTTATCGCCGTGAACTGCGCGGCTTTACCGGAGAACCTTCTGGAAACAGAATTATTTGGGTATGATGAGGGAGCGTTTACCGGAGGCAGAAAGGGCGGGAAGAAGGGATTGTTTGAACTGGCAAATCACGGGACGTTGTTTCTGGATGAAATAGGAGAGCTTTCCCCGGCGCTTCAGTCGCGGCTGCTCCGCGTACTTCAGGAAAAGGAAATTATGCATGTCGGAGGAGAACGTATTATCCCGGTGGATGTGCGTATTATCGCGGCGACTAATAAACGTCTGGAGGAAATGGATGAGGCGGCGTTCAGAAGGGATTTACTATACCGCTTGAATGTTCTGATGCTGGTCATACCGCCGTTACGGGAACGTGAGACGGATGTAATAGAGCTTTTCAACTTCTTTTATAAAAAGAAAAGTGATGTTAGTATCGGCCAGATTGAGCTTACCGATGAGGTGAGGGAAATTCTTATGCTGTACCATTGGCCGGGAAATATACGGGAACTTCAGAATGTATGCGAGAGGTTCTGTCTCTACCTGAAACAGTCGGCAAGGTATAACGATGCTCTTTTGAAAAAGTGTATGATCCGCGCGGTAGGTGAGGAGAATCTGAAGAAAAATATTTTGGATTTGTACGATTATGAAGAAAAGGGGGTCAGTGCAGAGGTGGTCGGGGCATTCAAAAGGATATTTTCATACAATCGGGAACAGATTGCAAAGCTATTGGGGGTCAGCAGAACCACCATTTGGAGGCTGACGAAAGAGGAAGGAAAAGAAACCACATAATTGTGATCTTAAAAGGTCGGGTATGGCTGTTGGAGTATTTTACTCCACGGGCGTATCTGGCCTTTTGACGTTTTCGCAAGGAGGGAAAATGTTTCAAAAATCAGTGGAAAATAGAAGTTGAAACATTTTTGATAATCGTCATGAAAAGAGGAGCCATAGAAATGAGGACAGGGCGGGAAAAAAGCCTGATTTTACAAGGAAAAATCATCGGAAAATATTTTGTCCGCTGTGCTTGATTTGGCACGGAAGTTGCTAACTATATAAGTGGGAATCGAAATTCGGTGAACATGCAACTGTAAATGGGGACAATAAAAAATGGAGGGATTACAATGAAAAAAAGTACGAAGCGTTTTTGTGCAATGATTATGGCGGCGGCAACAATGATGGCCTGCGTATTGTCAGGCTGTTCAAAAACACCGGTTTCATCTGCTGAGACGGGCAATCCGCCTGCAGAAACAGAAAAAACAGAAAATCTTGATAACAGTGCAGAGAGTTCGGCTAAAGCTTATCCTTCAATGCAGATTGATATGGCTTGTAATAATACGAATTCTCCCGATGAGAGCCTGCTTTTGAAATTTGGGGAGCTTGTTGAGGAACGCAGCGGAGGACAGATAAAAGCAGTTGTTTTTTCCGGGACATTAGGTTCGGAGCTGGAAATCGTAGAACAGATACGTTCCGGGACAGTTCATATGTATGTTTCCGCAACTCCGACGATCTCAACGTATGCTGCGGAATACAATACTTTTTCGGTGCCATATGTTTATTCCGATGAAGAGCAGGTTATGAAGTCCTGGAAGGGTTCTATAGGAGAAGGACTGCGGGCCAATTATGAAGCCGCGGATCTTTATACTTCGGCCGACACTCTGTTTATCCGCGGAATGAGGGAACTGACTTCAAATAAAATAGTGAAAACCGTGGAGGATGTCAGAGGATTAAAACTCAGACTGCCCAGCACGGCGGAGTGGGTTACCGTATGGTCAAAGATGGGGGCGAATGTTGCAACGATTTCTTCTTCAGAGGTATTCAGTGCGCTTCAGACGGGAGTTGTGGATGCACAGGAGAATCCGATTATTTCCAATTATAACAAAGGACTTCAGGAAGTGCAGAAATATACAATCATGACGGATCATATCGTGGATCTGCTTCCTGTTGTGTACAGCAAAAAGTGGTTTGACGGACTGGATGCAGATACGCAGGAACTGATCCGGGAATGCCTCGACGAGGCAACGGTGTGGGCAAATGGATATTCTATCGACTTAACGGAGTCCAACCAGAAGGAAATGGAAGCCGCCGGAATGGAATTTATCGAGGTAGATACCTCCAGCTTTAAAGAAGTGGCCTTATCCTGTCTGGAGGAGCTTTCCAAAAACTGGGCGGATGGAATATACGACCAGTTGATGGAGGATATTAAATAAATCAAACAGGGCATATGGAATTTAACGGGGAGGCAGGAGGAGTTATATTGAAAAAATGGATACATATTTTTAATCGTTTCTATGATTTACTGGGCCTTGCTTTTCTTTCGGGACTGATTATCTGCTGCTGGCTTCAGGTAATTGCACGTTTTATGAACAATGTAACAATTGTCTGGACGGACGAGCTGGCAGGATATATGATGGTTGGCTGCTGTTTCTTTGGTGCGGGAACGGCAATGAGGACGGGAGGCCATCTGGGCGCATATTTTCTTCGGGATCGCCTGAAGGGGAGAACCTGCGGCGTAATGCTTTTATTTAATGCGGTGATTGTTATGGCAGTGCTGCTGATATTTATTTTCGGCGGTAGAGAGGAAATTGCACTGGTTGGAAATAATGTGGCAACGTCCATGCCGTGGCTGGGACAGAAGTGGCTGTATATTCCTTTGATATTTGGAAGTATCTATATGTTTGCCTATTCTTTGCGGGATGCGGTAATTGCAGTAAGAATCATCAGGACAGGTGACATCACAGGATTTCAGGCGGGATGCAGCAGTCCATTCCCATCGGAGGTGAGTAAATGCTGATTGTACTATTTGTCGGAGTATTAGTTGTACTTATGTTGTGCGGGGTTCCGGTAGCATTTTCAATGGCCGCCACGGCATTTGTATCGGCCGCGTATTTGTGGGGATTTGAGGGAGTTCCGCTGCATATTTTGATTCAGCAGACAGTGTCGGGAGTGAACAGCTTTACATCACTGGCGATCCCGCTGTTCCTGCTTGCCGGGCAGCTTATGAATGGCAGCGACATTACAAACAGAATCTTTGATTTTTGCCAGAGCTGTGTAGGCAGTCTGCGCGGAGGTCTGGGACATGTGAATATACTGTGCAGCGTGATTTTTGCCGGTATGTCAGGAACCGCCGCAGCAGATGCGGCCGGTCTCGGCACTATGGAAATTAAGGCAATGACGGACGCAGGGTTTGACAAGGAATTTTCGGTTGCCGTCACCGGCGCATCGTCACTGATCGGCCCGATCATTCCGCCGAGTGTGCCGATGGTAATGTATGGCGTAATAGCCGGAGTTTCCGTATCCAGCCTGTTTATCGGAGGGATTCTGCCGGGAATTCTGATGGCGCTTGGAATGATGGTTATGGTTTATATTTATTCGGTAAAACGGAATTATCCCCGCGGTGAACCATTCAGCATCAAACGGTTAGGGAGGTCATTCAGGCATTCTATTTTATCACTGATGACCCCAGTAATTATAATTGGAGGAATCTGGTCGGGAATTTTCACGGCTACGGAGGCTTCGGCGGTCGCCGTACTTTATGCATCTGTGCTGGCGCTGTTTGTATACCGTGATATGAAGCTGTCACAGTGGATTGGTTTACTCAGGAAGAGTGTTTTGGATTGTGCCTCAATTATGCTGGTTCTGGGCTGCGTTTCTCTTTACGGATACGTTCTGACCCGTACGAGAATACCGGTCCTGCTGGCTCAGAGTGTCATAAGCATGACGACGGACAAAGTTCTTGTTACGGTGATACTGCTTGTGTTTTTGCTCTTTATAGGCTGTTTCATGTCCACAACCGAGTGTGTGCTGTTATTTACGCCCATATTCCTGCCCTTGATGCAGCAGGTAGGGATTAACATTACCGTATTTGGAATTGTTATGTGTCTGGTTCTGATGATAGGGCAGATTACGCCGCCTTTTGGGACGTGCCTTTTCATCCTTTGTAAGAATGCGGGCCTGGGCATGGATGTTGTGGTGCGGCATACGCTTCCGCTGACAATTCCAGTACTTATTACTGCAATTCTGTGCCTGATTTTCCCGGGACTGGTTACATTTCTGCCGGGAGTATTTTCTTGACAAAACTTTAAAGCATTATCTTGGAGGAAATGCAAATGACGGGAATGACAATGACCCAGAAAATCCTGGCAGCCCACGCCGGTCTCAGCGAAGTAACGGCAGGCCAGTTGATTGAGGCAAATCTGGATTTACTGCTTGGCAATGACGTTACGACGCCGATTGCAATTGCGGAGATGGAGAAGATAGGCAGTCCATCGGTATTTCATAAAGAGAAAATCGCGCTGGTCATGGACCATTTTGTCCCCAATAAGGATATCAAGTCGGCCCAGAATTGCAGGTACTGCCGCGAGTTTGCCGGAAGGAATGAAATAACAAATTATTTTGATGTGGGTGAGATGGGAATCGAGCATGCGCTGCTGCCGGAAAAAGGGCTGGTAAAGGCCGGAGATGTTGTGATAGGAGCCGACTCCCACACCTGCACCTATGGAGCGCTGGGGGCATTCTCCACGGGCGTCGGAAGCACCGATCTGGCAGTCGGCATGGTGACGGGAAAAGCATGGTTTAAGGTGCCTTCGGCAATAAAGATTGTCCTGACGGGGAAACCGTCCAAATGGATCAGCGGGAAGGATATAATTTTACATATTATCGGTATGCTCGGCGTGGACGGAGCCCTTTACCAGTCCATGGAATACACGGGGGACGGTGTCGGATATCTCTCAATGGACGACCGTTTTACCATCTGCAATATGGCGATTGAAGCGGGAGCGAAAAACGGGATTTTTCCGGTGGACGGTGCAGCCGTGGAGTATATGAGAGAGCATTCGGCAGGGGATTTCAAAAAATACCGGGCGGACGAAGACGCCGTATATGAGGCGGTTTATACAATCGACCTTTCGGAGCTGAAACCTACGGTTGCCTTCCCATTTTTGCCGGAGAATACAAAGACGATTGATGAGGCAGGAGATATTCCGATTGATCAGGTGGTAATTGGATCCTGTACCAATGGAAGAATGGAAGATATGAGGGCAGCCGCAAAAGTGCTTAAGAACAGGAAAGTGGCCAGGGGGGTCCGCTGCATCGTAATTCCGGCCACACAGGCCGTCTATCTGCAGGCAATGAAAGAGGGGCTTCTGGAGATTTTCATCGGGGCGGGAGCCGTTGTCAGCACGCCGACCTGCGGACCGTGTACCGGCGGCTATATGGGAATTCTGGCAGAGGGAGAACGGTGTGTTTCGAGCACAAACCGGAATTTTGTAGGCCGTATGGGGCATGTAAGTTCAGAAATTTATCTGGCAAGCCCGGCTGTGGCGGCGGCCAGTGCGGTTACCGGCAGAATCAGCGGACCCGGCGACCTGGGATTATAATGCGGGAGGATGCGATGAAAGTAGATGGACACGTATTTAAATATGGAGACAATGTGGACACGGATGTAATTATACCGGCCAGATATTTAAATGCAACGGACGGAATGGAACTGGCCCGGCACTGTATGGAGGATATCGACAGGGAATTTGTGAACCGGGTAAAAGAAGGAGATCTTATCGTGGCAAATAAAAATTTTGGCTGCGGTTCCTCCCGCGAACATGCGCCGCTGGCTATCAAATGTGCAGGGGTGAGCTGTGTTATCGCGGAGACCTTTGCCCGCATTTTCTACCGTAATTCGATTAATATAGGTTTGCCGATTATAGAGTGCCCGGAAGCGGCAAAAGAGATTGAGGCCGGGGACGAGGTGACGGTAGACTTTGACAGCGGAGTGATAACGGATAAGACAAAGGGGACGGTTTATCAGGGCCAGGCATTTCCGGAATTTATGCGGAAGATTATGATGGCAGGCGGGCTGATAGGCTATACCAATCTTCAGATAAACGGGCATGGAACAATGCCGGAGAACGGTAAAACTGCCGGGAATATTAAAATACAGGAGGATAAATAGATATGTATGCAAACAGTAAAAACAGCGGCGCCCGCGTTTTGAGGGAGCGTTTAAAAGATCCGAAAATTATCGTTGCCCCGGGAGCTTATGACTGCCTTTCGGCCAGGCTGATTGAGCAGTGCGGGTTCGAGGCCGCATTTATGACGGGATACGGGGCGGCCGCATCCATACTGGGAGAGCCGGACTACGGCCTTATGACGATGAATGAGATGGCAAATGTATGCGCAAACATGAACGCATTCCTGAATATTCCATTAATCGGCGACATTGACACGGGATACGGCAATCCCCTGAATGTTTACCGTACGGTGAAAGAGTTTGAGAGAGCGGGAATGGCGGCGGTTCATCTGGAGGATCAGGTTTTTCCGAAGCGCTGCGGCCACATGGAAAATAAAGCGGTCATCTCCATGGAAGAGCATGTGGAGAAAATCAGGGCGGCCGTGGAGGCGAGAGACGAAATGATGATTATCGCCAGAACGGATGCCAGGGCGACCCATGGAATTGACGAAGCAATCCGCCGTCTTACCGCGTACCGCGATGCAGGCGCTGATATTGTCTACGCCGATGCGCTGCGCAGTGACGACGAACTGAGGGCGGTCGGTTCGATTCCCAACGTCTATAAATTTACTAACCAGACGGAAAATGGAAAGACGCCGCCACGGACTGCAAAACAGTTGGAGGAGATGGGATTTAATATTGTAATCTTCCCGGTCGGAACGGCTTTTGTCGCAGCCAAGGCCATGAAGCGGATGCTGGAGCAGCTTAAACAGGAAGGAACATCCGCGGGCTGCGTGGAGCAGATGACAACGTTTAATGAGTTTACCGGTATCGTAGGCCTGCCGGAACTCCAGAAGAGGGAAGCAAATTTTAAAACATATGAATTCCGATGACAGGGAATACAGGGGACGAAAGAAGACAGGATACCGATGAATATAAGAAACTGAAGAATATAAGAAACTGAAGAATATAAGAAACTGATGAATATGAGAAACTGAAGAATATAAGAAACTGATAAACATAATAAACTGATAAATGATACAAAAGAATATTTTACGGAAAGGAGAGATCCGTTTATATGAAAATCGTGGTATTGGACGGATATACGGAAAATCCCGGAGATTTGAGCTGGTCCGGTTTTGAAGAGCTCGGTGAAGTTACCGTATATGACCGCACTCCGGCGGAACTGACGGCGGAACGGATTGGGAATGCGGATGTAATCCTCACCAACAAAGCGGCCGTTACGGAAGAAATTATGGATGCCTGTCCGGGAATCCGGTACATTGGCGTCCTGGCAACAGGATACAACGTGGTGGATACGGAGGCTGCGAAGAAAAGGGGAATCATTGTCACGAATATTCCAACTTACGGTACGGATACGGTAGGGCAGTTTGCCATCGCCATGCTTTTGGAAATCTGCCACCATATCGGTTATCATGACAGATCGGTCCACAAGGGAAAGTGGGAGAACTGCAGAGACTGGTGTTATTGGGATTATCCGCTGATCGAACTGGCGGGAAAGACCATTGGAATCGTCGGCTTCGGCCGTATCGGGCAGGCCACGGGCCGCATTGCCGCGGCGCTTCATATGCGTGTGACGGCTTATGATGCATATCCGAATGAAAGCGGAAAGCGGCTGGCGGAGTATGTGGATTTAGACAAGCTGTATGCGGAATCGGATGTCATCGCCCTCCATTGTCCTCTTTTTCCTTCCACAAAAGAAATGATTAACCGTGAGACAATCGGAAAAATGAAAGACGGAGTGATTATCATCAACAACTCCAGGGGAGGACTGATAGCCGAACAGGATCTGGCCGATGCGCTGAACAGCGGTAAGGTATATGCGGCCGGGCTGGATGTGGTTTCCACGGAGCCGATCAGAAAGGACAATCCCCTTTTAGGGGCGAAAAACTGCCTCATTACGCCGCATATGAGCTGGGGAACGAAGGAAAGCCGGAAAAGGCTGATGGATATTGCAGTCGAGAATCTGAAGCAGTTTATAGAAGGCGCACCCGTCAATGTGGTTAATGGCTGAGGAGAAACGCTTCAGAGATACGATGACTGATCGGGAAGGAGAATGCCATAGTGAAATTTCTGTTTGCGTCGGACTCCTTTAAGGGTTCGTTATCTTCGTCACAGTCGGCAGCCATTCTGGAACGGGAGGCCAGGCTCTGTTTCCCGGACTGTGAATGCATCAGCCTTCCGGCAGCGGATGGAGGAGAGGGGACACTGGAGGCCGTACTTCAGGCGGCGGGAGGAATTCTTGTACGGAAGGAAGTGCGGGATCCGCTTGGCAGAAATGTCTCGGCATCCTATGCCGTGCTTGACGGTGGGCGTGCGTTTATCGAGATGGCGGAGGCGTCCGGCCTGCCTCTCCTGAAGCCGGAGGAGAGAAATCCACTGCTGACCGGCACGTATGGGACGGGACAACTGATACTCGATACGCTGGAACGGGGATGCAGACAGATTACGGTGGCAATCGGCGGCAGCGCCACGAATGATGGAGGCATGGGAGCCCTGCGTGCGCTGGGAGTCCGGTTTCTGGATGAGGAAGGAAACGAGCTGGAAGGAACGGGCCGGGATTTGAGCCGGGTGAAACGCATTGATCGCGAGAATATCTGTCCCCTCATCCGTGGGGCGAGGTTTACCGTGATGTGCGACGTGAAAAATCCCCTGACCGGAAAAGACGGCGCGGCCCGCACGTTTGGACGTCAAAAGGGCGGAAACGAAGAGGATATTGAATTCCTTGAGACCGGTATGGAGCGGTATGGAGAAATTCTGACGGAACTGTGCGGCTATAACATTGCCGCTGCAGAGGGGGCCGGTGCGGCCGGAGGCCTTGGAGCGGCCCTGGCCGTATTCCTGGATGCGGAAATGAAACCGGGAATCGAGGCGGTGCTGGATCTGATTGATTTTGACCGGAAACTGAAAGGAGTGGATCTCGTAATAACGGGCGAGGGGAGGATGGACTGGCAGTCATCATTCGGAAAAGTCCCAAGCGGAGTTGGCGAACACTGCAAACGGCTGGGGATTCCGGCGGTTGCGGTTGTCGGAGGTATGGGGGAGGGGGCGGAAAATATTTATGAACATGGAATTTTGAGCATAATTCCGACCGTCAACGGAGCAATGGATGTGGATGAGGCTATGAAACGGGCGGAGGAGCTTTATGCCGATGCTGCAAAGAGAATGTTCCGGCTTTTGAAAGTTGGGATTTCTTTAAAAGATAAATAACAACGAAAAGCACGCTTCGCGAACTTTACATTGCCACTCAATAAAAATTCAGGACACCGGATAACTTTTGATATCTGGTGTCCTGATAACGTCTTTTTAAACGGAATGCCCAATCCGTTCAATTACGGTTAATCTTTTTATCGCCCAAAACTAAAATGACGCCTCATAAGTTGGCGTAACTTCTCAAAGCGTGGCCCTGAAAACCGCATGAAATGAGGATTTAATTGAGGAATGAGAACACCGCCGGGACGGTTGGGGTTCGGGATGGTGAGAGGGAGGGATGAGTCTTCAGTCCCGGTTTGCAGGTTGTCGCGGGTGGGGAATCCGGGCAGAAA
>NZ_URHZ01000008.1 GCF_900547735.1 uncultured Clostridium sp. | reverse complement strand
GGATAAACGCTGAAGGCATCTAAGCGTGAAGCCCCCCTCAAGATGAGATATCCCATCGCAAGAGTAAGACCCCTTGAAGACGACGAGGTAGATAGGGCAGAGGTGGAAGCATGGCAACATGTGTAGCTGACTGTTACTAATCGGTCGAGGGCTTAACCAAAAGGTTAGGTTATGGATATTGCCAGAGTACTTAGTGAGGTATTACCGAGCTTAGTACGAGGCACGTCAAACACTTAACGAGGTATTGCCGAGTTTAGTGAATTGACGGGGAAACAAAGTTTAAAAACGGATGAATTTCAATATGTGGTTTTGAAGGTATATGTAATGGAAATCTGGGCAAGATAACCGAGAGGGAGTCTGGTTCAGGTAGCCAAAACATTCCCCTTTATTCCTCGATAGCTCAGTCGGTAGAGCACGCGGCTGTTAACCGCGCTGTCGTAGGTTCAAGTCCTACTCGGGGAGTTTTTTTGTATAAAAAAATAGCCAAAGATAAATTGACATTAAGTCAAAAATATGATAATATTACTAAGCAATTAGCAGCGGGAAGAACACACTATGGAGTCGCTGTGAAGTAAGGCCCCATGGTCAAGCGGTTAAGACATCGCCCTTTCACGGCGGTAACACGAGTTCGAATCTCGTTGGGGTCATCCAGCCGATGTGGCTCAATTGGCAGAGCAGCTGATTTGTAATCAGCAGGTTATCGGTTCGAGTCCGATCATCGGCTCTTTTATATATTTGGACCTTTAGCTCAGTTGGTTAGAGCAACCGGCTCATAACCGGTCGGTCCCGGGTTCGAGTCCCCGAAGGTCCACTATCCTGAACTAAAGGAAAAGAATTAAAAAACTAAAGATCTGGCCCGGTGGCTCAGTTGGTTAGAGCGCCGCCCTGTCACGGCGGAGGTCGTGGGTTCGAGTCCCATCCGGGTCGTTAGTTTTAATGTTTGATGAAAGTCAGGCGCGAAAACTTATAATATTTGGGGTCTTAGCTCAGCTGGGAGAGCATCTGCCTTACAAGCAGAGGGTCATAGGTTCGAGCCCTATAGGCCCCATTTATCTGTGAAAAACCAGATATGCCGCAGTGGCGGAACTGGCAGACGCACAGGACTTAAAATCCTGCGAGGGTTAAACTTCGTACCGGTTCGATTCCGGTCTGCGGCATTTGGGAATCAGAAAACCAGAAATCTTGTAATGAGGTTTCTGGTTTTTTTGTTACAATAAAAAGGCTGCAAATCAGATTTTTACTGCAAACAAAGGCAGGTACGCTCATCATATCTTTATTGCTGCTTGTAAGAACCAGGAAACGGAGAGATTTGCTGTTTTTCAGAAAGGCAAGTTTACTTCTATTAGGTTTCGTGTATAATAAAATCATAAATGCCGGATGATGATTGTTTTCTCTAAACTGCGAGGTGGAAGGATGAGGGCTGATTCAATATATAAAAACATTTTAGACAACCTGGGAGATATTGCTGTCCTTGTAATTCGGCGGGATGATCACAGGATTTTATATTATAATGAAAATATGAAAAAAGCAGTTCCTGAAATCCGGGAAGGGCAGATTTATGATGAAGTGTGGAACGTGTCCTGCAAGAATTTTCTACTTGATGGAATAGATAACGGAAAAACATACTCTACAGTTAGTTTTGACAATTCTTTTGGTACAACTGTGGATTATCATGGAACTACGGCGGAATGGGGAGAGGAAGGAATCGTTTCTTATGTCATAACGGTAAGGCCGCATGTATTTGCCACGGAGGAAAACCATAGATTCGCAGAAAGTGAAATAAAAGAGAAAATCATAAATATTACAATGGACGAGGCAATTAAACAGGTTTATGATGAGGTGCTTTATTTTAACATAACCAGAGGCAAACTAATATTTCGGCAGGGAAACGGGCGGCTGGATTTGGGTGAAAACGGGGAGCATGCTAATTTTGCCGATATTTTGGCGAAGGTTCATCCCGATGACAGGGACGAGTTTCAAAAGATATTTTCGCCCGAAAACATGTCGGAACGCTTTAAAAAGGGTAAAACAACGGGATACATGGAGTGCCGGAGACTTGGGACCGATGGGAAATATCACTGGTATGCTACTACATTAAAAATGGCGGAAGGTGATAATGACGATCAAATCATGCTTGCACTCATTGTTAATATTGAAGAGAAAAAGCAGTTGGAACGGGAAAAAAATGATCTGCTTTCCTGTATTATGAATCTTTTCGGTGAGTTTCTACTGGTAGATCTTAATACAGGAGGGTATTTGGTATATAAAAGCGACGGTCAGTTGGAAACAATGTTTCAGGAGAAAACATTCAGCCAGTTCAATCGTCTGTATGGAGAGAATCTGATCCATCCTCACGACAGGAGACGCTTTTTTGACTCCTTTACACTCGATAACATCAGAAAAAATATGGAGGGCGGAAAAGAACAAATTGTGGTGGAGGTCCGGAGAAAAGACAGTATGGGAGAATACCGATACTGTGAACTGATCGGCACCTTTCTGAAAGACAGGGACGGCCTGCCTGATAAAATGATGCTGACCTACCGGGATACGGATGAACTGACAAGGGCCAGGATAGAAGAGAAGCATGCCAATCAGCGTTTTGTGCGTGCGGTAAATGATTCCTACAATGAGATTTATGAAGGCGAATTGTATTCCGATTATCTGAAACAGTGGAAGGGAGACACGGCAGAGCAGCATCTGCGTTTTGTTCCGTCCATTACAGAACAGATTGACTGGGCGGCCGGGGAAGTGATCCATCCTGGAGAGAGGGAAGAATTCAGAAGAATTCTGCAGCCGGAAAATCTGAAAAAAGAATTTGAGAGCGGAAAAACAGAGGTGACAACCAGATACCGGCGTATGACCGCTGCGGGAACTTACCGTTGGTATTCCATGCATATACAGCTTTTGGAAATGACGACGAACTGCATCAGGGTTATGTATTACCTGAGAGATGTTGATGATGTGAAGAAGGAAGAGGAGAGAAAGCAGGCAGAGCTTCAGAACGCCCTTGCCATGGCAGAGAAGGCAAATGAAGCCAAGACGGACTTTCTTTCAAGGATGAGCCATGACATAAGGACGCCAATGAATGTTATTATTGGAATGTCATCCATAGCCAAGTATATTCTGCAGGGACCGGCGGCGCTTAAAGCGGAAAAACTGCTGGATGCGGACCGGCCGGAAGGAGAAGAAAAGCCGAAGAATAAAGAGAAGCTGCTCAACTGCCTGGAAAAGATAGATATGTCGGCGACTTTTTTACTTTCCCTGATTAATGATATTCTGGATATGTCGAAAATTGAGAGTGGAAAAATGGGAGTCACAATTACGGAGATGAACCTGAAAGAGGTAATACGCAGCGTTTCGGTTCTCAGTGAAGTCCAGGCGGCGGAGCGCAGCCAGGAGTTTTCGGTAACAATTGCACCTGAAGTTGGGACTTATTATTTTTGTGACAGTCTGAGACTGAACCAGATTCTCATGAATCTCTTAAGCAACGCCTTAAAGTACACACCGGAAAAAGGAAGAATTACTTTTTCAGTTACGGCGGATGCGGCGAAAGAAGACGTTCAGCCTATTCATTTTGTTATAGCAGATACGGGAGCCGGGATGTCGGTCGAATTTATGGAACGGATGTTTGAACCGTTTGAACAGGAAGATTCCGGCGGGAGCCGGATATTTGAGGGAACGGGACTGGGGCTTTCGATCAGCAGGAGACTGGTTGAACTTTTGAGCGGTACGGTCAGTGTGGAAAGTGAATCTGGCAAAGGTACGACTTTTACGGTTGTTATTCCGATGAAAAGATCGGATAAGGCCCCGGAAATAGAAGAAAGACGGAGTAAAGAGCAGACGGGCGGCAGAAGTGAATACGAAAACAGGTTTCGCAGCGCGCGTATTCTTCTGGTTGAGGATAACGAGATTAACAGAGAAATCGCAGAAATGCTGCTGGAGCAGAAAGGAATAACGACAGAGTGTGCTGTCAACGGTCAAGAGGCGGCTGCCATTTTTGAAAACTCTGCCCCGGGCTGGTATGATGCCATTTTGATGGATATCAGGATGCCTGTCATGAATGGAATCGAGGCCACAAAGAAAATCAGAAATTTGGAGCACCAGGATGCTGCTGGAGTGCCCATTATTGCAATGACCGCAAACGCCTTTAACGATGAACGGGAGGAAGCTCTGAAGGCCGGTATTAACGACTATTTGACAAAGCCGATCGATGCCGGAATATTATATAGCTGTCTTGAGAAATTTTTATAGAAACTCATATACAATCAGGTGCGGCTAAAAAGCAGCAGCGTTTTAATAGATTTATGAAAGGCGGGGCAGAGGAGTAAAATCTGTCCCCCGGTAAGTGGTGACAAGGGCGGAGAGGGAAGAGGAAAATGAACTTAGGAGAATACGGATGGGAGAAAGGAGCGAAAGGGACCAGAAAATATAAGGAAAAATACTTGAAAAATTGAAATAGGTAGTTGACAATCCTGGAAAATTATTATATAATAATTAACGTTGTTAAGGACGTTGTCCTTCAATAAGTGTGTGTAGCTCAGCTGGATAGAGCACTTGGCTACGGACCAAGGTGTCGGGAGTTCGAATCTTCTCACGCACGTCTAAGAACCCTTTGTAAGACAAGGGTCACAAAAAGACATCCCTTATGGGATGTCTTTTTTAATGTTGTTGTTTAAGGATACCGGTATGTAGAGCAGCAGACAAGCCTGGGGCTGTTTTAGCCGGTAATCCTTACAGTTTTACCTTCGTTCTGTTTAAAGGCTCTACAGCAGGCCACAAAGCGTCTGAGAGCATGTTCCGGTAAGCAGGGAGTCAAATGGTATCTATAAGTCATTTCCATACAGCCACTGCTGTTCCGCCCGTGCAAAATCATCTACAGCTCCCATATCCCGTAAATAGTCCATATCATTTTGGAGTTCTTTCAACTGACGCTGGATTTTACGGCGTCTTGCCTGGATGGCCTTGATGCGCTGCAGGTATTTGGCTGATGGAATTCGTTCCGCATCTTCCGGGATGGTAAGTTCATGTGCGGCTGACTCGATTGACTGGACGTTTTCTCCCTGGAAATCGTTGTTTTCAATGTGTTTCATCGCGTGTTTGTAGGCGGCCAGCTGTCCGCTGTAAGCCAGCCTGGAATTGATTAATATAGTGTAACTTCCATCTTCATTTTCTACGACCATCTCCTTGCCGCGTTTATGGTGGAAATCAAGTAATACTACATTAACATCCTGTGTCATCGTCGTTTCCACGTTCCTTTCTTTTCAGTGCAAGGGCCATGCTGTGTAAAGCCATTAAATCTTCGGGATCTGCATCTCTTGCAGCGTCAAACAGCATCTTCAGTTCCCTGTTCTCAAAAATTTCCTGTGCCGCTTTTGCTGTCTCCTCGTTCAAATAATAGCCGGCCTTCTGCTCATCATCCGTTCCGTTTAACAGGTGATCAACCGAAACACCAAGCAAATCCGCGATCTGCCGGATTTTATCCGTGCTTGGTTTATTTTTATTGAACTTATTAATTGAACTTCTGGCAAAGCCTAATTCCTTTTCCAGCCGGTTAATCGAATAACCCTTCTCCTTTGCAATATCTCTTATCTGTTCATAAAGTCCCATATCTATACCTCAATATTTTGCGTAATTAAGACTTGACATACGTAAAATCTTGAGTATAATTAAAGTATGACTTGCGCAAGATTTTGCGGATATCGTTAACATATTGTAGATTCATTTGTATTTATATAATTAATTTTAGAATGTTTAACGTAAAAAGTCAATCAAATAATCAAAATTTTGCGTAGTTTATAGAATGCAGGAGGTGGAAAAAATGTGCAGACATTGTTATGCCGGAGCGGAGGTAATTCGTTTAAGCCGAAGGAACCGCCGTATGGGAAGACAGGTTGAACGGATGAAATCCATGATGGTTTGGACCGCTTACGCGTGGATTATCGCTGCAGGCGCTTTGCTTCGGGCAGTGGGAGGAATGTGACAGGAGGCGGAATTATGGTAAAGAAAGCTTCGGAATTAAAAGGCGGAGATGTAATCCGTTTTGAATATGCCGGTTATGGAAACTGGCTTACCTGTAATGTTATTGCCATGGAAAATAAAGGAGATTCCATTTATGTCAAGGGAAGCCGCATGGGAAAAGCATATGATTTCGTTTTTTCTCAAAGGGAAGAAGTACAGGTTCTGGGACGCGGCACTGCCTGAGATTATAAAAGGGGGGAGCCGGCCAGGATTTCTCCCGCCGGCATGAGTATGAAAAAGCTTATGTTACAGGTTGCTGTCCTGTTAGATATTACTATACAGGTTATTTGTGATGAAAGTTTGACCGGGAGATAAAGGATTTCTAAAAAGGATAAAAAAATTCTTACGGAAAGTATTGTACATTGACAATTGAATATTTTACCGGCCGGCAACGGAAAAATTTATGAAGCCTGTTTTTGCACAGGCTGTGTGCCGTTTTGGAAAGACGGGACAAAATTTTTGGACGGAGATAAGTTTAAGGGAGGCGAAGCGATTGGACAGAATATGCAAGAGGAACCTGAAACTGAGTGACTACAATGTATCTCAGGCCAAGTATAATGAGTTAAAGTATTTTTGCATGCAGTACGATGAAAAACGCAGGGAGTTACATAACGGCTTTGGGCTCAGAGCGGTTGTCTATGACGGAATGCCGAAAGGTAATTCACCGGGAAACCCGACGGAGCGGATTGCAATCCGAAGAACGATGCTGCAAAGTGATTTGGAACTAATTGAGCAGACGGCTATGGAGGCGGATAAAAGCATCTATAAATGGCTGATGAAAAATATAACGGACGGCATTCCTTATGAATGCCTGGATGTGCCGAAGGCAAGAAAACAGTTTTATGAGTCACGCAGGTATTTTTTTTACCTGCTGGCACAAAAAAGATAAAAGTGGATAACTGAGAGGGGGTACTTCCATGATAATATAGTATCATGCAATAAGCGGACAGGAAATCTGCCTGTTGTATATGTATCCTTCCTTTTTGAAGCGGCTGCCGGAGTGAAATAATCCGGCGGCCGTTTCGGTTTCATGGCGGTTCTGTGCGCGGGCGTATGTGAGGAAATTCTTTTCAGGGACAGGCGCGGTGGAGAGGAGTGAGATGCAGGTATGGGCAGATGGTAAGTTCGGTATTGTAAAATTCAGGCTTGACCAAAGGAGGTGAATCATGCTCAATGATATTTTGAATGCGGTTACCAGGCGGTTGAATGAACTGTTCGGGGAAAACTATACAATTTACACGGATAAAGCAGGACAGGAATTTCAGAAGCCCTGTTTTTTTGTACGGATTTCGGAAACATCGGAACGGCCGATGATAGGCCGGCGATATTTCCGCAGGACAGGAATCGCGATTCAGTATTTTTCGATTGAAAAATCCAGCCGCGAAGAAAATCAGGTATTGGATATTTTAATGGAAGGCATGGAGAGTGTTGCTTTGGAAAATGGGCGGCAGTTGTCCGGAACGAATCGGAAAAGCGGAGCAGAAGAAGGAATTTTAACCTTCTATGTCAATTATGATCAATTCATTGTGAAGGAAAAAGAAGAAGCGCCGATGGAGGAGTTGGAGATGAAAGGAGGAATTGTGTGAGAACAGGTAAGAGTAAGGAGACTGCCGTGGAATCTGAGCAGGCGGTATTTACCAAAAAACAGCTTTTAGCATCATCCAGATATAAAGGAAAGGGTGATTTGCTGGAGGCTCTTCTGGAAGACGAAAAAAAGTACAGTTTCCAGGAAGCAGACGAAACAATTGATGATTATATGAAAGGAAAGGTGAATTAAATGTTAGGAGGCGGAAGTTTTACATCCCAGAATCAGACACTTCCGGGAGCTTATATTAATTTTATAAGCGCAGCCCGGGCTAATGCAGTTTTATCGGAGAGAGGTATCGTGACCGTTCCCATGATTCTTGACTGGGGTCCGGAAAAAACGGTATTTGAAGTAACGAACGGAGAGTTTCAGACGAATGGGCAGAAGTTATTCGGCTATTCCTATGATGCACCTCAGATGCTCAATCTACGGGAACTGTTTGCCAACGCGACGAAAGGGATTTTCTATCGTCTGAACAGCGGCGCTAAAGCGGCCAATGACTTTGCGACAGCCAAATACAGCGGAGTAAGAGGCAATGATATAAGGATTGTAATCGCCGTTAATGTGGAGGATGAACAGAAGTACGATGTAACGACTATGCTCGATGGAAGCGAAGTGGATCATCAGACGGTAAGCAAGGCAGCCGATCTTGCGGGAAATGACTATGTTGATTTTAAATCGGATGCCGCTCTTGCAGCGACTGCGGGAACTCCTCTTACAGGAGGAACAAACGGAGAGGTTCCGACGGGCTCCGATCATTCAGCCTATCTGGCGGCGATCGAACCGTACACAGTGCATATTTTATGCTGCCCCGTGACCGACGAACCCACGAAAAATCTCTATACGGCATTTACAAAGCGAATGCGCGAGAATGCAGGAGTAAAATTCCAGACGGTTGTTTTCCAGAAAAGTGATGCGGACTATGAAGGCGTCATTTCAGTTGAAAACACGGCAAAAGAGCTGGAGCAGGGACTGGTATACTGGACGGCAGGAGCCGAGGCCGCATGCGCGGTAAATAAGACAAATGAAAACAGGGTGTATAACGGAGAATATACGGTCAATACGTCATATACACAGACCCAGCTTGCGGACGGAATCAAATCCGGAAAATTCATGTTCCATAAAGCAGGGGACCAGGTGCGCGTTCTGATGGATATCAATACGCTGACCTCGGCCACTGCCGAAAAGAATGAGGAATTTGCCAGCAACCAGACAATCAGGGTGCTGGACCAGATAGGAAATGATATTGCATCCATGTTCAATACCAAATATCTGGGAACGATTCCGAATGACGATGCAGGGCGTATCAGCCTTTGGAATGATATTGTGACATATAATCAGAAACTGGCGAAAATCAGGGCGATTGAAGAGATTAATGCAGAGCAGATTACGGTGGAAAAAGGGGACAGCAAACGGGCTGTCGTCGTGACCAATCCGGTCACACCGGTTAACTGCATGAGCCAGTTGTACATGACTGTGGTAATTGATTAAGAAGGGAGCAAATTTTATGCAGACTATGAATGCGTGGGATGCGGTCAGCGCATCCAAGGCGGAGTGTTTTGTGACGATTGAAGGAAACCGTTACAACTTTATGCAGGCCATCAATCTGGAGGCCAAAATCGAGAAGACAAAGACAGAGGTGCCGATTCTCGGCAGGTCAATGAAAGGAAACAAGACGGTAGGACTTAAAGGCACCGGTTCGGCCACCTTCCATTTTAACACCAGTATCTTCCGAAAAATTCTGTATGATTTCCAGAAGAGCGGTAAAGACATCTATTTTGATATTCAGGTCACGAATGAGGATCCGGTTTCCAATGTCGGAAGGCAGACGGTGATTCTGAAAGACTGCAACCTGGACGGAGGAACAATTGCCAAATTTGATGCGGATGCGGAATATCTGGAAGACGAATTTGACTTTACCTTTGAAAGCTGGGAAATGCCGGAGACATTCGGCAGTCTTGAAGGAATGATATAAAGAAAGGGAGGATAAGGAATAATGAGTAATTTAAGTTGTTTTCTGTCACAGAATGCAGTGCCAGTAGAAAATAAAAAGTTTGTGGTTTCAAAGAGGTTTATTGGGGCGGATAAGAAACCGGTGGAATGGGAGATTTGTCCGATTTCGTCCTCCGAGGATGAACTGCTTAGAAAAGAATGCACAAAGCGGGTTCCGGTTCCGGGAAAAAGAGGGCAGTATACACAGGAAACAGACTATAATCTTTATCTCGGAAAACTTGCATCACGTTCTACGGTTTTTCCGAATCTGAATGATAAAGAACTGCAGGATTCTTATCATGCTATGGGGGCGGACGCCCTGTTAAAGACGATGCTTACGGCGGGCGAATATGCCGGCTATCTGGAGAAGATCCAGCAGGTAAACGGATTTGATGTGCCGATGGACGACATCGTTGAAGAAGCAAAAAACTGATAGAGGGAGACGATACCGAGGCCAATATCGCCTATTATTGTCTCCATAAACTGCATAAATGGCCTCATGAGTTTCTGGAATTAGAACGATATGAAAAGGCGTTCGTAATAGCTGCCGTTGAACTGAAGCTGGAAAATGATAAAAAGGAAGCAAAGAAGGCGAAAGCTATGAGGAGGAGATAGATTATTGTTTTAATAAGTTGGACAGCCCCCGGGATGATTGGCCTATTTAGACGGAGCAATCATAAGATTTGCCGATGCTTCTGCCAACTTTCGTTTAAATACATGAGAACGATTGATACCCATGAGTTCGGTAATAAACAGCAGTGATACAGGAAATATAATTGGAACGTCTCTTCTCGGGGACGTTCCATCTCATAAGTAACATAAAAAATTTAAAGGAAAGGAGGAATACCAAATTGGCAACAGTTCAAGCATCAATACAACAGTATACGGGGATGTCTGCAACATTAAATACAATTAACGGGGATATGCGCGCAGTGATTAGTTCGTTCAGGGCAATGCAGATTGCCTCATCCGACGGTTTGAACATAATGGCTATCCAGGCGGGAAGAGCCGAACTTGTAAGTACGGGAACAGAAGTAAAGAGAATCGGCCAATCGGTTGATTCGGCTTCAAAAAAGATGGACACCTTTGACGATAAAATCAGCCAGGGGAAGAATGAAACGGTTTTACTTGGGGCAAGGCTCAAGGATATGCTGAAACACTTTGACAGTAAAAAGGCAATTAAGATGGGCGTTGATTTTGTTACCGACGCATTATCCCTGCAGAGCGTCCAGCAGCAGGCGGAAACAAAACTTGGAACAGTAATGCAGCAGCGCATGGGAGCGTCGCCGGAGGATATCCAGTCAATAAAAAACATGGCCTCCGCACAGCAGCAGCTTGGTGTAATCGGAGATGAAGTGCAGCTTTCCGGTGCACAGCAGTTAGCTACATACCTGGGGTCCACGGATGCTCTGGGAACCCTGCTCCCCGCGATGAATAACCTGGCGGTGAGTCAAAATGGAGTCGGCGTCAGCAGCAAGGACATGATCGGTATCGGAAGTAAAATGGGGCAGGCCATGCAGGGGCAGACGAGTGTCTTAACCGAAATGAGGCTCGGATTTACGGAGGCCCAGGCTCAGATGCTACAGTGTGGCAATGAGCAGGAGCGTGCCGCCACGCTGGCACAGATTATTACAGATAATATAGGAAATATGAATGCCGTCATGGCAGGAACACCTCAGGGACAGATTCAGCAAATGAAAAACGCATGGGGAGAGATAAAAGAAATGGTCGGCGCCCAGGTATTTCCGGCGGTGCAGGGATTTTTTGATGTACTTAGATCTCATCTGCCCCAGGCACAGAGCCTGTTCATGGGGCTTGCCGGAGGGATTAGTGTCATTATAGCGGTGATAAGTCTGCTGGCCGATGGACTGGGAACTGTGGTTGAATTCTTCCAGAACTACTGGACCATATTTGAACCGATTATATGGGGAATTGTGGCGGCTCTGGGAGTATATCTGCTGGTCACAGAAGGTGTGAAACTGGCACAGATGGCGGGAGCCGCCGTTATGACGGCGTATAAAGCTGCACAAACGTTTCTATCGATTGGATTTGGCGTTTTGACAGGCAGTACTACAGCAGCCGGTGCAGCGGTAGCCACTTTTAATTCTGCTCTGCTTGCCAGTCCGATAACGTGGATTATTATAGGGATTATTGCACTGGTTGCAATATTATTTGCGGGGGTGGCGGCATTTAATCACTTTACCGGAGCATCCGTCAGTGCGGCGGGAATTATCGCCGCGGTATTTGGAGTATTGGGAGCACTTATTTATAATACATTTATTGTGCCTCTTTGGAATAATATTGCAGCATTTATCAATTTTTTCTATAACGTATGGAATGAGCCGATCGCGTCTATAAAACTTTTGTTTTATGATCTGGCTTTAACTGTAATCGGATATGTAGCAAACATGGCACATGCGATAGAAGATGTTATTAATAATATTCCCGGGATTGAAATAGATATTGCCGCTGGACTGGATAATTTTAAAAGCCAGATTGAATCAGCTGCAAAAGACGTAAAAAGCGAATCGGAATGGAAAGAGATTGTAGAGAAGAAGAATTTCCTTGATTATGGGGAGGTTTCCAATAGTGCATATAATAAGGGCGCGCAGTTTAAGTTACCTGGTATGGGCCTGTCGGACAGCAGTTTCGATTCCACATTTGATCCCGGTGTCCAGCCATCTTTTGGAGGTGACATCGGGAACAGTTATAATTCGGATATGAGTGATATTTCGAATAATACGGGAAATACCGCTGCCAGCACCGCCGCGATGGCAAATACGGTAGATGTGATGGATGAAGACCTGAAATATATGCGGGATGCCGCCGAACAGGAGATTATCAACCGTTTTACACTGGCAGAGCTAAAGCTGGATATTAATAATAACAATACGCTGACCAAGAAGGCAGACTTTGGTGATCTGGCATTTTATATGGAAACCCTTACCGGTAGTTTTCTGTCATCATACGCGGAAGGAGATCACATTTAATGTATGAAGTATATTTAGACGATATGAGGCTCCCCATCACACCGCAGAAGATTCAGATGAAGTACGGAAATCAGAATAAGACGGTAGAGCTTATAAATGGAGAAGAATTTAATATAATCCGGCCGCCGGGGCTTTGTGAGGTGTCATTGGATGCGGTCATTCCCCAGTCTGATTATCCGTTTGCTGTCTGGGACGGAGCAGGAGATGCGGAGGAGTTTATTGAACACTTGAGGGAGCTTAAGGAAGCCCGGTCGGAATTCGAATTTATCGTCATTCGGGAGGGGCCGGGCAGGCAGAACTTCTTTGACACGAACATGGATGTGACGCTGGAGGACTACAAGATTTCGGATGATGCGAAGGAGGGCGTGGATCTGCTGGTTTCACTGACGCTGAAAGAATATCAACACTACGGAACCAAAATCATGAACTTCACAATCATGCCGGAACAGACGCCGCAGGCCACAGAGACGGAGGAGGACCGGGCAGTACCGGAGACGCCGAAGACTTATACGGTCCAAAGCGGAGACAGTCTCTGGAAAATTGCGAAAAAGACGTTGGGTGATGGGAGCCGATGGTCTGAAATTTATAACCTGAATACGGACAAAATCGGCAATCCGGATTTAATTTATCCCGGTCAGGTCCTGACACTGCCATAGAAGGAGGGGACAGATGGAAACAGCAATCTATATTCAGAACGGCCAGACCGTATATGCTCCTGTGGTGGAAGGTGACATAACCTGGGAAACTGAGCGGAAAGGGCAGCCTGGAAAGCTTTCCTTCACGGTAATTGCGGACGATAAATTAAAGATAGAGGAAGGAAATGCCATACGGATGGATGTGGACGGTAAACCGGTGTTTTTTGGATTTTTATTTGAGCGATCGGGAAGCAGGGAGAGAGAGGTCAAAATCACTGCCTATGATCAGCTTAGATATCTGAAAAACTCAGATGACTACAGCTACACAAATCTGACGGCAGGAGAGTTGATAGCACAGATCGCAGGCGACTATTATCTGCAGACCGGAGAGCTGGAGGATACAGGATACAGGATTGAATCCCGAACGGAAAAAAATAAAACGCTTTTTGACATCATTTTAAACGCACTGGATCTGACCATGCTGGGAACAGGAAAGATGTTTATCCTGTATGACGACGTAGGAAAGCTGACTCTGAAAAGTATTGACAATATGAAGCTGAACCTGATGATTTGTGAGAAAACGGCTCAGGATTTTGATTATAAATCCGGTATTGACAGCAGCACCTACAACCAGATCGAACTGTACAGGGAAGATGATGAGACAAAAGAACGGGAAGTTCATATGGTCCAGGACATAGAGAATATTAAAAAATGGGGGATTCTGCGGAAATATGAATCTTTCGGGGAAAAGGTAAATGGGCGGCAGAAGGCGGAAGTTTCCCTTTCCCTGTATAACCGGCCGTCCAGAAGCCTCTCAATCAGGGATGCGTTCGGAGATATCAATGTGCGGGCAGGCTGCCTGATTCCTACATTTTTAAGAGTGGGGGATCAGAACCTCCAGAATTATATGTTAGTGGAGTCCGTGAAACATAAATTCAGCCAGGGATTTCATTCGATGGATTTAACACTGAAAGGAGCTGCTTTTAATGGCTGATACGGTATGGATTGATAACATGAGACAGATTATGATGAAGGCGGTGGATGCCGGAGAACCCTGTGATATCCTTCAGGGCGAGGTGGTTTCCGCTGCTCCGCCGGCGGTCCGGCTCAACCAGAAGATAACTTTGTCGGGACCGCAGCTTATTCTGCCGCAATATTTGACCGATCATACGGTAGATATGGACATTCCCGGAGTTGGAAGTGTGACGGTGACGGTTAAAGGCGCTTTGAAGACGGGAGACGTGGTTTTTATGCTTCAGAAAAGGGGCGGTCAGCAATATCTGATTATGGCACGCCGATGACGGAAAGGAGGAGGTTATGCTACCGGATTCGGGAAGTATATTGAAACAGGATTTTAAAATAATTGAACAGCCGTCTAAAACATACCGGTTTCAGGCGGAGAAGATTACGGGATATGCGGATGGGCTGGAGGTCGTAAGGCAGGCAATTTTCTGCATTTTAAATACAGAACGTTTTGATTACCTGATTTACAGTTGGAATTACGGAATTGAGCTGAAAGGACTATTTGGCAAACCGATGGGGCTCGTTAAGTCAAAATTAAAAAAAAGAATCAGGGAGGCATTGATGCAGGATGACAGAATCCGGGGCGTGGATGCTTTTTCCTTTGAAACCAGCGGCCGGAAATTGTCGGCCACTTTCCAGGTACACACAAAGTATGGCGATGTTGCGGCAGCAAAGGAGGTGAAAGTTTGATGTTTGAGGACACAACTTATGAAAAAATATTAAAACGCATGCTGGACAGGATACCCGAGTCCTTTGATAAACGCGAAGGCTCGATCTTGTATGATGCGCTGGCGCCGTCCGCAGCGGAGATGCAGATTCTATACATCAGCCTGGATAATGTGCTGCGGGAAGCGTTTGGAGACACGGCCGACCGGGAATTTCTGGTAAAGCGTGCCGCAGAATACGGCATTATTCCGAACAAAGCCCAGGCGGCCGAGTGGCGGGGCGTATTTTCTCCGGATGAAATCGAAGTGGAAACAGGAGAGCGGTTCAGCCGTGGAAAAATGAATTTCCGGGTAATGGAGAAGCTGGACGATGGGGGATACCGTCTTGTATGCGAGAGCGTTGGGGCAGCAGGCAATGACAGCGCCGGCGCCATGATTCCGATAAATTATATTGCGGGACTGGAACGGGCGCAGCTTTCGGAACTTCTTATTCCGGGAACGGATGAGGAGGATACGGAGGATTTCAGAAGCAGGTATCTGGCGGCGGTCCGTAAACCGTCCACCAGCGGTAACAGGTATGACTATTATAACTGGGCCATGGAGTGCAGCGGAGTGGGGGCGGCAAAGATTTTTCCCCTCTCAGACGGACCGGGAACCGTGAAGGTCTTGATTGCCAATGAGGAGCGAAAGGGGGCCGCCCCGGCGCTAATAAACTCTGTAAAGGAACATATTGAGGAACTCAGGCCGATCGGCGCCACGGTTACCGTGGCTTCGGCATCGGAAAAAGAAATACATGTGACGGCGGGAGTACGTCTGAAGAACGGCCTGTATCTGGGCTCGGTTCAGGATGCTTTAAGCAGAAGACTGAGCGAATACCTGGGGAGGAATGCATTTGAAATTTCTTATGTGAGCCTGGCAAAGGTGGGCAGTTTGCTGCTGGATGTCGAGGGCGTGGAGGACTTTTCAGATTTAATGCTTAATGGGGAGGCAGGGAACGTATTGCTTCAGAAGGAAGAAATCGCAATAGCCGGAACCGTAAGTCTGGAGGTGATGTAGTGGAGGTCAACCGATTTGAGGAGAAACTCAATAAAATTGATGGGAATAATTATGTAATTGAAGAGAAGGCGCTGTTATGCGAAGGCGTCTATAACGGAGAGCTGAAACATGACAACATAAATCCGGCGACACTGGCCGTCTTCACAGGCCCCCGGCTAACCGGGGACAGAATTCAGACCTATTCGGTATCAACTCCCAGTCTGACGCCCTGGAAGAGAGTCATTAAGGTTTTTGCCGATGTGCCGGAGGTGTATATCAGTTATGAGACTGACGGAGACACGGTGGAAGCAGAAGATATAAACCGGCTGCAGGAAGCCTTGTCAAAAACACAGACTGCGGTTAATTCGGAGACGGAACGGGCGGGCAGGGCCGAGGAAAAGTTGAAAGAGGAGCTTGACGCCGAGGCGGAACGGGCTAAGGATTCCGAAACAGAGACAGCCGGGCGGCTGTTAGAAGAAAGCGGCCGTGCGCGGCTGGCGGAGCGGGAACTTAAAGACGGCCTGGATACGGAAATAAAGCGGACCGGTGATGAAGAAGAGGATATAAAAAAGAAACTCCTTGCAGAGACAGGGAGGGCAGAAAACGCAGAACAGGTATTAAGAACAGGTCTTGCAGAGGAAACTGCGAGGGCAGAGGCGGCTGAGTCAGACAATGCGGCTAATCTGGCAGCAGAATCAAAGCGCTCTGAATCGGCGGAGAAAAAGCTGGCCGATGATCTGGAAGCGGAGATTTTGCGGGCATCGGGGGAGGAAGCAAAACTGCAGACCGGGATTCAGAATGAGATATCGCGGGCAGGAGCTGCGGAAGCTGCAATCAGGAATGCCATCTCATCCAAAGAGCCGAACTGGAATGACAAATATACCCGTAACGAGGTAGACAATAAGTTTGCAGCGCTGGAAACTGCGATTGACTGGAAAGAGGCGGTTAATACTTATGCGGATCTGAAAACCGTATATCCTGCGCCGGAAGACGGATGGACGGTCAATGTAAAGGATACCGACTACACATACCGCTGGAGCGGAACTGAATGGATCGCAATATCGGCAAATGCAATTCCAAAGGCAACGCAGAATGTGGACGGTCTGTTGAGCAGGGAAGATAAATCCGCTTACGATGAGGCTTACGGTAAACGGCATGTCCACACGAATCAATCCGCCCTGGACCGCTTGACGGATTCCCTGATGGCCAATTGGACGGATGCCTACGGCAAGCGCCATGAACATGTGAACAAGGCAGTAATCGACAAGGTCACCCAGACACTGATAGACAACTGGAATGCCGCATTTACCCATACTGGAAGTAAAAGCAATCCGCACGGTGTAACGAAGGCGCAGGCAGGTCTTGGAAATGTGCCGAACGTTGCGACAAATGATCAGACGCCGACTTTTACACAGGGAACCGCTCTGGAAAATATCACGAGCGGGGAGAAGTTAACCGCAATGTTAGGAAAAATTTCAAAGGCCGTTGCTGAATTAATTTCTCATAAGGCAGATTCTGTCTCCCACGTGACAGCTTCGGAGCGGATCGCATGGAATGATACGGATAAAAAGAAGCATACCCACGGCAACAAGGGAGTGATAGATAAGTTAACTCAGGCCATGCTCGATAAACTGGCGGGAATTGCCCCGGGAGCCGATGTAAACGTACAGGCAGACTGGAATACAACCGATGCGGTTTCGGATGCCTATATTAAGAATAAACCGGTATCCATGCCTGCGTCGGATGTGCCTTCATGGGCGAAAGCGACGTCAAAGCCGGCATACGGCTGGAACGAAATTACCGGAAAGCCGGGCAGCTACCCTCCTTCTTCACATACTCATATGAAGAGCCAGGTCACGGACATGCCGACGAAACTGTCCCAGTTTACGAATGATTCAGGCTTTTTAACATCGGCGGATATCGATACCAGCAAGAACCATACGCATGCTAATAAAACGGTACTGGATAAGGTTACGCAGGCGCTTTTCGATAACTGGAATACCGCGTTTACCCATAGCGGAAACAAAAGCAATCCGCACGGTGTAACGGCGTCGCAGGTAGGGGCGGCCGCTTCATCACATGCCCATTCTAAAAATCAAATTACAGACTTTCCATCTTCCATGCCCGCGTCCGATGTTTCGGCCTGGGCGAAAGCGGCGTCAAAGCCATCTTACGGCTGGACGGAGATTTCGGGAAAGCCCGGTGCATTTACTCCGGCAGCCCACAGTCACACGAGTCTGGAGGCGTCAAATATTACGGGACAGACGGTAGATGTAAACAGTTATAATTTATCGTCAGGAAGTCCTCAAATAAAGTTCTACTCTGAGAAGACGAGCGGCGGAGCAGCCAATATTACGAACATCCCTGTCGCCGGACAGCCGTTTTTATTAAAGGCGGAGAGCCTCAGATGGGCATCCGAAACGGATTATGTTTCAAAGCAGACATTTTTTTCGGCCTCGGCAAAAGCTGTTTATGAACGCTACTGTTCAAACGGAACCTGGTCTGCCTGGCTGCCGGTCGGCCGCTTTAATGCGGCGCCTGTTTCTGGACGCGTTCTTGTTTCAGACGGGACAGCCGGAGGAATCAAGTCATCCGCGTATACGATTGCCGCCTCGGTGCCGTCCGGAGCCAAGTTTACCGACACCGTATACACACATCCGAACAGCGGAGCGGCAGCCGGAACCTACCGGAGCGTAACCGTAAATGCCCAGGGACACGTGACGGCTGGAACAAATCCTACAACGTTGGCCGGATACGGAATTACAGATGCGGCTCCGAAGAGCCACAATCATGACGGCGCCTACATGCCGATGGGACCGTTTTCCTGGGCACAGATGCATGGCGATTACACCTGGAACCAGCTTAAGGGGGTGTAAATATGTATGGAGTTGAAAAATATGGTAAGTTAACGTATGCCCTGGAAGAATTAGAGCCGGAAATACAGGAGGAGTATTTTACAGACTTGTCGCTCTATGTGCCTCCCTTTATTTCTTCGATAAGAGAAATGAAAGAAATATACCAGACCCAGGGCAGGGAAACAGGACTGCTTCGGTACTATTTATACGATCTGCTGGCTCAGTGCTTTGTTTCTACTTCTTCCTGGGGAATTACGAGGTGGGAGGAACTGCTGGGAATTACGACTAATTTAAAGTTATCTTATGAACAGCGGCATGAAATTGTCCTGGCTAAAATAAGGGGCCAGGGGACGACAACAAAACAGATGCTCAAAAACACCGCAGAGTCATTCAGCAGGGGTGAAGTCGACGTGGTGGAGGACAGTGAGAATCATCGTTTTATTGTTCGCTTTATAGGCATTAAAGGAATACCCAGGAATATGCAGGCGTTTGTCGCCATGCTGGAAGATATTAAGCCTGCACACCTGGAATACAGGTTTGAATACACCTATACGACATGGAACAGTTTGAAAATCTTCACCTGGGATGAACTGCTGACGAAAACCTGGGATGAAATCAGGATTATGCGCGAAGTGGAGTATGAGAACGATGATTGGAAGAGCCTGGGGCTTTATACCTGGGATATGATTTACTGGAAAACATGGGAAGCAATTAAATAGGAGGTAATTTATGCAGTATACAACAAATTATAATTTGAAAAAACCGGAAGGTTCCGATCCGGTAAATATTCAGGACTTTAATGATAATGCGGACAGTCTGGATACAGAACTGAAGAAAAGAGTGGCGGTATCGGGCGGTGATATCTCAAATACAAAAATTGCAACAGCAGACAATATCACAACAGAATTTCCCGTCCCGTCCGCCGGAGATACGCCAAAAGCATTCCTCGGTAAGATGAAAAAGTTTGCGGAGGATTTTAAAAATCTGAAAACAGGACTTTTAACCGTTGGAATGTTGGTAAATAACTGTACTACGAACAATGCAAATCTGCCGTTGAGTGCGGCTCAGGGGAAGGTTTTGATGGATTTGTATACTCAGTTAAATGGCGATCTCATAATTGGAACAGATAAATTTCCACCGACTGATGTCGGAGTGCAGGAAATTACCGTCAATTTTCCAACACTTATGCGGGGGACACCAAAAGTATTTGCCACATGGAAAGACACTACTAATGCCTTTGCATATGTGGATGGACTGGTAATTACAGGGTCGTCATCTTCCGGATTCAAAATCGCTACAAATAGGCTGAAGCCATCTGAAAATTGGTGGTTTTGCTACATTGCCATATATAAATAGATAAATCTAAAATCGTAATTTAACGAAGAAAACCTTACGAAAAGTAGGGTGAGACAATCTCTTTTTTGGTATTGTATAGATATCAGGAAGGAGGTTTTTAAGTGTTAGAAGAAATGCTAATGAATGTTGTCCAGGCGATGAGTAATTGCCTGGACGAAGAACAACTGGATAAGCTGCAAAATGTGCTTTATATCCAGTTCCACGATAAAAAAATTGTGGAAGAAAAAAACGAGCTGCAGGCAACCGGAACGGACAGTGATACCGTTAAAATCAGACTGTTTGTTGCCAGTAAAAAAGTATCCGGCCGACAGAATAATACGCTGGCCCAGTATGTAAGGGAAATAAGCAACTGCCGAAGTGCCTTGAATAAAAACATTGAGGACATCACAACGATGGATTTGCGGTGGTACTTTGGTATGTTGCGGGAGCATAATAATATCAGTATGGTGACACTGCAGGGGAGGATGAGGTATCTTAACAGTTTCTGGACGTTTTTGCAAAAAGAAAACATGGTGGCCGAGAATCCAATCGCAAGAATAGAGTCATTACGCATTGAAAGTACTATAAAACAAGCCTTTTCAGCAAAGGAGATAGAGGCATTGAGGCTGTCCTGTACCCGTAGCCGGGACAGGGCATTAATCGAGTTTTTGTATGCAACAGGAGTCAGGGTAAGTGAATTATGTAGCTTGAAAGTGGGGGACATAGATTTATACAAACAAGAATTTAAAGTCATGGGTAAGGGAAGAAAAGAAAGGCATTTGTATGTATCAGATGTGGCGTGTTTCCACCTCTTCCGATATTTTAAAGATAGAATGGCAAGGGAAGGGCTGACGGCGGAAGAGCTGGCAGAAAGACCGTTATTTGCCGCTGTAAAAAAACCTTTTACAGGCATAACTGTAGCTGGTGTGCAGTACCTGGTCAAAACTTTGGGAAAAAGGGCAGGAGTTGGGAATGTGCATCCACATCGGTTCCGCCGAACGTTTGCTACAGACCTTTTAAATCGTGGCATGAGAATCGAAGAGGTCATGGTCTTAATGGGACATACAAAAATCGAGACAACACTAATTTACTGCAATATTAAGCAGGATAATGTTCGTGAATCTTACCGTAAATATGCCATATAAGAGGTGATGAAAAATAGTTTTTTCAGTCGGCTATGGGGCGGCTTATTTGTTGTACAAAAAAACTGGATAGGTGACATAAAAAATCCGAGGAGTGAAAAAGAGAGATAAAAAAGGGCAAAAATACGTAAGGTTTTGACGGTTAAATTACGATTTTGGTTTCAACTGGCTTGTTATTTTTTTCCCCTGAACTTCCATACTCCGGATGGTTCCCTATTGATAAAAATCGGATACTGAGAAGCGTTTTTTGAAAATGCAATTCCAATTCCCGATTCCCTATGTTTAAATACTACCCACCCCAATTCAGATCCAGTTTTTGTCTGACCAGAAAAAGTTGAATAATCGGATGCATTCAAAAAAGCATTTTCTAAATCTGTTCTTACTAATGTAGGAATGTCATCCGAAAGTTCCATAAGCAAAAAGCAGTCGCCATTTTATAGCGATGATTTTGACCAGGTCCCGTTATTTAGGGTAATACTGGCCACGGGGTTATAGTAATCGCTGTATATGACAGTGGCATATTCTTCACCTGCTCTGTGGGCGATACAAATCCCGGTTCCGGCCGGTCGTGCAATACCGATTTTCAACGTATTGTTTCTCATATTTGCGTGAATGGACTTCGCCATAGTGATAAGGTCAACTCCTATCCCCGTGGTGTCGTTATATAAAGCCTCAAGCGGGAAGGTGTTCCGAAACTCGCCATTTTACTGGGAGAGGAGTAGGCCATTACTTAGTTGTCCATCTCCACTTAAGGGATGCTTTGTCGTACTGACCAATAACAAGATCACTACCTGCCTGGCCGTAAGGAAACGCCAACATACCGGCACCCCAACCATCAGAAATTGCGATAAAAAACCATGTATATTCTAGGGGAAAATCAAATTCTGGAACAGCTTTTGTCATGATACCTATGCTCACTGGATTTTTTATAAGCCACTCCGTCGTTACGTTTGATGATCTATATGAGATTTTAGGTTCGCCATTTTGCAGTTATACGATATCACGGGTAGTAGCGATCCACCCGCCCCAATCACCGTAAAATTTACGGCGGAAATACATATTACCATCAAAAAATATTTGTACAATAAAGCCGTTTGCACCGAATACGGCCAAAGCTCCAGTAAAGTATTCCCCAGTATTTGGTGCATTGGAAATTTCTGTGGAGGTGTAATCTACTAAATAAAAAGCAGGAGTTAATATATTATTAAGATTGGTGTCTGGAATAAACTTTGTACATTTAAGACACTCGCCATTTACTTGTTGTTTTAGGAACCGATAAAGTTTATAGTGCTGCCGTCAGACATTGTGACAGTCAAGGTTTTGGATGATTTTATACAATTAAAAATAGCATTTCCTTCAGCGTCACCAACCCACGCAGATGTAGAACTACGGTCTGTTTTAGCAATGAAATTCAACTCGCCATTTTATTCATTGTTTGTCAGTTGCGCATAACGCAATTCACCAGTGTTTATGTTATACACATATAGGACATCGGGATATTTTTCATCATACCGCAAACTAAAAGGGGTATAGCCAGACTGGAAGGAGACTTTTCCTTGCAACTCGCCATTTAAGAGATATACCAGTCGGTAAAAGCAGCATCAGTATACTTACTCCTGAACGCGAGTTTTTGCCCGATAACAACCTGCATGACAGAGCTTCTAAAAGCGAGAGCAATTCCAAGGGTGTTAGATCCACATAAACTCGGGTAATTCTGGGCATTCGTTGAGCCTGGGCCTAACAATATCACATTCTGTTCCGGAATTAAACTGTTATAGTCAGTATCCCAAAAACCTCCGGTTACGTGGATTTTAAAATCTATCTCGCCATTTTACTGATTCCAAATGCCATTTGTACATGTCAATGTGATTTGAGGTACCTGTGCATAACTGATAAAACAAACAGCCCCGTATGTCCCTCCTGTGCTGTGTAAAACAAGTGCAGCATAATCAGAGCCACATCCAAGTTTTAGCGTATAAACGCCATCTGGGAGAGAGTTCCAGTGTTTTTTTATGGCGCTTATGGGATCATTTATGTATTCGGTGTCAAGTATGTTCCTGTTGACCTCGCCATTTAACTTCTGCTCCTGATGGCAAGCCAAAGAACTCTTGTGACTACCTCAGGAGGTTCCCCGGTCACTGGATCGACAGGATATATGTTAAATCCACTCGCTGTCAAACCAGCAACCGAATATATGGCTTTTCTGGTATTTGAGTAAACATTTGTTAAAAATACGTTATATCCAGAGTCTTTAAATGCAGTCGCAAAACTAATGCTACCCACTGTGTCACCAGCAGGTATTTCGACGTAACCGGTTTTTATCTCGCCATTTTATGGTTCACGGGCAAACAAAACACTGATGTAAATTGTACCGCTGTAACTAGATCCTCCCAGGTTATCTACGTATACTGTCACTTCTGAACCAGACGATATCCAACAGGCTCTTGGTATTATTTTAGCCTGACCCGTATCGGTAATAACCGCTAGAGCGGCTTTGTATCCTCCCGGTGTACTTATCGGGATGGTTGCCATACTGCTGCTACCACTTGCTATTGTAGTGACGCAACTAAATTTGGCCGTTTTAATATAGGTTCCCATCTCGCCATTTTATGCAGGGGTAACTTTTGTCCAACTGGTGCTGTCAGTGTAGGAATAGTAAGATACTGCTTCACGATTTGCCCAAACAATAGCATATGCATATAGATCGGACACTTTTGTAACGATAGCGGATGCACTTGCAGAGGATAGTGAAATATATGCTATTCTTGCAGTTCCATTTGGAATACTTCTACGCACTATTCCCAGGGCATTAGTCAATGTATCAGCACTAACCGACGTTTTCAACTCGCCATTTATCTGACTGGAACGGCAGCAATATTTGCGTAATAATTATAATTTCCATTTGCATACCCGAATCCATTTACGGAAATTATTACATCGGAATTGCATTCTATGAATAAATAATTTATATTTCCCCCTCCCTGATCCATAGATGTACGTACTGAATTACCGCCAACAACACGTCCCGCCGTCCCAGTTTTCACGCGTATAGTATTGCTCAAGGGGAAACTAGAATCAGATATAGTTACGCCTACGTATGCGATAATCAAATATGAATGCCTTGCCAAAAGTTTTATTGTTAATATTTCGTTTTCAATTCCTTTTACTGCATTAACCGACCCGGATGAGATTGTAATCTCGCCATTTTATAGCGCAGTCCAATCACTCCATGATGCGCCCTGATTATAGCGATACTCTGGTCTGGTAAGCCAATGACCGAATCGTATTTGTGCGCCATATAGTTTCCCGGAGGTAGTGACTGCGTATCCTATGTAAAAACGGTTTTGATAAGAATAAATCATATTCTGGGACAATCCTGGCGCTGAGTCCATATCAATATCACTTGGATAAGCAACAATTAATCTCTCGCCATTTTATAAGGGTGCAATGGTCGCAGAGTACCAGGTGATTTTGGTGACGTTATTTATTTGCAGACCGATTAAAAGCCTCCCTTCCGAGGAGACAGCCAGATAGTAGCAGTCTCCAGAAGCAGTACCATATCGGTCTCCAGCATTGGAAAATACACATCCCCATTCTCCAAAATATCCCGGAGTTGTTGGGGACACTGCAAACCTCTTTACGCTTTCGCCATTTTACTCCGTAACAGAGGGGACTTCTTATGCTTTATTGTCCGATAATTTCATCCATGCACTCCATGTGCCATTGTTTTTCATGCGATAAAAGACTCCGATTTGCGCTCCTCCGTTAGAGAAAACCATTTGCTGTTGATCTCCCTCGGATCTCTTCAGTGACAAGAGGGTTCCGTATGTAGTACCGGAGCCAATAATAAATCCACTGACAATATAAAATCCGGGTTTGAGATTATCAATGTTTTCATTTACTTGTATATTCCCTGGATTATTTATGCTTTCGCCATTTCCCTGTGCAAATAACACAGTCTTTTTGACATCCATGCAAATATAAATCTATCTTAAGAAAGCGAAAAAAGGAGCAGAAACTGAAGGTAGTATTTCTATAAATAAATTTTATATAACAATAGTATTTATCTGGATAACGTTAATATCTTTTTATATTTAATAGTAAGCCTTTCCATAACAGAATTAAGAAGACCAACATCCCTACTACCTATTCAGCGGGTAACACCCAACCCAACAACAGAAATAGAAAGCGAGGTATCAGAATGTGACGGACGAAGAAATTGCGGTAAAGCTGGAAGGACATGATCATGAAATTGGTTCCCTTAAACATAGGATGTCGGATCAGGAAGAACAAAACAAAACGATACAGGAACTGGTTTTATCCGTTAAGGAGTTGGCTCTCAATATGCAGGCGATGCTCAGGGAACAAAGTGACCAGGGGGAACGTCTGGCAAAATTGGAGTCGGAACCGGCAGAGCGGTGGAGCAGCATGAAAAAGACAGTTTTTAACACAATAGTTGGAGCTATGGCCGGAGCAGTTGCTACCGGCCTTATTTATATCATGGCTTTTTATACCAAATAAGTAATATTTAATAAAAAGTCAAATAAGCGAAATCAAATAAGAAAAATCAAATAAGAAAAATCAAATAAGAAAGTGAGACAAGCATATGGATTTTGGAATTGCAAGTGTTGCAGGTATCACCGTGATTTGTTATCTGGCCGGAATGGCCTGCAAGGCCACTGAAAAGGTAAAAAATGAGGCGATCCCAGTCATCTGCGGAGCAGCCGGGGCCGTTTTGGGACTCGCAGGGATGTATACGATGCCGGCATTTCCGGCGCAGGATCCGATCAATGCCCTGGCAATCGGAATTGTTTCCGGACTGGCGGCAACCGGTGTCAACCAGGCAGTCAAGCAGATTAAAGACTGCAAATAATAGAGAGCCGCGTTCCTCCATATTTCCCTCCAGAAGGAAATATGGGGGAACGATACATATGGTACTGTAACAACGAAAAGCACGCTTCGCGAACTTTTCATTGCCGATCAATAAAAATATGACCGGCCAGGACCAAGTCCGGTCGGTCATAAATGAGAGGGGAAAGTTATGCAGATACATCAATTACTTACACCATATAATTACAACTCCGGCCAGTTAAGCCGTATCAAGTATATCGTAATCCACTATGTAGGCGCCACCGGCGGAGCGGAGGCTAACTGTAAATATTATGCCGGCGGGCGCGTTGGGGCAAGCGCCCATTATTTTGTTGGTTTCCAGGGGGAGATTTGGCAGTCGGTAGAAGATAAGAATATTGCCTGGCACTGTGGTGCAAAAGTGTATAAACATCCGGAATGTCGGAACGGAAACAGCATTGGAATTGAACTTTGCGTGCGAAACAGAGGCAGTCAGGCAGATACCAGCCGGGACTGGTATTTTGAGGATAACACGGTAGAGTCAGCCACCATTCTTACCCGGGAACTGATGAAGAAATACCGGGTTCCGGCGGAATGTGTCCTCCGGCACTACGATGTTACGGGAAAAATCTGCCCAAACCCATTTGTTTATAACCATACGAAACACACATGGGAGGCATTTAAAACAGCTCTGGCAGCCCCTGAACCGGCCATCACAGGCTGGGAACGCGGCACCCAGGGAAAATACCGCTACCGTAAACCCGACGGTCAATATGCCGCCAATGAGTGGCAGTTGATCAACCATCACTGGTATATGTTTGCTGCCGACGGACACATGCTGACAGGATGGCAGAAATGGAACGGAAGAGTAATATCCCGTGAGGAACCGGGTGACTGGTATTACTTTGACGAGACGCCGGGAGGCAGCCTGGAAGGAGCATGCTGGCATGAGCGGCCGGGAGGATATGGGGCCTGGGAGATCTGGGAAGTCAAATAAGAATCTAGGAGCCGTCACAAACCGCCGGCCGAGTACCTCATAAAGATAAATTGCAGAAATAAGCAGATTATTATCGTAGTTTAGCGTAATCCTCGGCAAACGATATAGATTGGATAAACAGTAAATGTACATAGATTTAAATGAACAGCTAAACATGAAAGTGCAGAACAATCAGCGATGCTTCTCAAAAGAACCGGTAGGAACTTCGTCTTGCAATTCATAATGAACGGGTAGTAAATATAACCGGAGTGTGATATAATGATCCAATTGTTTATAAACACATCTGTGGAGGAGAAAAATGAAGAAAATAACAGGACTTATGGCAGTAGTTATGCTGGCGGTTATGCTGGCAGCGTGTGGCGGCAGTAAGAAAGATGGGAGAGTGCTTGGCGATATCATTCAGGTCTATGCGGATAACGATATTGAGGTAGATGAGAATGATAAACCTTACTTCCAGATGATTGGAGCCAAAGATGGAGTAATCTTTTACATTGATACTTCCGTTGTAAAAATCTACGAATATGAATCGGAGAAAAGTCTGAGCGAAGCACAGGAGACTTACAAGGATGTAGTAAAAGACTGGCCTGTGAACGGTAAATTTTTATTAGAAACAAGCAATGAAAAGGCAATTGAAATATTTAACGGAATTGAACAGCCATAAAATATCAGCGCAAAAGCGCCCCGCAGCACCTTCAACAGGAGGCTGCGGGGCGCTTTTTGCGTTGCCGGAAACACCTCACATGGTTCATAAAAAGTTTTTCTCCCTGTTATTTTAGAATTTTCCCATTCATTTTTCCTATCTAATAAACAGGAGGTTTGACTTTTGCCCCAATGCCTTATATAATATATAAGCTGTAGTTTTACTACACAATCAGGCAGCCAGTGCCTGAAGGAGGAAATTATGATAATCGAATACTGGAGTAAAGTCAAATCCTTTGTAAAATGGCTGATCCCATTTTGCGTAGCTTTATTTTTGCTGCTTGGCTGCAGTCCTGTCAATACGCAGGAAAGCCAGGCGGACAAGCCGGTAAACCAGGAGCAGGTGGAGGGAATACAGTCCTCTGCTCTGCCGGTTGAGGAGAACGGCAGTTATACCAGTAAGGAAGATGTGGCTCTCTATATTCATATTTATGGAAAGCTGCCCGAGAATTTTATTACGAAAAAAGAAGCAGAGGCCGCCGGATGGGTAAGCCGGGAAGGCAACCTGCCGGATGTGGCTCCCGGAAAGAGCATCGGAGGAAGTCCTTTTGGCAATTACGAGGGCAGTCTTCCTGAAAAAGACGGCCGGGAGTGGTACGAATGCGATATAAATTATGACGGCGGATTCCGCGGAGCGGAACGTATCGTTTATTCCAATGACGGCCTGATTTATTATACGGCCGACCATTACAAAACATTTGAACAGCTTTATTGACGGCAAATGCCCCAAGACTGCTTACAATTAGAAAAGTACAGGAGGAGACGAAAAATGAGACTTTTACTTCTGGATATGAATGAGATGGAAAATGAAGAAGCTGTCCACAACTACCTGATGGAGCAGCTTGAATTTCCGGAGCATTATGGAAAGAACCTGGATGCTCTGTCCGATATGCTGACGGACGGCCTGGTGGAAAATATATGTGTGGAAATGGTGCGCTGTACGGAGCTCAATGCTCCGCTGAAGGAATTTGAGCCGAAACTTGAAAAGGTTTTTGAGAATGCGGCCCAGACTGTTGAAGAGAAGGATGGGAAGTTCTATGCAGTATTTGCAGATTTTGAACCCCTGGATTCCTCATCCATGTGGTGATGAGACGGCGGAAGAATTTATCCGGATCCCATTAGAAATAATCCGTTCCGCCAGGCGGACGATGGCTCTTCAAATTGCACAGGACGGACATGTTGTTATGCGGCTGCCCCGAAGAGTGCCGGAAAAAGAAGCGCTGGATTTTGCAATGCGCAATGAGATATGGATTGGAAAAAATTACCGGAAAGTGACGGAACTTAAAAGGGAACGGCCGGTATACGGTGAAGAGGAAATACGTGCCCATATAGAGAAGCTGCGCCCGGTGCTGGAACACCGGGTTTCTTATTATGCATCCCTTATGGGAGTGGATTATGGAAGAATTACAATCCGAAACCAGAAGACGAGATGGGGAAGCTGCAGTTCGGCCGGTAACCTGAATTTTAACTGGCGTCTTGCACTTATTTCGGATGAACTGCTTGATTATGTGGTGGTCCATGAACTCGCTCACCGGCTGGAGATGAACCATTCGGCCGCCTTCTGGAAGATTGTGGCACACATTCTCCCTGATTATAAGGAGAGAAGGAAACTCCTGAAAGAGTACAGAATATAGGGCGAAGCAGGATAGCCGCGGCACTGCGGCAGTATACAGACGAAAGGCAGAGAAGACAGATGGCAGAAGAAATCTGGATGGTACAGACGAAAAAAGCTGATTTTACCGGAATTGCAAAGCAGTTCGGCATTGATCCGGTAACGGCCAGGATCATCAGAAACCGGGGAATTGAAGGGGAAAATAATATTAACCGGTATCTGAACGGGACAATGGATGCATTATACGATCCCAGACTTATGAAGGATATGGATAAGGCCGTCGCTATTCTCAAAGAGAAGATAAACAGTAAAAAGAAGATTCGTATTGTGGGCGATTACGATATAGACGGAGTCTGCTCCACCTACATATTATATAATGCGTTCCTGCGCCTCGGCGCTCCGGTGGATTATGATATCCCGGACCGTATCAGGGACGGGTATGGAATTAATGAGTCGATTATAGAAAAAGCGGCGGAACAGGGAATCGATACGATTCTCACCTGTGACAATGGAATTTCCGCTTTTTCCCAGATTGAACTGGCAAAACAGAAAGGGATGACCGTGATTGTCACGGATCATCATGAAGTGCCCCTGGGGGACGACGGAGAGGTTCTGCCTCCGGCCGATGCGGTGATCGATCCGAAACGGTCGGAATGCAATTATCCGTTTCCTGAGATTTGCGGAGCGGTAGTTGCCTGGAAACTGGTTCAGGTGCTTTACGGGGAGTGCGGCGTACCGCAGAAGGAATGGGAAGAGCTGCTTGAATTCGCCGCTATTGCCACGGTCGGTGATGTCATGCGCCTGCAGGATGAAAACAGGATCATTGTAAAGTACGGCCTGAGAAGAATGGAACAGACAAAGAGCATCGGACTTCGGAAACTGGCCGGGAAAAACAACCTGGATTTATCCCAGATCACCGCGTACCATATTGGTTTTGTAATCGGTCCCTGCCTGAATGCAGGAGGCAGGCTGCAGACGGCCAAACTGGCGCTGTCTCTGCTGCTTTCCCGGGATGAGGAGGAAGCGGACCGCCTGGCGACGGAGTTAAAAGAACTCAATGATATGCGTAAAGATATGACGGAGCAGGGGACGGAAGCGGCAAAAGTCATGGTGGATTCCTGTTATATGCAGGATAAGGTTCTGGTGGTATACCTTCCGGAGTGCCACGAATCGCTCGCGGGAATTATAGCGGGACGCCTGCGAGAACATTACCAGAAACCTTCCATTGTCCTGACACAGGGCGAGGAGGCGGTTAAAGGATCCGGGCGCTCCATAGAAAGCTACCATATGTTCCAGAAACTGTCGGAGGTGAAAGAACTGATGCTGAAATTCGGAGGCCATCCGATGGCAGCAGGACTTTCCCTGGAAGAGCAGAACATAGACGAGTTCAGAAAACGGCTGAATGAAAACTCCGGGCTCTGTGAGGAAGACTTTAAAGCAAAGGTCTGGATCGATGTTCCGATGCCAGTGGATTATATGACAGAGCGACTGATAAGGGAATTCCGGTGTCTTGAGCCATTCGGACAGGGCAACGAAAAGCCGATGTTTGCCCAGAAAAACCTGAGAGTCAGAAACGCCAGGGTAATTGGCAGGAACAGAAATGTGGTAAAACTGACTCTGGAGGAACAGAGTGGTTTTGCAATGGAGGCCATTTATTTTGGGGATGGGGTTTCTTTTGAGGAAGAGAGAAACGGACGCAGGGGCATGGACATTGTTTACTACCCGGAAATAAACGAATATAACGGAAATAAAACACTGCAGGCAGTGGTGAGAAGATATAAATTCCACTGACCGCGTTTTAGGGACAGAGCAGGTCTTAAAGACAGGGAGAGAAGGCTATGATTGAGCGTAAAAATGTTATGCCGGTCAATTTCCTGAAAAAAGAAAATTTTACCGGCAGTGATACCGGAATGCGGTACCGCATGGAAAAATCGTCGAAAGAGGAAGAAACGGTCCTGAAAGTTACGTCTTGGCCGGAGCCATACGGCTACGACGCCACGCCGGAGGAGCAGAAGACGAGCGAGTATTTTCCCTTTACCGAGGAGGGAATTGTGAGCGGAGTCGAATGGCTGAACACCCAGCACGAAAAATACCAATAGACTCCCACAGCGGGGGGATGGTATAATCATCAAATGGACATTATACCATGCGCATATCGGTCAAAAATGTTTTAACAGAGTAAGGAAAAGTAGAAAAATGAGTTGGAAAAGAGCATACAGGGAAGGGCTGAAAAGCGGCATTCCCATTGGAATGGGATATCTTCCCGTATCATTTACATTTGGTTTTCTGGCGGTTTCAGGGGGACTGCCCGTATGGGTGGCCGTGATGATTTCCCTGACCAACTTAACGAGTGCGGGACAATTCGCGGGAACTAATCTGATCCTGGCCGGAGCCGGATATTTTGAGGTTGCGCTGACCACATTTGTTATTAACATCAGGTATATGCTGATGTCCCTTTCCCTGTCTCAGAAACTGGAAAGGACGACAGGGACCCTTGACAGGCTGATTCTGGCATTCGGGATTACGGACGAGACGTTTGTCGTCAGCTCCCTGAAGGAAGGGAACTTAAAAGCGCCTTTTATGTTCGGTTTGATGACAATGCCCATACTGGGCTGGAATCTGGGGACACTTTTGGGCGGCTCGATATCCACCCTGCTTCCCCAGGCTCTGCAGAATGCGATGGGGATTGCGCTTTACGCCATGTTTATCGCGCTGATTATTCCGGCGGCCAGAAAGTCCATGGCCGTATTGTGTGTGATTGTGGCCGCGGTCGCAGTGACTTGCATCCTGAAATATATTCCCGTGTTTGGATTCATCTCATCGGGGTTCCGGGTGATATTGGCCACGGTGGCGGCTTCTGCTTTGGGAGCCTGGCTGTTCCCGGGACAACCGGAAGACTGTGAAGAGAGGGGGAATGACTGATGGAACTCACAAGAGTAGTAATATGTGTTATCCTGATGGCGCTTGTCACTTATATTCCCAGAGTCCTTCCGGTGACGATTTTCAGAAAACAGATTAAATCCAGATTTATACGGTCCTTTCTGGATTATACACCTTATGCGGTGCTGGGGGCTTTGACCTTCCCCGATGTGTTTTTTTCAACCGGCCATTTTTATTCGGCGGCGGGAGGAACACTGGTGGCAGTGATACTCGGCTACAGGGGAAAGAGCCTGGTGGTAGTCGCCGTGGCCGCTATTATTGCAGTTTATCTGCTGGAACTGGTCGCAACAGGAATGGTGTTATGACCGCGGGATGAATATATCCTAGGCATTACAGTTGAAATGAGGACAGAATGATTACGTTAAGAGGGGCTGAAGTTTCAGCAAAATTGAAAGTACAGGTGGAAGAGCTTCTTGAAAAACTGGGAAGAGTTCCGCAACTGGCCATTGTCAGGGTTGGCGACAGCCCGGATGATATTTCCTATGAGACGGGAGCCGTAAAGAAGATGCACGCCTTTGGACTCAAAGTGGAAAAATTTGTTTTTCCCGGGGAAATCAGTGACAGGGAGTTTAAAAAGGAGTTCAAAAAGATTAATGAAGACGGCGGCATCGATGGAATTCTTGTAATGCGTCCCCTTCCGCCTCAGATTATCCAGGAGGATATTGAGAGGATGATCGATCCGATGAAGGATTTGGACGGCATTTCCCCTGTCAATATTGCGAAGGTGTTCAGCGGAGACAGCACCGGTTTTGCGCCATGTACGGCGGAAGCGGTGATGAATGTGCTGAAGCTCTACGGAATCCCCGTGGTGGGAAAAAGAACGGTAGTGGTGGGCAGGAGCATGGTGGTAGGACGCCCGCTTGCCATGCTTTTGCTTCAGGAAAATGCAACGGTAACGGTCTGTCATACGAAAACGCTGGAACTGCAGGATATCTGCCGGAGGGCGGAAATCCTTGTCACCTGTGCCGGCAGTGCGAGGATGATCGATGAAAGCTATGTGCAGGAGGGAGCGGTAGTCATTGACGTTGGAATTAACGTGGATGAGGGCGGGCACCTGTGCGGGGACGTGGATTTTGATGCAATTAGTTCTGTAGCCGCCTGCGCAACTCCCGTGCCCGGAGGCATCGGCAATGTGACGACGGCCGTACTGGCGCGGCGTCTCGTGAGCGCGGCCCTGGCCCAGGAAGAGGCCGGGAGAGCGGGAAATAAATGGTAAGAATATTTTCAGAAATAAGATATGGAAAGTTAAGGTAAAAGAAACACATCCCTTTGCCCTTTCAGTTATAATGGATATAGCTGGAAGGCGGGGATGTTTTTTAATTCACAGGAAATTACGTCCTATGAATCAAAAAACGGCGCGCTCGGCCGGTTTTATGGGATTCACTCACAGCGGCAGTCCCCGGGAGCTTTCAGCAAGAAGAGGAGGAAACTATTATGAAGAATTTAAAAGCAGGGCTGGCGGCCGTTCTTATTTCCGCAGGGGCCCTTTCTCTTACGGCTTGTGGAAGCACGACGATGCCGGAGTCAATTAAGGTTCAGAATATCGACAGCAATGTGATAAGCGTAAGCAGCAGGGAGCAGGTGAAAGTGGAGCCTGATATGGCAGAGATTATTTACAGCGTATATTCCCAGGCGTCGGACGCTCAGACGTGCCAGACACAGAATAATTCGGATCTGCAGAAGGTGCTTGATCTGTTAAAAGAGCTGGGAGTGGAAGAAAAATCGATTCAGACCTCCAATTACGGAATGAGCCCCATTTATAACTGGGAAGACGGAAAGACCGTCAGCGGATATGAGATGACCACCCAGGTAACGGTTTCCAATATAGCGATTGACCGGGTAGGGCAGCTTCTCTCCGATTCCGTGGATGCGGGCGTAAATTCAATTGATGCGGTCAACTATATGTCCAGTAAATATGATGAGGCGTACCAGGAAGCTCTTGCAAAAGCTGTTAATGCCGCAAAGGTAAAGGCGCAGGCGATGGCGGATGCGGGCGGATGCATGCTGGGCAAGATTGTCAATATACAGGAATACGGCAATAACCAGGTGGCGCGCTATAACGGATATTCAGCCGGAGCAGGTGCGGCGGCCAAAGAGTCAGGTGCGATGGATATGGGCGTTATGCCTGGTGAAGTTGAAATCGAAGCAAATATTGCGGTAGAATTTTCGATTGAATAAGTATAAAACCTCCGCGTCTATGAGATACTAAGCGATATCGAATAGAATGCGGAGGTTTTATTTATGTGGGGAATAATCATTGCCCTGGTTTCCGGCGCTTTGATGAGTGTGCAGGGAGTTTTTAACACAGAGGTGACAAAACAGACAAGTATATGGGTATCCTCGGGCTGGGTTCAGTTCAGCGCCCTTATCGCCTGTATCATTATGTGGTTCTTCACAGGCCGTGGCGAGGTGGGCGGGCTGTTTCAGGTAGAACCGAAATATATGCTTGTCGGAGGTATCATGGGAGCCCTGATTACCTATACGGTTATCAAGAGTGTGGGAACCTTGGGACCGGCAAAATCGGCTCTTCTGATCGTAGTGGCACAGATAATTGTGGCTTACGGCATTGAAGTAATGGGACTTTTCGGCGTGGAGAAGGTTGGATTTGAGTGGAGAAAGGCCATCGGCGCCCTGATTGCCATTGCAGGTATTGTAGTATTCCGATGGTAGCGGAACAAATTCTTTCATTTTTCGCTTGTGTTCGGTAAATTATTTAGTTAGAATAGAAATACGGGCAAAGCAGTATCTTCCGGAATGAACGGGAGGTACATTACATATGAAAAAAGAAGCAGCACGAATGATAAAAACAGCGGTTGCCGGCATAGCGATGCTGGCGGCGGTCATATGCTACAATGTGGGATGGAATAGCAGCGCCGGAACAACGGAGCTTGCGTGCAGCGGTTATCAGGATAGCGGCGCCTCGGCGGAGAATGATGTGGGAATTGCCGGCAATGCCGCGAAGAAATCCGGGGATGCCGTAGAAATCGCTGATAAAACCGCGGCAGGAGACCAGGATGCGGCGCCGAAGGCAGTACGTGAGCCGGATGACGGCGGGCGGAATCCGGCGGCAGAGGCAAAGTCCTCCCAACCGGGAACAGTATCAGAAGATGACGGGACGGCAGGCGGAACAACCGGCCGGATTTTTATACATGTGTGCGGTGAAGTAACGGTTCCGGGAGTATATGACCTGGAAGAGGGAAGCCGCATTTACCAGGCCATTGACATGGCTGGAGGTTTTACCGAAGATGCGGCGCAGGATTTTCTCAATATGGCGGAGTCCTTGGAAGACGGCATGAAGATCCAGGTTCCGAACCGGAAAGAAGCCGGGGAGTGGGACAGCCGGAAGGCAGTCACATATCCGGAATATCCGGAGTCAACCGGGCGGACGCAGGAGAAAGAGGCAGCCGGTGCAGGAGGTTTCCAGGAACGGAGTAATAGTAATACCGGGACGGCGAAAGTGAACCTGAATACGGCGGCGAAGGAACAGCTGATGACCCTGAAAGGGATCGGTGAGGCAAGGGCGGAGGCGATAATCGCTTACCGTCAGGAGTCCGGCCCATTTACAAGAATCGAAGATATCATGGAGGTTTCCGGGATTAAGGAAGCCGCTTTTCAGAAGATAAAAGAAGACATCACGGTGTGAAGTATAAGTATGAGGTGGAAGTATGGCAAAAGTGTTAGTTGTGGATGACGAAAAACTGATTGTAAAAGGAATCAGATTCAGTTTAGAGCAGGATGGAATGGAAGTGGACTGTGCCTATGACGGAGAGGAAGCAATCCGGATGGCAAAGGAGACGGAGTACGATATTGTACTTCTGGATGTGATGCTGCCGAAGTTTGACGGATTTGAAGTCTGCCAGGCAGTCCGGGAATTTTCCGAGGTGCCGATTATCATGGTTACGGCCAAAGGCGGAGACATGGATAAGATTCTCGGCCTGGAATACGGTGCGGACGACTATATAACAAAGCCGTTTAACATTCTGGAAGTAAAGGCCAGGATCAAGGCGATTATGAGGCGTAATGCCAAGAAGTCAAAGAAGGAAGAGCAGAGCAGCGGCAAGGTAATCCAGGCGGCGGATTTAAAACTGGATACGGACAGCAGACGCGTTTTCATCGGAGAGAAGGAAATCAATCTGACGGCCAAAGAATTCGACCTTTTAGAGCTTTTTGTCTGCAATCCCAATAAAGTTTACAGCAGGGAAGAGCTGCTGCGCTTTGTTTGGGGAAATAAGGCGGCCGCCGGAGGCGATGTGCGTACGGTGGATGTACATGTAAGGCGTCTGAGAGAAAAGATTGAACCAAGTCCCAGTGAACCGAAGTATGTTCATACAAAATGGGGAGTGGGGTATTATTTCAGAGCTTAGCGGTTCAGAACATAGAGAGCAGGGCAGGCGTGTTCGACGGTCTGTCCTGGTAAAGAGTCTGCCGGTGTGCAGGCTCTTTGACGATCCTATGATGCAGAACTTACAGCATTTTATACCAAATGGAGGAAAAGCAGAATGGAAGCTTTCAATATCACAATCAGACAGGCAGAGGCAAATGATTTAGACGGAGTGACACAGGTGGAGGCAAGATGCTTTCCATCTGCCGAGGCAGCAGGCCGGGAGGCATTGAAAGAGAGACTGGAGGCATTTCCCGACAGCTTTTTTATCGCCGGGTTTCAGGGAGAGCTGATTGGATTTATCAACGGATGTGTCACGGATGAAAGGACAATATGTGACGAGATGTTTGAGAATGTCGGCCTGCATAAGGCGGACGGAGCGTATCAGAGTGTCTTTGGCCTGGATGTTATTCCGGAATACAGGAACCGGGGCGTGGCGGCTCTGCTGATGGAACACCTGATAGAGGATGCCAGGAAAAAAGGAAGAAAAGGCCTGATTCTCACCTGTAAAGACAGACTGATTCATTATTACGAAAAGTTTGGTTATGTAAACCTTGGGGTATCACAGTCGGTTCATGGCGGCGCCGTATGGTACGACATGCTTCTGGAATTTTAGAACATTTGGAAAGGCTTAAATCGTGGATGAGAAGGACAGAGTAAAACCGCGTATACAGGGGGCGCGCTGGAGAAAACTGGACAATACGGCAAAACTGTTTGCTGCTGTAGCCGGGGAGGATTTAAGCAATGTATTCCGGCTCTCAGTATCACTGAAAAATGAGATAAAACCGGAACTTCTGGAGCAGGCCCTGAAGCTGACGCTCCCGGAATTTGAGAATTTCCGTGTGAAACTGCGCAAGGGATTTTTCTGGAATTACTTTGAGACAAATAACAGGGAACCTCTGGTGGAGAAGGAGGGGACCTATCCATGTAAATATATCGATCCCCATGCCAGCCACAGGTTTCCGTTCCGGGTGAGCTATTATGGCAGACGCATTAATTTTGAGGTGTTCCACGGATTGACGGACGGCCTCGGCGCTTTGAATTTCCTGAAGAAAATGACGGAACATTATCTGGAGCTGTACATTAAAGTGCTAAAAAAAGAGAATTCTCAGGAAGCAGAATATGCCGGATCGGCAGAAGCGGCCGGAGGAATGGAACAAACGCAGGAAATAACCGGAAAAACGGGACAAACACAGGAAATGACCGGAAAAATAGAACGGATGCAGGAGGACGGTTATCTGAGGCATTACAGCAAGCGCCCCCATAAACGTTACGAGACCGAACAGGCTCTTTCCATCGATGGGGAATATCTGCCGTTAGACTGCCAGTCGGTTCTGCACGGGAGCATCCCTCTCGGCGCTCTGAAGGCCGTATGCAGGAAAGAGGGGGTCAGTATCACGAAATACCTGACGGCTGCGTTAATCTGGTCCCTGATTCAGGTCTATACGGATGGGAAGACTTTGAAGCGTCCGGCCGCGTTAAACCTGCCGATTAACCTCCGTAGCTTTTTTGATTCCGAGACAATGGCGAATTTCTTTTCCGTCACCAACATAGCGTGGCCTGCCGGGAAAGCGCCGGAGCGGTTTGAGGATGTGCTGGCCGAAGTCGGAAGGCAGATGGATGAGAAAATTGTGAAAGAACGGCTGGAGGAAACGATCTCCTACAATGTGTCCAATGAGAAAAAATGGTATGTGAGAATCGTCCCTCTCTTTGTCAAAAACATCGCCATGAACGCGGTGTTTCTGAAAAGCAGCAAGGCATATACGATGACTCTTTCCAATTTGGGTCCGGTATCGCTGAAGCCGGAGTATGAAGACATGGTGGAGAATTTCCATGTACTGATCGGCGTGTCTAGGCAGCAGAAGATGAAGTGCGGAGTGATCGCGTTCCGGGACAAAATCTATCTGTCGTTTAACAGTGCGGTCGGCGACCTCAAAATGCAGGAATATTTTTTCCGCTTCCTGGAAGAGAGAGGCGCGGCGGCGGAGCTTGAAAGCAACGGGGCGGTGGATCAGAAGTATGACAAAGGGAATTACCCATCCATCAGTTACGACCGGGGAAAGCTTAAAAAACTGACCAATATCCTTTATCTGGTGCTGTTTACCGCAGCGGCCATAACGGGACTCGTCAACGTCCTGACCTATGGCATCACGGAAACATGGTGGTCACTGATTGCGATAGGGAGTATCGCCTATGTGGCAATGACGCTCCGGTACTCCATAATGAGAAGGGCCAGTCTGGCGGGAATTCTCATCCGGCAGTCCCTTGGAGTGCAGGTTCTGCTGGTGATTATCGATTATATGACGGGGTTTAGCCGGTGGTCATTCAATTATGCGATTCCCAGCCTGATTTTATTCGATGTAATAGCCGTGGTCTTTCTGATTCTGATTAACAGGCTGAACTGGCAAAGCTATTTTATGTACCAGATTGCAATAACAATTTTCAGCTTTATTCCGCTGATTCTGTGGGCGGCAGGGTTGATTACAAGTCCGCTGATGTCCGTCATTACCGTGATTTTGTCGGTTTCGGTGTTGTTTATCACGATAATCCTGGGGGACAGAAGTGTGAAAAAGGAACTGAAAAGAAGGTTTTATTTCTAATTACCCGGTTAATTTGGACGATGAATCGGACTTTTTGGCTCGGGGAGAAGGCAGATACCAGGATGATATTTAAAGGAGAGAAAACAGATGCGCAAGAAAAATGTCAGCATGATAGGAAACCTGACCCGGGATATGATGAATGATGTAATGGAGACGGCGCTTAAAAAGCCGATTCAGACGGGTGAGTTCAGAAAGAATCCGGTAGAGCCGGCGTGGAGATGTCCGGCGGAGTATTTATATGAATTAATTGATGCGGATAATTTTGTAATGGAATATTTAAGGCCTCAGAGCGTTGTGACCGGAAGGGTGATTCTCCAGCTCCACGGAGGCGGGTATATCGGACCGATGAAGAATATTTACAGAAGATTTGCCGTGAAGTATTCAAAACTCAGTTACGGCGCCGATGTCCTGACGATTGATTACAGAGTGGCTCCGGAAAACCCGTTTCCCGCTGCTGTGGAGGATGCGGTGTACGCTTACCGGTGGCTTCTGGAGGAAAAGAATTACAAGCCGGATCAGATCGTGGTGGCGGGCGACTCGGCGGGAGGGGGACTGGCTCTGGCTCTCTGCATGTATGCAAAGGATCACGGACTGCCGCTCCCCGGAGGAATTATCACTATGTCTCCCTGGACAGACGTGACACTGAGCGGAGAAACGTATGAGAGCAATTATGAGATTGATCCCCTGTTTGGCAATTCCAAGGAAAATATGCTTTACCAGTGCAGTTATATAGGAGACGCCGATCCGAAGAATCCGTATTTGTCTCCACTGTTTGGCGACTATACGGGATTTCCTCCGATGCTGATGCAGGTGGGAAGCTATGAGGTTCTCCTGAGTGACACACAGTCGGTCTCTGAAAAGGCAAAGAAGGCCGGTGTCCGGGTCCGGACCTCTGTCTATGACGGAATGTTCCATGTATTCCAGATGGGACTCGATTTGATACCGGAGAGCCGCGAGGCCTGGGAAGAGGTAGGGGAATTTATGAAAATCGTCTACCAGATCCGCATTGCGCCCCAGGGAAAAGTAGTGAAGAAGGTAAAAAGAAGAAGAAAAGATACGGAAGACAGGGCAAGACTGAATCTGCTGGCCTTTCTGAAACGGGAGATTTTATAACATGAAAATCACACTGATTACGGTAGGAAAAATCAAAGAAAAATACCTGGAGGATGCCATTGCGGAGTACAGTAAAAGGCTGAGCCGATACTGTAAACTGGAGATCGTCCAGGTGGCCGATGAAAAGACGCCCGACCGGGCCGGCGAGGTGATGGAGGAACAGATAAAGGACAAGGAAGGGGAAAAAATCCTCTCCCATGTAAAAGACGGAGCCTATGTCATAGCCCTTGCCATCGACGGCCGCATGGTATCCTCGGAGGAACTGGCGGAGTTGATAGACGGTCTGGGCGTCAGGGGTGAGAGCCATATCCAGTTTGTAATCGGAGGCTCATTGGGGCTGTCTAAGAAGGTTCTGAGCCGTGCGGATTATAAACTGAGTTTTTCAAAAATGACGTTTCCGCATCAACTGATGCGGGTGATTCTGCTGGAACAGATATACAGAAGCTACAGAATTATCAATGGAGAGCCGTATCACAAATGACGGGGAGAAGCATGATTGCTAAAAAATAGGTTTGAGGAATACGAAGCGATAAAAGGAATCAGAGAGGCAAGAGAAAAAAAGTTAGAAATGACAGCAGACACTTTGATTGAAGAAAATATGGAAGCATTTCTGGAGTTGGCTAAATGATAATTTTAACAATAATAAGGAATCCCAGGTTGACGGTTATAGCCGGCCTGGGATTTTTTTGTGGAAAGGATGGATCTTCCAAAATTTGACAAATATCTTCCAATGAAGTAATATGGTTCAAACATAAACATAAAGTAAAAGGGAACAGGATGAAAGAAGAAAACGTAATCAATTCCAATATCATAAAACAGGGGAGCATACTGGCTATGGCATCGGTGGTGGTCAGAATCATAGGGCTGCTTTACCGGATACCCATGGCTAATATCATTGGTGAGAATGCGATGGGAATTTATTCCGCCGCATTTGAGGTTTACAATATTTTGCTGATACTGTCCTCCTACAGTATGCCGACCGCCGTGTCTAAACTGATTTCCATAAAGTTCAGCCGTTCCGAATACAGGAACGGCTGTAAGTGTCTGCTGAATGCGATGATATTTTCAGCGATTTCGGGCGGGATTGCGGCTTTGTTTTTGTTTTTCAATGCACAGTGGGTAGAAAAAGCTTTTTTCAGCAATTATACCGGGATTGCGGTATCGTTAAAAATACTGGCGCCGACGATCTTTTTTGTCTCATTGATGGGAGTGATGAGGGGCTTTTTCCAGGGCACGGGCAACATGGTTCAGACTGCCGTTTCCCAGATCATCGAGCAAATTATCAATGCCCTTGTCAGCATCGGAGCGGCTGTTTATTTTGTAGGTTTATATTCGGATCTTGACAGACAGGCTGCATGGGGGGCGGCGGGCGGAACCTTAGGCACCTGTATCGGAGCGCTCGGCGGCCTCCTGTTTCTGATGCTGGCTATGGGAGTTAACCTTCCGCGGCTTTTTAAGCAAATCCGGTGTGACCATAAGCCGGTGAACAAAACATTAAATATCTATCTCGTTATCATTGCCACGATGATTCCTATAATTTTAAGCCAGACCATCTACCAAATCAGCGGAATTATTGATATCACGCTGTTCAACGGCCTTATGGGGAAGAAGGAGATATCGGCCGCGGAAATCAGCGCCCTCCAGGGAGGTTACAGCACGTTATATAAATTACTGATCAGTGTGCCGATTGCCATTTCTACTGCGTTTTCCGCCTCGTTAATACCTGGTGTCGCGGCCTCCCACGCAACGAAAGACAGTAAGAGGGTTACGGCCAATATTGATAAGGCGCTTCTGTTTAATATGAATATTTCCATTCCCAGCGCAATCGGTCTGATGGCGTTTGGAACGCCCATATTACAGCTTTTATTCCCGTCCTATGACATTGGCCTGGGCAGCCGGATGCTGTTCTGGGGATCGTGTGCGGTGATTTTTTATGCATACTCAACAACCACGAGCACCGTTTTACAGGGAGTCAATCGAATGAAAATTCCTGTAATCAATTCTGCGGCGGCCCTGGTGATCCATGTTTTTGCCGTGTGCATCTGCCTGCGGTATACACCGATGGGAGTATTTGCCTTAGTTTTAGGAAATGTACTGTTTCCGCTTATCGTTATGATCTTGAATGCGTTATATCTGAACAAGCACTTAAAATACCGTAATAAGTACAGAAAAGTATTTTTTATTCCGCTGCTGAGCGCGGTCATCATGGGGGCGCTGGGACGGGGGCTCTATGCCCTGATTTTCCATTATGTTAAAAGTAATGTGACAGCCATTTTGATATCCGTCCTGTTCAGCATTCTGCTTTACTTTTTTGAAGTGATTAATTTTAAGGGAATTACACGTGAGGAGGCGTTGGAGTTTCCGGGCGGAAAGTTATTAATAAAAATGATTTTATAAAATACCGTATCAGCGGCCTCAACGGCCGCAGGTACGGTATTTTGCCGGTATGTGCATTTTTTGCCAATGAAAAGAGTCTCCGGTATTTGAGATGATTTAGAGACAGCGGTGATAGAATGCCGATCATAAAAAGTTGTTTGGCGATGTTCAGCCGGAAAGGAGTATTTTTATGATAAAATTCAGAGGCAGAAGGGCGCTCCTGCAAGCGGCGTCACTTTTACTTATATCAGCCACCCTGTATGGGTGCGGAAAGGATGGAAAAGTAGTGTCCGGTTCGGGGGAGGACACGGGCAGAGAACAGAAAAACCAGGCCATGGGAAGATATGTGGAGAGTGAAATTCCGCTGCCGGAGGGAATTACATTTGATTCCGTAATCAGCTTCCAGGACGGGCCGGACGGGAAACCGCTGTTGTTTACCCGGAGGGACATAAATGGGGTGACGGAGTTCACCGGTTATCTGCTCTCGGAGGATATGTCATGGGAAGAAAAGGAATGCGGATGGCTGAACCGGCTCGAGCTGTCATATGAATACGGCAGGGCCGATATTTCGTACGGAGAGGATAAAAGGCTGTATGCGGTCTATTCGGATGAGGATGATGAGGAAGTAACGGTCAGGCATCGGATTATTGTAACGGAGGACTGGGAAAACGGCCGGGAAATCCAGATGCCCCTGCTGGAGGAGAAAAATGAAATAGGATATGCCTATTATCCGGACAGGATCACGGCACTCGAAAACGGAAATCTTCTTCTGGACTCGGGGAGTGGCAGGCTCCTCCTGTATGATACATCGGGGCAGCACAAAATTGCAGAGACAATAGGCGACGGCAGCCATTTTACGGTCGGCCGTAACCAGTTTTATGTCATTGACGAGGCATCCCGGAGCCTGATATTATATGATGGAGATAAGGGGACGGAAAAGGCAAAGTACCCTCTTGAACTGAACAGCTTTTATGAGGCAAAGGTGATTGCCGGTGAAAACGGCGACGTAAGCCTGGTTTCGAACGAAGGAATCCAGATTTTGAAAAACGGTTCGGACATTTGGGAGCAGATAGTGGAGGGGGACAGAAATACCATGGGTTCTCCTCAGTTTTATCCGACCGGATTTGCCCGCGGAAAAGAGGATGATTATTTTGTTTATTATGACTCCATGGATGAAACCAGCAAGCTTGTCCGCTATGTTTATCAGCCGGATATGCCTTCTGAACCGGAGACGGTGCTTACCATTTTCGGCCTTTATGACAATCAGACGATCAGGCAGGCGGTCAGTGTCTATCAGATTGAGAATCCCGATGTGAGGGTGGAATTTGAACCCCTGATGGAAGAGGGAGACGGGGCGGTTCCCGATGACTATGTAAGGACTTTAAATACGGAACTGCTGGCGGGCAAAGGCCCGGATATTCTTATTTTAGACGGATTATCGGAAACCTCCTATATTGAAAAAGGGGTCCTGGAAGACATAACGGACGTGGTTGAATCTCTTATTTCCTCCGGCGATTTTCTGGCAAATATCGCGGACGGCAGCCGTCTGGACGGGCGCATTTACTCGGTGCCGGTAAAAATCGGGCTCCCCATGACTTTCGGCAGGAAAGAAGTGCTACAGGAGGCAGGACGATTAGATACCCTAGCAAATCTGGTTCAGACACATGAAAACGGACAAATATTCGGGACTGTTGACAGGAACGCATTTCTTTCCCTCTATGCGGACGCATTTCTGGGTGATGCGGTCGGTGAAGACGGCGTGATAAAGGAACAGGAATTAAGGAATTTCCTCCTTTGTATGAAGGAAATCTTTGATGGAAGCCGTATGTCCGACGGCACAAGGGACAACAGGCCCACGAATATATGGGGGCTGCTGGAGAAGGGGACATTCCTGCATTCCGAAGAGACAGCGGGCTTTTTTGAATCCAGCCAGGGTACGTCCATCATGGAGCAGGCAATGGGAGAGCTTATGGCGGATATGACGGTGCTGAACAAAACCTATCTGCCGTACGGCACAATCGGAATCAATAATGCCGGTGAAAATAAAGAGAAAGCAATTGAATTTTTGAGAACCGCTCTGTCGGAGAAGGTGCAGCGCTCCGATTTTTATGACGGATTTTCGGTCAATGGAAATGCGCTGGAATTTTTATGTGGAACCGAACGGAATTCGGCCGATGCATACGGCGGCCCGATAGACGGCATCGACGGAAGAACGTATGAGTTCAAAACCTCCTGGCCCGGCGAGCCCCTGCGCCGGAGGCTGGCGGAATTCTGCAGGAGCGTGGAACACTCTGCGGGAAGAAACGGAAAATTAAAAGAGATTCTGCTGACCTATTCGGGAAATTATTTTGACGGAGCAATATCACTTGATCAGGCGGTGGAGGAATTAATGGGTAAAATGACGCTGTACCTTCAGGAATAAGGCACGGAAAGGAGAAAAATGCCGTGAGGATTTTACTGGTTGAAGATGATTTGGAACTGTGCAGATTCATGGGATTCTGGTTTGAAGAAAAAGGATACCTGGCCGACATCTGCCAAAACAGCCAGGATGCATTTTATTATCTGAACAGGCAGGTATATAATGTGGTGATTCTGGACCGGATGCTGCCGGGGATGGACGGAATACAGATACTGCAGCTCATGAGAAAACAGGGGATTACCACTCCCGTTATTATGGTGACGGCCCTCGGAACGCTGGAAGACAGGGTGGACGGACTGGACGCGGGAGCGGATGATTATCTTGTTAAACCCTTTGCGCCCGAGGAGCTGTTTGCCAGAATCCGCGCACTGGAACGGCGCCCGGTTAAAATGGAGCTTAACAAGCAGCTTGAGTTCGGAGATCTAGTATTAAATCTCTCCAACCGGGTCTTATCAAAGGGCGAAAAAAAGGTGGAACTCTCCAAAAAGGAGATGGATCTACTGGAATTTTTAATCAGAAACAAGGGGCAGATACTGACAAGGGAGCTGCTGTTAAACCGCGTATGGGGATTGGACAGCGCGGTGGAAGAAGGAAATCTCGATAATTATATTTATTTTCTCAGGAGAAGGCTTAAGCAGGTGGGGAGCGGTGTAACTATCAGGACGGTCAGGTCGGTTGGATATTCCCTTAAGGAGTAGGATACTGTTCATTCGGGATGTATTCCGCGAAGCGGGAAAGAAAGGGATGCGGTCATGGTAAAGCAGTTAAGAAAAAAACTCATTGTCGCCTATGTACTGGCTACCGGACTTTTGCTGACCGTAATTGTAGCGGGACTGTTATTTTTATCGTTTAAGCAGTATGAAAATAATAATATCAGAGGGTATCAGGCGTCATTTGGAAATGTGGTGGACGCTGTCAAAGACAGCAGTAAAATTACCCATGCCTGGCTGTCTGAAAGTGAAATAAACGGGAATCTTATCATTTCTATTTATAGTAACGCTGTCCCCCTGTCGTTTAAAGGCGCCTGGACACCGCCTACCGGGAGGGAAAAACTGCTTGAAAAGCTTGAGCTTTTTGCAGAACAGGACGGATTCCCCGGGAATTCACTTAAAATTGGCCAGGGAGAGGTGAAGAGTCCGGTTTATTCTATTTATGGCGAAAAAGGAGAGCATTATTACGGGAGTATTTACCTGAAAAAGCAATCCGGAAAGGAGCAGAAGATTCTTGTCCTGAAGTCATTGACCGATGAAAGACAGTTTTACCGGCGTTCTATTTTGCTGTATTCAACCGTCAATCTCATGGGGCTTGTTATCCTGTTTTTAATCTGCCGGACATTTGTGGACCGAAGTTTAAAGCCTCTGGAAACAGGTCTGAAAAGGCAGAGCGAGTTTATCGCCGCGGCGTCCCATGAACTGCGTGCGCCGCTGACCGTTATACGGGCGGGAATTCATGCCGTTTCCATGGATGAGAGGAAGGCGAAGCAGTTTCTTCCTGGGATAGAGAAGGAAGGGGAGCGTATGACCGTGCTCATCGACGATATGCTTCAACTGGCCCTGGCGGATGCAAGTACATGGACAATGAAGATGGTGCCTCTGAGCGTGGATACATTTCTTATCTCGCTTTATGATTCCCTGTCGGAGCTGTGCCGGAAAAAGAGACAGCCGTTTGAACTGAGGCTGCCGGAGGAAGAGCTGCCCGTATTTTCCGGGGACCGGCAGCGCATGGAACAGATTCTGATGATTCTGACGGATAATGCGTCCAGCTATTCGCCGGAGGGCAGCGCGGTATCCGTCACCGCCCGGTCGGACCAGAAGCATGTTTCTATCGAAGTGGAAGACCATGGATGCGGTATTTCGGATGAAGATAAAAAAAGGATATTCGACCGTTTCTACCGCGCCGATAAGTCCAGGAATGACAAGACGCATTATGGGCTGGGGCTGAGTATTGCCACGGAGCTTGTCAGGCTTCACCAGGGAAAGCTGACCGTGAAGGATACGGCCGGAGGCGGAAGCACCTTTGTGCTGGAACTTCCGGTTCTGAACCAAGTTACGTATTTCAAAAATGGTGAAAATGACATATAATTGAAGCAGAGATTATAGCGGACAGGCTTTGAAGAAAAAACGTACTTACGGGCAGGGGGAGGCGGCAAACCGGTGTTTTACAGCGAAGAAGTCAAAATCGGCAGGCGGACCTGGGTTTATATTTATGCGCTTATCGCGGCATTTGTGGTACTTGCCACAGCAGGTTTTCACAGGCTGGATGATTACAATTTCCACAAATACGACGGATATCTGGAAACACCGGAATCGGCCGCCCTAAAGTGCATTGAGGAACTGAACAGCGGTGACGGAAAATATCCGAAAAAGGTGAGCCTGTACCATTTTATCGAAAAGACAGGCAAGGGAACCTCACAGGAACCGGAGGAGGTCCGCCGGATTTATCGGTATAACCAGCTTATGGACGCGCTGGGGGCCCGTTCCGGGTATGACAAAATGGTGGAATCGGCCTGGGATAGTTTACATAATTTTGAATTTGCCGAACCGGTAAAGGTGATATGGCAGGACAGCGGTGAGATACTTTTTAAGTCCAGAGGCCACCGGAAAGTAACCCGCAGGGATTACAGTTATCATGAAGGTTCCAAAGAGACGGAGGATGACATGTACCGGGATATCTGGCTGGGGGTTATTCAGGCATCCAACGGAAACTGGTATCTGACCCGGTTTACGAATGAGGCGCCGTATGACTGGGAGGGCAATGAACCCTTGACCGTAAAAAACAGGGAGTACGGGCAGGCATTTATCGAGGAGGCGGACAACGGGGAAATCTTCCGGCTTTTTACAATGGCGTCCGCGGCCTGTTTAAATTCGGACACGGCCAGAAGCGGCTTTCTGTCGCCCGGGGAACTGGGAGCAGAGGATTATCTGTATTTTTATCTGGGTACCCTGGAGGAGCCGGAGTGGGAGGCGGCGCATGTCAGAGAGAAAAAACGGTACCGCTTTACCGACAGGCAGGTGGGAAGCAGGATATGGGAGTATCTGGGCAGTGATGAGAATTACAGGAATACGGTTCACGAATACAGTTATCCCTACGGAAAAAATGACACCTCGGCGTATGAGCAGGAGGACTGGTCAAGCGATTCCATTGTATTTACCGAAGAGGAAATCTCCGGCATGAAGCTCTACAGCCCGGACGGCATGGAGCTGGTCAACAGGGAACTCCTGGACAACGGTATGGTTCTGCTTGAAATAGAGTACAGGGAGGATATTTCCCCCGTGACCAATTACCAGAGACTGAAGCTGCGGGTAATGGAGGAGGGCTGCCGGATTCTGTCCTACCAGATCATCGATCCGGGACGGGAATCGGAGGGGAACCGGATCCTTGAGGAAGTTGCGTGGATGCCCTGGGATGACGCCGTGGCAGTCCGGTGTGAGTATGAGGACGGAAAAGACGAACCTGAAATCACACAAAGATGGATGAATTCGGAGGAGGCAGAGCCTGTCCGCCGGGGGATCAGGAATATGGCGCTGGGGAAAACGGTTCCAATGGATTTGGGAGATGCGGTCTCCATTCAGGCGGTTCCGGCATCCATAATGATCAAAGAGTTTCTGTATATCAGAGTAAAATCAGGCGGCCATGAGAGAAGATATGAACTGTATCATGGTCTGGAAGAGGGAAAAAGCCGCCTCGTACTGCTGGTTCTCGACAACCGGCTTGCGGTCGGCAGCAGCGGCGACGCCGGTGTATCCGCCGATATTAACGGGCTGCCCATCACCATGGAAGTGACGGGGCAGCGGGGGTATCTTTGTGATTTAGACGACAGCGGAGTCTTTGAAGAGATGATCGAAAAGGCGGTAGAGCGCAGGGAGGAGTGAGTATGGGAGAGTTAAAACGGGATGATACGGCCAGACATGGCAGGGAACTACGTTACTGCCTTTTTCCGCTCATCTGCCTTTTACTGATATTGGGGATGGGAATGACGGTTTACTGCGGGGAGACGGAAGAGTTGCATACGGACGGACAGAAACCGGTCTACGGCAGCGCCGTTGAACTGAAAAACGCGGTCACAAGCCTGTACGGCAAATGGGACAACGGTCTGGAAGGATGTGAGCTGAGCTATGAAGATCACGGAGTTACCGTAACTTTAAAGGAAAGCGCTTATTCTGCCTATAAGGATATGAGCTTTCAGTACATTGACGGCAATGCCGTGGGATATATAAGATACGAAACGAAGAACCGCAAAGACTTTGACACGGGAGAGGTGGAGCGTATGGTCCGGTTTGCCTGCTGTCTTTTAAGCGGAGATCCGGGAGAATTCCCGGAGGAGGTGGGACGCGGTGTCTCGGAGGTAATTAAAAAAGATTCGAATCAGATTCGGAGCCGCTACTGGTTTAAGAGAATAAACGGGTACAACTGTCCGTATGACTGTCTGGCGGCGAACGAATCTCTTCCGGAGGGAATGCGGAGCAACAGCCAGTTTACCATGCAAATGAGTCCCTACGAGATGAAATGTAAAATTTATGAGAACATGGATGGCCTGACCGACATCTCTCTTTCGGAACTGATGGCGGTCACGGTGGACCGGAAGTCATTAAGCAAGAATACCAATCGTTACCGTGTTCGGGGAAACATGCATTCCATAGCCGGTGATGAGAAAGGATCCTTAAGCGGCATTCTCACCGACGGGACAAACTCGGTTCCGGTATTGGTTAACGGGATGCGGAATAACACAATTGACGAATATGAAAGCGGGACCGTTTTTTATCTTGAGAAACTGCCGGAAGAATACAGGGAGATGTACGGTACGGAATATATTATTCTGTTCTGCCGGTAGGAGTTATCAAGCAGGGAAAGAACGCTTGGTTTTGTTTTAGGGGTTCCCCATTCCATAGGAGATTACATTACATTTGAAATTCCGTTCAGTGAACTGACCGGTTTGGATGGTGAGCTTTTCGGTGAATAGAGAGTCATTTAAGCTGTTGGCGGGCTGCGGATTGCGGCATTACCGCCAACAGTTTTTATGTAACACGCTGTTACGATTCACAGCCATTATTCCGCGATGTGATATTTTGCCTTCCTGAAAGGTATTATAAGTGAAGCGTGTTTGTTACCGGGTACGGAATGAACCGTAATGAGTGTTTAGACACGATAAAAACAAAGGAGAACGTCACGGATATGTTGGAAAAAGACATGATAGAGGCGGCAAATCGGTATCGGGATCGTATTTTTGCAATTGCATATAATTACCTGAAAAACAGCTATGATGCCGATGATATCACACAGAATGTGCTGATGAAGTATTACTGCAGCGAAAAGATTTTTGAATCGGAGGAACACAGGAGAAACTGGTTAATCCGGGTTGCTGTCAATGAGTGCAAGAAACTTTTATTTTCGCCGTGGCGGAGCAGGTGCCAGAACCTGGAAGAGTATGCGGACACGCTGCAATTTGAGGATAAGGAACAGAGCGAACTTTTTACGGCCGTAATGTCTCTGTCCAAAAACTACCGCATTGTTGTGCATCTCTATTATTATGAGGACTACTCAATCAGGGAGATTGCGCAGATTCTTAAAATCAGGGAAACAGCGGTGAGCACGAGGCTTTTGAGGGCAAGAAAGATGCTGAAAGAAAAATTACAGGAGGTGTGGGATGAAGAACAGTGACTTATACAAGGAAACGTTTTCAAAGCTGCATGCTTCGAATGCGGGGCAGATGCAGCCGGAAGGGCGGAGGCAGCACAGGAAACTTCGCAAACCAATCCTGGCGTGTATTGCGGCAACGGCGATTATGATGTTTGCGGCAACGGCAGCCTATGCCATGACGGGTGAAGGCCCAATCCGCTTTTTCCGCTCTTTCTTTGACAACGGCGGTGACCCGGTGACGGAAGAAATCAACAATACATACGTACTGGTATCCGATCAGAAGATCACCTATAAAAACATGGAAATTGTGTTTGAGGGCTACAGCTATACCGAGAGGATCCTGCTGGCAAAATTCGGGGTGTCTTCCCTGGATGGAAGTGCAATTGACGGCGACGGCCTGCTCAGGCAGATTACATTTGGGACATTATCGGCCGAATCATCAGAGACAAAACTGAAAGACAGGGAAGATGGTTCCGTGGAGGTTTCCGTCAGAATGAATCTGAGAGAGTCCGGGGAACTGAGTTCATCAGCCAATCTTTTCGTCTGGGACAGGGAAAAGGGGATTTACAGTTCGGAAACGATAGGAGAATTTGTGATTGGAGGGCCGTCGGCCATCCGTGAAATTGCATTGGATGACATAAAAATACCGGAATGCCTGGAAGCAAAAATTTCCGGCATGGGCCTTACCCTGTACATGGACAATTCTATTTCCGAACTGGAGGACTGCCCGGCGGAGGAAATCCTGCTGAAGATGAAAGACGGCCGTGTACTGCGGCTCTATGATAAAGTGAACGGCACGGATGAGAATGACATCGTTTCGGGGATTTCATTTTCATGGTCGGACGGGGAGGGAAGCAGGATGACAATCGAATTTTCATCGGCGCTGGATTCAGGTGAGATGGAGGCGGTTGTTATAAATGGGGAAGAATACAAATTGCACGATTGATGTTTCTGTTCACACGGATTGACGATTGAAAACAGGTTTGTTATACTCGAGATCGGCGGCGGGAGCGAGGGACCGACGGACTGCTCCCGCCGGATATTGAAACAGACAGGCTGCCCCTTTTGCATCGGGGCAAAGTACGCCGATCATTGAAGGAAATAATCAGTATGGAAACAGAGACAATAAATGCAGTGCTCTATGACAGAGATATCCGCGAACCGCTTTTTGATTATCTGGAGGAGCGTTTTGGAAAGACCAGGATGTTTGAAGAAAAGATAATGGGGAGATCCAGGGCCGATATTATTATGCTGACGGAGAACCGTCTGATTGGCCTGGAGATTAAGAGTGATGCCGATACATATGAGCGCCTGAAGAGACAGATCCGGGATTACGACAAATTCTGTGACGAAAATTATGTGGTCATCGGCAAATCCCATGTAAAACATGTGGAAGAACACATTCCGGCCTGGTGGGGGATTCTCGTGGTGGAGGCAATGGGGGGTGAGATTGTCATCAGCGAGAAAAAAGCCGCGTCACCCAATCCGAAAATGAAGAAGGAGCATCAGATTACACTCCTCTGGCGCCCGGAACTACAGAATCTGCTTGCAGCCAACCATCTGCCCGCCTATAAACGGAAGAGCAAGAAATTCGTCCGGCAGAAGCTGCTTGAGAAGATGCAATGGGAAGATTTAAAACCGCAGATATGCGAGGAATTGTTTGAGCGGGACTATACACTGTGGGATGAGGAATTAGAGGCGTATCGGGAATCGGAATTGGGAAAGTAACAGGATTGACAAGGAACAGAGACTCTGATATACTGGACACAGTTTTGACAGAGGGAGGTATATAATGATTTATTCTATCCGTTTAAGATGAGAAAGGAACTGAATCCTGATTTTTCGGAGGTTTTTTTCTTGTACCTGATTTGCGGATGAATAAAAAGTTATAGACCATTATGGAGGGGTATCCCGGATACTCTGGATGGAAGTCTACCGGAACTGCGGCAGACGTGCAGACTGAGATGCGCGGCTGTTTATCCAATTTATTGTGGGATTGTTCCGTGGCTTTATGGGTCGGAGCGGCCGCTTTTTATATCTGTAGATTTAGGCAGGAAACCTTTGAGGGGTCCTGCTTTTTTGATGCCGCCGTTACAGAGCGGAAAAGCGGGGAAGGATGTCGGTGGGAGAGTGGAACTGACAACAGATATGATTATGGAGATTTAAATATGACGGAAAAAAATAACAGAAATAGTGACGGATATAACAACAGCGGTAACATCAATAGCAGCAACAGTAGCAGCGGCAAATGGAAACAGCGTTTCTTTACAATTACAGTGGGGCAGACGGTTTCGCTGATTGGCAGTTCGGCCGTACAGTTTGCGCTTATCTGGTGGCTGGCCAGTGAGACACAGTCACCGATGATGCTTGGAATTTCAGGACTGGCGGCTTTTCTGCCGATGACGTTTTTAAGTCCTGTGGCAGGAGTGCTGGCGGACCGTTTTAACCGGAAGGCGATCTGTATCTGTGCGGACCTGTTTATCGGATTGTCGGCCATGGTATTTGCATGGTTCATGTGGAACTATGATGTGCCCTGTGAATATGCAATTCTGGTTCTCTTTTTAAGGGGAATCGGTGACACCTTTCATCAGCCGTCCATCAGGGCGATTATCCCTCAGCTGGTGCCCTCAGAAAGCCTTGTAAAGGCCAACGGCTGGAGCCAGTTTATGCAGTCCGGCGCCTTTATGCTGGGACCTGTATTGGGAGCGGCGCTCTTTGCAGCGCTGCCGATGCCTCTTGTGCTGCTTACGGATACGCTGGGAGCGGTCATTGCCAGTCTGCTCCTGGGAGCAGTTAAAATACCTCCTGTTGCAAAAGCAGGGGAGGAGAGTGGAAACGGAGAGAAGAAAGATAGGGAAAAGGGAAAATTCTTCAGGGAGCTTAAAGAGGGGGCGGAGGTTTATCTGGAAGATCCGAAGCTTCTGATTCTCATGGCGGCTCAGACATTCAGCATGATTTTTTTCCTTCCGCTGTCCTCCTTTTATCCGCTGATGACCAGCAGCTACTTTAACCTGGGAGCCTGGCATGCCAGCGCGGTGGAACTGTCGTTCGCAGTTGGAATGATGGGTTCCGCCGTACTTCTGGGAAGTGTGATAGAGGTAAAGGATAAGATCAAGACGGCCTATATCGGCCTCGTTGCAATCGGGATCATGTCGGCCCTGTGCGGCCTTACGCCGCCGACCATGTGGGGGTGGTGGATGTTCACCTTCTTCTGCGGTCTGCTGGGAGCAAGCGGTAATATACACAGTATTCCTATCGTGGCCTATATGCAGGAGACGATAGCGCCGGAAAAAATGGGCCGGGCCTTTTCACTTATGGGAATGGCCGGTTCCCTGGCAATGCCGATCGGCCTGCTGGTCGCCAGCCCGGCCGCCGAGAAAATAGGCGTGCATATGTGGTTTTTAGTCACAGGAATCGCGATCATCCTGATCACGATCTGTGCGGTGATGGCAAACAGGAAAAAGAGCAGGGAGTAAATCCCTGAAGAGGTGCAAAAAAGTTCCGGTTTCGCAGACTGTAAACTGCGAAACCGGAACTTTTTTGCATAGAACACTTCATCGAATCACTCTTCCCGCCCGGCCTGCAGTTTATGGAAATACTCCAGGAAAAGCTGCAGCGGCCTGCTCATATAGGTGCGGTCGTTCCAGGCGATAATCGGGATCGTCTCGACCGTTACTCCCGCTATCTCCTTCAGATGGATCCGCCTGCAGTCAAACAGCTTGGTAATTTCTGCCGGGATAAAGCAGGCGGCCAGCCCCGCGGAGGTGAGCATAATACGGCTCATGACGCCGCTGCATTCGAATGCCATATTCAGTTCAAAACCGTGCAGGCGGCATTCCTCCTGCAGTAAATTTGCATAATCCCAGATATGGCGTTCCCGGTCTACGTTTGTGCCGGAGCAAAATGGAATTCCGCGCAGCAGTTCGATGGGAATTTCCTTCTGATCCGGACAGGGATCCATGGTTTCGTGGATTGCAAGCATTGATTTTTCTTTGTTTAGTGGGATATAGGGCCAGTTTTTGACATCAGACATGGGGAGACGCAGGCAGACAACGTGGACGGTCCCCTGTGCGAGCTGCTCTAACAGTTGACTCGGCACCTGGGGTGTAATTCTAATCATAATATGGGGGTACTGCTTTCGGAAGTCGGCCAGATACGGTATCAGATGCGGGAAATCGGTATAGATTGTTCCGACATTAATCTGTCCGTGTACCCCGGATGCCGCTTCACGCACCGCCTCCACCGTATTAAGCAGATCTTCCTGGATCTTCTTGCTCCTTTTATACAGGACTTCACCGGCAGGCGTCAAATCCACGCCATGGTTGTTACGGACGACAAGCTGACATCCCAGTTCCTCCTCTAAGAGCGTCAACTGCCGGGAAAGAGCGGGCTGGGAGAGAAACAGTTTCCCCGCGGCCTGCGTGATATTTTTATTTTCTGCAATAGCGACAAAGACCTTCATCTGTTGTGTGTTCATGAACTACTCCTTTCCCCAAAAGAGTATTTTTAACATGGTATAAGCTATTGTTATGACCAACGCAAATTTATTGATCTTTTACATTGTAGCAAACATTTTTTATAATAACAATACAAAAAGGCGCGCGCGGCCAATTTAATTTTTGTGAAAATGCACAAAGAATAATATTCTAAAGAAAGGGAGTAACGGTTCGGAAAAAAGCATTCCGCGAAGCGGTAAAGCGGTAACAGCGGAGGCTCTGAATCGTTACGGAAGGAAAAAAATTATGTCTTGTGATTATCCACATTTGTTTTCCCCTATCATAATTAATGGAAGACGGGTACGAAACCGTATTGCAAGCGCTCCCATGAGCCACAGGGGAGAGATCCCCAGATATACGCGGCAGGCACAGGAATTTTTCAGCAGCATTGCAAAGGGCGGAGCCGGTATTGTTGCAATGGGTGAAGCCGGTGTAGATTCCAGGGTGGATATTTGCCATCCCTATGATTCCCACTTAGACCACCCGGTGATCCTTCCCTCTCTGGCGGGCGCCATTGATGCGATCCACCTGTGGGGCGCCCTGGCTTCCGTGGAGCTGGTTCATTCGGGGAACCGTGCGCATCCCGACTACATACCTTCCGGCTCTAAAATCATCGGCCCCTGTGAAATGACCAATCTTTACGGGGCATCCGTCATAGCAATGGATGAGGCAATGATGAATGAGACGGCCGATAAATACGCATATGCCGCTTATATGGCCCAGTATGCGGGAATTGACATTATAAATATTCATCTTGGCCATGGCTGGCTGCTTTCCCAATTTTTATCCAATCTGGATAACCACCGTACGGATGAATACGGAGGAAGCCTTGAAAACAGGGCGCGTTTTCCGCTTATGGTCATTGACCGTATCCGGCAGAAATGCGGCAGCAGGATGATACTGGAAGTCCGCGTCAGCGGAGAGGAGGCCGTGGACGGCGGACTTACCAAAGAGGATACCGTAGAGCTGGCAAAGATGCTGGATGATAAAGTCGATATAATCCATATTTCTGCAGGAACCTTCCACCTCACCGACACGGCCTGCCGGATGTTCCCGACGGTCTTTACGCCCAGAGGCTGCAACACCCATGTCTCCGAAGCCGTGAAGAAAGTCTGTAAACATGCGGTGGTTGCGGTGGTAGGAGGCCTGAACGACCCGGATATCATGGAAGACATCCTGGCAAAGGGAAAGGCAGATATCGTTGTCGCCGCCCGGGCATTCCTGGCGGATCCGGACTTCCCGAAAAAGGCACGCACCGGCCATGCCGATACAATTGTGCACTGCATGCGCTGTTCCTCCTGTAACAGCGTCGGTTTTATTCCCCATGTTCCCTTCTCCTCCGGTACTCTGCGCTGTTCCGTCAATCCGACCCTGGGCCGTGAGTTCGAGACAAGCCATCACCAGACTCCGCCGGATACGGTAAAAAAGGTCATGGTGGCAGGCGGAGGCCCTGGCGGCATGGAAGCGGCCCTGACGGCGGCACGCAGGGGACATCGGGTCACCCTGTTTGAAAAGTCGGACCGCCTGGGCGCGAACTTGTATTATGCGGACGGCATTCCATTTAAGAGCGATCTGGTCGCATACCGCAAGAGTATTATAGCCAACGTAGAGCAGGCGGAGAACCTGGAAGTCAGGCTGAATACACCGGTTACGGCAGAGCTTATCAAAGAGGAAAAACCGGACGTACTGATTGCCGCCTGCGGTGCAGTTCCCGTGATACCTCCGATCCCGGGCGTGAACCTGCCCATCGTCCATTCCGTTACAGACCTGTTTAAGAAAGAGCTGAAGCCGGGAAAAAATGTAGTCATGATCGGCGGAGGCCAGGCTGGATGCGAGGAGGCCCTTGCTCTTGCCGCAAAGGGACACGAGGTTACGATCGTCGAAGTGCAGCCTGAACTTGCCCGTGAAGCGCACTTTGTATACTGGAAGCACCTGCTCCGTGTAATTGCCGGAGAGCCTCATATCACAGCCATGCGCAGCACGCAGGTAAAAGAGATCCTGGATGACGGCGTATTGGCGGCGGGTCCGGATGGGGAGGAAAAAATGCTGCCTGCCGATACCGTCCTGATTGCGACAGGCATGACCGAGGACAACGATATGTTCAGTGAGTGGGATAAACTTGTTCCCGATCTGCGGATTATCGGTGACTGTGAGCGCACCGCCCGCATCATGGAGGCTGTGAGAAGCGGCTATTGTGCGGGATATTCGATTGATTAACGCTTAGAACCTTAGAACGTATCGGGGACAATTTTCCCGATACGTTCCGGGAACTGTGAAAGATATTATCACGACAGAGGGGGTAAAATATGACTATTATTATTGCTGTTTTAGTAGTTTACATGGCTGGCATGCTGTACATCGGCTTCAGGGGTAAAAAATCCCAGTCTATGAAAGATTACCTTACCGCCGGCGGAAAAAACGGATTGTTTCTCATGGCATGTGCCTATTTGGGCTCAACCGTAGGAAACGGGGTTTTCGTGGGCGGCGCCCAAAATGGTTTTAATTACGGTATCGGAGGCCTGTGGTTTGGCATTGGTTCCGTTCTGTCACTGGTGCTTTTCGGCTTAGTTATGTCAAAGGCGCTTCACCGCAGGGGTGTTATTACAATTCCCCAGTTAATCATGAACCGTTACAACAGTAAAGCAGCAGCAGTTATTATCGCGCTGCTTGCAATCTCATGCAGCCTTGGAATCATGGCTTCCCAGTTCCTGGCCGGAGCGGCTCTTTTCAGCTCTCTGGGACTGAACCCCAAGCTCGGTATTATTTTACTTGGTGTAGTTGTTATTCTCTACTGTGGATTCTCCGGAATGTGGGGCGTTGTTATGACCGACTCCATTCAGGCTGTCGTAATGCTGTTCGGAGCCTGTTTCTGTATTATTACCATTGCCATGAAAGGAGGATTCGACACTATTTCAGCAGCACTTCCCCCGAGTAATTTCGAGGCCGTTCCTTTTGATACGGAAACTTTCTTAATGATGCTGGCGCCCAGCGCTTTAATCGGTTTAATTTCCGGCCCGTCTTTCCAGAGAAATGCATCGTGTAAAGATGAGAAAACTGCGTTCTGGGCACCGATTATCGGCGCCGTTGCCTCACTGCCCTTTGTCGTTATTCCCGTTATTATCGGCATGTACGGAAAAGCCCTTTTCCCGGAGGCGGAGAGCGCTTCCATCTTATTTATGGTGGTTCTCGACGCATGTCCGCCTATCCTGGCAGGCCTTATGCTCGCGGCGATTCTGGCAGCGGTTATGTCGACCGTGGATATTATTATCCTGAATATCTCGGCGAACCTGGTTCATGATATTTATGCAGGCATTATCAATCCGAAGGCCGATGAGGAGAAGCTCAGTAAAATTACGGTGGCGGTTACCTTTGCCGTCGGAATCTGCGGCCTCATTATTTCCCTGCAGTTTTCAAATATCATTTCCCTGCTCTCGTCCGCCTATTCGCTCCAGAATGCAGGCTCTCTGGTAATGGTTCTGGGCGCTCTGTATTGGAAGAAGGGAACAAAGGAGGGGGCGGTTGCAGGCGCACTGGCCGGCGTTGCAGTCGTATTACTGTCTAAGTTCGGCGTGCCGATTCCCTATGTTTCATTGACGCCGTTTATTCCCTCGCTGATTATCTATGTTGCCGTCAGTCTTTTTACACAGGAAAAAGAGCCTGCAAATCAGTAAGGACGGCAGGCAAAAAGAAGCTCTTCGGATTTGATGTTAAAATTCCGAAGAGCTTCTTTTTATGTCTTGTTGAGTGACAATGAAAAGTTCGCAAAGCGTGTTTTTCGTTGTTCCGGTTTATGTTTTAATCCGGTTTTTCCGTTTTTTGACGCCACCAGACATAGGACATAATACAGGGAATGGCCATGCTGCCCAGCAGGAGAGCCATGATAATATATTTGCCGCCTTGATCGGTCATGGACCAGCCGAAAATCAAAGACAGAGCCCCGGCCGTAAACATGGTTTTGCCTCCCAGCCGGTGGGTTTTTCTCCAGATTTCATCGTCGGATAAGGTCCATGGCGTTTTGAGGCCCATGTAGAAATTACTCTTTGTCTTCGGCAGGACGTTGCCCAGGAACATGAAGAGGATTCCAACAACGATCGTAACAATTCTGCCTACCGAAATATGACCGGGAAAGAATGATTCGCTCAGTGTGATTCCCAGCATTACAAGCAGAAAGAACTGCATGAAAATACAGAAGGAGTCGTAATATGGCGCAAACTTTATCAAATTCCTTTTGCGGGGATCAATTTTGGGCATATTATCAAATAAAAAGGCCATAAACGGGAGCAGGCCGCAGCATAGCCAGATTGTTGGTTTCGGACTGTAGGTCACGGTACCGTTAAATCCCCAGTTTGTGGGAATCTTATCGGGAAGCCACGGATACAGGGCGGCCGTTATGAGAATGCCCAACACGGCAAGGGCGTAATTTAATATTCTGAGTTTCTTATTTTTCATCGGATGTCTCCCCTTTCAATGTTAATATCCAGTTCATAATATCGTCCATGACGGTCGTATTGAGGGAATAGTAAATATATTTCCCGTTTTTTTCGTCGTCAATCAGGCCCGCTGATTTGAGGATAGACAGGTGGTGGGAAATCGTTGCGCCCGTCATCTGAAAATGATCCACAATATCGCCTGCCGCCATTGCTCCGTCCTTCAGCAGGTTCAGGATTTCACGTCTGGTGGGATCGGACAATGCTTTAAAGGTGTCTCCAAAGGCCATAATTACCTCCCTTCCGTTGAGCCCGCCCAAGACCGTTGCCCGTGGCAGGCAGGAGTGTCTCATTTAGACGTTTAGAGAAATGTCTAAATGTATTTCTGCCTAAAGAATAGCACGCCTGGATGGGATAGTCAATACGTTTCCGGAATTTTGTGTTTCCTGTATTTGGGAATTTGTTGAGGCGTCCGCATTCTTTAACCGGCTTTTTTACCTGAAAGTATTTGTGTCCGGCCCTGCGCGGGAGTATACTGAAATGAGAAGAATAAGAGATGGGGGATTTTACGATGGGAGAGGCGGTTCAGGGAAAATCAGATAATATTCTTGGAACACTTCCGGTTGGACGTTTGCTTGGGAAATTTGCGGTTCCCAGCATTATTGCCATGCTGGTGGGAGCTTTATATAATATTGTAGATCAGTTTTTTATCGGAAGAAGTGTGGGAGAGTTGGGAAATGCGGCGACGAATGTGGCTTTTCCGCTCAGCACGTCCTGCATTGCGATTGCGCTTTTATGCGGAGTCGGAGGGGCCTCCGCTTTTAATCTTACGATGGGGAGGGGGGACAGCGGGAAGGCGCCTCACTTTATAGGCAATGCCGCCGTATTAATGGTGGGCTGCGGCGCTCTGCTCTGTATTGTGGTACAAATCTTTTTGACCCCTCTGCTGCGCTTTTTCGGCTCCCCGGAAAATATCCTGGACTATGCCAGGACGTATACCGGAATCACCTCTTTTGGTTTTCCCTTTCTGATTCTGACAAGCGGTGGAGGCCATCTGGTCAGGGCGGACGGCAGTCCGAGAAAATCCATGATTTACAACTTGTCGGGAGCGGTCATCAACACCATTCTTGATCCCCTTTTTATTTTCGGGTTTGGCATGGGAATGGCCGGGGCGGCGTTGGCTACCATTATCGGCCAGATCTTTTCGGGATGTCTGGTAATCCGTTATCTCTGCCGATTTAAAACGGTGCGTTTAGAGCGGCGTCATCTGATTCTTAGAAAAGAATATGCGGGCCTGCTCGCCTCGCTGGGGGCGGCCTCGTTTTTTAACCAGCTTGCGATGATGATTGTTCAGATCGTGTTGAATAAATCGCTGACCTACTACGGGGCGTTATCCTCCTATGGGGAATCGGTTCCTTTGGCCTGCGCGGGAATTATCACAAAGGTGAACCAGGTGTTTTTCTCCGTTGTAATCGGACTGTCCCAGGGAATGCAGCCAATTGCCAGCTTTAATTACGGGGCAAAAAATTACGCCAGAGTGCGGGAAGTGTATCTGCTGGCCATACGCCGCGGAGCCGTTGTGTCCGTGCTGTCTTTTGCCTGTTTCCAGTTAATTCCCAGGCAGATCATCGCCCTGTTCGGGCGCGGTTCGGAGCAGTATTTTCTGTTCGCGGCCAAGTATTTCAGAATCTATCTCTTTTTTACGTTTTTAAACTGCGTTCAGCCGATTTCCTCCAATCTGTTTACATCCATCGGGAAGCCGAAAAAAGGAATTTTCCTTTCCCTGACAAGGCAGCTTTTATTTCTGCTTCCGCTGATTCTTATTTTCCCTGTTTTTTTCGGGATCGACGGGATCATGTATGCGGGGCCTATTGCCGATCTCGTGGCCGCTGTGGTTGCCATTTCGATGGCAAGGTCGGAGCTGCGCAGGATGCGGCGGGAGGAGCTTTGCCTGGAAGAGCCGGAGCGGATGACGGTGGACCCGGAAGGACCGGAGCGGAAAACGGTGGACCTGGAAGGACCGGAGCGGAAGACGGTGGACCCGGAAGAACCGGAACAGGGGGAAACAGTATTGCAGGCGGCCGGTATTAACGAGCTGAAGCAGGATGGAGTGGAATGATTTTCTCCATAAAACCCTGAAAAGATAAAATAAATCAAGAAAATTGATTAAATTCGTACCTTGTAAGCCGAAATGAAGTGTGTTAACATTTATAAAGCAACAGAAATTGACAGCGAAAATTGAATAGAATAAAGCGAAGAAGAGGAAGAGTAATTGTTTTTACGGAAAATGCAGAGAGCTGCCGGGTGGTGCGAGGCGGTCGGGGAAAAACAGTGAACTGGCCTCAGAGCAGCCGGCTGAAGGTCCATAGGGATTGGGTAGGTGCGGACGGAATTCCCGCCGTAGAAAGGGGAATGGCATGAAGTGCCGGTGAGGGCATGGCGATTGCGCCGTGAAATAGAGTGGTACCGCGTATATGATTACATTGCGTCTCTATAAAAATGTTTCGGGTAAACATTTTTATGGGGACTTTTTTTGAGCGGCAATGAAAAGTTCGCGAAGCGTGCTTTTCGTTGTTCGGAAAAGTTCCCCAGAAGTTCTCAGGAAATAGCGATAACCGTATAAGGGAGGAAATGAAAATGAATGTAAATGTAGCGGAAAAGTATGGTAAATCTTATTTTATGCCCCCGGTCGTTACCTACGACTGGGTGAAAAAAGATTATATTGATAAAGCGCCGATCTGGTGCAGCGTGGATTTGCGCGACGGAAACCAGGCCCTTGTGGAGCCGATGGGACTGAGTGAAAAGCTGGAGTTTTTCAAAATGCTCGTCGAGGTTGGATTCAAGGAGATTGAGGTCGGTTTTCCGGCTGCTTCCGATACGGAATACCAGTTTATCAGGGCTCTTATCGAGCGGAACATGATTCCGGACGATGTGACGATCCAGGTGCTGACCCAGGCGAGAGAACATATTATCAAAAAGACATTTGAGGCGGTAAAGGGCGCTCCCCACGCCATCGTGCATCTTTACAATTCCACCTCTGTTGCACAGAGGGAACAGGTATTTAAGAAGGGACGCGACGAGGTTAAGAAAATAGCAGTGGACGGCGCCGTGCTTTTGAAGAGCCTGGCCGATGCGACGGAAGGTAACTTTACATTTGAATACAGCCCGGAGAGTTTCCCGGGAACAGAGGTCGACTATGCGGTGGAAGTCTGCAACGCAGTCCTGGACGTGTGGAAACCGACACCGGAGAAAAAGGTGATTATCAACATTCCCACCACGGTCCAGATTGCCATGCCTCACGTATTTGCCTCACAGGTTGAGTATATCCATAAATGTTTAAAATACAGGGACAGCGTGGTTCTCAGTGTCCATCCGCACAATGACAGAGGCTGTGGAATCAGCGACGCGGAGATGGGAGTGCTGGCCGGTGCGGACCGTATAGAAGGGACGCTCTTTGGAAACGGTGAGAGGACGGGTAACGTGGATCTCGTCACGGTTGCAATGAACATGTTCTGCCACGGTGTGGAGCCGAAGCTGGATTTTAGCAATATTGCAAAAGTCAGGGAGACATATGAGACCCTGACCGGCATGAAGGTTTATGAGAGGACGCCGTATGCGGGCGATCTCGTATTTACCGCATTTTCCGGTTCCCATCAGGATGCTATTTCCAAGGGCATGTCCTGGAGAGAAGAAGGAAAGAGCGGAGAGAGATGGGATGTTCCGTATCTTCCCATCGATCCGGCCGATGTCGGACGTGAGTATGAGTCTGACGTTATCCGTATCAACAGCCAGTCCGGCAAGGGCGGAGTAGCCTTTATCCTGAAACAGAACTTTGGCATCGATGTGCCGGATAAGATGCGTGAGGAGGTAGGCTACCTCGTGAAGGGAGTTTCCGACAGAAAGCATCAGGAACTGGCTCCCGCGGAGATTTACCAGATATTCGAGGATCACTATATTGCACCGAGAAATATTTTCAATATTACCGAATACGATTTCAGACAGACCGAGGAAGGAATTGCAGCACAGGTGACAATTGAGCAGAATAAGGAAAGACGCGTGATTGAGGCCACAGGAAACGGCCGGTTAGATGCCGTCAGCAATGCAATCAAACTTTATTTCGGCCTGAGCTATGAACTGAGTATTTACGAAGAGCATGCCGTTTCCAGGGGATCTTCCTCCAAGGCAGCTTCCTACGTGGGCATTATGAACCAGGGCAATATGTTCTGGGGCGTGGGCATTGATGAGGATATTATTATAAGCTCCATTGAGGCGCTTGTCTCAGCCGCCAATAAACTGGCTGCCAGCCAGAATGTGAAAGAGGGCCGGGAAGAGAGAATCGTTGATATTATGAAATATGTACAGAGCCATTACTGCGACGTGACTCTGGAGAATCTGGCGGAAAGTTTTAATTTGTCAAAACCGTATCTGTCCAGATATATCAGGCAGAAATCGGGAATGACATTCCAGGAAGCCGTCAAAAAGGCGAGACTTAAAAAGGCGAGAAAAATGCTGAAAGAGTCGAACCAGTCGGTGGAATCCATTGCGGAGACCGTCGGATATGAGACGGTGGAGCATTTTAACCGTTTGTTTAAGAAAACATATGATATGACCCCTGGCCAGTACAGGGCGCAGAGCCGCAGTGTATAACCCTTCTGCCGACGGCAGAATAACACGATGAGTGTTACAGTTCTCTGCACCGCCACTTGCCGGCAGGGGAGTCAACTATAACAATATTAGACAGGGGAGCCCTCCTCGTCTATACTCCCCCATGCAGGACACCAAATCCTTGATGTCCTGTGTGGGGGAGTTTTGGTTGAATAATTTTGCAATCGGTGTTATCGTAAAAATATAAAAGCGAACAGGGTGTGCATATCACAAAAGGAGGGTGCCGTATGGCGGTAGCAGGAGCATTTATTGTACCTCATCCTCCCCTTATCCTGCCGGATATAGGGAGAGGGGAAGAGCGGAGAATTCAGAAAACCATTGATGCCTACCGGGAAATTGCGAAGGAGGCCGCCGCCATGCATCCGGATACGGTGGTCATTCTCTCACCGCACAGCGTCATGTACCGGGACTATTTCCATATATCCCCGGGAACGCGGGCTAAGGGGGACTTCGGCCTCTATGGATACCCGGATTTAGAGATTGGCGGTATCTATGACACGGAGTTTGTTGCGGAGCTTTGCGGACTCGCCGAGGAGGAGAATATCGCGGCGGGGACGGAAGGGGAGAGAGGACGGGAGCTTGACCATGCCACAATGATACCGCTCTATTTCCTGAACAGGGAGATGAAGGATTTTAAGGTGGTCAGGATCGGTCTTTCGGGTCTTCCGTTTGAGGAACATTTCAGGCTTGGACGCTGTATTGCGGAGGCGGCCGGGAGGCTGGAACGCAGGATTGTGGTAATCGCCAGCGGCGATCTTTCGCACTGCCTGCTGGACAGCGGCCCTTATGAATACACAAAAGAGGGACCGGAGTATGACCGGAGAGTAACGGAGATCATGGCGGGAGGAGAGCTGCACCGGATGCTTGAATTTTCGGAAGAGTTCTGCGGGAAAGCGGGAGAATGCGGTCATCGCGCCTTTTGTATCATGGCCGGATGCCTCGAAGGAAAGACACTTCGCTCACGTCTCCTGTCGTATGAGGGGCCGTTTGGAGTGGGCTACGCGGTGGCCGCATTCCAGGACGCCTATGTGGCGCTGGCCAGGGAATCCCTGACCTGTTTTCTGGAGAACGGCCGTGAAATGCAGGAGCCGGAACAGGCATCCTTTAAAGTGCCGGAGGAGATGCTTAAAACCCGGGCCGGAGTATTTGTTTCCCTGAAAAAGGACGGGGAACTGCGGGGATGCATCGGGACAATCCAGGGAGTACAAAAGAATGTGGCGCTTGAAATCATCGATAATGCGGTCAGCGCTGGAATCTATGATCCCAGATTTCCGGAGGTAAAAAGAGAGGAACTTCCTGAAATTATCTGCACCGTGGATGTGCTGGGGGAGGCCGAACCCGTTCACGCAATAAAAGAACTGGATGTAAAGCGATACGGCGTCATCGTGAGCTGCGGGCGGAGAAGGGGGCTTCTCCTTCCCAACCTGGAGGGGGTCGATACGGTGGAACAGCAGATTTTTATCGCCCTTAAAAAGGCCGGAATCGACGAGGAAGAAGACTATAAACTGGAACGTTTTGAGGTGGTGAGACATTATTGAAAACAGCCTGTAATGTATGTGCAAACCACTGTATGCCGGAGGAAGGCCGGACAGGCCTGTGCAGGGTGAGATATAACCGGGGCGGACAGATTAAAAGCAATGCCTATGGGAAAGTGACTTCGGTCTCCCTGGATCCGATTGAAAAGAAGCCGCTCCACTATTTCTATCCGGGGAGCCGCATATTGTCACTTGGAAGCTACGGCTGCAGTTTTTCCTGTCCTTTCTGCCAGAACTATGAGATTTCCATGGCAGGAGAGGAGGAGATTTTGAGCGGAGCGCTGCCCATCCGTGATCTGAGCCCGGAGTTTTACCGGATGGTTCACGGCAGCCTGGAGGATGTGAAGAGGTTCATCGTCACCGCGGCCGGGAAAAGCCATGTGGAGGTGACAACGCTTGTAATTCCGGGACTCAATGATTCGGAGGAAGAGATAGAGGAACTGGCCCGGTGGCTTGCATCGATCCGGCCGGATATCCCGCTTCATCTGAACCGGTTTTTCCCCAGATACAGGATGACGGACCGGGAAGCGACAAACATTGAGACACTGCTACGGCTGGCGGATACAGCCAGAGGCTATCTGAGGTTTGTGAAGGTGGGAAACTGCTGAATGGCGGTAAATGGATCATCAGGATCGCATACTGAAACGAATGACAGCGGTGAAGCCGGAGGAAATGATTCCTCCGGCTTTGTAAGTGAGACTGCCGCTTAGTAGAACTCCCGCTCATTCAAACTCCTATTTATAAAGCTTATCATAATAATGACAGTACAGCGCCGCCACAGGATTATGCGCCAGAACACGGTCTTTTGCAATCAGAGTTGTGACCGGAGCTTCGGAGTGCTTATTGAACAGGGCGTCATGGCCGACGCATAAGCCGATGACAATATTCAAATCAGTGCCTGCCCGGTTCAGATAGCGGGCCTGCAGAACGGGATTGCACATAGGCTCAAACTGGTTCGGATGAATCTTATCTTCCTCGGCGAGGCCCATCTCCTTCTTATCGCGGCTGCCCACCTTGCAGATTACGCTTACATAATCAATTCCGTTTTTCTTCAGTATCCTGGCAAATGTTTTAGCCTCATTAATCAGCCCGGAGCAGGTAGCAATCCCCACGCGTTTTGCACCAATGGCCTTGATAAAGAGGACGGTCTCCTCCACCCGGGTCTTCTGGCAGTAATAATTTCCCTCGATTTTAGCGGAAGCTCTCGCCATCCTTCCGTCGATCGTGTCGGATGCGTAAAGAGAAGCAATCTCGTCCAGCTCGTCCCTGTCGGCCTGTTCGGTCAGGCAGAACGGCGGGTAACTGCCGTCTTCAGTACCGCAGCCTAAAAGACCGCAGTCCGTACAGGTGTGCAGCTTGGGAACATGACATGTATCCGCAGCCTGGGAATCGTTTTGAGCCGGTGTCTGCGGCGTGTTCGTTCTTTCTGTGTTATCCATATGTGACAGCCTCCTTTGAATTAAAGATGTCTTTTTATTCAGTATATATGGCGGGGATTGGGGTGTCAAATAATTAAATTCCTTGTCCTGCCATGTGAAAGTATTTATAATAGCAATATCAGACAAAATCCGACAAGACCAGTCAATCCCACAAGAAGGAATGGAGACTTACCCGCAAAGAGGAGAAAACCCGTAATGAAGAAGATAGCAGTGGTAACCAATCAAAGAAATATAGCACAGTTCTACGCGGACGAACTGAAGAACCTGTTTCAGGAGCACCTGGAAACGGAGGTCTATTCGGTGGAAGACGGTCCCGGCATCCTGATGGGGATTACGGCCGACCTGATTCTGGTTTCCACACATGGAGTCTACGATCTTGTTAAACGGTACGTGCGCAACTGCGATGATATCTTTATTGCCGATATCACACTGAAAAAGCAGTCGCTGAACCAGATGAAGATGCTGCCGTCCGGCACCAAGGCGATGCTTGTAAATATTACGCTGGAGATGGCGGTGGAGACGATCGGCCTGATTTATAACTCAGGGATTTCCCATGTGGAAATAGTGCCGTTTTATCCCGGGATGAAGGAACCTCCCGCCTGCAGTCTCGCCATAACGCCGGGAGAACGGGATCTGGTTCCGCCCTGGGTTACCGACGTGATCGATCTGCAGGACCGGGTTCTATCCACCAGGACGATTGTAAACGTTGCGACCAGGCTCAATCTGGAGTATCTGCTTCAGACCGCGGTATTTGAGAATTACTTTCAGACACTGGCAAAGGCGGACTACGGCACGGAGCAGCTTCTGGATGAGGTCAGTTCGATGGAAAAGAAGCTGAATCTGGTGATGAAAATATTTGACGGCAGTATTATTACCCTGAACCGCAGCAGGAAGATCAATTTTATCAATAAGTCGGCCGAAAAGATTCTGAACCGGAGGCAGGAGCAGATTCTGGGCTGCACGCTGGAGGAGACGATTGCTCCGCTGGCGAAACTGGTGCCGAAGATTGGGGATGAGGCGTTTAAGGGGTTCCCGGAGGAAGCGGAATCGCTGAAGGATCGGATTATCACTTTTGAGGAACAGCTTCTGTCTATTTCGGTCTATCCGCTTTCCGATCCGGAGGGAATTTCGGGCCATCTGATTCTGATTAAAAGATTCACGGATATTGAGAAGGAGCAGTATACCATCCGCCGTCAGATTGTTTCCCGCGGCTATGCTGCCAAGTATACATTTGATGATATTGTCGGAAAGAGCGCCGGTATCACGATGCTGAAGGAGACGGCCAGAAAGATGGCCTATTCCGATTCCGCCGTTCTAATCTACGGCCAGAGCGGTACGGGGAAAGAGCTGTTTGCCCAGTCCATCCATAACAGTTCCAACAGAAAGGATAATCCCTTTATTGCGATTAACTGTGCCTCCATTCCGGAGAACCTGCTGGAAAGTGAATTGTTCGGCTACAATGAAGGCGCCTTCACAGGAGCAAAAAAAGGAGGAAAGGTTGGTTACTTTGAGCTGGCCGACAAGGGAACCCTGTTTTTAGATGAAATCAGTGAAATGAACTTTGCCTTACAGACCAGGCTGCTCCGCGTGCTGCAGGAAAAAGAGATTATCAGAATCGGAGGAGACCGGGTTATTAATATCGATGTGCGCATTATCTCGGCCAGCAATAAAAACCTGAAGGAACTGGTGCGGAAAAATCAGTTCCGGCAGGATCTTTATTACCGCCTCAATGTGCTGTCACTGCAGCTTCCCCCTCTCTGCCAGAGAAGGGGAGACATACCCATCCTGCTGGAGCGGTTCCAGGAAAAATTCAAGACGAACTTTGAATTTACAAAGGAGGCGATGGATGCAATCTGCCGCGGCCGCTGGGAGGGCAATGTACGCGAACTCAGCAATTTTGCAGAGCGCCTGATGTATTTCGGAAAACAGAAGATGGATGTCAAAGATGTCCTGCAGTTGATGGACGATGATGAGATTCAGGAAGAACCCTGCCTGAGGGATGAGGAAGAGACATTGATGAAACAGTTTCTGCGTCAGTTCGGCAGCCAGGGAAGACGTTATACCGCAGTGCTCCGCGTCCTGCAGGAGGGGGAAGAAGAGGGAGAAAAACTGGGACGCAAAAGTATCAGTGACCGGATGGCGCTGAAGGGACTGCGCTGTACGGAGCAGGAGGTGAGAACCATATTAAAGAATCTGTCCAATTATACGATGGTGCAGATATTCCCGGGAAGAGGCGGGACGGCCATCACCGATTTTGGAGCCAGAGCGCTGAGATATATGGAGCGGGAGGTAAAAGGAGAGAAAAAACGGGATGGTACGTTCCGTACTGTCATGTTTACATGAATATCTGGTTGAATAAACAACCAGAACAACCTGAAAATGAAGGAGAAAAAAGCCTGTCTTTTCTGTGCAATCGTCAAGAACAACTTAAAAAAGCTGATTTTTGTTGAGTTTGCGTGCTGAATTTTGTTTTTTTAAAATTTGGCACGCAAATTGCTGTTTTATAGAGTAAAGAGAAGGGAGGGAATACGATGGTCATCACCGATACGGAAATGGAGCGGCTGAACGGCTGCCTGCAAAAGATTGGGAAAACTGAAATAGGAATTTTCCCCACGCCGCTGCACCGATTGTACAATCTGGAGGAGACGCTTGAGTTTGGGAAAATCTTTATTAAAAGAGATGATATGACCGGATTGGGACCCGGGGGAAATAAGGTCCGCAGCCTTGAATTTATTATGAAGCAGGTGTTGGACGGACATCACGATCTCGTAATAGTTTCGGGTCCGATGCAGTCCAACCTGTGTACGCTTGCAGCCAATGCCTGCGCAAGGCTGAGAGTCGAATGCGTCATCGTCCACAATGGTGAAAAACCTGAAAAATTCTGCGGAAACGAACTGCTTAACCATTTGAGCCAGGTCAAGACGTATTATGCAGGAGCAATCAGCCGCCCCCGGAGAGACGAGTACGTATCAAACCTGTGCGAGGCATACCGTGCCCAGGGGAGGAACCCGTATGTCATTGAAAATGGAGCCACAACCGGTTTTGGGGCGCTTGGATATGTGAATGCGGCGGTGGAGCTGATGCGCCAGAATGAGGAACAGAAACTGGGGATCCGCGATTTGTTTGTACCCGGAGGCAACGGCGGAGTGGCGGCCGGACTGATCTTCGGAAACGCGCAGCTAGGGTGTCCGTTCCGCATTAATGTAATCAGCGTGGATGACGACAGAATCCTGCTGTCGGAAGGAATAGAATCGGCGCTCTCCCAGGTGGAGAAAATAACGGGATTGTCCTTTGAACGGGGAACGGAGGAAGGTTTCATTATCCTTGATGATTACAGGGGCGGAGGCTGGGGAAGCAATACGCCCGAAAGTTCCGGAATGGTGTTACAATTCCCGGCGGAGGAAGGCCTGTACCTTGAAAATGTCTATAACAGCAAAGTAATGGCAGGCATGATTGACCGGATTCGAAAAGGAAAGACAGAGGGCAATGTATGCTTCCTGCATACGGGAGGATTTGGCTCGCTGTTTGCCCAGTTTGAAGAATAAACAGAATGTGAGGAGTAACAAAAACACACAAGAGAAAGAGAGGGAGATTATGAAGAAAAATTTTGTTAAGAAAAGCCTGATGAAAAAAAGCTTTGTACTGATTACGGCGGCCGCTTTAATTCTGACGGGCTGCGGTTCCGGGAAAACGGGCGCCGCTCCTGAAAAAAGCGCACCGGCAGAATCGGAAGAAAGCGCCGGAGCCGGCGATTCCGGGGCAAAAGGCTCCGAATTTAAAGACACGCTGTCCGTCGCGATTAGGGACGAACCGGCCAGCCTGGATCCGCATCTGAACACCCAGCTTGTTTCCGAGGCGGTGCGCCGTGAAATATACGATTTCCTGGTGGTAAAGGATGAGGACGGAAATCTGGTTCCATCCGTAGCCACAAGCTGGGAAAACGTGGATGACACCACAATCCGCTTTACGCTTCGTGACGACGTAATCTTTCATAACGGCGAAAAAATGACCGCCGAGGACGTGCGTTACACACTGGTGCGCGCCAGCGAAAAATCGGGAAGCGCTCCTCTGTTCCAGTCCATTGACACGGAAAATACAAAGGTGATTGACGATGTGACCTTAGAGCTGAAGCTGAAAGAGCCGATGGCTCCGATTTTCAACTTCCTGTCCGCGCCGGAAGGTGGAATTCTCTGTAAGAAAGCTGTCGAGGAAATGGGCGACGATGAGTTCGGCCGCAATCCTGTAGGTTCCGGTCCTCTAAAAATGAAAAACTGGACAACGGGAACCAGTATCGAACTGGAACGCAACGAAGATTACTGGGGAGAGAAGCCAACTTATAAGACACTTCTCATCAAATTTATCGCAGAACCGGCCAACAGGACGATTGAGCTGGAAACAGGCGGAGTTGACCTGATCTACGATGTTTCCACAAACGATATTGACAGAATCAAAGAGAACCAGGAACTGCGCCTTGTCAGCGGAACAGGCCTGAAACACACCTATATCAGTATCAGCATGGAAGATCCGGTGATGAAAGACATCCGTGTGCGCCAGGCTCTGGCATACGCCCTGGATATGGACTCGATTGTAGACGCCGTATTTACAGGCACCGCAAAAACTTCGGATTCCGTTATGTCACCCAATATCTTTGGTTATGTATCGATGGGAATCAACCCCTATGATCCGGATCAGGCAAAAGCGCTTCTGAAAGAAGCCGGTTATGAGAACGGTCTGGACATTACGGTAAAAGGATATGATAATACACAGTTTGTGGATATTCTGGAAATCGCCCAGAATATGTGGAAGGCAGTGGGCGTGAATGCCAAAGTCGATATCATGGAATATGCATCCTTTGCAGAGCAGGAAGCAGCCGGTGAAGTACAGCTTGGAATCTCCGCATTTACGGCCAGCTCCGGGGATCCGGATCAGGCATTGGGTCTATGGAAGAGCGGCTACGGCGGCGTTTTACAGGGAAATGACGATAAGATCGACGCATATCTGGACGAAGGACGCACGATTTACGATGAAACCGAACGTGCCGCATTATATAAAGAAGCACAGAAATATATGTGGGATACACATTACATGATCCCGATTGCATTCTCCGATGTTGTCTATGCGACTTCCGCAAAAGTCGAAAATCTGGAATGCAGCCCGGGAAACACGCCGAATCTGGCCAAGGTTATTGTACATGAATAATGAAATGACATAGTGATATGCTGCCATGCAGAAAACGGAAAACGCGGCTGTATGGCAGCTGCAAAGTGAGGTGAAATATCGTTGTATCGTTATATAGTCAGACGTTTATTTATGATGCTGCCGGTTTTGCTTGGCATCTCTTTTGTTATTTTTACAATGATGTATTTCACACCGGGCGATCCGGCGAGAATGCTGCTGGGAGAGCGTGCAGAGGAATCCGTTGTGGAGGAGCTGCGGGAGGAAATGGGGTTAAATGAACCGTTTCTCGTCCGCTATGGAAAGTACATTAAAGGAATCGTCACGGAGGGAGATCTGGGAATTTCCTATTCAACCAAGCGTCCGGTTCTGGAAGAAATTCTCGATCGCTTCCCGACAACGCTTTTGCTGGCAACATTGAGTATCACGCTGGCGCTGATTATCGGAATTGTGGCAGGCGTAATCGCGGCGACCAAACAGTATTCCATATTCGACAATTTGGCCACGGGGCTGTCTCTGTTAGGCGTGTCGATGCCGACGTTCTGGCAGGGACTAATGTTAATTATCGTATTTGCCGTCTGGCTCCGGGTTCTGCCTGCATCCGGTTTTTCCGGTCCGCGCTACTGGGTTCTGCCTGTGCTGGCCATCGGACCCAGCACCGCTTCTACAATTATGCGAATGACGCGTTCCAGTATGCTGGAAGTCCTGCGGCAGGATTATATCCGCACGGCCAGGGCCAAAGGACAGACGGAGCGGGTCGTAATTGTAAAGCATGCGCTTAAAAATGCACTGATTCCCATTATCACCGTAGCCGGCCTGTCCTTCGGCGGCCTGCTTGGCGGAGCCGTCATGGCGGAGACGATTTTCTCCATCCCCGGACTCGGGAAAATGATGGTGGATGCGATCAATGCCCGGAATTATCCGGTGGTGCAGGGCGGTGTCCTGTTTGTAGCCATTGTGGTCAGCCTGGTCAATCTTGTCGTCGATCTTTTATACGCCTTTATTGACCCAAGGATAAAATCACAGTATAAGGCGCAGAAACGAAGAAAAGAAAACACACGGACCGTGAGCCGCGAAGCGGTTCAGACGGCGAATCAGGAAACAGATAGAAAATAAGGGGGTGGCTTTGTGTTGGCAGCAGATGTAAAAAAGAACGGAACTGGGGCCAGAAAGCGGCAGAGCCAGCTAAAAGGAATCTGGCGCAGACTGAAAAAGAATAAGGCGGCCATGTTGGGTCTGATTGTCATTATTCTCCTGATTATCTGTGCCGTTCTGGCGCCCGTTATCGCACCATACGGATATGATGATCAGTTGCTGAGCCGGAGATTTATATTTCCTTGCCGGGAGTTTCCATTCGGAACCGATAACCTGGGCCGTGATATACTGAGCCGCGTGATCTACGGAAGCCGTATCTCGCTGGCGGTCGGTCTTGTTTCCGTGAGCATTTCCGTTGTATTCGGAACAATTCTTGGCTCTATTGCGGGATATTACGGCAATGTGCTGGACAATGTGATCATGCGCGCCATTGACATTGTCCTTTCGATTCCCAGTATTCTACTGGCGATCTCCATCGCGGCCATGCTCGGGCAGGGACTGTTTAATCTGATGATAGCCATCGGAGTCAGTGAAATTCCGCGGTATGCCAGAGTGGTGCGCGCACAGATTCTGTCGGTCAAGGATCAGGAATTTGTGGAGGCGGCCCGGGCGGTTGGAGCCAGTGATTTCCATATTATTTTGTTCCATATTCTGCCCAACTGCCTGGCGCCGATGATCGTACAGGCAACCATCGGAGTGGCAACGGCCATTCTGGATGCGGCGGGCTTAAGCTTTATCGGCCTTGGAATCCAGCCGCCGATACCGGACTGGGGCGGCATGCTTTCGGCAGGTCGTCAGTATATCCGGGATTACTGGTATATAGTTACATTCCCGGGTCTGATGATTATGATGACGATTTATTCGCTGAATCTCTTTGGTGACGGCCTGCGGGATGCGCTGGATCCACGTTTAAAGAATTAGGAGGGCGGCATCATGGCGGAAGAATTATTAAAGGTCAGTGATTTGACCATATATTATGAAACGGATGAGAACGTCGTAAAGGCGGTCAATCGGGTATCATTCAGCCTGCAAAAGGGTGAGACGCTGGGACTGGTGGGTGAAACCGGAGCCGGAAAGACGACGACGGCCCTGGGAATCATGGGACTGATTCCGGATCCTCCCGGAAGAATTGTAAGCGGGGAAATTGAGTTTGAGGGGGAGAATCTTCTGAAGAAGTCATCCAGGGAAATGAGGAAAATCAGAGGCCATAAGATCTCAATGATTTTCCAGGATCCGATGACGGCGCTGAATCCGGTGCTTACGGTCGGAGACCAGATTACCGAGGTGATCCGCCTGCATGAAAAGATTTCACCGGAGCAGGCCCAGAAGAAGGCAATGGACATGCTGGAACTGGTGGGAATCAGGTCCGACCGTTTTGCAGAATATCCGCATCAGTTTTCGGGCGGCATGAAACAGAGGGTGGTGATTGCCATCGCACTGGCCTGCAACCCGGAGCTTTTAGTGGCCGATGAGCCGACGACGGCTCTGGATGTGACAATTCAGGCGCAGGTGCTGGAACTGATGACCAGGTTAAAACAGCAGTTTGACACGTCCATGATTCTGATCACCCATGACCTGGGCGTTGTAGCGGAAGTGTGCGACAGAGTGGCGATTATGTATGCGGGGGAAATCGTCGAGTGCGGGACTCTCCGGCAGATCTATAGAAATACAAAACATCCCTATACCAGGGGCCTTTTTAACTCGCTTCCCAATCTGAAAGACAAGGTGAAGCGGCTGAAACCAATCAAGGGCCTGATGCCGGACCCGTCGAATCTTCCGGCCGGATGCAGCTTTGCAGACCGCTGTGATATGAAGACGGAGGCGTGTGAGCAGTCCGATCCCGGAATATGTGAAGTAGAGCCGGGCCATTTTGTAAAATGCAGGCTGTGCCTGGAGGGAAAGGAGGCCGGTTTTTGATGGATGTGCTTCTGGAAGTAAGAGAACTAAAAAAGTATTTTAAAACACCGAAGGGGATGCTGCACGCAGTGGACGGAATCAGCTTCCGCCTGGAACGGGGACAGACTTTGGGAGTCGTTGGGGAGAGCGGATGCGGTAAATCTACGCTTGGAAGAACCATCCTCCATCTGCTGGACAATACCGGCGGACAGATTTTCTTCAATGGAAATGACATCACCAACATCACAAAGAAACAGTTTAAGGATCTGCGCCGGAATATGCAGATTGTATTTCAGGATCCCTTTTCATCCCTCAATCCCAGGATGACGGTCAGCCGGATTATCTCCGAACCGCTGACCATCTATAAGATGTTTCCGACAAAAGAGGAGGCGGACAGGAAGGTGGAGGAGCTGATGGACATCGTCGGACTTTCCAGACGGCTTGCGGATTCCTATCCTCATGAGCTGGATGGAGGGCGCCGCCAGAGAATCGGAATTGCCAGGGCGCTGGCCCTCAACCCGGAATTCATTGTCTGTGATGAACCCGTTTCCTCGCTGGATGTTTCGATTCAGGCACAGATTCTGAACCTGATGCAGGATTTGCAGGAGGAACGGAAACTGACATACCTGTTTATCACCCACGATTTGTCGGTGGTGAAACATATTTCAAACCACATTCTGGTGATGTATCTGGGAAATATGGTGGAATATGCCGACACGGATGAACTTTTCGAGCGGCAGATGCACCCGTATACAAAGGCGCTTTTGGCGGCGGTTCCCATCCCCGATGTGGATGCGAAGAACGAGCGTGTGCTGCTGAAGGGGGAGATTTCCTCGCCCATTGATCCGCGTCCCGGGTGCCGGTTTGCGCCCAGGTGCGAGTATGCGGATGAAAGATGCTTTTGCGAGACGCCGAAGATGCAGGAACCGGTTCCGGGGCATTATGTGCTCTGCCACAGGCCGCTTGTATAGCAAATGTGTCTTGGAAATATAAAATATTCGTTTACAGAACGACCGCTGTACCGGTATAAGAAAGTGACCGGACAGCGGTTTTTTGTTGAGTGGCAATGAAAAGTTCGCGAAGTTTGTTTTTCGTTGTTTTCCAGGGAAGAAGGCGGCCGGTTTCCTGTCACTGTTCAAAGGAGATATAAGAAGGTATACCCGGCGAAGAGGAGGTATGCTGTCCCGGGCGGCGATTTGTGAGTGAAGCACAAGTGCAGTGTAATAGTGTGATTCGCAGTGTAAAATACGGTACCGGCTTCTTGACAGAGACTGGTAAAAATGATAAAATAAATATTATCATTTATATTGATATGAAATAATTTTAAATATTTATTATGTATTTTCGAATAACGATACTATATCAATCAAGCAGATACTACGTCAATCAAGCAGATACTACGTCAATCAAGCAGATACTATGTCAATCAAGCAGATACTATGTCAATCGAACAGCAATGAAAGGAGTCAATTACCATGTTTGGAATCGAAGAAATCCAGGCGGCAAGGGAGCGTCTTGCTCCCTATATTTACCAGACGCCGGTGATTCATCTGCAGAATCTGGATGAAACACTGGGATGTCAGGTGTATATCAAGCCGGAGTGCATGCAGCGCACGAACTCATTTAAAATCAGGGGCGCCCTGAATAAGATGCTGACGCTGCCAAAGGAGGAGCTTAAAAACGGAGTGGTAGCCGCATCCTCGGGAAACCACGGTAAAGGGGTGGCATTTGCGGCAAAACTTCTTGGAGTGAAGGCAACCATCGTCATACCGGACAATGCACCGCAGGTGAAGGTTGACGGAATCAGGAATCTGGGAGCCGAGGTGGTCCAGTGTAAACTGAGCGAACGCCATGTCATCGCCGGACAGCTCAGCGAAAAGTACGGTTATACGATCATCCATCCCTATGATGATTACCAGATAATTGCAGGCCAGGGAACCCTGGGACTTGAGATTGCCGAGCAGCTTCCCGATGCCGATTATGTGGTGGTACCAATCGGAGGCGGAGGCCTGATTGGAGGCGTGAGCACCGCGGTTAAGTCTAAGATTCCGGGAACTAAAGTAATCGGCGCGGAGCCTGCCGTCCTCCGCAGATATGCGAAAAGCGTGGAAGTGGGAGAGCGGGTAAACCTGGAAGAGCAGAAATCGGTTGCCGATGCGCTGCTGACCCAGAAACCGGGCGAGAGGAATTATCCGATTGTCACCGCCAATGTAGAGGGTTTTGTGGGAGTAAAAGACGAGTTCATGTTAAAGGCAATGAAGCTTCTCCTCATGGAAGGAAAAATTCTGGCCGAGCCGTCCTCCTGTATTGGGATTGGCGCGGCGCTCCAGGGAGAACTTAAAAAATGGGATGTAAAAGAGTCGGACAAGGTCTGCTTTGTCGTTTCCGGCGGCAATGTCGGTCTCGATCAGATAATGAAGCTTGAATCAATCTGCTAAGTACTTATAAGAAGGAGGTAAAATTAAAATGAAACAGGTATTTAATGAAAACAGCCCATCGGGACACTACACACCGGGAATGATCAGCAACGGAACGCTTTACATATCGGGGCAGACATCCGCCGATCCGGCGACGGGACTGCCGGCGGAAGGCGGTATTGAGGCAGAGACAAGGATGGCGCTCGGAAAGATGGAGAGCGTGCTGAACGCGGCCGGATGTACAAAAGAAGACGTGGTAATGTGCCGGATTTATGTTAGTTCCATGGATTACTGGGGTGACGTAAATAAGGTTTACAGTGAATTTTTCGGAGCGCATAAACCGGCCAGAATTGTGCTTCCGGTTGGAAGACTGAATAAAGGCTGCCTCCTGGAGCTGGAGGCTGCCGCAGAAGTGAAAGCGGAGTAGAGCGGTGCGGCTCGAAGAAATTGCCGGGACGGTAAAACTGTCTAAAAAAGAACAGCTTGTTTTTGATTATCTCCTGACCCATAGGAATGAGGCGGCCGTCATGACATCCATGGAGCTGGCCGCCGCATCGGGAGTGGGGGACACCTCGGTAATCCGTCTGGCTAAAACGCTGGGGTTTGAGAATTTCAGGAGTTTCCGCCGTTTCCTTCAGGAGGACGCCCTGACGGTAAAACAGGCCATCAGCCGTTCCAGGCTTCCATATGAGAAGATTAAGAACGCCGACCGTCTCACGCCGGAGGAAATTCCCGATGCGGTCAGGAGGCAGCACGCCAGCCGGGCCGCCTGCGATCAGGTGGAGAACGGGAATGAAAAGTACTTAAAAATCGCCGGGATGCTTTTAAAAGCGGAGAAAAAATATATTGCCGGATTCAGAAATACGGCCGGGCTAGCCGACTACTTTACAACGGTTCTGTCCCATATTCTGAAAGATGTCAGAAACGTCAACCGGAGAGACGGATTTGAAGATGAGGCAATGGATATGGGGGAGAAAGATGTCCTGATCCTGTTCAGCCTCCCGCGCTATTCGGGCCATGCCCTGACGGTAGCGGAGATGGCGCACAGAGCGGGCTGTCCGGTGATTGTATTTACGGACAGCGTGACGTCCCCGGTGGCGGAGAACGCCGAAGTTACGGTTGTAAACCAGGTGGATTCGTTCAGCTTTGCCAACTCCATATCCTCACTGGCGCTTTCGATGGAAATCATCGTGACGCTGACGGGAAAGATGAGTGGGGAAGAAGGCAGAAAACGGCTGGAAAAACTGGATGAATATATGACAAAGACGGGATTGTACTGATAAAGCCGTAGAGAATAAAATAATCATAATCCAAGAAAGGACTGCATACGGGAGCAGTCCTTTTTGGATCATAGAGGGATTCTGTGTTTACAGAGAGACTCTGTGTTTACAGAGGGATTCTGTGTTTACAGAGGGACTCTGTGTTTACAGAGGGATTCCGGGTTTACAGAGGGATTTTGGGTTTATAGGGGGATTCCGGTTTTCTGTATAATATGGCCGGCCTGTTATTGATGACATAATCCCGGCCACAGAATGTTCCGGATATTATTTCGCCTTTTCAATGTTTGTAACTACACAGTCGCTATCATGGTCGGCCGGGTCTCCGCCTTCATAGGAGACAGTGATTTTATCACCCTCCTTGAAACCGGCCAGGGCATTTTCATCATCGACGCTGAATGCATAGGATTCTTTGTTTTCATCGGAAATAATCAGGAACATAAACCCTTTATTTTCATCCAGCGTGCCTGTCATCTGTCCGCTTTCTTTGGAATCGGATGAGGCTGTTGTATCATCAGCTTCATTTTTCTCAACCGTTTCCGTTTCTTCATTAGCCGTAGATGCGGCTGCTGTTTCGGCCGACGTGGTTACCGGCGGCTTAGAAATTTCGTTTTTTTTACCCCCACATGCGGTTGCGGTTGCCATAACGGCAACGGCCAGCAGAGATACGATAATTAATTTACTTTTTTTCATAGATAATTTCCTCCTCTTATGTTTTTCAGAGATTAGACGGGCGGGGAGGGGAAAAAGTTTCAGGAAAAATTTAATTGAGATGGGAGGACGCCTCTGGAAGACGGCGGACGGGGGAGTGGGAGAGTGGATATGAGTCTTCAGTCCCGGTTTATAGGTTGTGATGAGGGGGAATCCAGGAGAAAAAATTCCTACGGGGACTCGCTCCCGCTTGTGGACTGCGCAGCGGATGCTAGCTTCGTGAGAAACCTGCCACCGCACGCTTTTGCACTAAGCTCGATAGGACCTCGCTAAGTGCTCAATGTGTCAGCAAGCACCGGCGGATTCCAAGGTCCCCTTCGGAAAGTTTTCTCCTTCCTTCCCCGGGCAGGTGGTTGGCGGGACTGAAGACTCAGGGAAGGTGATTGCCCCGTCCGCCGGCTTCAGGGGCTGATTGTCTCTTTCGTCAAGTGTGGAGGCGGTATTGTCGCGTCCACGATATAGTCGTAACTATTTTACATTCTGACGATATCCTGGGATACATAAAAGAGTATCAGAATAAACACTCTAAGATTATAAGGTTATAAGTTTACATAGTCTCATAGTGAACAGGATGTAGTTTTCAGGCATTCTTATAGAAATGTAGTGGCAGCGACAAGCGCCTCCCCTCTCTTCACAAAAAATTCACTTGACATAAGTTAACTAACTAATTATCATATAGTTAATTATTAGAAGGCTAACAAGGAGGTTAAAAAATGAACTGTGACTTTCATGACAATATGGAAACCCGTAATCATGAACTGGTAGAAAAATATTTTATGGCAAATAAACTGCACAGGATGTATCTTGAGCGGGAACTGAATAAATCGGGAGTATACCGGAGCCAGCATCAGATCCTGATGTTCATTTCCAGATGCCCTAACGCATCACAGAAGGAAATTGCAAACAGGCAGCATGTTTCTACCGCGACCATAGCCGTCTCCTTAAAAAAGATGGAAAAAGGCGGATATATCAGCCGCGTCGCGGATAAAGACGACAATCGTTTTAACCAGATCTGCATTACACCCAAGGGCCAGGCGGTTGTGGAAGGCAGTGAGAAAATATTTAAAAAGGTGGAGAACGCCCTTTTTGCCGGATTTACCGACGAAGAACTGGATCAGTTTGAGGGGTTCCTGGATAAAGTACGCCTCAATCTGGAATATCTTTTCCAGGAAAGTGATACAAAGACAGAATAGGATGGTTACCGTTCACTGCATTGCTCCTTAAGCATGCCGCCGGTTACGGAGCGGACGGTAACACAGGATTAGTTGGAGGGCAAAATAATATGAAGAGATATAAGAAATATGTCACCCCGTATCTGAGCGCCTTTATCATAGGGCCGCTTATGATGCTGACGGAGGTGTTCGGAGAGATTATGCTTCCGAAACTGATGTCGATGATTATCAATAACGGTGTGGCGGAACGTGATGCGGGCTATATTATCAGAATCGGATTTGTGATGATTCTGACTACGGTGCTGATGGCGGCGGGAGGAATCCTGGGCGCCTATTTTTCAGCTAAGGCATCGATCAGTTTTACCAGTGATTTGAGGAAGGATGTATTTTCCAGAGTCCAGCAGTTTTCATTTAAAAATATAGACGAATTCAGCACGGGTTCCCTGGTCACCAGGCTGACCAATGATATCCAGCAGGTCCAGAACGTTATGATGATGGGACTGCGCCTGATGCTGCGCGCTCCCGGAATGCTGATCGGGGCGCTTATCATGGCATTTCTGATGAATGCGCGTCTGGCGGTGATCATCCTGATTGTCATCCCGCTTCTGACGGCGGCGATTGCAACGATACTGAGGCTGGCGTTCCCGCGGTTTGAGGTGATGCAGAAGAAACTGGACCGTCTCAACAGCGGCATCCAGGAAGTCCTGACCAATGTCAGGGTAGTGAAATCCTTCGTCAGGGAGGATTATGAAAGCGGCCGCTTTAAAGAGATGAATGCGGACTTAAAGGAGAGCAGTTTAAAAGCGATGCGTATCGTCATTGCAACAATGCCTGTCATGATGCTGGCAATGAATGTGACGACAATCGCCGTTGTCTGGTACGGAGGCAATATCATTATTGCAGGCGGGATGGCAGTCGGTGATCTGACCGCATTTACCACCTACATTGTGCAGATCCTGATGTCCTTAATGATGCTGTCCATGGTATTTTTACAGAGTTCCAGGGCCATGGCTTCGGTAAAACGTATCAATGAGGTCATGGATACGGAAATTGATCTGACCGATGAGGATGCGGGCAGAAAGGATGCGCTCGTCACGGAAGGGCGTGTGGAGTTTAAGGATGTCTGTTTTTCCTATGACAATGACCGCGATTACGTCCTGGAGCATATTGATTTCCAGGTGAACGGCGGCGAGACGGTGGGAATTATCGGCTCCACCGGAAGCGGGAAGACGTCCCTGGTACAGCTCATACCAAGGCTTTACGAGGCCACGGCGGGGCAGGTGCTGATCGATGGAATCGACGTGAGGGACTACTCGCTTAAACATCTGAGAGACGGCGTGGGCATGGTGCTCCAGAAAAACGTGCTGTTTTCCGGCACAATCGAAGAGAACTTAAAATGGGGCAATGAGGAGGCCGATATGGAGACGGTCAGGCTGGCTGCGGAGAGCGCCCAGGCGGACGGTTTTGTAACCTCATTCGTCCAGGGCTACGATACGGAAATGGGCCAGGGCGGAGTCAATGTGTCGGGCGGACAGAAGCAGAGGCTCTGTATTGCCAGGGCGCTTTTGAAGAAACCGAAAATCCTGATCCTGGACGACAGCACCAGCGCCGTGGATACCGCCACGGAAGCCGGGATACGAAAGGCCTTCAGGACAACGCTCAAAGATACGACGAAATTCATCATTGCACAGAGAATCAGCTCCGTGGAGGATGCCGACAAGATTATTGTACTGGATGACGGAAAAATCATCGGTATGGGAAGGCACGGCGAACTTCTCGCCTCCTGTGAGGCCTACAGGGAGATTTATGAAACCCAGTACGGCAAAAAGAACGGCAGTGAAAAAGAGAACGGCGTAAACGCAGAAGAGCCGGCGCAGGAAGTGACGGACGGAAACGGCAGACAGGAGGTGCAGGCATGATGGATCAGAGAAGAGTTGAGAGCCTGAAACGGCGCTACGGAAACAGGGTGGCGGACGCTCCGAAGAAGAAGCACGGACCCGGCCGTATGGCGGCAAAAGGCGGCGGAAAACCGCAGAACAGTAAGGAGACGGTAAAACGGCTTTTATCTTATCTGGAAAAAGACAGGATGTGGATGATTGTTGCATTTGCCTGCGTTATTGTGAGCACCCTGACCAATCTGGCGGGAGCGTATATGCTGCGTCCGATTATCAATACCTATATCGTGCCTCTGGACGGCAGCAGAGGGGACAGCGCAGGCCTGTTCCGGGCGCTGATCGTGATGGCGGCCATCTATCTGCTCAGCGTGGCGGCCAACTATACGCAGTCCCGCATTATGCTGACCATTGCCCAGAACGCGCTGCAGCGTATCAGGGAAGAGCTGTTTGCAAAGATGCAGAAACTTCCGCTGAGATTTTATGACACCAATAACAACGGCGATTTGATGAGCCGTTTTACAAACGACGTGGACACCATCGGCAATATGCTGAGCAGCACGCTCGTACAGTTGTTTTCGGGAGCGCTCAGCATTATAGGGACGCTGATACTGATGATTTACACGAATATTTACCTGACTGTGATCACGGTGGTGATGATTCCGCTGATGATGAAGGCGGGAGGCTTTGTGGCATCCAGAAGCCAGAAGTATTTCTCGGCCCAGCAGTCGGCCCTCGGCGCCCTCAACGGCTATATTGAGGAGACGATCCAGGGACAGAAGGTAGTGAAGGTATTCTGCCATGAGGAGGTAGCGAAGGAGGAATTCGGCTATCTGAACGGCGATTTAAGGGATAAACAGATAAGGGCCCAGTTCTTCGGCGGAATTATGGGACCGGTAATGGGAAACTTAAGCCAGGTCAATTACGCGCTGACGGCCTGTATCGGAGGGCTGCTCTGCGTATTTAAAAACTTTGATGTGGGCGGCCTCACGGTTTTCCTGAACTTCTCAAGGCAGTTTTCAAGGCCGATCAACGAAATTTCAATGCAGATCAGTAACGTATTTTCCGCGCTGGCCGGTGCGGAGCGTGTATTTGCCGTGATGGATACGGAGCCGGAGCAGGCGGACGATGCGGATGCGGTGTCCCTTCAGCCGGTAAGAGGCGAGGTGGTGCTAGACCGCGTAACCTTCGGATACAATCCGGATAAGGTGATTCTGGATGATATCAGCCTCTATGCAAAACCGGGGCAGAAAATCGCGTTTGTCGGTTCCACGGGAGCCGGTAAGACGACGATCACCAACCTGATTAACCGTTTTTATGACATCCAGTCGGGAAGCATTACGGTGGACGGAGTTGACGTCCGTCACATGAAACGCAACGAACTGAGGCAGAATATCGCAATGGTTCTTCAGGATACCCATCTGTTCACGGGCACAGTCATGGAGAACATCCGTTACGGCCGCCTGGACGCGACTGACGAGGAAGTAATTGATGCTGCAAAGACGGCCTCCGCCCATTCATTTATCATGCGTCTGCCGAAAGGATACGACACCATGCTGGAAGGGGACGGAGCCAACTTAAGCCAGGGCCAGAGGCAGCTTCTGAACATTGCCAGGGCCTCGGTTTCAAAGGCGCCGATACTGATTTTAGATGAAGCGACAAGTTCGGTAGACACCAGGACAGAAAAGCATATCGAGCACGGCATGGACCGGCTGATGAAAGACAGGACAACGCTTGTAATCGCGCACCGCCTTTCCACGGTCCGCAACGCCAACGCCATTATGGTGCTGGAGCACGGTAAGATAATAGAAAGAGGTGATCATGAAGATCTAATCCGCCAGAAAGGCCGCTACTATCAATTGTACACCGGACTAAGCGAGCTGGAATAATGTACTTTTACGGTAACTGTCCAGAAGGCATTTTTCCGCAAACCGGTAATAATTGGGATACCGGAGAGCTATCTTAGACAGCGGAAAAGTTGTAAGCTGGAAAAAATTTCCACAACCTTACATTCAGGATGATATATCGCCCGGCTCTTTGCGATTTTTCGTATAAACTAGATTCATACGAAAGATTGGAGGTCATAAGATGCAGATATGTGAGGCGACTGTGAAAAGGATCAGGGAGCTTCTCAAAAGGGACCGGCTCACTTTGTATGCCCTGTCGTATAAGGCCGGGATGCCGCTCTCAACGCTGAAATGTATTCTCAATGGACGCAGTAAAAATCCGGGCATAGTCAATATCCAAAAGATTGCCGAAGGATTCAACATGTCGATTCGGGAATTCTATGCCTGTGATTTGTTCAACAACCTGGATCAGGAGGATTGAACAGATGTCTCTTAAAGAGAACGGTTAAACAGGCCGGCAGGAGCGGGCAGCAAAAGGAAAAACAGTTGTAGAAAGAATATAAAGAATAGATCTGGAAAATTTTATTAATTTATTGTATAATAGGGAACAACTGACGAGGGAGTGAGGAATCACTCCCTTTTTATGCCCAAAAACACAGATGGAGGAAAGAGAATATGAGTATCAGAATCGGTATTTTAGGCTATGGAAATCTGGGAAGGGGAGTTGAATGCGCAATCAGGCAGAATCCCGACATGGAATTAAAGGCCGTATTTACAAGACGTGCCCCCGAGACGGTGAAGATCCTCACTGAGGGTGTTCCGGTGCTTATGGTGGAAGAGGCGGAGAAGATGAAGGATCAGATCGATGTCATGATTCTCTGCGGAGGCAGCGCTACCGATCTTCCGGAGCAGACGCCTCATTATTCACAGTGGTTCAATGTGGTGGACAGCTTTGACACACATGCAAAGATTCCGGAGCATTTTGACGATGTGGACAAGACGGCAAAGAAGGGCGGCAGGATTGCCGTTATCTCGGCCGGCTGGGATCCGGGCATGTTCTCTATTACCCGTTTATACGCGATGGCGGCCCTTCCGGATGGGGAGAATTACACATTCTGGGGTAAGGGCGTAAGCCAGGGCCATTCAGATGCCATCAGAAGGCTTGAGGGCGTGAAGGATGCCAGGCAGTATACGATTCCGGTGGAGAGCGCGCTTAAGGAAGTCAGAAGCGGGACAAACCCGGAACTGACCACGAGACAGAAACACACGAGAGAGTGCTTCGTCGTAGTGGAGGACGGGGCAGATAAGGCAAAAATCGAGAATGAAATCAAGACAATGCCGAACTACTTCTCCGACTATGATACGACCGTTCATTTTATAACGGAAGAAGAGATGAAGAGAGACCACAGCCGTCTCCCTCACGGAGGTTTCGTATTAAGGGGAGGAAAGACAGGCTGGAATAAAGAGAATGGCCATGTGATCGAGTATAGCCTGAAACTGGATTCCAATCCCGAATTCACATCCTCAATCATTGTCGCCTATGCCAGGGCGGCCTATAAGATGAATGCGGAAGGGCAGAGCGGATGCAGGACCGTATTCGACATTGCGCCGGGCTATCTCGTTGCAGAGAGCGCAGCGGAGCTGAGAAAGAAATACTTATAATATAGATTGCCGAATCCGCAGGAACCGCTGCCGGATTCGGCATTTTGAACAGAGAGGGAAAAGAAATGTCAATTGAACGGGCAAGAGAACATATGAGAAAATGGGGAATGGAGGACAAAGTCCTGGAGTTTGAGACGTCCAGCGCCACGGTGGAGCTGGCGGCCCTGGCGGTCGGCTGCGAGCCGGCCAGGATTGCAAAGACTCTGTCCTTTAAGATCGGAGAAGAGGCGATCCTCATCGTTACGGCGGGCGACGCCAAGATCGATAATCACAAATATAAAGAACAGTTTTCGGTTAAGGCCAAGATGCTTTCACCGGACGAAGTGACGGAGAAGATCGGACACGGAATAGGCGGCGTATGTCCCTTCGGCATTAATGAAGGGGTGAAGGTCTACCTGGACGAATCGATGAAACGCTTTGAGACGGTATTTCCGGCATGCGGAAGCAGCAACAGCGCGATAGAGCTGACGATGGAGGAGCTGGAGCGGTGTTCCGGGTATGAGATGTGGGTTGATGTGTGTAAGCTGGGATAGGCGCCGGGAGTCCGGGCGTAGAGTGATCAGGCTCTGAGGAGCAGATAGAAAAGGAATAGATGAGTCCGCCTGCCCGGACTCCATCCTTAAGCCTGTTCACTTGCGCAGTCCCTTTATAATCACCCCTATATTCTGCAGGTAAGACCGGTTGAGGTGGCGCAAATCTTCCATAATATCTTTCAGTTCGGCGGGATAACCGTTTCCCTCATCAAAGAACTCCGAGGGAGTGACGCCCAGATATTCACAGATATAAAAAAGGACGGTCAGAGACGGCATGCCTTTTTTATTTTCAAGCGAGTTAATATATCCCGCGCTCTGACCGATTGAGAGGCTCATATCGCGGGCTGAGACACCTTTATTCAAGCGTAATTCAATTAATCTTTTATAAAATAATTCTTCGTACATTTTATCACCCCTGTATATGATTTTAAAGTATATATGACTGGATTGTGTCCGGTCTGGCATGATATATACGCCGATCTGTCCGATTAAAATCTGCGATTTGTGAGAAATGTAGTGTTTTAAACGATATCCTTTTTTTTCTGATCATATACCAATAGTCTGTAATAAAATTGTAATAATTATAACTTTCGGATCGGATTGTAATAAAGACTGAAATGCTGTACAATGGTAAAGTACGAAATGTGGAATATGAGATATCATATTTTCAGGCAGGCAATAAAAATACAGAAATATACAGGAGTATTACCGATGAACAGATGGAAAAACATAAAAGCAGCCCTTTGTCTTGGACTGGCCATGTCGATGGCCATAGTTTCTACCGTATCAGCAGACGTTTCCACACCTGCCGCCGGACCGGGAGCGGGCCAGCAGACGGTGCAGAGCCAGACCGGTTCATCCAGCCCTTCGCGTCTTCCGGCGCTTTCCGGCACCGTTACGACCTCCCAGGGGAACCAGGCATCCGGTGCGGGTACATCGCAGGGACAGACAAACGGAGCGGCCGAGAAACCGGTGGTGGCTTCCCAGGGAGCCGTACTGTACGATGTTAGCAACAACCGTTTCCTGTTCGAACAGAATGCGGATACAAGATTTTATCCGGCCAGCATTACAAAGCTGATGACGGCGTTGCTGGTGCTGGAAAACAGCAATTTAAACGACACGGTAACCTTTTCCCAGAGCGCGGTATCAAACCTGGAATCGGGAGCGGTAACTTTGAAAATCAAGGCAGGGGACAAGTTTTCCGTGAAAGACTGTCTATACGCCCTGCTCCTTAAATCAGCCAACGAGGTGGCAAACGGCCTGGCCGAACACGTATCCGGCAGCGTCAGCGGCTTTGCCGATCTGATGAACCAGAAAGCGGCTTCCCTCGGATGCACGAATACACATTTTGTCAATCCGAACGGCCTCAATAATACGGAACATTATACAACGGCCAGAGACATGGCCCTGATTGCTAAAGCGGCATTCGCGAACCCGACACTCTCGCAGATTGCTTCCACGATAAGCTACGATTTCCCTGCTACGGCCAGTGTTCCGACCGTCAGAAAGCTGACGATAGGCCACAAGATGATAAGTTCCGCCAATGCGGAGTACTATCAGGGCATCGTGGGCGGAAAGACGGGATATACATCCCTTGCGGGCAATACGCTCGTCACCTGTGCGGAGCGGGACGGCAGACGGCTGATTGCCGTTGTGCTGAAGAGCAAGCAGACGCATTATACAGATACCAAGGCGCTTCTCGATTACGGTTTTGCCTATCTGACGCAGGAGCAGAACCAGACGGGCAGCCCGGCCGGCGGCCAGCAGACAGGCCCGGGAGGCGGACCGTCCTCCTCACCCTCGGCAGGCCCGGGAGTTTCCTCCCAGGACGTCAATAAGTGGGATCAGAACGGCGATGTATGGAAGTTTATAAAGTCCGACGGAACGTATGCAAAGAATGAGTCCATGATGATCAATAATGAAATCTACCACTTCAACAACGACAGCCAGATGGTCAGAGGCTGGAACCAGATCGACGGCGTTTGGTATTTCTTCAGAAACAGCGGCGGCCTGGCGAAGACCAGATGGGTGGAGACCAATGGAATGTGGTATTATGTAGATGATAACGGCTCCCTGTTTACGGGAGGGACGACACCGGATGGGTTTAAGGTGGATGAGAATGGAGTTTGGATCAAGTAATCTCGTTAAAATATGGTGAATATGGAAGGGTGTAAAGAAAAATTTCTTTACGCCTTTTCTTTTGATATAATTTCGGTATGATAAATGACACAGTTAGGGTCTGAAAGGTTGGTAAAGCTGGCTTTTAGCATCGCCTCTGTTTGATATAAAGAAAAAGGGCGGAAGAGTTTATGCCGAAGGCTGAAGCTGCAAGGAAATTATATGCAGAATGTAAAGATATAGATGAAACTATGGAGTTGGTCTTAAATGCGGAGACAGAAGAACAGGACTTTTTTTATGATAAGTGATTTTATTTTACAGAGAGAGCAAAAAAGTAATAGCCCAATAGAGTTTTAAATGTATAAATATATTTTCTATGCAGGATAAACGGGTCGGGAAAACAATGTGGTTAGGGGATACCGGCTTGCGATGTATATAAATGGGGAGAACGTCAGACTATCGAAGAATGTTCCCGATTAATATATAAAATGGCAGAAAGGGTGTTATAAACTTAACACAACCCTGGATAAGTTAATTTTAAAGGGTATTGTAGAATAGGGAATTCAGAAATGCAGGGTGTAAGGAGATATTCTTTATGCTCTTTAGATAGTACAGATAGCTTTGAGATGCGCTATCTAGATGAAAATATATGGCTGAACAATGAAGTTGTGTGGAAACGTTGGCAGAAAGAAATAGAAATTATTGTTAAGTGCATACTTAAACAGTATGTGATTGGAGTAAAGACTGCTTTAGGATATGGAATAGGCAGTTTGAATTAATTATAATGAAAATGTGGTGTAAGAATTCTGGTGCGAATCCCTAGCAAACTTAAAATACCCAGGAGATTCGCACCAGAATAAGGCATATAATATTTGATTTCAAGTGAAGATATAGTATAATATGAGATGATGATTGTGCATTATGTGTGAGAATGTGCTATGATTGGCGGAGAATATCATGCATAATTGCGGTCACAGTCCGCGAGGACTGTGTGGATTGAAATTCAATGGACACACAAGAGGATTGGATGGATATCACGTCACAGTCCGCGAGGACTGTACAAATTAAAAGTAAAGAAGCAAAAAGTAAGATCCCATAAAAAGTTCTATCCAATAAGCACATTCATACGCCGGAGTGAACGGGAAAGGAAGAAGCTATTTATGCCGGAATAATTACTCCTAACATGTTTTCAGTGTGGCAGACCTTTCTTTACTGCAGGGGAAAAAGCATATTACGATAAACATCATTTATTTCCCCCTAAACGTTGTAAGGGTTGCCGCAAAATAAAAAAAGAAAGATTTGACAGACTAAAAAAAGAAGCGGAAGATAGAGCTTTGGCAGAGCTGCCTTTGGATCATTCAATGCGTACGCTTTACATTATAGGAAACGGCTTCGACTTAATGCATGGTGTCCCGTCAAGATATACTGAGTTCCGGGATTATCTCGGAAAACATTCTGAGCTTAGAAAACAATTGGAGGATTGGAACCTGAAAGAGGATTTGTGGTCCGACCTTGAAGATAGTCTGGCTCATATGGACGATGAAGGAATGATGGGAACGGTTCCGGATATGATGGATATTATGGGGGTTCCTGAAGAGGACGACGATGATTTCTCGGCGGCCGATTTCTTTTCTGCGGCGGAATGGGCCGTTTATCCTTTGCAGGTTATTGAGGCGGAACTTCCAAAACGGTTTCGCAAGTGGATTGAACGTCTCAGGCCCGCTGGTACGGCAAAGCCGTTGGTATCGGTCATCAATAATAACGGATATTATATTAACTTTAATTATACAGTATTTCTTGAGTCGATTTACGGTGTTCCGTCGGAAAATGTTTTGTATATCCACGGCGACAGGAGAAAGAAAAAACAGGAATTAATTCTCGGCCATGCGCCGGGGGCGGAAGAGGCGCTGGAGTATCATAAAAAGGAGTGGAAACCGCGGTTTCATAACCAAACTTCCTATGATATGCATATGACGGCCGGACGGCATGTGGCGGAGTATTATGATATTACGACGAAGCGTTCAGATATGATAATTGAAAATAACAGGGAACGTTTTGAAGCGCTGAGTGATATAAAAGTCATTGTGGTAATCGGACATTCCCTGTCATATGTGGATTATCCATACTTTAAAGAAATTAAGCAGAAAACAGGCAGGGCGGTATGGAATCTGGGCTGGCATAATTCCTCTGATTTAAAAAGGATCCGGGCATTTGTAAATGTGATAGGAATTGGGAAAGAACAAATCGTGCTGTTCAGGAAGTAACGGAAAACAGAAGATAAAAAATCGGAGTTCAAATGCGAAATGTAAAAATCCCCATCAGTTCATGTTTCCTGATGGGGATTTTTACGTTCTGCCGATATCACCTTGTCTTTACAGACGATATCTTTGACGTCTTCATTATTATTATCGTTATTATTAGCAGCGGAACCCCGTGCACGCTCCCCGCAGATTACCGTCTACCCTTCCTTATGCAGAATCACCCGTGATGCATAAGCGCCTCCCCGGTGAATCCGGTTATCGGCGGTCCGAACCGTCACGCTGTTAAAACCGTTCCGTGTATTCCGGTTCGGGAAGATGAAATTCTTTGCACTGGAGGTGACGGTCACGCGAAGCCGATGGCCTGTTTGAAAGGTGTGGGACAGCTTCGTAGTGCGGATCTTTACCTGATAGACCTGACCGGGCTCCATGAACTCGGGATGCTCAAACTGGTTGCGGTAGCGGACGCTTATGACACCGTCGGCCAGCTTTATGGAGCGGCCGTTTTCATCCACGTCCGTGATTCGGACCATCAAATCCGTATCTTCACAGTCGGAGGAGATAAACAGTTCTGCCGTTGCATCTCCGGTAATCGTTAAATCCGATGTAAGCATACCGGTGGAGTAGCACAGAAAATCGGGCCGTTTTTCCTCTTCCGTATAATCTTCCGGCACTTCCAGCTCATTTTCCGACATGTCCACGAGATGGACAGCCGGATTTTTTGGATCATAGAGGTAGGAATCATAGGAGGGATGCACCGGGGCGGAAGAAGAGAGGAGCCCCTCATTGGCCGTAGCCGCGTTTGGGCGCGTTCCGTCCAGATAGAGGCTCAGTTCCCGCGTTCCCGGAACGGGCCAGTTATCGGCCGTCTTCCACTCATTGCTGCCCATGGTATAATACTCGACCCGGGGCGTCTTCTCAATGCCGTTGTCCACGCCTTTTAAGTAATGTTCCAGCCATGCCAGGCAGACCAGATCCATATCATAACGGAGGGCATTGTTACCGAGTGCAAATCCGTGAATGTCATAGTCGGCATTGCCGCCGTGCATCCATGGGCCCAGGATGACCTTCTTTTCTTCATAGTCATGATAAAGCTCCAGGGCCTCCGTTGTGCCCATGCCGTTGTCGTCGAACCAGCCGGACATAATCAGGGCGGGGACGCGGTGATTTCCGGTCCGCTCCTTCCAGTTTCCGCGTTTCCAGAGATCGTCGTAATCCATATGCTCAAACCATTTTTTCAGGAAGGGGATATCATATCCGAGCGCTTTCGGCGCCAGATCCTCGAGCGGCCTGATGTCCAGAACTTCCTCCCAGTCGTCACGCGCCATCAGCTCTGGATTGGCGTGCTGTCCGGAAACCAGGAATGCCCATGCCAGCATGCCGGAGTTGAAACAGCCGCCCCGCCGGGGAACGTCGATAAACGGGCTTCCGGCGCAGACGCTGCTGAGCATTGCCTTTAAATGGGGATTTTCGCTGGCGGCGGCCGCCCACTGGACGTATCCCAGATAGGAACCACCCGTCATGCCGACATTTCCGTCGCTCCACGGCTGTGCCGCAATCCAGGTCAGGGTATCGTCGCCGTCCTCAACTTCATAGTACATGGGGAGCCATTCCCCTTCGCTGTCTTCGCGCCCCCGCACGTCCTGTATCACCACGGCATAGCCGCGCTGTATGAAGCGGAAATAGGCTGCGGTTCCGACACCCTTTCCATAGGGGGTGCGTACCAACACGGCAGGTACTTTCCCGGCGCCCTTTGGAAGGTAAACGTCGGTCGCAAGGCGTATCCGATCCCGCATCGGAACCATTTCCGTCACCGGAGGTTCCACAGGGAAAAGGGGACTTACGTCCATTTCTTTCCAGTCCTTTAAAATGGTTCTGTCCTCAAATCCTTCTTTTACCAGCACCGCGCACTGATCGCGGAAGGGGGTGATAAATGCGATTACTTTTTCATCCTCCGTAACCAGATCCTTAGGGAATTTTATATTACGCTGGATAAAAGTATGGCTGTCTTTTTTTTCGAAAGTTTCCCCGTGCGCGGTTTGAAATTGACGCCTGCAACAGGAAGTGCCGTCAGTCTCTGAGTCTTCTGGATCCGTTCGCCCGGCGGTTTCTGCGATACCTGCTTCATAGTCCGGCAGACGCAGAAGGGCTTCACGGACATTCATTTTTCCAAGTTCCAAATACCAGATGTCTTCCTTCGTAAGTTCCTGCCATTCTTCCAGACGGCCGGCGTACACGTCAAGGGGCTGATGAAAGATCTGATTATCCCTGCGCTCACAGACTCCGTACAGGATTCCGGACAGGTAAAAATTCCATTGTTCCATATGCTGACTCCTTTTTTATGCCTTATGCCCCTATGATAAATTTAATCAGATAGGCAACTAAAATACCCACATAGTTTCCGCAGACGCCGCCGATGACACCCATGAGCAGGCCCACGCTGACCAGCCGGTTCCACTTGGCGCTGGATGCGACCAGGGAGGCGGTGGTTCCGTCTGCAATCGCCCCGGTGATGCCGAGAATTACATATTCATACGGTACCCTGAACAGTCTGGACAGGAGCAGATGGAGCGTGATACTTCCAACGATGACACAGAAGCAGAAAAGCGTGATCGTCATGGTGGAGCCGAAGAAGGAAGCCAGATCCACGCTGAATCCAATGATGGCCAGATACATCATTCCGAAGAACAGTCCCAGATTCAAATTTCCCTTAAGCCTTCCAACAGCCGGAATCTGAGCAGCCGCAATGGAGAGTGTGGAAATGAGGAGTATCCGTCCTGCGCTTGCAAAGTCGGACGGCAGAAAGGCCGCCAGCCTGGTGGCAATTGTCACGATGGTGATTGAGATTGCCAGAAGACATGCGATATCCTGAATGCTCCATTTCTGTTCGGCCATCAGGACCGGCTCCTCCCCGTCGCCGAAGCGGTCTTCGTCGGACAGGCGGTACGGCCAGATTTTCCTCAGGAATTTGATATTCTGGAACAGGGCCGGGGCGGCGAACATCAGAAACAGCGTCGGCATGCCCACCACATAGTCTGCGGCATTGGCGGCGGCGATGGTTTCGTTGGCCGCATCCAGGCCGACCGCGATTGCGGTCAGGTTGGAGCTGCCTCCCGTATAAGTTCCGACAAACATTCCGGCGATTTTCCAGCCCTCAAACATCTTTCCGCTGAAAATCACACCGAACACGGTGGCTACCAGGCAGACGCTGAAAACAGCCGATACGAGGCCGACCACGGCCTTTCCGGACAGCTTTGCCAGTTCCTTTAAGTTAATGTTTAGCAGATAGATGGAGATGGACATCGGGACACAGTAGGTGATGATAACGCCATACACGTCCTGATACCCGGGAACAATGTGCAGATTGACGAGCACAAGTCCGATGACAATTACCGTGAGGGCCGGACCGATGTATTTAAATACCTTAAAGCGCTGGACCCACAGGGAAAATGCCACCATCACCAAAACAACCGTCAGTAATTCGTCTGTTGTCTGAAAAATAGGGAATTGCATAATTGTACCTCTTTCGTTGTTTACTATGGTTTCTCATTATGTAATGACAGGGTAATGCGGCTACATATTGAAGTTTACGCCGAATCCCGGTTCATCAAGCAGCACAAAGGTGTCATTTTTCTGGATAAATCCGCCTTCCACCGGATTTTCCCTGTAATAGAGGAAGCTGTCGCAGTCTGCCTCCGTCACATTCTTTTTGGCCGCTACAAGGCTCAAACCAGCGGTGATTGCAAGCTTTGTCTCCAGCATACAGCCTACCATACAGGTGACGCCGTTCGCTTCGGCGATGGCATTGATTTTTGCAGCCGGATAAAGGCCGCCGCATTTCATCAGTTTAATATTCAGGATATCGGCTGCTCCGATCCGACAGGCTCTGGCGGCGTCCACCGGGCCATGGATGGATTCGTCCAGCATAATCTGGATTCCGTTAACCTTGCTGCGGATAAAGGCGGAACCCTCCATATCCCAGTGCGGCAGGCACTGTTCCACGGCTTCGATACCGAATTCACGGAAACCCTCCAGAGCGCAGACCGCGTCTGAAACCGTGTATCCCTGGTTTGCGTCTGCGCGGAGGCGGATGTCCGGGCCGACCGCTTCACGTATCAGTTTCATAGCGCGGATATCTTCCTTATAGTCGATGCCTGCCTTGATTTTTAAAATGTGGTATCCTTCTTCCGTTACAAGACGTTTTGCTTCGGCTGCCATTGCTTCCGGAGCGCCGATTCCAATGGTGATGTCATTCTGCACCGTATTACTGAAGCCGCCGAGCAGTTTGTAGACAGGCTGTCCCATAGATTTACCCATCAGATCATACATTGCAAGATCCACGGCGCATTTTGCGGCTCCGTTTCCTACAATCACGCCGTCCATCATGGCATGTACCGCTTCGATGTCCATCGGATTCATCCCAATCAGCCCCTGTTTGAAAATTTCCAGAACCGCAATTACGCCGTCCACCGTTTCTCCGGTTACCGGTGCAAACGGGGCGGCCTCTCCATATCCGACATAACCCTCATCCGTTGTCACCTGAATCAATACGCTTTCCAGATAGTTAACGACGGTAAAGGCCACCTTGAAAGGCTCTTTTAACGGAATCTGGACTTTTTCAATTTTCATACCCGTGATTTTCATTTGTATCCTCCTGTGATTATGATTATATCATAATTATATCGATAATAACTTCTGCTAATTTTACTATAGGTTAAAATTTTGGTCAACTGTTTATGTATGAAAAGTAGGTTGTGCGGTGGTGGTACTGCTTTAAGTGAGGATTTAGTTGAGATGCGAGGACGCCTCTGTAAGACGGCGGACGGGGTGGTGGGAGGGTGTATATGAGTCTTCAGTCCCGGCGGTTGGTAGTGGTGAGGGGGAATCCAGGAGAAAAAATTCCTACGGGGACTCGCTCCCGCTTGT
>NZ_URHZ01000007.1 GCF_900547735.1 uncultured Clostridium sp. | reverse complement strand
ACCATCCCGAACCCCGACCGTCCCGGCGGCGTTCTCATTCCTCAATTAAATCCCTATTTAACATCGGGCTGGCAAAAACACCCATACTCTAAACTGAAACAAAATAATTGCAATGTACATAATTATTGGTATAATGAAAAGGCAATGTTCAGATCAGGCGGCGTAAAATACGGCGGCTGAGGGGGAGTTTTGCCGCGAGAGGCGGCAAGGAAAGGATGGTAATATGAATAAAGTTTTTAAAAGCCTGCCCGTCAGACTTCTGCTGGGCGTTGTCATCGGTATCCTGGTGGGACTGGTGGCAAATGAGGGAGTCATGCATGTCGTTGTGACTCTGAATTACATCATGGGGCAGATTATTTCTTTCTGCGTTCCGTTAATCATCATCGGTTTTATTGCACCATCAATCACGAAACTTGGGAAAAATGCGTCCAGAATGCTGGGAATAGCCCTGGTGCTGGCCTACACCTCATCACTGGGAGCGGCCCTGTTCGCCATGGCGGCCGGATATACGCTGATTCCCGGCCTGTCCATTAATCCCGTAGTGGAAGGACTGAAAGAACTTCCGGAGGTGGTGTTCCAGCTCTCGATTCCTCCTGTCATGGGAGTTATGAGCGCTCTTGTATTTTCCGTCATGATCGGTCTGGCAGCTACCTGGACCAGGGCAGTAACGGTGACAAAGGTTCTTGATGAATTCCAGAAAATTGTCCTGGATATTGTTAAGAAGATTATCATCCCGATTCTGCCGGTCTATATCGCATTTACATTTTGCTCACTTGCATATGAAGGCTCCATTACAAAACAGTTCCCGGTGTTTGTAAAAGTCATTATCATTGTAATGATTGGCCATTACCTGTGGATGGCGCTCCTCTATACTCTGGGCGGCGCATATTCGGGAAGAAATCCGTATAAAGTCGTGAAAAATTACGGCCCGGCCTACATCACGGCAGTCGGCACGATGTCTTCGGCCGCCACATTGGCGGTGGCGCTGGAATGCGCAAGAAAGTCGGAACCGACTCTCAGGGACGACATGGTGGACTTCGGAATTCCGCTGTTTGCCAATATTCACCTGTGCGGTTCGGTTCTTACGGAAGTGTTCTTTGTCATGACCGTATCCAAGGTGCTTTACGGCACCCTGCCGGAACTGTCCACGATGGTGCTGTTCTGTGCACTTCTGGGCGTTTTTGCAGTCGGCGCGCCCGGTGTTCCCGGAGGAACTGTTATGGCTTCCCTCGGACTGATTACGGGAGTTCTGGGATTTGATGCAACCGGTACGGCCCTGATGCTCACAATTTTTGCTCTGCAGGACAGCTTTGGCACCGCCTGCAACGTGACGGGAGACGGAGCGCTGACTCTGATCCTGACCGGATATGTGGAACGCCACAAAATCGAAAAACAGAAAATCAGCGTGGATTTGTAAGTTAAATTGAAAGCGGAAATTGAAAGCGGATTGTGAAAAGATTAGGCGGGCCTGTATGGCTCCGCCTGGTCTTCCTTTTTTTGAGCGGCAATGAAAGTCCGCGGTTACTGTTCACAGGCAGTATTCCGCGAGGTGTTTTTTGTGGGTGGAGCATAGCGAAAGTCACAGAAAACCCGAGGGTTGCGGCGCGAAACAGCGTTTTTTTGCCGTTTCTGTGCATCGCGAAGCGTGTTATTGTTCGCAGCACAGCCGCTTTTAGCTGGGGTGTGAACAGTAACAGTTCGCGAATTGTCCGCTCCGCGCCCGGCAACTTTCCCCCTTCCATATTTTCTGACAAAATGATATACTGAAAACAGATTGTTCCATTTACAGACACTATCCACACTATCCCGCGGGGATTATCTATCACAGTTTGACAGCAAGGAGAGATCAATTATGAAGAAATTAATTTCCTGGAACGTAAACGGCCTGCGCGCCTGCGTGGGAAAAGGATTTTTAGATATTTTTAAAGAGCTGGACGCCGATGTGCTCTGCATTCAGGAGAGTAAGCTTCAGGGCGGCCAGATCGATTTGGAACTGGACGGTTATTATCAGTACTGGAGTTATGCCGACAAGAAGGGCTACTCCGGCACGGCGCTTTTTACAAAGGAAGAACCTCTGTCCGTGACGTATGGCCTGGGCATTGACGAGCATGATCACGAGGGGCGCGTCATCACGGCGGAATTTCCGGAATATTATGTACTCACCTGTTATACACCCAATTCACAAGACGGACTGGCAAGACTTCCCTACCGGATGAAATGGGAGGATGATTTCCTTGCCTATCTCAAGAAACTGGAAGAGACAAAGCCGGTGATTTTCTGCGGGGATCTGAACGTGGCCCACAGGGAGATCGATCTGAAAAATCCGAAAACCAACAGGAAGAATGCCGGTTTTACGGACGAAGAGAGGGGTAAATTCACCAAACTTCTGGAGTCGGGCTTTATTGATACCTATAGACATTTTTATCCGGATCAGGAGGGAGTTTATTCCTGGTGGTCCTACCGGTTTAAGGCCAGAGAGAAGAACGCAGGGTGGCGCATCGATTATTTCTGTGTGTCGAAGATCCTGGAGGACAGGCTGGAGAGTGCGAAGATCCACACGGAAATCATGGGATCGGATCATTGTCCGGTGGAGCTTATCATCAAATAACGGACAAAAGATACGGCCGCACAGGCGGAGAAGCCCGCGTGCGGGAAAACAGATTATAGAATTCAGGAGGCGTTACTATTCACAGCACAGCGCTGTGAATAGTAACCAGGAAGCAGAATACCATGAATATACTTACAATAGAGCATTTGACAAAATCATACACAGAACGGCTCTTGTTTGACGACACGTCGTTTTCCATCAATGAAGGGGAGAAGATCGGCCTGATCGGAATCAACGGCACGGGCAAGTCTACTCTTTTAAAGATTGCCGCAGGGCTGGAGGAGCCGGACCAGGGCACCGTGGTGAGAGGCAGGAACCTCTATATCCGTTTTCTGCCGCAAAACCCAGTGTTTGAGCCGCAGCTTACCGTTCTCGAATGCGTCATAAAGGAGAATGAGGGACATGAGCACAGCTGGGATCTGGAAGGCCAGGCCAAGAATATACTGACCCAGCTTGGAATTACGGAGTATGGAGCGGTAATTTCCACGCTGTCCGGCGGACAGAAAAAGAGGGTGGCCCTCGCAAGCGTCCTTCTGTCCACGGCGGATCTGCTGGTGCTGGATGAGCCGACGAACCATTTGGACAGCAGCATGGCGGACTGGCTGGAAGAGTATCTGAAGAAATTCAGGGGAGCGCTCCTTATGATTACCCATGACCGTTATTTCCTGGACAGTGTGTCCAACCGGATCGTGGAGCTGGACAAGGGCAAATTATACAGCTATCAGGCAAACTACGCGGGATATCTCGAACTGAAAGAGGAACGCATGGCAATGGAAGAGGCTTCCGAACGGAAACGCCAGACCATCCTGAGGACGGAGCTTCAGTGGATCAGGCGGGGCGCCAGGGCCAGATCGACAAAGCAGAAGGGCCGTATCCAGAGATTTGAAGAACTGAGCGCAAGAAAGGGTCCCGAGGAGGACGGGGACGTGGAGATGAGCTCTCTGTCCAGCCGTCTCGGCAGAACGACCGTGGAAATCTCCCATCTGAGCAAAAGCTATGGGGATAAGGTTCTTTTAAGCGATTTTAACTATATCTTTTTAAAGAACGACAGAATTGGAATCATCGGACCGAACGGAAGCGGCAAATCCACCCTGATGAAAATGATCGTGGGATGGGTTCAGCCCGATTCGGGAGAAACCGTAATTGGACAGACCGTTAAAATGGGGTATTTTTCCCAGGAAAATGAAGACATGGACGAGAGCCTCAAGGTGATCGATTATATAAAGAATGTCGCAGAGTATGTGAAGACGCCCGAAGGCAGCGTGTCCGCATCGCAGATGCTGGAACGTTTCCTCTTTCCGTCAAGCGTACAGTACACACCGATTGGAAAACTTTCGGGTGGGGAGAGAAGGCGGCTTTACCTGCTTCATATTCTGATGGATGCTCCCAATGTCCTGCTTCTGGATGAGCCGACCAATGATCTCGATATCAGGACTCTGACGATCCTTGAAGACTATCTGGATCATTTCCAGGGGATTGTGATAACGGTATCCCATGACCGGTATTTCCTGGACAGGGTGGTGCGCCGTATCTTTGCTTTCGAGAGAGACGGCGTTGTGAAGCAGTATGAAGGCGGTTATACGGATTACCAGGCGGCTCTTGATGAGAGAAGCCGGGAAGAGAACCCCGCAGCAGAAGGCAAAGCGGGACAGGCCGGACAGGATGCGCAGACGGGCGGACGCAAAAACTGGAAGGAAGGACAGCAGCGGGATAAGAAACCGAAGTTCTCCTATAAAGAACAGCGGGAGTGGGAGACCATAGAGGATGACATTGCCTCCCTGGAAGCGGCCGTGGCCGGACTGGAGGAGGAAATTCTCAAAGCGGCCAGAGATTACAGCCGCCTGAACAGCCTGATGCAGGAGAAAGAAGAAAAAGAATCACAGTTGGAAGAAAAGATGGAGCGCTGGATGTATTTAAACGATCTGGCGGAACAGATAGAAGCTTACGATTCCCAGCCCCGCTAAAAAGCGCAGTTTGGGGAAGTTAAACATTTTAGAAGCACAATAACCTCGGCCTACACGGCCGGATTGGAGATGGGCGAGTGAAGACAGGCAAAATAGAAAAAGTGCAAAACGGCCACGGTAATTTCCCTCTGGGAATCACGGAGACGGAAAAGGGAGTCCACATCTGCACCGTGGCCTCCGGTGATAAATGCAGCCTGGTAATTTACAGAGACGGAAGTAAGACAGAGACGATACCGTTTTCAACCGAGGAGAGGGTGGGCAATGTATGGTTCATGGAACTTTGCGGGGAGGACTTTAAAGATCTTGAATACTGCCTTGAGACGGAGGAGGGCGAATTCCCCGACGTTTACGGACGGGAATTCAGCGGCCGGGAGAAGTGGGGGGATTTGACCTCGGTGAACCGCCCCTTAAGAAGCCGGTTTATCTCCGGTGATTTCGACTGGGAGGGCGACAGGCCCCTGAACCGTCCTTTTAATGAGACGGTTATCTACAGAATCCATCCCAGGGGTTTTACAAAGCATGCATCTTCCCGTGTGGAGGACCGTGGAACATTTAAGGCGATCGCGGAAAAAATCCCATATATGAAGGGACTGGGGATTACTTCAGTCGAATTATTTCCGCCGTACGAGTTTTCCGAGGTGATGATGCCGGACCAGTCGGACGGAAATCCCTACCGCAGCACGGAGCCGACAGGAAAACTAAATTACTGGGGATATGAAAAGGGATTCTATTTTGCGCCCAAGTCTTCCTATACGTCAGGAGCCGGGAAAACACCGGCGGCCGAGTTCTGCCGTCTGGTGAAGGAGCTTCATAAGAACGGACTGGAAGTGATCGTGGAGCTGTATTTTACCGGAAAAGAAAGTCCGTCCATGATTCTGGATGCGGTTCGCTTCTGGGTTTCGCGCTATCATGTGGATGGGGTCCATCTTTCCGGTTTTGCACCGGCGGGACTGCTTTTATGCGATCCCTATCTCTCGGAGACAAAGCTTCTCGCAACGTCCTGGGAGCTGGCGGAGAACGTCGGAGAACGCCATCTGGGAGAGTATAACGATGGCTTTCTGACGGACATGCGCCGCGTTCTGAAGGGAGATGAAGATCAGATGAATAACCTGATATTCAGAAACCGAAGGAATCCGCCCGGCTGCGGCGTTATAAATTATATGGCGAATACAAACGGCTTTACGATGATGGATATGGTGTCCTATGAGGTAAAGCATAATGAGGCCAATGGGGAAGATAACCGGGACGGAACCGATTATAACTTTACCTGGAACTGCGGGGCGGAAGGACCGAGCCGCAAAAAAAAGATTGTACAAATGCGCAGAAAACAGCTCAGAAATGCGTATCTGCTTCTGTTTTTAAGCCAGGGAACCCCTTTAATCCAGGCGGGAGATGAGTTCGGCTGCACAAAAGGCGGGAACAATAATTCTTATTGCCAGGATAATGAGGTCTCATGGCTCAACTGGAACCTTCTGGAAAGCAACCGCGATATCTATGAATTTGTCAAATATGTCATTGCGTTCAGGAAAGAGCATCCCGTATTTCACATGGAGACGGAGCCGAAGAATACGGACTACCTTGTCTGCGGCCATCCCGACGTGTCATACCACGGTGTGAAAACCTGGTGTCCGGAGTTTGAGAACTTCCGCCGCCAGTTAGGCATTATGTACTGCGGCGAATACGGACAGAAGGCTGACGGAACGCCCGACGATTATTTTTACACGGCTTATAATATGCATTGGGAACCCCATGAGTTCTCCCTGCCCAAGCTGCCGCGGGGCATGAAGTGGCACCTGGCCTTTAATACGGATGACGGGGAGAATAACGGCATTTACGGAAATGGGGAAGAACCGGTGCTGAAAAACCAGAAACAGTTTGTCGTGCCGCCGAGAAGCGTGGTTGTATTTATCGGCTTAAAGAGAGTTCAGAAGTAATATCATTAAGTTATAATTTCAGGAGTGACGATGAGAAAAAATCAAAAACGGTTACTGGAAAACAGAATATGGACTGCCGCATTGGCGGCGGCGCTGGCCGTTCCGATGCTGACCGGTTTTACCGCAGCAGGAGTGGCAACCGATGGGCCTGCGCCGGTACAGGTTGTGGAGGCAGAGGGTAATTTTGCCGCCGGCCGGTACGGTGCGGAGGCGTTTGGCTCTGCGGAGGGGACGGGGATGAGCGTATTCTCCTTAGGGCCCGGCTACCAGTCGCTGCCGTATTCCGACACCTACGGGGATTATCAGTGGGCATTACTTAACAGCGGTGTATTTAAGCTGGTGCCCAGCACGAAGATGCCCCTGGACAATGTTTTTCAGGGATGGCTGGGGAACCGGAACACCGGAGAAAACCGGCCGGGGCCCGCAAGGGAGAGCGATGGAACAACGCTGGCTCTGGCGGGAATTGATATTAATATCATACCTGCCTGGAAGAAATACGACGCAAAAGGAGATAAACGCCAGGTGGTCGTTGCGGTGATTGACACGGGAATTGATTACAGCCATCAGGATCTGGCGGGTTCCATCTGGATTAACGAGGATGAAATCCCGGGTGATGGAATCGATAATGACGGCAACGGATATATCGACGATGTTTACGGATGGAATTTTTATTCCAACAACAATCAGGTCTTTACAGGTTCGGACGACGATCACGGCACTCATTCCGCGGGCACCATTGCCGCGGCGAGAAACGGGGTGGGAACGATTGGCATCTGCGATCCGGCGTATGTGAAAGTGATGAGCATCAAGGCGCTTGGAACGCCTTCCGGAGTCGGAACGGCTGACAATGTCGCCAAGGCGATCCGTTACGCCCAGGATAATGGAGCGGTGATTTGCAATCTGAGCTTCGGCACGAACAAGTACAGCGAAGAATTGTACCAGACGATGAAAAATTCCGGCATGCTCTTTGTTGTCGCGGCGGGAAATGGCGACAGTTCGGGCAACGGGTATAACATAGACAGTCTGCCGGTCTATCCGGCCAGCTTTGATCTCGACAATATTATTTCGGTGGCCAATTTACGGTTTGACGGCAAGATAGACCCGGCCTCCAACTTTGGCGTGAAGAGTGTGGATCTGGCGGCGCCGGGCAGTTACATATTAAGTACGGTTACCGGCAATAAATACAGCTATATGAGCGGCACCTCCATGGCGGCGCCGATGGTGACGGGAGCAGCGGCCATGCTGTATTCCTATGATCCCGGCCTGTCCCTGACGGAAATCAAGGGAAGAATATTGAACTCGGTGCACAGGCTGGAGAGCCTGTCCGGAAAAACGGCAACCGGAGGAATGCTGGATGTTTCGGCAGCCTTAAATTTCTCTGATAATTAATCATGAAATGGTGAAAGAACGAATCTATGAAGCGACTTACGGAGGCGGAATTCAGAAATAAGATTACCTGGATGACTTTTATCCTGAGCTGCCTGGTTGTGATGATTCACAGCTATAATGCGGACTTGTTTATAGAAGCGGAAGAAACCGGACTGTTTGCAGAGGGCCTTAAGCTGGCGCAGAGTCTGGTTTCTCTTGCTGTGCCATCGATTGCCGTGCCGGGCTTTTTTATCATATCGGCTTATCTGTTTTACAGAGGTATCTCGTGGAAGGAGATTCCGGGCAAAATGACACGCAGGGTCAGGAGTGTATTAATACCGTATATCGTATGGAATGCCCTCTACTATCTGCTCTTTCTGATCGTGTCGAGGATACCGGTCCTGTCCGCAGTGGCGGGGAAAGGAACGGTGACGTTCTCCCTAGAAAACCTGGCGGATGCCATCATTAATTATACATATAATCCGGTGCTGTGGTATATGCAGCAGTTAATTCTTTTGATAGCCCTGGCCCCGGTTGTCTATGCGGTAATGGTAAATGCGTGGGCGGGGGCGGCTGCGATAGCGGTCATGCTGTATTTTCTCGGCCGGGCTACCGTCATTCCTGTGCTGAACCTGGATGCACTTCTGTACTTTTCCTCGGGGGCCTATATGGCGCTCCACGGCGGCAGATTTGTTGAAAAAAGGGACGGCAGCGGAGCGGTGTCGTGGATTTTGAAGGAAGGCGCGGCCATAGCGGGCGTACTGCTCTGCATCTGGATGTTTTGGACGACGCACCATGATGCAAATTTTCTGACCGCCGTCCTTTACGGCCTGCTGGCGCCTGTGACGATTTGGATTGCACTGCCGTCGGGCAGACTGCCGTCCCCTGCGCCCTGGATGAAAGAGAGTTTCTTCTTATACGCGTTCCATTTCCTTGTGGTCAGGACGCTTAACAAGGCGGCCTCATTTGTCCTGCCTCATACGGCGGCTATGGCGTTTCTGATGTATCTGGCCGTTCTTGTGGCTGCGGTGCTGCTCGCATGGGGAACTTCGGAATTTTTGAAAAGAAAAATGCCGCCACTCTGGAAACTGCTGAGCGGCGGCCGTTAATACGGATATTTAGCGGGGGGAGGATTCCCATCGGCCGGAAGCGCCGCAGGGGAGAATCAACCCGCTTTTTGTTACGGGGAGTCCAAGCTCATCGGAGCGGACAATCCCTTTATATTTTGGCGGCAATTCCGTGGAGAGCATGTAGGTCAGCACGGAAGGAGCCAGTCCGGTTGTATAAGAATTTATAAGGTAGAAAAGCGGTTCCTCCGACAAAAGCTGTGCACACAGTTTGACAAAGGGGTGAATCGCTTCTTCGATCTTCCAGATCTCACCTTTGGGTCCCCTTCCGTAGGACGGAGGATCCATGATAATTCCGTCATAGCGGTTGCCGCGGCGGATTTCTCTCTCCACGAACTTCACACAGTCATCCACAATCCAGCGGATAGGAGCTTCCGCCAGCCCGGAAGAACGGGCATTTTCTTTGGCCCAGTTCACCATGCCCTTTGAGGCGTCCACATGGGTCACGCTGGCGCCCGCCTTAGCGGCGGCCAGAGTTGCCCCTCCGGTATAGGCAAAGAGGTTCAAAACCTTCACAGGCCGTCCGGCCTCCCGAATCTTATTCCCAAACCAGTCCCAGTTCGCAGCCTGCTCCGGGAAAAGCCCGGTATGTTTAAAACTGAACGGCTTCAGGTTAAAAGTGAGTCCCTTATAACCAATCGTCCACTGCTCCGGCAGATCAAAGAATTCCCATTCTCCGCCGCCCTTGGCGCTTCTGTGATAATGGCCGTTCATCTTTTTCCATCCTTTATGTTCCTTCGGGGTGTCCCAGATTACCTGGGGATCGGGGCGGACAAGCAGATACTTCCCCCAACGCTCCAGCTTCTCTCCTTTGGAACAGTCTATTACTTCATAATCATTCCAGCCGTCGGCAATCCACATAGTTTTATTTATCCTTTCAATTGGCAGATACCATAGTATTCATGTTTCCTCAGATAATTATATCTGGTGGAGGTGGAGGTGTCAAACATAATTGGCAAAAGGAGAAGCCGCCATCCCATCCCCGCGCCTTACGGCCGCGTCCTCCTTTCTCAAATTGTAATCAAATTGAAAGATAATTCTGCTTGAACATTTCCCCCTCCCCTGATAGAATGTATTGTAGAGTACTGTATACAACGGGAGGAATTTATATGAGGAAGAGAGGAATCACGGTCTTTGCCCTCTCCATGATGCTTGCATTGGGAACAGCGTCTCTGACTGCATATGCGGAAGGCTGGCAGCAGTCGGGATCTGATTGGGTTTATTACGATTCTAATAATTATAAGGTTACAAATGAGTGGAAGAAGGGTGCCGACGGTCTTTGGCGTTACCTGAATTCTCAGGGAGTAATGGCAGTGAATTCCTGGGTTGATGATGAGTATTATGTGGACAGCAATGGTATCATGACAACGAATAAGTGGATTAAGCTTCAGAAGAAGAATCCGGGCTGGGATGAGGAGAATACGATTGTCTGGTATTATTTTGCAAACAGCGGCAAGGTAGTGACGGACGGCTGGTCCAAGATAGATAATAAATATTATTATTTTGACAGCGACGGAGCGATGCAGACCGGCTGGGTGGATGACGATACCTATTATACCGGTTCCGATGGGGCGATGCGCACCGGATGGCAGTATCTGGAAGATCCGGACGATGATGATTCATTTGATGACAAGACGGTGCCGTTTGGTGATGATGAGGACAAGCACTGGTATTACTTCCAGAGCTCCGGTAAGAAATATGTGCCGAATATCAGCGGCGGAGACTATAAGTTATATAAGATTGACGGAGTTTACTACTGTTTCAGCGAGACGGGAGCAATGCAGACCGGCTGGGTGAACATGGGTGACAAGTCTGACGACAGCTTTGAAAACTACCGTTATTTCCAGGACAACGGAAAGGTACAGACCGGCTGGTATTCCACAACGCCTCCGGAAGATTCCGATCTGAATATGGATCTGGGGAATGAGGTGGAATGGTACTATTTCTCCAGCAACGGCACACCGAAGGTGGGACCGTCCGCCGAGGAGGCATCCACAAGTGATCTGGTGAGAATTAACGGCATTACTTATCTCTTTAATGAGAAGGGCAACCCGGTCTACGGACTGAGACGTCTGAGAGTGGGCAGCACGGATGAATATGCATGCTACTACTTCGGCAACAAGGCCACAAGCTCTGTTGTGAAAGGGAAAGGAACCGTGGAGGAAGGCGACGGAACACGAAGCGAGTTCTACTTCACCGAATCCGGAACCAAAGCAGGCCGCGGTTACTCAGGTGTCAAGGAGAACTACCTGTTCTACATGGGCAAACTTCAGAAGGCGGAGAGCGGAACCAAGTACGAGGCGATCAAGATTGACAACAAAGTTTACCTCGTAAGCACATCGGGTAAAATTGTTAAATCCACGACGGTTAAGGATTCCAGCGGCACAAAGTACAAGACGAACTCTTCCGGACAGATTATTCAGGTGGATGAGCAGAGCGATGACGGAAAGTCACTGGCGCGTGAGCCGATCGAACCTGATTACTGGGAAGATTAACAGAAACTGATGTAAACTGCAAAATTGAAGACATAATATATATGAATAAAAAAGAGGATTTCTTTACAGGTTGTATTGTAAGAAATCCTCTTTTTTGCACCGGTCGGTTATCTGCCGGAACGTGCCGCGCCTACCGGTGACAGCGCAGGCAGCAGGTCTATTGCTGTTGCAATGTTACGGCTGCCTTGCTTCGCTTTACGGATTGGAAATCCTTTTATAAAACTGTCAGCGGATACTTATCAAATGCCTCCACCCGTCCTATTATCCTTGCTGCCGGACAATTTTCGTTCAGCCGTTTTATAAGTTCGCGGCCGGTTTTTTCCGGAACCGAGATCAGCAGACCGCCGGAAGTCTGGGGATCGAACATTAAATCGGACAATGATTCGGGAACAGAAGGATGTATATTTACAAGTTGATTCAAGTACTCCCTGTTCTTATAAGCGCCTGCGGGAATCAGACCCATGGCGGCCGCATCGACGGCTCCGTTCAGGGACGGAAGAGCCACGGAGTCAATCGCGATACTCAAATTGCTGCCGGACGCCATTTCATAGGCATGTCCTAATAGGCCAAAGCCTGTGACATCCGTGCAGGCATGGATATCGGCGAAACACTCTAAGGTTTCCGCGGCGTACCGGTTTAACATTTCCATGGAGGTGAGAAGCTCCGTCTGCTGCGGAACTGTTAAAAGGTTTCCTTTCCATGCGGTCGTTAGGATTCCGGTTCCCAGCGCTTTAGTGAGAATCAGAATATCTCCCCTCTGTATGGTATTGTTCCGAAGCACGCGTTCCGGATGGACGAAACCGGTCACGCTGAGGCCATATTTGGGGACGGGATCCTGAATGGTATGCCCGCCGCAGATAATGGCATCCGCTTCCTGTACTTTTTCATAACCGCCTTGTAAAATAGCCTGCACCGCGGATTTCGGAAGAGTCTCCGGGAAGCAGAATATGTTCATGGCGAGTTTGGGCCTTCCACCCATGGCATACACGTCGCTGAGCGCGTTGGCTGCGGCTGTCTTGCCGTAGGAATAGGGATCGTCTACAATCGGCGGGAATATATCAACGGTCTGGATTAGGGCCAGTTCGTCGCTCAGCCGGTAAACGGCGGCGTCATCGCTGGTCTGAAAGCCCACCAGCAGATTCGGATCGTTAAATTTCGGTAAATGGCACAAAACTTGTGCCAGGGCATCAGGGCCTATTTTGGCCGCTCAGCCACGATGCGCTGTCATAGATGTCAATGATATATCTGCCATGTGTAAACCTCCTTACTTTTAGCCGGATAGGGCCTTGCTAAACTCGTGAGAGACCTCGTTAAGTGTCCAGATATGACTCGCACTAGGTTCGAAAGGACCTCACTAAGTGCTCATAGTATATCGTGTACACTAAACTCGTGAGAGACCTCGTTAAGTGTCCAGATATGACTCGCACTAGGTTCGAAAGGACCTCACCAAGTGCTCATAGTATATCACAGGGGTGGTGGGTTGACAAGGAGGGGGACGGGGAGGCTTGTCAGGGGAATTTAAAATTATGGTGGAAGTAAAGAGGGAAGTCTGATACGATAGAGGAGAGTTAACAGGGGTAAATATTGACAGGAAAGAGGGGACGACATTGCACAGATTATATACGCTTATCACGAATAATGAGCTTGTCAAAGAGCGCTATGGCGCATATGGAAAGGGACTGAGGGTGGAGTATCTGGAGGGAGGCGGCTGTCTGGATGTCCTGATAAGGGCGAGGGATGCGATCCACGGAGGAAGCCGTCTGGAGACACATCCGATGGCGGGGAGTATTAAACCGAACCAAAATCCATATAAGACGGTGATGATATCCGACGGCAAGGTGGAGATGGAGGAGTTCCAGGAATTCATCACGGTGTTGGAAAATAGTATCATAACCTGCAGTGCTTTTCTCACGGAGAAACCACTGCCTGACTGGGAGGAGAACTTGAAGAAGGATTTCCGCTATATTGATCAGTCCCTGATAGAAAGCGCCGTCAGCTGTACCTTTTAGAACGTTTATATGACCACGATTTAAATTTAATAACGCGGCAATCGCTTTTCAAAAGCGATGCCTCAGAAGTTCAGCCTTGCAATGAAATTGCCGGTTTAATGCCAATTCTCAAATTTCATTGTAAGGCTGCTTTGTTTCCACTCCCAATCTATAGCCCGGTCACATTTCATCTCCCCACAAATCATCTTTTAATTATCATTTTTGCAAGCTCAGTTCCTAAATCACCATCCCTTCAGCCCTCCCCTTTTCACTAATCGGCATTAGAAGATCCAACTGCAGATGCTTGATATCCTGTTTCGGCTGTTCTATATGGTTATAGTAATTTAAGTTTTATTCCGCGAGTCCGCACATATGCTTCTGAACCTTCAAACCGCCTGCAAATTCAATTCATATCTTTCCTGTTTCATCATTCATTCGAGAAATGCATCCCACTCGTCAAAATTGCCAAACGGTATTATATGGGCGGCATATAAACCGCCGCAAAATCTCTTTTTCTCAAGCGATGAAGGAATTCCATATCGTCTGGATACCTGGCTTACAGTCATTTCCTTCATTTTGTACCTCCTGTGTCATTAGTATAAACTGCGGCACGGTATCAAAGTCAAGCGGAGATTCGGCCCATTGTACGGTACTGGCCGGTTCTGTAAGAAATTTATTCGGAATGGAGGTGGGTAAAAGCGGTGAGGAAAGGCAGGAAACAGTTGTGACATTGTTGCCAATTATTTGCCAATTGACAGGAGAGTTCAAAGATAATTGTCAAAATTACACACCACTGTGAAAATAAAACCGGTAACAGGTTATGATTTCTATGAGCTTGCAGGACCATGGTTTTTTTGGCATGCAAATTGCTTATATATAAAATGAATCAGTAATAATTCTTTTATGAGCTGTAAGGAAGTGAATATACGGCTTTGGGAGAAAGAAGGAGGAGCGGAAAGATGAAGCTTGAATTAGGAATTATTCCAATCAGGGATATCCGGTTCGGATCCGAATCCAAGGTAGAGGGCGGCACAGTTACTGTGAATAAAGAGGAACTGACGGCGCTTCTGCTGGAAGACGGCAGCTTAGAGTCGGTGGAGCTGGAAGTTGCACATCCGGGTGACAGTATCCGTATCATGCCGGTCAAGGATGTGATTGAACCGAGGGTAAAAACAAGCGGGGACGGAGAATTATTCCCGGGGGTTATTTCCAAAGTAGCGACAGTGGGGAGCGGCAGGACCAATGTGCTGCGTGGCTGCGGCGTTGTAACAGCCGGTAAGATTGTAGGGTTCCAGGAGGGGATTATCGACATGACCGGGACGGGGGCGCAGTATACTCCGTTTTCACAGCTTCATAATCTGGTGGTTGTCTGTGAGCCGATCGAAGGGATCGAAAAGCATGCCCACGAAAAAGCGGTGCGCATGGCAGGATTAAAAACGGCTGATTACATAGGAAAGCTGGCAAAAAATATTACGGCTGAAACAGTGGAGACGTATGAGACACCGTCCGTAAAGGAGGGGATCAGGCTGTATCCCGAACTTCCGCGGGTGGCTTATGTGCTGATGCTACAGAGCCAGGGGCTCATGCACGACACCTATGTGTACGGTGTGGACATGAAACAGTCCCTTCCGACTATCCTCTGCCCGACAGAGACGATGGACGGCGCGATATTAAGCGGCAACTGCGTGTCTGCCTGCGATAAGAACACCACATATCACCACCTGAATAATCCGGTTATCAAGCATTTATTCGAGGAACACGGAAAGACGCTTAATTTTGTGGGTGTGATTATCACGAATGAGAATGTATATCTGGCCGATAAGATGCGCTCTTCGGATGCCACGGCAAAATTATGCGAGTGGCTGGGCGTGGATGGGGCCATTGTTTCTCAGGAAGGTTTCGGAAACCCGGACACCGACCTCATCATGAACTGCAAAAAGATCGAGGCGAAAGGCATCAGGACCGTTATCATTACCGATGAATATGCCGGCCGCGACGGGGCATCCCAGTCTCTGGCGGACGCGGATGCGGCGGCGGATGCCGTGGTAACCGGAGGCAATGCCAATATGCTTATTACGCTCCCGCCGATGGACAAGGTGATTGGCTATCCGGAAGTGGCGGATATTATTGCCGGGGGATTTGACGGCAGCCTGAAAGCAGACGGCTCCATTGAAGCAGAGCTTCAGGTGATTACAGGAGCGACCAACGAGATGGGTTTCAACCGTTTGAGCGCCCGGTAATCATAAAACAGCGCGATGCGCTTTCAAACCGGAATGATTGAAAGGAATGAATAAAAATGGCAAAATTAAAGTTTGTACATTATATAAATCAGTTCTTCGCAAACATCGGAGGCGAAGAAAAAGCGGATTATCCGCCTGAGATGAGAGACGGTAAGGTGGGGCCGGGTCTGGCCTTTGCCCAGGCCTTTGGCGATGAGGCGGAGATTGTGGCTACCATAATCTGCGGTGACTCCTATTTTAATGAAAATGTGGATACTGCGACAGAAACTATTTTAGGCATGATCAGGGAAAAAAATCCGGATGGTGTGATCTGCGGTCCGGCGTTTAATGCGGGACGCTATGGCGTGGCATGCGGCACAGTCGCGGCGGCAGTAAAAGAACAGATGGGAATCCCTGTGGTGACAGGGATGTATAAAGAGAATCCGGGCGCGGATATGTTTAAAACAAAAGTCTACATCTGCGAGACCAAAAACAGCGCGGCAGGAATGCGCGGGGCCGTAAAGGTGATGGCTCCCTTAGCGCTTAAGCTGGTAAAAAAAGAAGCTGTCGGTTCGTCGAAAGAAGAGGGGTATATGCCTAATGGCATCCGTGTCAACTTCTTTGAGGAAAAGACAGGCGCAGGCCGGGCAGTCGATATGCTGGTAAACAAATTAAACGGAAAAGAATACGTGACGGAATATCCGATGCCGAGCTTTGACCGGGTAGAGCCGGGGCCGGCAATAAAGAATATGGTTAATGCAAGAATCGCCCTGGTCACATCCGGCGGTATCGTGCCGAAGGGGAACCCGGACCATATCGAATCCTCCAGCGCCTCCAAATACGGCATGTACGATATCGAGGAGGTAACGGACCTGACGGAAGAGACCTATGAGACGGCCCATGGCGGCTATGATCCGTCCTATGCGAACCGGGATGCGGACCGCGTCCTGCCGGTAGATATTGTCCGTGAATTTTTAAAGGAAGGAAAAATCGGGAGCCTTCACAAATATTTCTATACGACGGTCGGCAATGGAACGAGTGTGGCCAACGCGACGAAATATGCGAAGGAAATCGGACAGAAGCTGGTTGACGACCATGTAGATGCCGTGATCCTGACCTCCACCTGAGGGACCTGTACTCGTTGCGGTGCAACGATGGTTAAAGCGATTGAAGCTTATGGTATCCCGGTAGTTCATATTGCCACGGTCGTGCCGATCTCACTGACGGTTGGCGCGAACAGAATTGTCCCTGCCGTCGCAATTCCTCATCCTCTCGGTAATCCGGCCCTGACTCACGAGGAGGAGAAGGAGATCCGCAGACAGATTGTCGAAAAGGCGCTTGAGGCCCTGCAGATCCCTGTGACGGAGCAGACCGTATTTGAATGGAAGAAGTAAGAGGAGCATGACAGATGGACAAAATTTTTGATGTAATCATACTTGGCGCGGGTCCCGGCGGACTTGCGGCAGGGCTTTATTCCGGCAGATACCGCCTGTCCACACTGATTATTGAAAAAGCCAGGGACGGCGGTCAGATTGCTATAACAGATGAGATTGAAAATTATCCGGGCCAGATAGTAGAGGGCGAAAGCGGCCCATCCCTAATCGACCGTATGACAAGGCAGGCGGCCAGGTTCGGCGCCGAGCGTGCAAGCGATACAATTTCCAGTGTGGAACTTGACGGACCTGTTAAAATGCTGCACGGTACAAAAGACACGTACCGGTGCCGCGCCCTGATTATTGCCACCGGAGCTTATGCCAGACCGATTGGATGCAGGCGGGAAGGTGAGTTTGTTGGAAAGGGAGTTTCCTTCTGCGCAACCTGCGACGCCAATTTCTTTGAAGATTTAGAGGTGTTTGTCGTAGGCGGCGGCGACTCCGCGGTGGAGGAGGCCATCTACCTCACGAAATTTGCCAGAAAGGTTACCGTAATACACCGCAGGAATGAGCTTCGCGCGGCGAAATCCATCCAGGAGAAGGCATTCCGGAATCCAAAGATGAATTTCATGTGGGATAGTGTGGTGGAGGAACTTCATGGAGATGGAATCCTATCCGGCATGACGGTCAGAAATGTAAAGACAGATGAACTCACGAGAGTGGATGCAGATCCGGACGATGGAATGATCGGTTTGTTCGGTTTCATCGGAAATGTCCCGAGAAGTGAATTGTTTGAAGGGCTTCTCGATATGGAAAGAGGATATATCAGAACGGACGACGATATGCATACCAATATTGCCGGTGTCTATGCTGCCGGGGATGTCCGCGTAAAGAGCTTTCGTCAGGTAGTGACCGCTGCCGCAGACGGCGCAGTCGCCGCCATGCAGGCGGAAAAATACATTGCCGAATTGGACGGCCACGTCTATTGACAGGCAAAATATATGAGGAGGTAATACCATGGTAGACTTAACTAAGGACGATTTTGAGGAGGAAGTGCTGAAAGCAGAAGGGCCTGTTCTCGTTGACTTCTACGGAGACGGCTGTGCGCCCTGTCAGGCATTGATGCCGCATGTTCATGCGATGGAGGACACCTATGGAAAGCAGATGAAGTTCACTGCTCTGAACACGACAAAGGCCCGCAGGCTGGCGATTGGACAGAAGGTGCTGGGACTTCCGGTAATCGCCGTTTATAGGGATGGATTAAAAATCCAGGAGTGTGTAAAAGACGACGCAACGCCGGAAAACATCGAGGCCATGATCAAGGCCAGCATACAGATGGAAACTTGATTATACGGTAACAGCCGCTCTTTTTAGGGCGTTGTTATAGATTAGGATTAGATTTGAAACTGTTAAAAAATTGTAAGGAGGTACGCATATGGCAATTTTGAAAAACAAAAAAGTCGTCATTATCGGCGACCGCGACGGAATTCCCGGCCCTGCCATAGCAGAATGCGTGAAGACGGCAGGCGCAGACGTAGTATATTCATCTACCGAATGCTTTGTCTGAACGAGCGCGGGTGCCATGGATCTGGAAAATCAGAAAAGAGTGAAGGATTATGCCGACCAGTATGGTCCTGAGAACATTGTTGTAGTTCTCGGCGCGGCGGAGGGAGAAGCAGCAGGCCTTGCTGCCGAAACCGTAACCGCAGGTGATCCCACATTTGCAGGTCCGTTGGCAGGAGTCCAGTTGGGACTATGTGTTTATCACATCTGTGAAGATGGAGTTAAGTCAGAGGTCGATGACGGTGTTTATGATGAGCAGATCAGCATGATGGAGATGGTTTTAGATGTCGATGACATCGCTAAGGAAATGACCACCATCCGTGAGGAATATTGTAAATACCTGTAATCCGTGAGTGGCTGTCAAAGAATCCGGAGGATTAATATCAGAAAAATATCGTTTTTGCCAGATATCAATTCCCGGATTCTTCACAGCTTTCTACCAAATCGAACGAGGTGAAAGTAAAAGCATGAATGGATATCCGGTTATAAAAGGCGCCAGCTATACGCTGGCAATCACGCCCGATATGGTATTGCATAATGGGACGACACAGACAACGGAGAGGGTAGTAAATCCGGATTCGGAATATTTAAAAGAACTTCCGGGACATTTGAGAAGCTTCGAGGATGCAGTTAATTACATACCGAATCAGGTGTACATCGGAAATGCGAAACCGTCTGATTTAGCTGCCACGGAATTTCCATACTACGATAAAAAATGGCTTGGTGCGGCACGTGACGGCAGATACGGCCAGATTATGCCGCAGGATGAATTCTACGGAGTAATCCAGATCTGTGATGTGTTTGAACTGGTGGTATTAGAGAGAGAATTTGCTGCCGGAGTGAAGGGAAAGCTTGAACAACAGTGCTTATTCACTGAGGAACAACTGGCGGTTTTAGATAAAAATGAAAACACATTTGATTTCATCACAGAGCTGGTGGAAAAAGAGCATGCAGAGGGGCTGTACCACAAGCATGAGCTTGTGGGCGCCGTGAAACGGGCACATGACGTGGACGCGAACCTGTCCGCCCATGTGATGCTGGAAAATCTTGTGACAAAAGCGTCGAATGTCCTTTCTCTTCTGGAGCTGGTTCACAAGGCAGGGGTTGCCCCTGATTCAGTCGATTACGTCATTGACTGCTGCGAGGAGGCGTGCGGCGATATGAATCAGCGGGGCGGCGGAAACTTTGCAAAAGCAGCGGCGGAAATTGCCGGTTTTGTCAATGCCACGGGAAGCGACGTCAGGGGCTTCTGCGCAGGGCCTGTCCATGCACTCATCCATGCAGCGGCGCTGGTGCAGGCAGGCACATTTAAAAACGTGGTTGTGACGGCGGGAGGCTGTACGGCGAAGCTTGGAATGAATGCGAAGGATCATGTGAAAAAAGGCCTTCCTGTTCTGGAGGACGCCGTTGCCGGATTTTCAGCCCTGATTAGCGCCGATGACGGTGTTAATCCGCAGCTTCGCACGGATATTGTGGGGTATCATACCATCGGAACAGGTTCTGCACCGCAGAATGTCATATCGTCCCTTGTGACGGCGCCGCTTGAGAAAGCGGGACTGGGTATTCTGGATGTTGATAAATATGCACCCGAGATGCAAAACCCCGATATCACAAAACCGGCCGGCGCCGGGGATGTGCCGGAGTCCAATTATAAAATGATTGCCGCGCTGGGGGTTAAAAAGGGTGAGCTGGAACGGAGCGGGATCGCCGCATTTGTAAAAGAACACGGAATGACCGGCTGGGCGCCGACCCAGGGGCATATTCCGTCGGGGATACCGTATCTGGGGGTCATGCGTGAGGCAATGCTTGGAAAAGAGTTAAACCGCGCCATGATTATCGGAAAAGGTAGCCTTTTCCTGGGCAGAATGACAAACCTCTTCGACGGTGTTTCGTTTGTGGTTCAGGCCAATGACGGAGCGTCAAAGACAGAGGGGGCGGATGCTCTGGAGACGGGGCGGTACGGCAAAAAGCCGGTGATTGGCTTTGCTCCGGAAGGCAGTGAGCATGGCAGGCAAACGGCAGATGAGGCGATGCGTCTCATTGAAAGGGCCGGAAATAAGGCAATTCTGATTGAAGGCGGCGATGTCCACAGGAAAATGGAAGAAATGCTGGATGCCGGGGAAATAGACGGAGCGGTGACGATGCACTATCCCTTCCCGGTAGGAGTTGCCACTGTGGGCAAGGCAGTGACTCCCGGGAAGGGAAAATCCATGTACCTGGCAGCCACGACCGGCATCTCGGACACAGACCGCGTCTGCGGCATGGTTAAGAATGCGGTTTATGGGATCATTGCGGCAAAGGCGGATGGAATCGAGAGTCCAACGGTTGGAATTGCCAATATTGACGGAGCCAGACAGGCGGAGCGCGCCCTTCTCAAGCTGACGGAGGGAGGATACGGCATCCGGTTTGCGGACTCGGCGCGGGCGGACGGAGGCATAGTGATGCGCGGCAATGATCTTCTCTGCGGAACGCCGGATATCATGGTTATGGATTCTCTCACCGGAAACCTGATGGTGAAGATGTTATCCGCCCATACGACGGGCGGAAGCTATGAGTCCCTGGGCTTTGGATACGGTCCCGGAATCGGTCCCGGATACGGCCGTCTGATTCTGATTGTCTCCAGGGCATCCGGTGCGCCGGTTACCGCCGGAGCGGTGGAGTTCGCTGCAAGTCTGGTGAATCATGGATGGAAGCGGATTGCCGCGGAAGAGTTTGCCGCGGCGGACCGGGCGGGTCTTCAGGAAATTTTAAAAGAACTGAACGGTGCCGATAAAAAAGAAGCTGTTACAGAGGAAATAAAAATGCCGCCAAAAGTAATCTGCACCGCCCAGATTCCGGGCATTGAAGTAATGGATTTGGAGGATGCGGTAAAAATGCTGTGGAAAGCAGGTATTTATGCAGAGAGCGGAATGGGCTGTACCGGCCCAATCGTGCTTACGGCGGAGGCTGCGCAGGAGCGTGCAATTGCCGAGCTGAAGAAAAACGGATACATCGGATAAGGGCCTGAGGGAAGGCGGGATACCGGCTGAGTTATGACATGATGAATTTCCCCCACCCACCTTCCCACGGCCGGTCCGGCGGCGCTGCCGCCAACAGGGAGTATCCATTACTCCCACCTGAAAATTGACACACAATTTAATACATGATAGTATAATGACAGCCTAAGTGGAACTGTTATTAGGACTGTTAAGGATATGGAGGCAGATAGGTTGCTGGTGTGCCTCGCGGTCTTCAAAACCGTTGTGGGGGGTTAAGAGCCCCCTGGGTGGGTTCGATTCCCACCTCCTCCGTTCAAACCATATCCGGGGCAGAAGGAGCGAAAATGATGGGAAAAAATCAGGAATTACTGAGAAAGATCCCTAAAATTGATGAGATGCTGCAGGATGAGCATCTTATTTTTTTTACGGAAATGATGCCGCGCCAGGTAGTCGTGGAGGCTGTCCGGGAGGTGATTGCTCAGGTGAGAAGCGATATAATCGATGGAAAAAGAGAGGAAATCCCGGCAGTGGAGTATTTAACCAAACTGGTCAGGCAGAGGGTTTTCGATGAGCAGGAACGAAGCCTGCGCCGCGTAATCAACGCCACCGGCGTAGTCCTGCACACGAACCTCGGGAGGGCCAACCTATCGAAAAGAGCCTGCGAAAATGCATTGGAAGCGGCCGGTTATTATTCAAACCTGGAATACGATATAAAAAAGGGGAGCCGTGGCTCCCGTCACGATCATGTGGAGCAGCTGATCAGAAAAATCACAGGAGCTGAGTCTGCCATGGTTGTGAACAACAATGCGGCCGCCACCATGCTGTGCCTGTCCGCACTCGCCAGGGGAAAAGAGGTGATCACCTCAAGAGGCGAACTGGTGGAGATAGGAGGCTCCTTCCGGATACCGGAAATTATGGAAGAAAGCGGAGCGCACCTTCTGGAGGTGGGCGCAACCAATAAGACAAAACCGGCCGATTACAGGAAGGCGTTCCACGGGGAAACGACCGGTGCATTTTTAAAGGTACATACAAGCAATTACAAGATCATCGGTTTTACACAGGAAGTGTCGGTCAGAGAGCTTTCGGCCCTGAGGGATGAGTACGGTGAATTTAAGGTTCCTGTGATTTACGATATGGGAAGCGGGCTGATGGCCGATTTGAGCGGCTGCGGCATCGCAGAGCCTACGGCGGCCGAGGCATTGAAAGAGGGGGCCGATGTGGTGCTCTTCAGCGGGGATAAGCTTCTCGGCGGACCGCAGTGCGGTGTCATTATCGGTAAAAAGGAATATGTGGACCGGATGAAAGGGCATCCCCTGGCGAGAGCGTTCCGGGTGGATAAAATGACGCTGGCCGCCCTGGAGGCAACGTTCTTCGAATACCAGGATACGAAGCGGGCTTTGCGTGAAATTCCTGTGCTGCGCATGCTTACAGAGACGGGAAACCGGTTGAAGGAAAAGGCCGAAATGCTGTGCGGACTGCTTTCACAGGCAGTTCCGTCCCTGGAGTTTACGGCCGTACCCTGCAGGGATCAGGTGGGAGGAGGCTCTGCGCCGTCGGTGCTGCTTGAGGGCTATGCGGTAACGGTATCCGGAAACGGTTTTAATGCCGAACGCTCGGAGCGGCTGCTCCGAAGAGCAGAAATCCCTGTCATTGCAAGAATAGCCCGGGATAAGCTTTGGCTGTCGGTGAGAACTATCGGGGAGGATGAATTTGAATGGGTCCGAAAAGCATTTTTAGAACAAAATCAGATGGGGGAACAGGATGCATAATGTAATAGTCGGTACGGCAGGCCATGTGGATCACGGGAAAACCTGTCTGATTAAGGCATTGACAGGGACGGACACCGATCGTCTGAAAGAAGAACAAAAGAGAGGCATCACAATTGAACTGGGATTTGCCGGTATGCCGGGTGAAGAAGGGCAGCATATCGGAATCATCGATGTGCCGGGACATGAGCGGTTTGTCAAAAATATGCTTGCGGGTATCGGGGGGATCGATCTGGTGCTGCTGGCAGTAGCGCTTGACGAGGGGGTAATGCCCCAGACCACGGAACACTTTGAGATACTTAAAATGCTGAACATCAGGCGGGGAATACTCGTTTTCACCAAAGCAGACATGGTGGACGGGGAATGGGCGGATATGGTGGAAGAGGATACCAGGGAGATGGTGAAGGGAAGTTTTCTTGAGAATGCCCGGTCGGTCCGCGTTTCCTCCTATACGGGACAAAATATTGAGACACTGCGCAATATGATTCTGGAAGCGGTACGGGATACGGTGAAACGCAGAGAAGAGCAGGAGCTTTTCCGCCTCCCGATAGACAGGGTGTTTTCTATGGAGGGTTTTGGTACCGTGGTGACCGGTACACTTTTGGAGGGGTACTGCCGGCTGGGACAGGAGATAGAAGTCTATCCTCAGGGCCGTGTCGTAAAGATTCGGGGGATTGAGAATCACGGAGAAAAGTCGGAGACCGCTTATGCAGGCCAGCGCACGGCGCTCAATCTGGCGGGAATAAAGAAGGAAGAGCTGGAGCGCGGGGAGATCCTGGCGGCTGTGGATTCCATGCCGGTCAGCCGCCAGATGGATGTCAGAGTGCGTCTTTTTAAAAGCTCCGGACGCCTGCTCCGGAACGGAGACCGGGTGCACATCAGCTATGGTTCGGCCCAGTCCATCTGTAAAGCGGTTCTGCTGGACTGCGATGAAATAAAAGCCGGGGAAGAGGCATATGCACAGCTTCGGTTTGACGGGCCGGTTTCCGTTAAACGGGGAGACCGCTTTATTATCCGCTTCTATTCGCCGGTGGAGACATTTGGAGGCGGAATCATCCTGGACTCGGAGGCAGGCAAACACAAGCGTTTTCAGGAGGAGGCAATCGCCGCTCTCAAAATTAAGGAACACGGCAGTGACGAAGAAGTGTTGGAAGTGATAATAAAAGAAAGAAGCAGGCATTTCCCGGATCTCCATGACTTGTCACTCAGGCTGAATGCCGCAGCCTCTTATACGGAGGGGCTTTTAGAAAAACTAAAGAAGCAGAAGAAAATACTGGCCGTAAACGGTAAGAGCTGTATTCACAAAGAATATTGGAACGTAATAATCGAGTTTACAAAGAACTGCCTGAACCGCTTTCATGAGGCAAACCCCATTGCGTCCGGTATGGAAAAGGAAGAACTGAAAAGCCGTCTGACGGAACATTTTTACCTGAGGGATGCGAAACGGTCCGAGGAGCTTTTCCAGGAGCTGGTCAAACGCGGTATCGTGACGGTCTCCGGGAGTACGGCCGCCCTGGATGGATTTTCAGCCGGTTATTCCAATGAGCTGTCCGGTATGATGGCAGCCATCCGGGAACGTTACCGGACGGCCGGTGTCGAGGCCCCGTCGGTCGATGAGGTGATTGAAGGTTTTAAAGATAAAAAGCAGGCCAGGCAGATTATTGCGGAACTGGTTAAAAAAGAAGCTCTGGTCAAAACCGCGCCGGGGATCTATATGGAAAAACCCGAATGGGAAAAGGCGGTTGCCCTCCTCAAAGGCCATCTGGAAAATCATCCTGATATCTCACTCGGTGAGTACAGGGATATGCTTGGAACGTCCAGAAAATACGCGGTCATGCTGCTGGATGCGTTTGATCAGAAAAAGATTACGAAAAAACAGGGGGAGGTCCGCGTTCTGTACATAAAATAAAGTTTCTGAGTTCACAGGGAAATAGGAATTCAGGATGCTCCAAAAAAATAAAAGGAGAGTGGATTATATGAATATCTGTCAGAATAAAAGAACTTTATTGATAAGCGGGGCAGTGATGGGGCTGCTTGGCGCCCTCCTGGCCTGCTCAGGCAATCCGAAAAACATGGCGATTTGTGTCGCCTGCTTTATCCGGGACTCCGCCGGGGCCATGAAACTCCACACAGCCCCCATAGTACAGTACATGAGGCCGGAAATAGTGGGGTTTGTCTGCGGAGCGTTCCTGATTGCGCTTGCAACGAAGGAATACCGCTCTACGGCAGGTTCTTCACCGATGATTCGTTTCCTTTTAGGAGTCATCATGATGACAGGTTCCCTGGCATTCCTCGGCTGTCCGCTGCGCATGCTCATCCGCATGTCGGCAGGGGACCTGAATGCCTACGTCGGGCTGCTGGGGTTTGGCGCAGGCGTATTCACCGGAACGGCGGCATTGAAAAAAGGTTTTTCCCTGGGCAGGGCTTATCCGGCGTCAACCGGGTCGGGTGCAGTTCTTCCCATCGTCCTGGCATTATTGCTGCTGCTGTGTAATATTACGGCATTATTTGCCTTCAGTGAGAAAGGTCCCGGCAGCATGCATGCGCCTGTGCTTATTTCACTGATCGCGGGCCTTTTATTCGGTGCGGTTGCCCAGAAAAACAGGGCCTGCTTTGCGGGCAGCATCCGAGATGTAATTTTAATGAAGAACTTTGACCTGCTATCGGTCATTGGCGGCTTTTTTATCGTAATGCTTCTCTTTAACCTGACTACAGGCGGCTTCAAACTTTCATTCGACGGCCAGCCAATTTCGCATTCTGACCATCTTTGGAATTTCCTTGGGCTGTATGCGGTGGGATTTGCGGCCGTACTGGCCGGAGGCTGTCCCTTAAGGCAGCTTGTACTGGCCGGCCAGGGCTCTTCCGATTCGGCGGTGACTTTCCTGGGACTGCTTGTGGGTGCGGCCTTCTGCCATAATTTCGGACTTGCGGCGGGAGCGGCTGCGGCAGCGACACAGACCACGGAAGCGACGGCCGGCGGACTCAATGCGGCCGGTAAGACGGCGCTCGTTCTCTGTATCGCAGTGTTGTTTCTGATAGGTTTTGTGAAGAAAAAAAGAACAGATAAAATATAATATTCAGGAGGAGCAGAGATGTACGAGGTTGATGCAAGGGGACTGTCCTGTCCGGAACCTGTGCTGCTTACGGCACAGGCTTTAAAATCAGGGAACGAAGAAATAAAGGTGCTGGTCAGTGAACCGTATGCCAGGCAGAATGTGGAAAAGTATGCGAGAAACCAGGGCCGGCAGGTGGCCGTGACGGAACGGAATGCGGAATTTGAAGTACGAATTTATTAAGGAAAAAAAGGGAGAGCGCCATGATACGGAAAAAAGAACCGAAGGTAATCATTACGTTCCATACGACGGCAGGAGCCATTGAGATGGAGAAAAACTGCAGAGCACAGGAGGTTCCAGGCCGGATTATACCCGTACCGAGGGAGATATCGGCGGGCTGCGGCCTGGCGTGGTGTTCGCCTGAAGGTGAAAAAGAGCGGCTGGGCGCTCTGCTGGAGCAGAGAAAGATTGAATGGGAAGACATGGTGCAGATGATGTTTTGAAAGGAAGGAAACCGGATGGGAATCTATTTTGATAATGCCGCAACTACGCTGAAAAAGCCGGACTGCGTGATCGGGGCAGTGGTCCGCGCAATGAATCACCTTGGGAATTCCAGCCGCGGGGCCCATGAATCCTCAATGGATGCCTCCCGCCTTATCTATGAGACGCGTGCGCGGCTGGCAAAGCTGTTTCACGCCGGGGAGCCGGGGCAGACGGCTTTTACATCTAATTCCACGGAGGCGCTGAATACGGCGGTTCTCGGCCTGCTGCAGGGCTCCGGGCATGTGATCACGACGGTGATGGAGCATAATTCGGTTCTGCGCCCGCTTTACCGGCTGGAAAAAACGGGGACGGATCTTTCGTTTCTGCCTTGCGGGGACAGGGGGGAGCTTTGCTACGATGCGCTGGAAACCGTCCGGCGTCCCGATACCGGAGCGGTGGTCTGCACCCATGCATCCAACCTGACCGGCAACAGCGTGGATTTAAAGAGGATAGGAAACTTTTGCCGGAAACATCATCTGCTGTTTCTGGTAGACGCATCCCAGACAGCGGGGACCCTGGAGATTGATATGCAGGCCATGAATATAGACGTGCTTTGCTTTACCGGGCACAAAGGCCTTTTTGGTCCCCAGGGAACCGGAGGGCTCTGCGTCCGTGAGGGATTGAGGATATCACCGCTGAAGTCAGGCGGAAGCGGCATCCAGACTTATAATAAAGAACAGCCTTTGGAGATGCCCGCCGCGTTGGAGGCAGGAACCCTGAACGGCCATGGGATCGCGGGGCTGCATGCCGCCCTGGAGTTTATCGACGGGACGGGCATGGATGTGATTCACAGCAGGGAGATGAAGCTGATGCGAAAGTTCTACGACGGCGTGAGAGAGATTTCCGGGGTGCGTATTTATGGAGATTTTTCAACTGATAACCGGGCGCCGATTGTGGCCCTCAATATCCTGGATTACGATTCGGCGAGAGTCAGCGATGAGCTGGCGGACGTCTACGGGATTTCCACCAGGCCCGGCGCCCACTGCGCCCCCCTGATGCACCAGTCTATGGGGACGGTGCATCAGGGAATGGTGCGGTTCAGCTTTTCCTGGTTTAATACGGAGGAGGAGATAGAAGAGGGAATCCGTGCGGTGAAAGAACTGGCGGAGATAGAATAAGAGAGGCGGCCGCAAAATGGGTTATCCTGCTGAATATCCATTTTGCGGCCGCCTCTTACTGCCTTTTATCACTGCCTGGCCCGATGATTCAGGCTTCCTGCTTCACATGATCTTCCGTCATGGACTTGGAATAATTCGGATCGATGCCGTAGCGCTTCATATAGAACTTATGCAGAATGATCTGCAGGAAAAACAGTATGACCACGCCGATTGGAAGCAGAACAAACGGTGACACCTCGGTGAAACCGAATATCAGGTATAAAACTGCGATAACACCTCCGACGGTAAGGGCATATGGCAGCTGTGTCGCCACATGGTCGATATGGTCGGCGCCTGAGAAGATGGAAGCCATAACCGTGGTATCGGATACAGGAGATGCATGATCGCCTAAAATTGCGCCTGAAAGGACTGCGCCGCACATACCGACCGAGAATTCCACATCGCCGGTGAGCGTATAGCCCAACTGGATGGCCAGAGGCGTCATGATGGCCATTGTCCCCCAGGAGGTTCCGGTTGCGAATGCAACAAGAATGGAACAGCCGAGAACGAGAAGCGGAAGGAAGCCGGTCGGGATGCTGGCGCCGACATACTGGGCTACGAAAGCGCCCAGCCCCATGCTTTTGGTTACAGACCCTAAGGACCATGCCATAACGAGGATGGCGCCGGTTAAGGCCATGAGCTTGAAACCGTCAACGATAGTATTCATCGTTTCTTCGAAGGTCATAATATGGCTGGTGAGAGCGATTACGATGCCCGTTACCGCCATACCGAAGGAACCCCAGTAAAGAGCCATCTGTGCGTCACATGCGTCGAGGATTGCCATTACGCCAGAGGCGGTTCTGGCCGGATTCGTGTAGCCTGTGTAAATAATACCGGATATAATAATTGTAAATGCCACTGCGATCGGGAGGACGAAGGAGCGGATCATCGGTTTTGTACGTTTCGGCTCACCCAGTTCATTGCCGACATCAAGCATTGGGTTCGCCTCGGGTTTTGTGTACTGTCCGGTCTTCAGGGCGCGGACCTCCGCCTTCAGCATAGGGCCGTAATCGCGGCCGGTGTACATTAACATACCTACGAAAATGAGGGTAAAAATAGAATACATGTTAAACGGAAGTCCCTTTATGTATGCGCTGACCGGTGAGATTCCGGTGATACCGGCCTGTTCCAGCCCCTGATCGATCATGCTGATCTGATAGGCAATCCAGTCGGAAATAAACAGGGCCGCCGCGGGGGCTGCAGTAGAATCCAGTACGTAGGAGAGCTTCTCGGAAGAGATTCTGTAATCCTTACAAATGTCACGGAATACATTGCCGTCTACGGCGGCAACCAGACAGTCGTTGACAGAGCACGCCATTCCAAGACCCCACGTGCCCAGGCAGACAGAACGCCTCTTTTTGAATCGTCTCTTTGCGGCCTCCGCCAGGGCAAAGCTTCCGCCCAGTTTCCATATAAAGGAAATTCCGACACCCATAAAGAGGGTAAACAGTAACAGTATCACATTATCCGCCATATTTGTGGAAATGACAGATAATGCATAGGAGCATGCCCCCAGCGGGTTCCAGCTGCTGATGATCAGTGAACCGGCGAAGAGGCCTGCGAACATGGAGATTAGAACCTGCTTTGTCGCAAAACATAGACCGATAGCGATAATAGGCGGAACTAAGGCCAGTATCCCATAGTTGACTTGCATATCCATATATCTTCCTCCTTTTTGTCGGCCGGCAGGCGGCACCCTCATTTTCGTTATCAGGTATGCGCCCCTTTGTTAAGCCAGCCATTGATGCTTCATTTTAAAAGCAAATAACGTGCCAAAAAGGACAAATGCAATGAGGAAACATGTAAATATATATGATTAACAAGCAAAAAGGGACAGATAGAAAATATATTATGAAGCTAGGTTTCATTAAAACGAAATATTAATTGACAGTTAAATGACATTTTGAAATGACAATTGGTAAAGTCTGTCAATTAAACCCAATAAACTTTAGCGTGGCAGCGTGATATCCGGCTGCTGTATGTTGAGCCGGTTGAGTTTCCGATAGAGGGTCCTGAGGCTGATTCCCAGCTCGGACGCGATCTGCTTTTTCCCCTCTAACGTATATCCGTATTTTTCCAGCAGTCCGGTGAGTACCTGTTCACTGCTGCTTCGCGCAGGTATGGGCCTCGACGCCATCTTTTCAAAAGTCTGTGTTTTCAGCGTCAGGATTTCCGGGAGATCTGCCGGGGCCAGTGTATCCGTCTCACAGAGATTGGCGGCATATTCAAGCATATTCTGAAGTTCACGTACATTGCCGGGCCAGTCGTAAGACACCAGCAGCTCCTCGGTTTCCGGGGCGAATTTTTTAAGAGGGGTGCGCATTCTGGTGCGGAGAGTCTCAAGATAATTGGCTGCGATAGGCATGATATCTTCCCTCCGCGCACGCAGAGGCGGCAGCTTCAGATTAATCACATTAATCCGGTAAAATAAATCCCCGCGGAATGTGCGTTCCGCCACCATATCACTGAGGCTCCTGTTTGTCGCGGCGATAATCCGGATATCCAGGTGGACCTTCTTATTCGATCCCACCCGTTCCAGTTCATATTCCTGCAGCACCCTCAGAAGCTTGGGCTGAGCAAACAACGGCAGCTCTCCTATTTCATCCAGGAACAGGGTTCCTCCCTGCGCCATTTCTATCTTACCGATTTTACCGCCTTTTTTTGCTCCGGTAAAAGCTCCTTCCTCATAGCCAAACAGCTCACTTTCAAATAACGTATCGGGAATCCCTGAACAGTTCACCGCGACAAAGGGATATTTATTTCGGCTGCTTTGTTCGTGGATGGCGCGGGCCACCAGCTCCTTGCCGGTTCCGGTTTCCCCTGTAATTAAGACAGGGGTAGGGCTGTCTGCTACTTTTTTAATCAGCCTCTGTACCGTTTCTATTTGAGGGCTGTGGCCTACGATTTTTCCGAAAAATCCCGATTCCTCCTGCGGCTCGGAAAGCTCCCCGGACAACCGGATGAAAAAGGCGTTTATTTGCTCCCCGTTCATGACGGTTCGCGTGGTAACCTTTGTCGCCATATTTCCAATGGTTACATTTTTCTCAAACAGGTTATTTCCGTCCATGATTTTTCTGACAACGGCCTCCGGAAAGATCTGCCAGAGAGAGGAGCTTGTGCTGTTGCAGAACTTAAGAAAATTGGAAGCCATCTGGTTATACTGAAGGATAACCCCGTGGGGATCGGTGAGAAGCACCGGCTGGGGGCAAAGCTCCATGGAGGCGACTAATGTGGCGTCCAGATTGGCAAATCCGCTTTTTCCTGTCTTATTAGCCAGAAGATCCCCGATCAGATTGGCAAACTCGGTGATTGCATTCAGGTAAACGGCCGTATTATCAATAATGCGCCGCTGTCCCTCCTTTGTAAAAGAAGTAAATGACGCTACTCCCACAATCTCAGTGCCGGCATGGATACAGCAAAGGACTTCAATTGTGGATGGACAGTGTTCTTTAAATCGGCAGCCGATGCAGGACGGCATTTCGCCAGGCTTGTTGACAAGAACACTGCCGTTTTCAATGACTTCCCGTATAAACGGCGCGTGTACCACGCGGCCTTTTTTCTTTAAGTAGGTAGGGGTGCAGAAGAAAAGGTTGCTGCTGTCGTCAAAGATAGCGATTTCCAGACGGAGCGCATCGCTGACTGCGGTCACCAGCCTTTCGGCCGAGGTACGGATTTCCTCCAGATTTGCCATGTTAGCCCTCCTTTTTGATGGTGGTGATAAAACGCACTTTGCTGTAATATGTATTCAGGCATGACTCCCACTAAGTTCGTGAATACGGTGTCTCCGACGGAACTTAGCGCCCGAATTCTGCGGTGGACGCAGAACCCGGTATGCGCAGGTATAATGTCCGCTATGCGCACATTATACCGTAATCACTTCGTGAATACGGTGTCTCCGACGGAACTTAGCGCCCGAATTCTGCGGTGGACGCAGAACCCGGCATGCGCAGGTATAATGTCCGCTATGCGCACATTATACCGTATCCACTTCGTGAATACGGTGTCTCCGACGGAACTTAGCGCCCGAATTCTGCGGTAGACGCAGAATCCGGCATGCGCAGGTATAATGTCCGCTATGCGCACATTATACCATAGAATTACTGGGAGTGACAGTGAAAATGGCAAATTTGGCAAATGTGTGTCATTTGACAATAATTGACAAATGACACGCTTTGGTTTGTATTTTTTGGCAATTTTATTTGGGATTGCAAAGGGAAAATTGAGAAATGATATGGTGAAATGTAATTCGGTATTTTTTTATGATTGAAAAAACACCTGGATTCTAAGGGGATATATTAGACTTCAGAAATATTTTCAAGGAAAAAAGTGAGTTTGGACTAAAACGGTGTAAAAGTTGGCATGATGATTGCTAAATAGTAGGGCAGAAGGCGCCGGCTCCTGATTGGTTAAAAACAAAAGGGATAGGCAGTAGAAATAAAGGAGGAAAATAATGATCGAAAAGAAAGAACCATTGAATTTGACGGGTAAGGTTGCAGTTGTCACGGGCGGAAGTTCTGGAATCGGGCTGGGTGTTGTGGAGATTCTATCGGCATATGGAGCGAAAGTCGCCATGGTGGACATCAGCCCCAGAGGGGAAGAGAAAGTACAGGAACTGAGAGACGCAGGCAGAGACGTTGCTTTCTTTCAGTGTGATGTGACGAACGAAGAGCAGGTTCAAAAAACGGTGGAAGAAGTGGTTAAAAAATATGGGCCAATCAATATTTTACATAACAATGCCGGCGTTACGGTGCGTAAAACCATCGACAACCTCACGGAGAAGGAATGGGATTTCGTGCTGGATGTAGGGCTTAAGGGCATGTTCCTGTTCTCCAAGCATGTCATTCCGGTGATGGAAGCAAACGGCGGCGGCAGCATTATCAATACCGGTTCAGGCTGGGGGATTAAGGGCGGAGACCAGGCGGTTGCCTACTGTGCGGTGAAGGGCGGCATTGTCAATGCTACGAGGGCCATGGCAATCGACCACGGCCCGAAGAACATCAGGGTCAACAGCGTAAACCCGGGAGATACCGATACGGCTATGCTGCGCGACGAAGGCCGGCAGACGGGAATTGTAAAAGAGGAAGCGGATCAGGATGCTTATTTAAAGGACTGCGGAACAGACAGGCCGCTCAAACGGATCGGAATGCCGGAAGATATTGCCAATGCCGTATTATTTTTGGCAAGCGATCTGGCAAGCTGGGTGACAGGAGCCGCATTAGTGGTGGACGGCGGCGGAATCGCTTAAATAACCAAATAGAGATAATCAGCATAAAAAGGAGGAAACAAGCACATGAAAGGATTTGAAAGCCATCCTTACATACCAAACTCGGTTCCGGAAGTGCAGGAGGAAATGCTCCGTGAAATCGGCCTTAGTTCCATAGAGGAACTCCATAAGAATGTACCTGAACTTTTAAAGTTAAAAAATGAGATGAACCTGCCGAAGGCATTTGGCTCTGAGTATGAGTTGAGAAGACATGTGGAGCGTATTCTTTCAAAGGATACGGACTGCCGCAGAAACCTTAATTTCCTGGGCGCCGGCTGCTGGCAGCATTACGTCCCTGCCATCTGCGACGAGGTGAACGGGAAGGGTGAATTCCTGACCGCGTACGGCGGGGAGCCTTACAACGATGAAGGCCGTTTCCAGACTTTGTTCGAGTATGCCAGCATGGTGGCGGAGCTGGTGGATATGGAAGTGGTCAATGTACCGACCATGGATTGGGCGCAGGCGGCGGCCACCACGGTCAGAATGGCACAGCGGATTACAAACCGTTCTGTTCTCCTGGTATCGGAATATATCGATGCCGAGAAATTGAAAATCATGGAAAACTATGCGGAATCATGCCTCCGTTTTGAGAAGGTAAAATGCGATGGGAACGGACTCATCGATTTGACGGATCTAAAAGGAAAGCTGAATGAGGATACGGCAGGTATTTACTTTGAGAACCCGGGATATCTCGGTGTGATTGAGACAAACGGGCAGAAGATATCGGATATGGTACACGAGGCCGGAGGGCTGAGCCTGGTCGGCATTGACCCGATTTCCCTGGGAGTACTTGCGTCGCCGGCATCCTACGCCGCGGATATTGTCTGCGGTGATTTGCAGCCTCTCGGCATCCACATGAATTACGGCGGTGGCCAGTCCGGCTTCATGGCGACAAGAGATGAAGAAAAATTTGTCATGGAATTCCCGTCACGCCTGTTTGGCATTGCTCCCACGACAGAACCCGGGGAATACGGCTTTGGCGATGTGGCCTATGACAGGACTTCCTTTGGACATCACAGGGAGCATGGAAAAGAGTATGTGGGAACCCAGTCGGCTCTTTGGGGCATCACGGCAGGTGTTTACCTGGCTACCATGGGTCCCCGGGGCATGGAAGAAGTGGGGCAGATTATTATGTCCAACGCACAGTATGCAGCCGGTAAGATGAGTGAGATTCCGGGTGTGAGGGCCAATCCGTTCGGCAGCGTATTCTTCAAAGAATTTGTCGTGGATTTCAGCAAAACCGGAAAGACAGTGGAACAGATCAACAAGGCTCTGCTTGAAAAAGGTATTTTCGGCGGAAAGGACCTGTCGAAGGATTTCCCGGGGCTTTCGGAGTCAGCTCTTTACTGTGTAACCGAAATCCATACAAAAGAAGATATCGATACTTTGATCGCGGCGCTTAGAGAGGTCACCGAATAGCCGATAGGAACTGCTGCTGTTCACGAATCAGCCTCTGCCCTTAGACAGGGCTGTGGACAGTATCACTGAATAAGCTTTCAGAAAGGAATGATAACGTGAAAAGAATAGATAGATCAGAAAAGGTCAGAGTTCATTTCCACCAGGCAAAATGGGATGAGCCGATAATTTATGAGCTTAGCACTCCGGGCGAACGCGGAATCTTAGTGGGGGAGCCGGAGGAAGAGATAGCAAGAGAGACAAAAGGAGCTGCCGCTCTCCCGGACAGCATGAGGCGAAATACGAAGCTGAACCTGCCGGAACTGTCACAGAGCCGTGTCTTAAGACACTATGCCAGGCTGGCGCAGCAGACACTTGGCGCAGATGTGAATATTGAGATTGGTCAGGGTACCTGTACCGTTAAATACAGCCCAAAGGTAAACGAGCAGTTATCCGCCCTAATCCGGGAGTATCATCCGCTACAGGATGTGGATACCGTACAGGGGATGCTTGAGATTTTCCATGAAACCGATCAATATATGAGTGAAATTTCCGGCATGGATCATTTTACCTTCCAGCCGGGCGGAGGTTCCCAGGGTATTTTGACGATGGCCTCTGTTATGAGGGCATATTTTAAAGATAGAGGTGAAGACAGGGATGAGATTATCACTACCATTTATTCACATCCCTCCGATGCAGCCGCTCCCGCGGTAGCCGGCTTCAAGATTGTTTACCTGCAGCCGGATCAGACGACGGGCATACCGGATTTAGAGCAGTTGAAAGCGGCGGCAGGCCCGAAAACAGCCGGATATATTGTGGCAAACCCGGAGGATACGGGAGTTTATAACAGCCATGTGAAGGAATTTGTGGATTATATTCATTCCATCGGCGGGCTTTGTGGATATGATCAGGCAAATGCAAACGGACTCTTAGGGGTCACAAGGGCAAGAGACGCTGGCTTTGATATGTGCTTCTTCAACCTCCATAAGACGTTCTCAACGCCTCACGGCTGCGGCGGCCCCGCCTGCGGAGCGACGGGAGTACAGAAAGAACTGGTTCAGTATCTGCCGGCCCCGATTGTAGACTATGACGGGGAGAAATATTTCCTGAACTATGATATTTGCAGCAATTCATGCGCAGTGGGCAAAGTGAGGGAATGGTACGGCGTTGCTCCTGTCGTGTTGAAAGCATACTGCTGGATCCGCAGTATGGGTCCGGACGGACTGTATCAGGTGGCAAAGACGGCAGTTCTCAACAACAATTATATGTTTAAGAAGCTGATGGAGCTTCCGGAGGTGACTGCTTACTATGAGGACGGCAGCAACCAGCGGATCGAGCAGGCCCGTTATTCCCTGGAGACGATGGAAAAAGAAACCGGTATCGGAACACTGGATATACAGAGGCGTATGATGGATTTTGGTATGCATTACTGGACTTCCCACCACCCCTTCTATCTGCCTGAACCGATGACACTGGAGCCTACGGAGACACCTTCCAAAAAAGACATTGACGAATACATCGAAACCCTAAAATATGTATTTAAAGAGGCTCATGAAAATCCTGATATCATTAAGACCGCGCCTCACAGGAGCGTTATCCATCAGGTCGATGAATCCGGCATGGATGATCCGGCGAGATGGGCAACAACATGGAAGACGTACCTGAAGAAATACAGTGAGTAGATACATTGCGAGACACGGTTATTGAAATGCTATTATATATAGAAGAAACTGGTAACAGGACTGCCGACAATACGGCAGGAAAGCGCTAATATGTAGAAGGTATTATCGGCGGATATGCCTTGTGCCGATGTGATAAAAGATGTTATGAATAAAAGATGTTATGAATAAATGATATTATTAAGAAGGACTGCTTTGGAGTGAAGTATCATTTTGAAGCAGTCCTGTTTATTATAAGGAGGGCCAATGAAGAAGCTGGGACTCATTATTAATCCCATTGCCGGCATGGGCGGAAGTGTGGGCTTGAAAGGCACTGATTATGTGGCGGACGAGGCGATCAGGCGCGGAGCGCAGCCGAGAGCAGGGGAGCGGGTAAAAGCAGCGCTGAAAGAGCTATTAGACAACAGGGCTAATATTACGGTTTATACTTATCCGGGCAAAATGGGGGGAGAGGCGGCAAAAGAACTGGGATTTACTACGGCGCTTCTGGCATCGGGAAATTTGGATGTGGATGCGGCTGATGAAGCCCCCGATTATGAAGCCCCCGTTCATACGGATGCCGGAGATACAATTGCACTGGCAGAAAAGCTGCTGGAGGAGAATGTGGATTTACTTCTGTTTGCGGGAGGCGACGGGACGGCCAGGGATATTTATCAGGCGGTGGGGCTTAACCTGCCCTGTGTGGGGATCCCGGCCGGTGTGAAGATACATTCGCCGGTCTATGCAAAAAATCCCACGGCTGCCGGCCGGCTGGCTTCCATGTGGCTCAGCGGGAAGGTGCAGAAAACAGAGGAACTGGAAGTCCTTGATATTAACGAGGAGGAATACCGGAGAGAGGTAATCGGCACAAGGCTTTACGGTTATCTTCAGGTGCCGAAGGAGAGGACTCTGACCCAGAACCGCAAAGCGCCGACCCCGGTCTCCGAGACGGCATCGATTGAGTCGATTGCCTGGGATATAATTGAAGCAATGGAGCCGGAGACATGTTACCTCATCGGAGCCGGAACCACGACCAGGGGGATTATGCATCTTCTCGGCCTTAATAACACTCTGATTGGAGTGGATCTGGTCCGCAATAAAGAACTCGTGGCGTCCGATCTGTACGGGAACGGTATCTTATCGCAAATCCAGGGAAAAAGGACAAAACTGATAGTGACGGTAACCGGAGGCCAGGGGTTTCTGTTCGGCCGCGGCAACCAGCAGCTTACGCCGGAGGTACTAAAAGAGATTGGCAGAGAAAATATAATTATCTTAGCTACGAAAACAAAACTGGCTGCGCTGGGAGGCAGGCCGCTGCTGGTGGACACTTATGATGAAGCGTGTAACCTTTCCCTCTGCGGGTATTACCGGGCAGTCACGGGGTATGGTGAATATACAATGTGCAGAGTTGCAATGGACTGACTCAGCTTTGAAAAAAAGCCAAAAAAAAATAAAAAAAATCCTTGCAATCCCTGTAAATGTATGATATGCTATCAAAGCTGTGGCATGATAGCTATGAAGCGTGAGGTTGCTGCCTGAGAATAAGGCAGGTTTTCCGTGGAGCGAATGTCAAGTCGAAGAAACTGGCGACAAGTCACTGTACAACTACAGAAATATCCCGATAATAAAGAAGGATTCCGTGTGAGGTCTTAGATGACACACCCGGGCATGTGTACAGTCACCGCTTGTCGTGCTTAAATAGTACGAAAAGGAGGCGACTTTTTTTATGGCAAGTCAAGTAATGAGAATCACATTAAAAGCTTATGAGCATCAGCTGGTAGACAGCTCCGCTGCAAAAATCATCGAGACTGTAAAGAAAAACGGATCAAAGGTGAGCGGACCGGTGCCGTTACCAACAAAGAAAGAAGTAGTAACAATTTTGAGAGCTGTTCATAAGTACAAAGATTCCAGAGAGCAGTTCGAGCAGAGAACTCACAAGAGACTCATCGATATCATTGCTCCAAACCAGAAGACAGTTGATGCACTGCAGAGACTCGAAATGCCGGCTGGTGTTTACATCGACGTAAAGATGAAAACAAAATAAGCTGCGAATATTCAGCAGCTAAGCATTCAATGCATATCCTAACAGATTTAGATAGATTTCTGGACTGTTCTAGGATGAACGCGAATCCCGCGTTCCGCTGTAGAAAAAGACAGGAGGTCAAAAAATGAAGAAAGCGATTTTAGCTACGAAAGTCGGAATGACTCAAATCTTCAACGAAGACGGAGTTTTAACTCCAGTAACTGTTCTTCAGGCAGGACCATGTGTTGTTACACAGGTTAAGACGGAAGAGAACGACGGTTACAAAGCAGTACAGGTTGGTTTCGTTGACAAGAGAGAAAAACTTGTTACAAAGCCAGTTAAGGGACACTTTGACAAGGCAGGCGTTGCTTACAAGAGATATGTAAGAGAGTTCCGTTTTGAGAATGCTGAAGAGTATTCCGTAAAAGACGAAATCAAGGCAGAAATCTTCGCAGCAGGCGATAAGATTGACGTAACTGCTATTTCCAAAGGTAAAGGTTTCCAGGGCGCCATCAAGAGACATGGCCAGAGCAGAGGACCTATGGCTCACGGCTCCAAATTCCATCGTCATCAGGGTTCCAACGGTTCTGCAACCACACCAGGCCGCGTATTCAAGGGCAAAGGAATGCCAGGACATATGGGTAGCGTAAGAGTTACTATCCAGAATCTGGAAGTTGTCAAAGTAGATACTGACAACAACTTAATCCTTGTTAAAGGCGCAGTGCCAGGACCTAAAAAATCCTTAGTAACAGTTAAAGAAACGGTAAAAGCTGGTAAGTAAGCTTTAAAGGAAAGGAGGAACATACAGATGGCAAACGTATCTGTTTACAATATTGAAGGCAACGAAGTTGGCACATTAGAGTTAAACGATGCTGTATTCGGTGTAGAAGTGAATGAGCATTTAGTACACCTTGCAGTTGTAGCTCAGTTAGCTAACAAACGTCAGGGAACACAGAAAGCTAAAACACGTTCCGAAGTTTCCGGAGGCGGTAAGAAACCGTGGAGACAGAAGGGAACCGGTCATGCAAGACAGGGTTCAACAAGAGCTCCTCAGTGGACAGGCGGCGGTGTGGTATTTGCACCAACACCACGTGATTACACAATCCGGTTAAACAAGAAAGAGAAGAGAGCTGCTCTTAAGTCTGCATTATCCAGCAGAGTAAACGAGAATAAATTCATCGTTGTAGATGCAATGAACTTCGACGAGATCAAAACAAAGAAATTCCAGAGCGTTATGAACAACCTCAAAGTGAACAAAGCACTTGTTGTTTTAGACGACGAATGCGGCAACACAGTATTATCTGCAAGAAACATTCCTACAGTTAAGACTGCATCCGTAAACACAATCAACGTATACGATATCTTAAAATATAACACAGTAGTGGCAACTAAGGCTGCTGTAGCTTCTATCGAGGAGGTGTATGCATAATGGCAAACGTACAGTACTATGACGTAATCCTCAAACCAGTGGTAACTGAGAAAAGCATGAACGCTATGAGCGATAAGAAATATACTTTCTTAGTTCATACGGAAGCAAACAAATCCATGATCAAAGAGGCTGTTGAAAAAATGTTCCCGGGAACAAAAGTAAAGAGCGTTAATACCATGAATCTCGACGGTAAGACAAAGAGAAGAGGTATGACCTTCGGTAAAACAGCTAAGACAAAGAAAGCAATCGTTCAGCTCACAGAAGACAGCAAAGAGATTGAAATCTTCAGCGGTCTGTAGGACGAGAACAGCTTAGTTGAAGGGAATACCGGAGACGGCTTTGATTGAGCGGCAATGAAAAGTTCGCGAAGCGCGCTTTTCGTTGTTTGGCAACTATACGGCGAACACTATGCCGTGATAAAGAATGAAGTCTGCAAAGGACAGACGGAGGAATCCGTAAGTCCGCAGGGCGGCTTCTAAAAATGAAAAGAAACGCCAGGAGGCGTTGAACGAAAGGAGTTAGAGTCATGGGAATTAAAACATACAGCCCATATACACCTTCCAGAAGACAGATGACAGGCTCTGATTTCTCTGAGATTACTAAGACAACACCGGAGAAATCATTAGTTGTAGCGTTAGGTAAGAAGAACGCAGGTCGTAATAATCAGGGTAAGATTACAGTTAGACATCGCGGAGGCGGTGCTAAGAGAAAATACAGAATCATCGATTTCAAGAGAAATTCCAAAGATGGAATTCAGGCAACCGTACTGGGAATCGAATATGATCCGAACAGAACAGCAAACATCGCTTTAATCTGCTACGCAGACGGCGAGAAAGCATATATCCTTGCTCCGGCCGGTTTACAGGTAGGAACAAAATTAATGAGCGGCCCACAGGCAGAAGCAAAAGTTGGTAACTGTTTACCACTCAGCCAGATTCCGGTCGGTGCTCAGATTCACAACATTGAACTTTATCCGGGTAAAGGCGGACAGTTAGTTCGTTCCGCAGGAAACTCCGCCCAGTTAATGGCTAAAGAAGGAAAATACGCAACCCTTAGATTACCATCCGGTGAAATGAGAATGGTTCCGAGCATCTGCCGTGCAACAATCGGCGTTGTAGGAAACGGAGACCACAACCTGATCAATATCGGTAAAGCTGGTAGAACACGTCATATGGGCTTCAGACCTACAGTCCGCGGTTCCGTTATGAACCCGAATGACCATCCACACGGTGGTGGTGAAGGTAAGACCGGTATCGGCCGTCCAGGTCCATGTACACCATGGGGCAAACCAGCACTTGGTCTTAAGACAAGAAAGAAAAACAAACATTCCAACAAGTTAATCGTAAGAAGAAGAAACGGTAAACAGTAAGTTATCAAGGAGGTAATTCAATGGGTCGTTCACTTAAAAAAGGACCATTTGCAGACGCTCATCTTTTAAAGAAAGTGGATGATATGAACGCAGCAGGCCAGAAGCAGGTTATCAAAACCTGGTCCCGCCGTTCAACAATCTTCCCACAGATGGTAGGTCATACAATCGCAGTTCATGATGGCAGAAAACACGTTCCGGTATATGTTACAGAGGACATGGTTGGACATAAACTCGGAGAGTTCGTTGCTACAAGAACTTACAGAGGCCACGGAAAAGACGAAAAGAAAGCAGGCCGTAAGTAATTTACGCTTTTGAAAGGAGGTTTCACCAATGGCTAAAGGACATAGATCCCAAATTAAGAGAGAGAGAAATGCGCAGAAGGACACAAGACCATCAGCTAAGCTGTCTTATGCCAGAGTATCTGTTCAGAAAGCATGTTTCGTATTAGATGCCATTAGAGGCAAAGATGTGCAGACTGCACTCGGTATTGTAACTTACAATACCAGATATGCTTCTACTTTAATAAAGAAATTACTCGAATCAGCAATTGCCAATGCTGAGAATAACAACCAGATGAACCCGGAAAACCTGTACGTAGCGGAGTGCTTCGCTAACAAGGGACCGACAATGAAGAGAGTTAAACCGAGAGCACAGGGCAGGGCTTACAGAATCGAAAAGAGAATGAGCCACATCACGATCGTGCTTGATGAGAGATAAAAGGAGGCAAATATGGGACAGAAAGTTAATCCACACGGCTTAAGAGTCGGTGTTATTAAAGACTGGGACTCAAAATGGTATGCTGAAGCTGATTTTGCTGACAATCTTATTGAAGATCACAAGATCAGAACATATCTGAAAAAGAAATTATACAGCGCTGGCATTTCCAAAATCGAAATCGAGCGTGCATCAGATAAAGTTAAAGTCATTATCTACACAGCGAAACCCGGCGTTGTAATCGGCAAGGGCGGATCTGAGATTGAGAAGACAAAAAAACAGGTTCAGCAGTTAACAGACAAGAGAGTCTTTGTTGATATCAAAGAAGTTAAGAGAGCTGACAGAGATGCTCAGTTAGTAGCCGAGAATATTGCTCAGCAGTTAGAAAACCGTGTTTCTTTCCGCCGTGCCATGAAGTCTGCAATGGGCAGATCCATGAAGGCAGGAGCTAAGGGTATCAAGGCATCTGTTTCCGGACGTCTTGGCGGCGCAGATATGGCCCGTACTGAGTTCTACAGCGAGGGTACAATCCCGCTTCAGACATTAAGAGCAGATATTGACTATGGTTTCGCTGAGGCAGAAACAACCTACGGCAAGACAGGCGTTAAGGTTTGGATCTACAAAGGCGAAGTTCTTCCTGCTAAAGGAAATAGGGAAGGGAGCGATAAATAATGTTAATGCCTAAAAGAGTAAAGCGTCGTAAACAGTTCCGTGGTTCTATGGCCGGCAAAGCTACAAGAGGCAATGTTATTAGCTACGGAGAGTACGGTCTGATTTCCACAGAGCCATGCTGGATCAGATCGAATCAGATAGAGGCAGCCCGTGTTGCCATGACCCGTTACATCAAACGTGGTGGCCAGGTTTGGATTAAAATTTTCCCAGATAAGCCGGTTACTGCAAAACCTGCAGAGACTCGTATGGGTTCCGGTAAGGGCGCACTTGAATACTGGGTAGCAGTTGTTAAACCAGGCCGCGTATTATTTGAAATCGCGGGTGTACCAGAGGAGACAGCCAGAGAAGCACTTCGTCTTGCAATGCATAAACTTCCTTGCAAGTGCAAAATTGCTTCTAAAGCAGATTTAGAAGGCGGTGATAACAGTGAAAATTGATAAGTACGTTGAAGACTTAAAAGTCAAATCGGCTGCAGAATTAAGAGAAGAATTAGTAGCTGCTAAAAAGGAACTGTTCAACTTGAGATTCCAGAACGCAACAAATCAGTTAGATAACACGAGCAGAATCAAAGAAGTTCGCAAGAACATCGCCAGAATCCAGACTGTTATTACAGAGAAGGCAAACGCATAGACCGAAAGCAACTTGACGAGGTGGTTCCGAGTCTAGTGCGAGGCCGTTCACAAAACTTAGCGAGGTATTTTATGAGCTTAGCTGAGTGAACATGCAGGGCAGATTACGGCAAATTTAACTGGATAATATAGATTCCTAGAATGGGAAAGGAGATATCTACCGTGGAACGAAATCTTAGAAAAACACGTACGGGTAAAGTAGTAAGCAACAAGATGGATAAGACTATTGTAGTTGCTATCGAAAACCACGTAAAACATCCTTTAATCGGTAAGATCGTTAAAAAGACATATAAGTTAAAAGCACACGATGAGAACAATGAGTGCGGAATCGGTGATACTGTAAAAGTAATGGAAACAAGACCTATCTCCAAGGACAAAAGATGGAGACTTGTTGAGATTATCGAGAAAGCAAGATAATTTTAATATCAGAAAGGAGTATTGGGCATGATTCAGCAGGAAACCAGATTAAGGGTTGCCGACAATACCGGTGCTAAAGAATTACTCTGTATCCGTGTTATGGGCGGATCTACAAGAAGATATGCAAATATTGGTGATGTTATCGTTGCCACTGTTAAAGATGCAACACCAGGTGGTGTTGTAAAAAAAGGTGACGTTGTGAAAGCCGTTGTCGTACGTACTGTAAAGGGCGCACGTCGTAAAGACGGTTCTTATATCAAATTCGATGAGAACGCAGCAGTTATTATCAAAGATGACAAGAACCCGAAAGGGACACGTATCTTTGGGCCAGTAGCCAGAGAGTTAAGAGAGAAACAGTTTATGAAAATCGTTTCCCTGGCTCCAGAAGTACTGTAGGAGGTATCGACTGTGCATAAAATTAAAAAAGATGACCTGGTAAAAATTATTGCAGGTAAAGACAAAGATAAAACGGGAAAAGTTCTCTCCGTAAACTTAAAGAAGAACACCGTTCTGGTTGAAGGATGCAACATGGTTACAAAGCATTCCAAACCATCCGCAGCTAACCAGCAGGGCGGTATCATCCATCAGGAAGGTCCTATCGACTATTCCAACGTAATGCTCGTAGTTGATGGAAAAGCAACAAGAGTAGGATTCGAAGTAAAAGATGGCAAAAAAGTCCGTGTTGCAAAAGCAACTGGAAAAGTGATTGACTAATACAGAGAGGAGGAACATTTAAGTTGGCTAGATTAAAAGAAATTTATAAGAACGAAATCGTAGACGCTATGATTAAAAAGTTCGGATATAAAAATGTCATGGAAGTGCCGAAGTTAAACAAAATCGTTGTTAACATGGGCGTTGGTGAAGCAAAAGAAAATGCTAAAGTTCTGGACTCTGCTGTAAGGGATATGGAAATCATTACCGGACAGAAGGCAGTTCTGACAAAGGCAAAGAAATCCGTCGCTAACTTCAAGCTCAGAGAAGGTATGGCAATCGGCTGTAAAGTTACTCTGCGCGGCGAGAAGATGTATGAGTTTGCTGATCGTTTAATCAACCTTTCACTTCCACGAGTTCGTGACTTTAGAGGTGTTAATCCGAATGCATTCGACGGCAGAGGAAACTACGCACTTGGTATCAAAGAGCAGCTTATCTTCCCGGAAATCGAGTATGATAAGGTTGACAAAGTAAGAGGTATGGATATCATCTTCGTAACAACGGCAAAGACAGACGAAGAAGCACGTGAGCTGTTAACACAGTTCAACATGCCATTTGCAAAATAATAGGAGGATTTATCAATGGCAAAGACTTCAATGAAGATTAAACAGCAGCGTCCGGCAAAATTCTCCACCAGAGAATACAACCGCTGCAGAATTTGTGGCCGTCCACATGCATACTTAAGAAAATACGGCATCTGCCGTATCTGCTTCCGTGAATTAGCTTACAAGGGCGAAATTCCGGGCGTTAGAAAAGCAAGCTGGTAGGCATTAAGCACTTGACGAGGTGTTTTCGAGTCCAGTGCGAAAGCCTGTCCCGAGAACATCCCATAAAACGTAGTGGCAGATGAAATTATTAAGGAGGCAAAACTCAAAATGACAATGAGCGATCCAATCGCAGATATGCTTACGAGAATTCGTAACGCAAATACTGCTAAACATGATACAGTAGATGTTCCGTCATCCAAGATGAAATTAGCAATCGCTGATATTCTTGTAAAAGAAGGTTACATCAAAAAATATGACATCGTAGAAGATGGCAATTTCAAATCTATCCGTATGGAATTAAAATACGGTAAAGACAAAAATGAGAAAATCATTTCCGGCATCAAGAGAATTTCCAAACCAGGTCTTCGTGTTTATGCAAACAAAGAAGATATGCCGAAAGTACTCGGTGGTTTAGGTGTGGCTATCATCTCTACCAACCAGGGTGTAATTACAGACAAACAGGCAAGAGAACTCGGCGTAGGCGGAGAAGTTCTGGCTTTCGTTTGGTAATCTATAAGTATTAGAACTGAAAACAGAGAAGCCGCTGACGGCTTCTCCGAGAATCTAAGTAGGAGGTAATCGGCATGTCACGTATAGGAAGAATGCCAATCGCGATTCCGGCAGGAGTTACTGTAACAATCGCAGAAAACAATTTAGTGACTGTAAAAGGTCCTAAGGGAACACTCGAGAGAGAGTTACCGGTAGAAATGACGATCAAAGAAGAAGATGGTCAGATTATCGTTACAAGACCCAGCGATTTAAAGAAAATGAAATCTTTACACGGTCTGACAAGAACCTTAATCAGCAACATGGTTCATGGTGTTACTGAAGGGTATGAGAAAGTTCTGGAAGTTAACGGCGTTGGTTACAGAGCCGCTAAACAGGGCAAGAAACTGGTTCTCAGCCTTGGTTATTCCCATCCTGTAGAGATGGAAGATCCGGACGGAATTGAGACAATTCTGGAAGGTCAGAACAAGATCACTGTAAAAGGAATCAGTAAAGAAAAAGTTGGCCAATACGCTGCTGAAATCAGAGACAAGAGAAGACCTGAGCCGTACAAGGGCAAAGGTATTAAATATGCTGATGAAGTTATCAGACGTAAAGTTGGTAAGACTGGTAAGAAATAATTAAGGAGAGTGTAAAGATGGTTAGCAAACAGTCAAGAAGCGAAGTTCGCGTAAAGAAACATGCTAGATTACGTAATCGTTACTCTGGAACAGCTCAGAGACCGCGTTTAGCAGTGTTTAGAAGTAATAATCATATGTATGCTCAGATTATTGACGATACAGTTGGCAATACTTTAGTTGCAGCTTCAACAGCAGAGAAAGCAATCAAAGCTGAGCTTGAGAAGACAAACAACGTAGATGCGGCAGCTTACGTTGGTACTGTAATCGCAAAGAGAGCAATCGAAAAAGGTATTAAGGAAGTTGTCTTTGACAGAGGCGGATTCATATATCACGGTAAAGTTCAGGCATTAGCAGATGCAGCTCGCGAAGCTGGTCTGGAATTCTAGTAGGAAGGAGAACATACACATGAAACGTACAAAAATTGATGCCAGCCAGTTCGAGTTAGAAGATAAGGTAGTGGCAATCAAACGTGTGTCCAAAACTGTTAAAGGCGGACGTACAATGAGATTTTCCGCATTAGTAGTAGTTGGTGACAAAAACGGGCACGTTGGTGCAGGTATGGGTAAAGCTGCTGAGGTTCCGGAAGCTATCCGTAAAGGAAAAGAAGCTGCAGCAAGAAACCTTGTAGCGATTCCGTTTGATGAAAATAACAGTATCCCACATGACTTCATCGGCAAATTTGGAAGTGCAAACGTACTTCTGAAGAAGGCTCCTGAAGGTACAGGTATTATCGCAGGAGGTCCGGCCCGTTCCGTTCTGGAGCTTGCAGGATATAAGAACATCCGTACAAAATCCTTAGGCTCCAACAACAAGACCAACGTTGTTTTAGCTACTATCGAAGGATTATGTTCGATTAAGACACCTGAAGAAGTTGCAAAACTCCGTGGTAAATCTGTAGAAGAGATTCTGAACTAATAGGAGGGTATTAAAATGGCAGAGAAATTAAAAATCACTTTAGTAAAATCTCCTATCGGTGCCGTTCCGAAGCAGAAAGCAACTGTTGAAGCTTTAGGCTTAAAGAAGTTACACAAGACAGTTGAGATGCCGGATAACGGTGCAGTCAGGGGCATGATTCAGTGTGTAAGACACTTGGTAAAAGTTGAAGAAATCTAAAATCCACGTAGGAGGTGCAGTCATGGATTTATCTAATTTACAGCCGGCTGTAGGTTCAAAACACAGCGACAGCTTCAGAAGAGGCCGTGGACACGCTTCAGGTAATGGTAAGACTGCTGGTAAAGGACATAAGGGCCAGAAAGCTCGTTCCGGTGCAACTAGACCGGGATTTGAAGGCGGCCAGATGCCTTTATACAGACGTATCCCGAAGAGAGGATTCACGAATAGAAACTCTAAGACAATCATTGGTATCAATGTTAGCGAATTAGAGAGATTTGACAACGATTCAGTTGTTACAGTAGAAACATTAATCGAAGCAGGTATCGTTAAAAACCCACGCGATGGCGTTAAAATTCTTGGCAACGGCGAGCTGACCAAGAAACTCACTGTGAAAGCAGATGCTGTTAGTGAAGGAGCAAAAGCCAAGATTGAAGCAGTTGGCGGAACCTGCGAGGTGATCTAATATGTTAAAAACACTCCAGAACGCTTTTAAGATAAAGGAAATCAGAGAGAAAATCCTCTACACTTTCTTTATGCTGGTTGTGATCCGTATTGGTTCGCAACTGCCGATCCCGGGAGTACAAACGAATTTCTTCGATGAACTGTTCTCAAGACAGTCCAGCGATGCATTTGGATTTTTCAATACGATTACTGGCGGTTCGTTTACGAACATGTCAGTATTCGCCTTGAGCATCACACCATATATCACATCTTCCATCATCATGCAGCTTCTCACGATCGCGATTCCAAAACTGGAAGAGATGCAGCGTGAAGGTGAGGACGGAAGAAAGAAAATTGCAGAGTATACACGTTACCTCACTGTAGGCCTTGCACTTATGCAGTCTATTGCCATGTCCGTAGGATTTGGCGGCAGAGGCCTTCTGGTTAACTTTAATGCAGTCAGCGTTATCGTTGCCATCACTACGATGACGGCAGGTAGTGCAATGCTCATGTGGATTGGTGAGCGAATCACAGAGCACGGCGTAGGAAATGGTATTTCCATCGTCCTTCTGTTCAACATCATTTCCACACTGCCCAGCGATATGATTACCATTTACGAGAGATTCCTCGTTGGTAAGAATGTGCCTGTGGCAACCGTATCACTGATCATTATCCTGGCGATTATTCTTGCCATGGTAGTGTTCGTTATTGTTTTGCAGGATGCGGAGCGGAGAATTCCGGTTCAGTATTCCAAGAAGATGCAGGGCAGAAAGATGGTGGGCGGCCAGTCCTCCAATATCCCTCTGAAAGTAAATACCGCAGGTGTTATTCCTGTAATCTTTGCTTCCTCCCTGATGTCTTTCCCGGTTGTTATTGCAGAGTTTTTCCAGGTGGATTACAATACCATCGGCGGAAAGCTTTTAAGAATGCTTAACTCCGGTTCATGGTTCCATGCGGAATATCCTGTATATTCAATTGGTATGATAGTTTATATCGGCTTGATCGTGGTGTTCGCGTATTTCTACACATCCATCACATTCAACCCGTTGGAAGTTGCAAACAATATGAAAAAATCCGGCGGTTTTATCCCGGGCATCCGTCCAGGTAAGCCAACGTCTGATTATCTGAACAGCATTTTAAATTATATCGTATTTATCGGCGCCTGCGGTCTTATCGTAGTATGTCTGATCCCGATTATGGTATCCGGAATTTTCTCTGTCGGACATATGTCCTTCGGCGGAACGTCCCTGATCATTATTGTTGGCGTAGTCCTTGAGACAATTAAGGCGGTAGAGTCACAGATGCTTGTTCGTAATTACAGAGGATTTTTAAACGATTAAAACAATTCGCTTTCTAAGCAGGAACTCCTGGAAACCGGCCGATCCGGAACCGGGCTGATCCTGCATAGGGGCGATTCTGTTGTATTTGCAGGAAGCGTTTCATTGGTTGGCGGTGAAGAGGATCGCAAAGCGTCTGTCGCCGCATTAAACGGGGAGGTAAGCCTATGAAGATTATTATGTTAGGAGCACCGGGGGCCGGCAAAGGCACGCAGGCCAAAAGAATTGCAGAGAAATATCAGATCCCTCATATCTCTACCGGAGATATCTTCAGATCTAATATTAAGGAAGGTACGGAGCTGGGCATGAAGGCGAAACAGTTCATGGATCAGGGACTCTTAGTACCGGATGAAGTTACGATTGGAATGCTTCTTGACCGTATCCACCAGGACGACTGTGAGAAGGGTTATGTTCTGGATGGCTTCCCAAGGACAATTCCGCAGGCTGAGAGCCTGACAAAAGCCCTTTCCGGCATGGGAGAGGCAATCGACTATGCAATTGACGTGGACGTTCCCGATGAGAACATCGTGAGCAGAATGTCAGGACGCCGCGCATGCTTAAACTGTGGAGCAACTTACCATGTAACATTTGCTCCCCCTGCAAAAACAGGCATCTGCGACGTATGTGGAGCAGAGCTGGTTCTCAGGGATGACGACAAACCTGAGACGGTTCAGAAACGTCTGTCAGTTTACCACGAGCAGACACAGCCGCTGATTGACTATTATAAGGAAAAAGGCGTGCTGCATTCCGTAGACGGAACCAAAGAAATGGAAGAAGTTTTCCAGAGCATCACTGAGATTTTAGGAGCATAACATATGGCAGTAACGATTAAATCTCCCAGAGAGATTGAGCTGATGAGAGAGGCGGGAAGAATCCTTGCCGTCACTCACGAAGAGCTTGCAAAAAACCTGAAACCCGGCATGTCCACATGGGACATTGACCATATGGGTGAAGAAATCATACGCAGCTATGGGTGCATTCCCTCCTTTAAGAACTATAACGGCTATCCTGCGTCTATCTGTGTGTCGGTCAATGATGAGGTGGTACACGGAATTCCGCACAGGGAGCATTATATAGAGGAAGGTGACATTGTAAGCCTGGATGCGGGTGTTATCTATAAAGGGTATCATTCCGATGCGGCCAGGACCCATGGAGTCGGTGAAATAAGCGAAGAAGCGAAGCAGCTCATAGAAGTAACCAGACAAAGTTTCTTTGAGGGGATTAAATTTGCCAAACCTGGCAATCATCTAAATGATATTTCCGCGGCTATCCAGAAATACGCCGAAAGTTTCGGCTATGGGGTAGTCAGGGACCTGGTAGGTCACGGGATCGGCACTCATTTACATGAAGATCCGGAGGTGCCCAACTTCGCAAGGCGGAGAAAAGGCATTCTTCTGCAGCCCGGCATGACGCTGGCTGTGGAGCCAATGATCAACGCGGGAAGTTATGATGTGGTCTGGATGGATGACGACTGGACTGTAGTGACGGATGACGGCTCTTTGTCGGCTCATTATGAAAATACCATTCTCATTACCGAGGATGGACCAGAGATTTTATCAATACTATGAGTACTTAGCGACCAGTGTATACTCTGATTCGAGGTGGTAAGATGGCAGGATATGAAGCAGGCTGTCTTGTCCGGTCTTTGGCCGGTCATGACAAAGGAAACATATTTATCATAATAAAAGAAGATGCGGAATATGTTTACCTGGCGGATGGAAGACTCCGCACCGTGGCAGATCCGAAGCGCAAAAAGAAGAAGCATGTTCAGATATCCCGTATCCGCGATGAAAAGCTTTGCGAAAAGCTGGTGAGCGGCGGCACCGTCAGAGATGAAGAGGTGAAACGCTTCATTAAATGTAACGGGAGAATCATTTAGAAAACCCACAAGAAAACCGGGAACAACCAGGAACCCCAGGGAGGTAAAAAGTTTATGTCAAAAGCAGATGTAATTGAAATTGAAGGCGTTGTGGTTGAAAAATTACCGAACGCGATGTTCAAAGTGGAGCTGGAGAACAAACACGTAGTTTTAGCTACTATCAGCGGAAAACTTCGTATGAATTATATTAGAATTCTGCCGGGCGATAAGGTTACGATGGAGATGTCTCCATATGACCTGTCCAAGGGAAGAATTATCTGGAGAGATAAATAGGCTCGGGTTTTGACCTGAGACCTTCGGGCGACGGAGCGGGAACGGGTGGAGAACATTTTCCTGAATCCGCTTCCGCCCGTATCAAATCCGGGACCCACCGCACCGAATATGCGGGAAACCTTTGTTTTACGGGAAATTATGCTTGCATTATATAAAAATAAGTGTTATAATGCTCTAGCGAACTTTGTTGAAGCAACAGGTGAGATCCGCCCTTTTAGCCGAACCCGGGCTAAGCAAGGAAAGTGACGCCTGCTGTACCTGTAAGTCCGGCATATAAGGACTGCAATGGGTAATATTAAATTATTGTAAGTCCTTAACCAGGACGGACTATTACGGAAAGGAGAATCACTGTGAAGGTTAGATCATCGGTTAAACCAATTTGCGAAAAGTGCAAGATCATTAAAAGAAAAGGCAGTATCAGAGTAATCTGTGAAAATCCAAAGCACAAACAAAGACAGGGCTGATAAGCATTTGTCTGCCTGATTTTTTCGCACGGCTTTCTATATGAACCACCAGGATAAGTTGTTCATAACTATTCAGGGTTTACATGGAATGGCATAATACATTTAACTCAACTCAAAGAAGCAAAGAAAAAAACTAATGGAGGTGTACTACACACATGGCTCGTATTTCAGGTGTTGATTTACCAAGAGAAAAACGCGTCGAGATCGGTTTAACTTACATCTACGGTATCGGTAGAACAAGTGCAAGCCGTATTCTTGCAGAGGCTGGCGTTAATCCTGACACACGTGTTAAGGATTTAACTGACGACGAAGTTAAGAGAATCGCAGCAGTCATCACTGAAAGTCAGGTTGTTGAAGGTGATTTACGTAGAGAAATCGCTATGAACATCAAGAGACTTCAGGAGATCGGATGCTACAGAGGAATTCGTCATAGAAAGAGCCTTCCTGTTCGTGGTCAGAAGACCAAGACAAACGCAAGAACACGTAAGGGACCGAGAAAGACAGTAGCGAACAAGAAGAAATAATAATTGGTAACAAATAAGTTGTGAATCAGGTTAGAGAAGTAACAGGATTCAATAATCGAAGAAAGTAGGTTAGTTTAAAATGGCTAAAAAAGTGTCAACTGGTAAAAAAGTGACAAAAAAGCGTGTAAAGAAAAACGTTGAACGCGGACAGGCGCACATCCAGTCATCTTTTAATAACACAATCGTTACCTTAACAGATGCTCAGGGTAATGCATTGTCATGGGCAAGTGCTGGCGGTCTGGGATTTAGAGGTTCAAGGAAATCTACTCCATATGCAGCTCAGATGGCTGCAGAAACTGCTACAAAGGCAGCTCTCATCCATGGCTTAAAGTCAGTAGACGTTATGGTAAAAGGTCCGGGATCAGGCCGTGAAGCAGCAATCCGTGCCCTTCAGGCATGTGGTCTTGAAGTAACCAGCATTAAGGACGTAACTCCGGTTCCGCATAACGGATGCCGTCCGCCAAAACGTAGAAGAGTCTAATTAGGAGGTGCAAGTAAAGTGGCAGTAGATAGAGTTCCTGTACTTAAAAGATGTAGATCTCTTGACCTGGATCCGATTTATTTAGGAATCGACAAGAAATCCAAGAGAGAGTTAAAGAGAACCAATAGAAAGATGAGCGAGTATGGTCTCCAGTTAAGAGAGAAACAGAAAGCAAAATTCATCTATGGTGTGTTAGAGAAACCTTTTAGAAATTATTATGCAAAAGCTTCCAGAATGTCCGGACAGGTTGGTACCAACCTCATGATCCTTCTGGAGTGCAGACTTGATAATGTATTATTCAGAATGGGCTTTGGCCGCACGAGAAAAGAGACAAGACAGATCGTAGATCACAAGCATGTACTGGTTAACGGAAAGCCTGTAAACATTCCGTCCTACCGCGTAAAAGCTGGTGACACAATCGAGATCAAAGAGAAGTACAAAACTTCACAGAGATATAAAGATATATTAGAGGTAACAGCCGGAAGAATGGTACCTGCATGGTTAGAGGCTGACGCTGAAAACTTAAAGGGTGTCGTTAAAGAGTTACCAACCAGAGACGAAATTGATGTTCCTGTTAATGAAGTGCTTATCGTCGAGTTATATTCCAAATAATTAAGAGTTGACTAAAAATCACTGTTGCTGTACGGTCCTTCGGGGCCGTACAGCGGCAATGTCGTTATGGTTCTGCATTCGGCAGACGTGTAACAAATTATCTTCTCTTAGCTTATGGAGTATGGCAGACCCTCAATAAAAGTTCCCAAAAGGAGGGGCTATAGTGTTCGATTTTGAAAAACCGAAAATTGAAATTGCTGAGATTTCAGAAGACAAAAGATACGGCAAGTTTGTAGTTGAACCACTCGAAAGAGGATATGGAACTACTTTAGGAAATTCTTTAAGAAGAATTATGCTCTCTTCTTTGCCTGGCGCAGCAGTAAGTCAAGTGAAAATCGATGGCGTTTTGCATGAATTCAGTTCGATTCCCGGCGTAAAGGAAGACGTAACTGAGATTATTATGAACATCAAAAGTTTGGCAATTAAGAATCTGAGCGAAACGAATGAGCCGAAGACCGCTTATATCGAGTTCGAAGGAGAAGGCGTTGTAACGGCCGCTGATATCCAGGTTGATTCTGACATTGAGATTTTAAATCCTGAGCAGGTAATTGCCACATTGAGCGGCGGTACGGACAGTAAGTTCTATATGGAACTGAACATCACCAAGGGCCGCGGCTACATCAGCGCAGACAAGAATAAGAACGACGAACTTCCAATCGGAATGATCGCTGTGGATTCCATCTATACACCGGTAGAGCGTGTCAATATGACCGTTGAAAATACCCGTGTAGGCCAGGTTACCGACTTCGATAAACTGACACTGGATGTGTTTACAAACGGAACTCTTGCTCCTGATGAGGCAGTCAGCCTGGCAGCTAAGGTTCTCAGCGAGCATTTAAATCTGTTCATTGACCTTTCCGAGAATGCCAGAACCGCAGAGGTTATGGTAGAGAAGGAAGACAATGAAAAAGAGAAAGTGCTTGAGATGAACATTGATGAACTGGAATTATCCGTACGTTCATACAACTGTTTAAAGAGAGCAGGTATCAATACCGTGGAGGAACTGTGCAACAGGACTCCGGAAGATATGATGAAGGTCAGAAACCTGGGCCGCAAGTCATTGGAAGAGGTACTTGCCAAATTAAAAGAATTAGGCTTACAGCTCAACCCGAGCGAAGAGGCTTAATCCGTATCGTTTAGAAGAAAGCATGGAGTACCCGACAGGTAAGACCAAAAGGCACAGCCGGGCGCTTACAAAATATAAGTCAGGCGGACAGTAAGTCCGAAGAAGCATGGACGCCGGCTTCCACAATAATGGAGGATTCAAACATGGCAGGATATAGAAAGCTGGGAAAAACTTCCAGCCAGAGAAAAGCATTACTTAGAAACCAGGTTACCAACCTGTTATACCACGGCAAAATCACTACAACTGAAGCAAGAGCTAAAGAAGTAAAGAAAATCGCCGAGGGCTTAATTGCTATGGCAGTTAAGGAAAAAGATAACTTCGAAACCGTTAAAGTTACTGCAAAAGTTGCACGCAAAGACAAAGACGGCAAGAGGGTAAAAGAAGTTGTTGACGGCAAGAAAGTAACCGTTTATGACGAAGTAGAGAAAGAGATCAAGAAAGACAAACCATCCAGACTTCATGCAAGAAGACAGATGTTAAAAGTTTTCTATGATATCACAGAAGTTCCTACTGCAAAAGCAGGCAGAAAGAAAAACACAAAATCCGTAGATATGCCGGCAAAACTCTTTGATGAGATTGCTCCTAAGTACGTTAACCGTAACGGTGGATACACAAGAATCGTTAAAATCGGCCAGCGTAAGGGCGACGGCGCTATGGAAGTTTTATTAGAGCTTGTTTAATCTTATATCCGAATAGATAATGAAAATGGCATTCCCGCTTTGGGAGTGCCTTTTTTTCGTTATCAGATTGGAACCTGAGTGTTTTCATTATTTACAGCTCTTTAAAGTATTCAAGAAAGGCCTCGGCCGCCTTTGACAGATAGCGGTCCGGCATCCATACGGCCATGGGACTGGTGGAGAGGCTCGGATCCTCCAGAATCTTAAGGATTAACTGATCCTGGGCCATCTGGAGGGCGCTGAACGGCAGGACGGCAATCCCCAGCCCGGACTCGGCTGCCCGGAGGGCGGTGTAGGAGCGTTCCGTCTTGCAGATAATATGCGGCTTGGCATTATACTGGGCAAATGACTCCTGCAGGAGCGCTTCATAGCGCCTGTAGATAATCAGCTTCTTCTTGTCCAGCTCCCTGACGGAGCAGGAGAGGGCGTCGGACCAGTTGTAGGACGGGGACATGGCGGCTACCATGGGTTCCGATTTCTTGCGGATAGAATTGAGCCCCTTGGTATTGAAAGGGGAGCGCAGAATTCCGATATCCACGATTCCCTTGGTCAGCAGCTCGCTGATATAGGAGGTGTTTCCTTCGAATATCTCAAAATTAATCAGCGGAAATTTGCGATGGAATTCACCGATGGCGGGAGAAAGGATCAGCGGAATCGCGGTAGGCGTGATGCCGACAAAGATGGTTCCCTGGCATCCGTTGGCATAGTCGCTGATTTCACTCTGCGTGGCCTCGCTGAGGGCCAGAATCTGCTTGGCACGGATCAGGAAGAGCTGTCCGACGTCGGTAAGCTGGACCTTTCTCGAATCTCTTTCAAACAGTACGACATTCAGCTCTTCCTCCAGCTTTTTAAGCTGCTGGCTGAGGGGCGGCTGGGTCAGGTGCAGCCGTGCGGCCGCAGCGGTGATAGAACCCTCCTCGGCGATTGCTATAAAATAGTGAAGCTGTCTTAATTCCATAGAACCTCCAATCTCAGGAAAATGTTTTCCAGGTCGCATTCCCGGAACTCAATCTATATGTTTTTCGAATAGATAAGATATTTTATCAATATTTTACATATTAATACCCCGGTGCTACAATGTCAATATAAATCAAAACGTTTTGAAACCAGTTAACAGCAACTCGCAGTGGGGAAAAGTAAAAGCAAAAAACATATCGTTCAGGGGAACGGGGAGGAAAATGGAATGCATACGAAAAAAGAGGGGAAAATCACAAAGTTGTTCTCAAATCTGAATCCGCTTACACTCTTGTTTGTACTTGTAGTGTTGGTGGCCATTCTGAGCTATTTTATTCCGGCCGGGGAATTTGAAAGGATCGTGGATCCGGCAACCGGAAAGACCGTCGTAGCGGCCGGCACCTATCATCAGATTGCACAGAATGCGGCAACGCCGATCGACGTCATGCTGTCGTTTGATGCGGGAATTAAAAAAGCATCTTCCATCATATCGTTTTTGCTCCTGATAGGAGGGGCGCTCGGGGTAATCACTTCAACGGGAGCGATTGAGGCCGCATTAAGCCAGATGGTGGACCGGTTTAAAAGCGATAAGAGCCGTGGATTTGTCATAGCGGGCGTCATGTTCTTCTTCCTGTTCTGCTCTTCCACCTTTGGAATGGGCCAGGAAATGATGGCATTTGCACCGTTTATCATTGTCCTGATGGTCTCTCTGGGGTTTGACACCATCACCGCAATCGGCAGCATGATTCTGGGATATGCAATTGGTTACGGAGCCGGATTCCTCAATCCCTTTAATCTTGCGGTTGCACAGGGGATTGCAGGTCTTCCTTATCCGTCCGGAGCCGGATACAGAGTGGCGCTGTCAGTAATCCTTTATGTTGTCGCTCTCGCTTACATGCTCCGTTATGCAGGAAAGGTGCATAAAGACGGTGCTTACAGCTTCAGCCCCAACGTGCCGGAAGAGTTTCTCTCCGATACATCGGAAAAGACGGCAATGACGGGCGGCCATATCAGAGTGTGGATAATCTTCTTTGCGGGCCTCGCATTCCTGATTTGGGGAACTATCACAAAAGGATTTTATCTCTCGGAGTGCGCTACCATTTTTCTTGCAATCGGACTGCTGGCAGGCATTGCAAACGGTTACGGATTGAACCGGATTTTTACCGAATTCAGTAAAGGGGCAAAGGATATGGCGGTTCCCTGTCTGATTATCGGTTTTGCCATGGCAATCACACAGATTCTGGATTCAGCCAGTATTCTGGACAGCATCGTGTACTATCTGGCGCTTCCTCTGGAGAAGCTTCCGCCCGTTATCTCGGCCGGAGGGATGGTAATTGTACAGACACTGATTAACTTCTTTGTCAATTCGGGTTCCACACAGGCGGCGATTACAATGCCGATTATGTCGCCTCTGGCACAGATACTCGGCGTCAACCAGCAGGTAGCCGTACTGGCGTTCCAGCTCGGAGACGGACTTTCCAATATGATGTGGGTGACATGCGGCACGCTGATGATAGGACTTGGAATTGCCAACATCAATTATTTATCCTGGGTAAAATTTATTGTCAAAATCTTTGTGATTATGATTAGTATTGCTGTGGCTGCCACGATGTTTGCCCAGTTCATTAACCTGGGACCATTCTAAGAGGAGGAACACGGATGAAAGCAGAAACAAACGAGTGCGGAAAAGTACCCTGTGAGGAGGAAAACAGGGAAATACAATCTTTGCTGAATCACAGGACGCTTCACCACTTTTACAGATTGTGCAAAATCCCGCGTGACAGCGGCAGTGAGAAGGCGGTCAGCGATTACATATATGGATGGGCAAAAGAGCTGGGCCTGGAAGTTTTCCAGGACGCCATCTCCAATCTGGTGATAAAGAAACCGGGAAAAGGCGGTAATGCAAACGCCGCACCGCTGCTTCTCCAGGCTCATCTCGATATGGTTTGTGACAAGGAACCGGAATCACTCCATGATTTTGAAAAAGATGCAATTGAGTGGAAGATAGAAGGAGACTGGATCATGTCGGCGGAGCGCACGTCCCTGGGAGCGGACTGCGGGATTGGCGTGGCGCTGATCATGGCGGTCCTGGAAGATAAATCACTTTCCCATCCGCCGCTGGAGGCCCTTTTTACGGTCTGCGAGGAGACGGATATGAGCGGGGCATGGAATATTTCACACGATTATTTTAAAGCAACGAGAATGATTAACCTGGATACCAGCCCGGATAACAGGATGCTTGCCGGTTCCTGCGGCGGGATGGCCATGGAGGTGGAGGTTCCCCTGGAACGGGCTCGGGAGGATTTGTATCCGGATACACTGTGGCTGGAAATCGGAGGTCTGACCGGAGGACACTCCGGCGCCGATATCCACAGAGGAAGAGGAAACGCAATCATGCTTATGATTGGCATGCTCAGAAGGCTCCTGTCCGGAGGAGAAGAATTTTCCATATCAGAGATGGAAGGGGGCAATTCCAGGCTGGCGATTCCCAGGGAGGCGGGCGTGATGCTTCACTGTGGAAGCCGCAGTGTGACGGCGATAGAGGAGGAATGCGGCAGGTACTTCGAAGAGCTGCAGGAGGTATACGGAAAGAGTGACTCCGGCCTCTATCTGAAGATAGAAAAGGGAAGGCAGAAAAACTATAATGCCCTGACGGACGGCTGTCTCGGACGGCTGCTTGGCACCGCATACCTGCTTCCGAACGGAATCCAGGAGATGAGCAGCGAACGCTCCGGGGATGTGGAGAGTTCATCGAATCTGGGAATTCTCAGAACCACGGAGAGCACGATCACATTTGTGGAGGAGATAAGGAGTGTTTATCCGGCCACGCGTGAAAGAATTGCCGAAAAGGGAAGGGCGGCCGCGGAGCGGTCGGGCGGTGAGGTAAAAATTCACAGCAAATATCCGGAATGGAGATACCGGATGAATTCCCCGCTCAGGAGAACGGTCATGGATACCTGGAAGCGGATTAACGGCAGTGATATGGAAGTGCTTACGTGCCATGCGGGAAATGAAATCGGGATTTTACATTCACGTCTGGGGCTGGAGGATGCGGTCGCCATGGGACCTTCCAGGTTCTGCCACCACACGCCGAAGGAACGGTTGAGCATTTCATCCAGTATAAAATTCGAAGCCTTTTTAAAACAGACACTGGCGGAAATGGAATAGGTCCGGTATGGCAGGTACGGTAATTATATTAAAACAAATGGTGATTATGTTTATCTACATGGCTGTGGGATGCATCCTGTTCCGGAAAAAACTTTTATCAAAGGAGGCGAGTAAAGGCCTTGCCAATCTTTTACTTTATGTGATTCTGCCTTCCGTCATCATTAAATCGTTCGGTGCGGCCGATGACAGGCAGAGCGCCGGTGCAATCGCGGGTTCCGTCCTGCTCGGTATCGCAATCCTCCTTCTTGCCATGGCGGTTGCGGCCGCGCTGTTCCGGAAAAATCCGATCGACAATTTCGGAGCGGCCTTTTCCAATGCCGGTTTTATGGGAATTCCTCTCATTTCGTCGCTGGTCGGTCCGGAGGCAGTCCTGTATACGGCGGGTATGGTGGCCTTTTTAAACATCTTCCAGTGGTTTTACGGACAGAGTATCCTGGCCGGAAAGAAAATGGAGCTGCATTATAAGGAAATACTTTCGAACCCTCTGGTTCTCAGCTTTGCAGCCGGCCTCGCCGTATACTTCCTCAGGATAAAACTGCCGGAGCTGTTATTGACGCCAATTAACGCCCTTTCCGCCCTGAATGCTCCGATTGCGATGATTGTGCTGGGGGTATATCTGGCGCAGACGGATATCAAGGTACTGTTTGAGGAGAGGAAGCTTTACTATGTTTCCCTTGCCCGTCTTTTCATTATCCCGGCTGCCACGCTTCTCTTCCTGTCCCTGTTCCGGGGAATGGGAACCGAGGTGAAAATGAGCCTGCTGATTGCGGCCGCCGCCCCGGTCGGTTCCAATGTGGCGGTATACGCCCAGAAGCTGGGGACGGACTATACGTATGCCGTTAAAACGGTTTGCCTGAGCACACTGCTGTCAATCATCTCCATGCCGGCCTGTATCTGGGCGGCGGAGGTTATGTGGAGATAGCAAAAACAGCGGGGATCATCGGAGAAACAAGTTTGATATTCATTTCAGGAGAATAAATACAGCGCCATATCTGACATTAGATGAGCAATACATCGAAATGCCGGGTATGGCGTTTTTATGATTTCATGCTGCCTGCACTATAAGCTGCCTGCCATAATCCGCCTGCACAGGAAAATATTGAGTTTTGTATTACCATGATTTATAATAAGGGGAATACGGAAATGTACGTGAAGCAGGATGCGGAGGAACATATGAAAGTAGAAAAATATAGTCAGCTGAAAACTCACATTTTAGATATATTGTGGCAGGAAAAGGATTTTGATACCGCTGTCCGTCAGGTGCTGGCACTGGTAGGAATGGAGTTTTCGGCTGACAGTGTCTATGTTTCGGAGCACGACGGCGGATACGGCAGGACTTATCTCTGGAACGCTTCCGGTTCTGCGAAGTCTCCATGGGATATGAGTGGGGCGGAGTGGAAACGCCTGTCCGCTTTTGAGGACGATTTTGCCATGGGCGGCAAGACCGTCTTTTGGAGTACGGATACACTTCCGCCGGAACAGACCGCCATTCTTGAACAGTTTGGTTCCAGATCGGTACTCCAGGCGCCGATTGAATATCATGGACAGCTTGCCGCCTGTCTGGGAATCACGGACTTCCGGCAGCTGCGCAGTGATTGGGAGAGCGACGGCGAGATCCATGAAGTCGTGATGACCATAGCGCAGATTATCGGCGTATTTCTCTTAAAAGCCCGGTATGCGCAGAGCAGCGGAGAATACCAGAAACATTTGGAAAGTTCCCTGAGAGCTTCACAGGAACGGGCCGATACGGCATATGAGCTTCTGGATTCGATTTCGGCCGGCGTGATTCTGGTGTGCCTGTACCCCGATGGAAGGGCCAAGCCCTTATACGGTAATCTGGGCATGTACCGAATTCTTAAGATTGCACGGACCGCAGAGAATGCGGTCGTTCCGGATCGCAGCGTGGCTGCCTTAGAAGGAGCGTATTTCGACGACTTTTTCGCCAATATCCCGGAACCGGATAAAGGACGGGTGCGCCAGGAATATTCGGAAGGGTTCAAAAAGAATAACTTCAGCGTGAAAAAGTACCGGCTGCTCTGTGGAGACGGCACATACGCATGGGTAAGCGCGGAGCTGAGCCTGCGCCAGGAATCCGAAGAGTGCCGCATCTATTATGCAACGTATACCGATATGACCGAGGAGATGAATCTGCAGACCGATTTGAGGGAGGCGCTTGAGAAGGAAAAGCAGATCACCGCAGATTTGGAGAAGGCCAGCCGGGCAAAGTCGGATTTTCTTTCCAGGATGAGCCATGATATCCGTACTCCCATGAACGCCATCATGGGTATGGTGACCATCGCCAGATCCCATCTTAATAATGAAGAACGTCTGGTGAGCTGCCTTGACAAAATAGATACTTCATCAAGACTGCTTCTGAGCATTATTAATGAAGTTCTGGATATGTCCAAAATAGAGAGCGGCCGGATCGTACTGACGGAGGAGGCTGTCAATCTGTCGGAGCTGGTCCAGAGCGTGGTATCTATGGTGCAGCCTCTGATAGACGAAAAGAGCCAGCAGTTTCAAATCCATCTGAACGACATACGCCATGAGTTTGTCATGGGCGATATGCAGCGCCTGCAGCAGCTCATCATGAATCTGCTGACCAATGCAATAAAATACACCGGAGAGGGAGGAATGATCCGGTTGGAAATTTTTGAGAGGCCGTCCGAAGACCCTCTGACAGGCCGCTATGAATTTGCCGTAGAGGATAATGGAATCGGAATGCGGGCCGAATTCCTCGATCGTGTTTTTGAGCCGTTTGAGCGGGCGGATGATGAAAGGATCCATTCGGTACAGGGAACCGGTCTGGGGCTTTCTATCTGTAAAAGCGTTGTTGAAAAGATGGGCGGAGAGATCCGGGTTGAAAGTGAATACGGACGGGGCAGCAGGTTTACGGCATCGGTTTATCTGAAACGGTCGGATGGAACAATCGACGACAGCGCCCTCCGGGGCAGGTCCGTCCTGATAGCGGACGATGATGAGGTTACCTGCATTAACACCTGCAAACGCCTTGAAGCTCTGGGTATCAGGACCGAATGGGTAACAAACGGAAGGGAAGCGCTAGATAGGGCAATTGCGATGCACGCATCCGGTGAGGACTATTTTGCGGTAATAATGGATTTAAAGATGCCGGGCCTGGATGGAATAGAGACAACACGTAAGATACGGGAGAAACTGGGAAATACTCTTCCGGTTATCCTGATTTCCGCCTATGACTTCTCAGAATATCTGGAAAAAGCGACAGCGGCCGGAGTCAACGGCTTTATCACCAAACCACTGTTTTTATCGCGGCTTGTTTCCAATCTGAAACAGTTTCTGGTAATTCCCGAACCGGCGCAGCAGGAGCAGCATAGCGAACAGATACCATTGTATACGGGAAAACGGATACTGCTCGTGGAGGACAACGCCCTGAACCAGGAGATAGCCGCCGAACTGCTTGGAATGATGGGAGTTACGGTAGAGATAGCCGAAAACGGTAAGACGGCTCTGGACCAATTCAATGAATCTCCCCTTGGCTATTACGATTTAATCTTCATGGATATGCAGATGCCCATCATGGACGGCTGCACCTCCACCAAAGCCATCCGCGCATTAGACAGAAAAGACGCCGGGACCATACCAATCATTGCCATGACTGCCAACGCCTTCGCCGACGACCGTCAGAAAACCGCAGAATCGGGAATGAACGAACATCTGGCAAAACCAATCGATCCCAGGCAGTTAAAAAAGACGCTGGAGAAATGGCTGTAAATCCCTTTACTTCGCAAGAATATCGTAAGTTGACTGTCATAGAGGAACGCTTTATAATAAAATCATAAAAATAGCGGAAAATTCAGCAATAAAAAGGTTTTTCGCCGGAGAGGATGAGGAAGATGAAAAGAGAACGCAGGTGGATTGGTCCGCTTGTTTCCATATGTATTGCAGCCTGTATGGTATTCGGAGGAGCAGTCGTTTCCTACGCTGCTTCATCCAGAAAGACAATCAGTAAAGTTTCCATTACCCTGGACCTGAATCTGGACGCCGGCGAGAGCCTCCCAGACCTGGAAGCGGGGAAGGACAGTGGCTTTAACGTGCGTGCGGGCAACGACAGATACGTGGCAAGCGAGGCGCAGTGGGTCAGCTCCACTTCAAAAGATGTAAAGATAGGAAGTACCTATACGCTTAAGGTATGGCTGGAGGCGGAGGACCCGGATACTTACGGGTTCGTCGGAACCTACAAAGCCAGCAATGTAACGGTTAAAGGCGGAACCTTCGTTACCGCGTCGAGAAAGGGCTACGATACCCTGATCGTGACGGTGAAGACAAAGCCGGTGAAGGGCGAATATGAAGCCCCCGATGAGGCCGAGTGGAAGCAGAACCAACTGGGACATGCAAAGTGGGATAAGGTGAGCGGCGTGGATGCCTATGACGTTACCCTCTACAAAGGAAGCAGCGCCATTTATAAGGTGAAAGCATACAAAGGCACAACAATCAATTTTTATCCGTACATGACGAGTGCGGGAACGTATTCCTTCAAGGTGCGTTCCACTCCGTCGAGTGACAACCAGAAGGATTATGCGGACAGCAGTGACTGGACGGAGTCGGATGAGGTCTATGTCGCCAAAGAGTCGGTTTCAGACGGTTCGGGTAAAATCGATTATAACAATACAAACAGCGCGGCAAACAATTCCACAACCCAGGTCGGCTGGATCCAGGACGGAAGCCGCTGGTGGTACCGCTATCCGGACGGCACCTATCAGAAGGATTCCTGGCTGTTTATCAACAATATCTGGTATCTGTTCGACAAGGACGGATGGATGCTGACCGGCTGGCAGGAGAAGAACGGCAACTGGTATTATCTGGACAATAACGGCGCGATGAGAAAGGGCTGGGTGCAGGCAACCAACGGCTGGTATTACTTAAATCCGGGTCCGGACGGGACCGAGGGGGCGATGTTCAAGAACCAGTGGCTGGACAGCAACGGCAAGAGGTATTATCTGGGAGAGAACGGCGTGATGTGCGAAGGATGGACCCAGGTAGGGGGAAACTGGTATTATTTCTATCCGGGAGACGGAAGTATGGCTGTAAACACTACGATCAGCACCTTTTATGTGGGAGCGGACGGAGTATGGCGCAGATAGTATATAAACTGTAACTGTTCAGAAGGTATATTGTGTGAAGCGGTAACTGGAAAAGCCCTGGACGGCTGCATAAAATTATAAGAAGAGAGGTATTGGTATGTTCAGGAGAAGAGCAAGGGGATTATGGATCGGTTTCGCGGCGGCACTGATCATAGCGGGCAGCGCTTTTACGGCATATGCGGATACAACGATTGCCAGTATCAGAGTGACGTTCAAGAATAACTACGACAATGACGGCGGAGAGATTCTGGAGCCTACTTTATCAACCGGAAGCGGCTATGAGGTTGAGGATGTGTCCTGGAGCAAGGAGCTTAATAAGTGGAGTCCTGGTTCCAAAGTGACGGCAACGGTTACTCTGGTTCCGGGAAGCGGCAGATCATTTAACGGTTCTTATTCTTCCAAGAAGAGCACCATCAGCGGAGCGGATTTTGTTTCCGCCAAGAGGAATGAGGATGGAAACCTGGTCGTAAAGGCGACCTATTATCCGGTTGTACAGCTCGGACAGACGGAGAAAGCCGGATGGAGTGATTTGACGAAGACGAAGGCCGTCTGGAAGAAAGTAAAGTACGCTACGGCATATCAGCTCAGGCTGTACCGGGGCAATGACGAGTATGTGACGACACTGACGCTGGAAGGGACAAACGTGGACCTGACGGAGTATATCACTAAAGAGGCAAACTATTTCTACGAGGTGAGGGCCACCTCGAAGAACAGCAACGATGCAAACTACAGACGGAGCGGGGCCTATGTCACTTCCGAGGATTCATTCGTGGATAATCTGGGAGAAGTGGGAGGACGCTGGCGTCAGGACCGCACCGGACGCCGTTACACCGATGAGAACGGAGTCGAGGCCGTGAACGGCTGGCGCTATGTTCTGGGCACCTGGTATTACTTTGATGAGAATGGTTACGCAGTGACCGGCTGGCGCGCCATCAACGGCAAATGGTACTACATGGACGCAGAATGCAAGATGCTGACCGGCTGGCTGAACCTGAACGACAAGTGGTATTATACGGATTCCACAGGAGCCATGGCTATCGGCTGGTACCAGCTCTCACCTTCCGAGTGGTACTATTTCTATGAGGACGGCAGCATGGCTGCGAACACGGTGATAGACGGCTACACAATAGGCGGAGACGGAAAGATGCAGTAAGACGGCTCTTTCTGCTCTTTACTCAGGCAAACCGCCGGGGAGCGGGAAACTACCATGGAGAGTATAAGTACACTGAAAAATGTTTTAGACCGCATGGAGCAGGAAGTTATCATTACGGACCACGAGGGGAAAATACTCTGGGTGAATCAGTATGCGGAGAATGCCGCAAAGCTGGATGAATGGATCGGAAAAGAGTTTGGTTCCTGTTTTGCCGGACAGTTGACGGAGGACGGCGGAGAGCTTCTCCGCTCACCGTGGGGAGACACCTATGGCTGCGGGACGGAGGATTGGGAAGGCGGGACGATTTATTTTCTGGATAACCTGACCAGCTTTGACAATCCCAGAATCCAGCGTGAATGCTATAAAGAGATTGTTGAAAAACTCGATGTTATGGGAACGAACGCAAAGGGAGAAATCGTAATCGTCAGTAAGATGGCCGCCCAGTATTACGGGATGAGCCGGGAGCAGCTTTATCACCGCTCTCTGGCCGATTTCTACAATTACCTTACGGAAGATGAGCACGAACACCGGGATGTTATCGAGACCGGGATTCCAATCATAGACAAATACAGTGACAATCCCGCCAGGGCGAAGAATTATGTCTATCGTCCCCTGATGTACAGTACCTATCCCTTTGCTTATCATGGGAAAAATATACTGGCATATACGATTATCCAGGATGACAGGAAGGCGCAGGAGACGCTCCGTGAGATCACGGAGCTGAAGCGCCGTCTCCGTCTGAGGGATTTGAAGGATGAGAAACACAAGGAGGAGAATGACACCTCCTATTCTTTTCTCGATATTGTCGGGGAGAGCAAGGCCCTGGTGGACACCATCCGGGATGCCCAGACAATTGCCGGGGTGGACCGCAATCTCCTGATAGTCGGCGAGACTGGAACCGGAAAAGAAGTTTTCGCCCAGAGTATCCATAATTTCAGCAAGAGAGGAAAGGAACCGTTTATCCCGGTGAACTGTGCGGCAATTCCGGAGAATCTTCTGGAAAGTATCCTGTTTGGGACGGTCAGGGGCGCCTATACCGGCGCGGTGGATTCGGAAGGCCTGTTTGAGCTGGCAAAAAACGGAACACTGTTTCTGGATGAGCTGAATTCCATGCAGGTTTCCATGCAGACAAAACTGCTGCGTGTACTGCAGGAGAGAAAAGCCATGAGGGTCGGAGGCCATAAGATGTATCCGATCAACTGCCGGATTGTCAGTGCAATCAACGAGGATCCCAGGGTTCTTATGGATACCGGCAAGATGAGGAGTGATCTGTTTTACAGAATTGCGCCCTTATCGCTGTATATCCCGCCGCTGCGGGAGAGGCCGCAGGACATACTGGCGATGGCCCGGTATTTTATCGGTAAATATAATAAGATTTTTTATAAGGATATAAAGGGAGTTTCTCCGGAAATGGAGCGGCTTCTTCGTGCATATGGCTGGCCCGGCAATGTGCGGGAGCTGGATTATGTAATCGAGAACATGATGATCAGGGCGGAAGAGAGTGAGTTGAAGCTTTCGGATCTGCCGCGTCACCTTCAGGGCCAGTTCGAAAACGCCGGAGAAGTCCCCGTTTCAGTGGAAAACACCATGACAGTGGAAAACGCCATGTCAGTGGGAGGCGGACCGGTTATGAGAGTGGGAGCAGACGGAAGTGAAAGCAGTGATTGCGTAAGTCTTTCCGGCAGCCTGCAGACATACGAAAAAGAGCTGATTGAGACGGCGCTTATTCGGAACGGAGGCAATCAGAAGAAGGCGGCAGAGCAATTGGGGATTTCCCGGCAGAATCTGTATCACCGCATGCGGCGGCTGGAGATGTGTAAAAAATATGATACATAGTATGTAAAATATATTTTACAAAAGTAAAGGATATTTTACCTTTTAAGAGAGAGTTGCAGGCGATTCCATTCCATCATCCTGTGGAAGATGATTTCCGGGACATTTTTAGGACAGATACCAGAAAAAGACCTTTTGATAAGGTCTTTTTTTGTGCTCAAAAATGCAGAAAGAGATTGGAAAAGAGGAGGATCATGGATAATAACAGATAAAGTCGAATCAAAACAGAGAGACTCGGACTTTATTTTACAGATATTTCCGTTTAGACCATGACACACGGAAAAGTGGCACGGAGGTTGCTTATATATAAGGCAGATAAGGTGAAAGGAGGAAATGGAGCAATGGATCAGGAAACGATTATCGGATTGATTCAGTCGGAGATGAAGCCGGGGATGGGATGCACGGAACCGGCCGCGATTGGTCTTGCTGTGTCCAATACATGCGGCAGACTAAATTTGCCGGCAGCGGAAATACATCTGAAGCTGAGTTCCAATATTTTTAAAAACGCGTTCTGTGTGAAAATTCCCAATACGGATAAAGCGGGTATCCCTCTGGCGGCAGCCCTGGGAGCGCTGCTGGCGGGAAGGGATAATACGATGGAATTATTCTCACGGGTTACGGCGGAACTGACCGAAGAGGCGGAAAAAATGCTGAAACACGGTATTGTCACATTGGAGGTGGAGCCGGATAACCGGTTTTATATTGAAGTGACGGCAAGCGCCGGGCGGGAGGCGGTACGGACCATTACTCTGGACAGGCATGACAATCTGGCCTACATAGAAAAAGACGGTAAGATTCTGCTGGACCGGAGGAATGACCACAATGTGGACTCATATGAAGGAGAATTGTGGATAACTGAGTCGTCCATCTGCGATTTGGTTGATATCTGTGAGAAAATACCGGTTGGGGAAATAGCTTTTTTGAAAGAAGGTATTGAGATGAACCGCCTCGCGGCACAGATGGGACTCAGCCGGAGTTACGGCCTGAATATTGGAAAAAAAATACGCGGAATGGTGAAAAAGGGTGTGCTCCCGGACGATTTGGCAAGCTTCGTCAAAATGAACGTAGCTGCTGCCTGTGACTGCCGGATGGGAGGAGCCCCGCTCTCCGCCATGACCGTGCTGGGCAGCGGGAACCAGGGTTTTGAGGCTATTTTACTTCCGGCGTCGGCGGCAGAATATCTGGGCTGCGGGGAAGAGAAAATGCTTCGGAGCGTCATGATGAGTATTCTGCTTACAATCCGCATCAAATATCATGTCGGCCGTCTCTCGCCCATCTGCGGTGCCACCCTCTCGGGTGCGGCCGGAGCCGGAGCCGTTGTGTGGCTGATGGGCGGAAGCCGGGAACAGATAGAGGGAGCCATCCAGAACATGCTTGGAAGTGTATCGGGGATGCTCTGCGACGGGGCAAAAGACGGATGTGCGCTGAAGCTGGGAAACTGCGCGGGGGAGGCTGTTCTGGCGGCAGGCCTTGCAATGGAGGGAAGTATCATAAAGCAGACGGACGGAATTATAAGCCGCCGTGTGGAGGAGACGATACGGAATGTGTCCCGTCTTTCAAGGGAGGGGATGTCCGGGGTGGATATGAATATCATTTCCATTATGCTCAGTAAAGAGAGTATGGCCGCCGGTGAAAATGCATCTGCCGGAGCAGTAAGCGGCAGACCGGCGAAAGTGTCATAACGAAGCAGTGGAGCAAACAAATTCTATGAGGAGGAAAGAAATTATGAGCAGCATTACAAACAAAGCATCAATTCTGGACGATGAGAAGGCTAATATCCTGAGGGGAGCCGTAGGCACGAGAGCCTGCTGGATGGCGCTGATTTACGAGGAGGCGTGCAAAGCCGGTATGGGAGCGGAGGGTGAAGAGATAATCCGCAGGGCGGTCAGAAGATACGGACAGAATCAGGGGGCCGATATTAAAAAGGCGCTGGATGACGGAAACGGTTCCCTGGACATGGAGAAATTTGCCCAGGCATTCGGTTCACCGGTCGCGGTAAATGCCTTTGAGGCCGAGGTGACGCCGGAAGGGGAGTCGAAAGTAGGAATCGAATACCATTTCTGTCCGCTCTTAAAATCCTGGCAGGATCTGGGGTACGATGATGCTACATGCATGAAGCTGTGTGATATGGCCATGGAGGGAGACAGAAACATGGCGAAAGGGATGGGACTGGGCTTCGAACTTACGGATACGATTGCAGACGGATGTCCTACATGCCGTATGACTTTTTATAAAGAATAACAGGGGAGAGCTGAAATCGGCTAAAATAGCGCCGATTATCCATTTCTGTATTAATGAGTGCAGAATGGGGAGCTGGTTATGCTATAATACTTGCAGCGGACATGCATCCATGTCCGCCGGGCGGGTAATTACAGCACATAAAGGAGGGTATTATGAGCGAGACGGTTACTCTGAAAAAAGATATAGGTTTTAAAGAAGCGTTGAGTATTGCAATTGGACAAAGTATTGGAACCGGAGTTATGGCCATGACGGGGCAGGCCATCGGTTTTACCGGAAACGGGGTGGTGCTGGCATTTATTGTAGCGGCGTTCCTTGTAATTGTACTGTTTCTTCCGACCGCTATTATGGGTTCCACTCTTCCGGCCACCGGAGGGGCATATATGTATGGCGCCAGGCTTCTGGCTCCGCGCTGGGGAGTTTTTTATGTTTTGATTTTTCTTTCATATAATATCACGCTTTCGCTGTATGCGATTTCATTTGCCGACTACATGCAGTCACTGGTGCCCGGGATCCCGTTTAAACTGGTCGGCGCAGCCCTGCTGACACTGTTTTATGTGCTGAATCTCATAGGAGTGAAGTCGGCAGCCATGGTTCAGAAAATAATGGTGCTTGTGCTGCTGTCTGCATTTGTGCTGTTCATCGGATACGGCATGCCTCAGGTGAATTTTGAGGCCTTTACTTCAGATAATGTTGTGCCTAACGGTATCGTAGGATTAATGACGGCATCGGCTCTTATGACATTTGCCGTGGGCGGTTCCAATGTTATCGCCAATATGGGCGGCGAGATGAAGAATCCGGGCAGGGACATTCCGCTGTGTATGATTCTTGGAACCGGTATTGTCGGTGTATTCTATGCTTTTCTCGGCCTGGTGGCTTCGGGAGTGCTTCCCTGGGCACAGGTGGCGAACAAGAACCTGTCGGAGGTGGCAAGGGCAATCCTGCCGGGACCGCTTTACACTTATTTCATCATTGGAGGAGCGCTTTTTGCAATTGCCACAACGCTGAATTCGGTGTTCGGCTGGGTGACGAAACCTCTTCTTGCGGCTGCGGCCGACGGTTATCTTCCGTCAATTTTGACCAGAGTAAATAAACGGTTCGGCACCCCCCACGTGCTGCTTACGATGTTCTATCTGATCGGAATCGTGCCTGTCATCACAGGCGTTTCTCTGCAGACGGTTTCCACCTACGGTTCGGGAATTTCAATCTTTATGACCATCATTCCCATTGCCGCCTCGACGCAGTTACATAAGAGGTATCCGGAGGCGTGTAAGAAGGCATTCTTTATTCTGAAACCGGGAACGATGAATGCGGTGGCGGTAGTTGCCATGATACTCGTAGTGATCCAGACCTATCTGCTGTTCCAGACACTTCCCGTGGCGGCCATCATCGGGGCCATGCTCTATGGCCTGGCAGCGCTGGGACTCTCAATTTATATGGAAAAAAGAGCCGGCAAGGTGCTTTATACGGGAGACGCGGAAAAGGATTTCCAGTAATTTTTCCGGGGAAATTATATACAGGGCGGAAAAAGAGCCGCCGCATCAGCAGTTACAGGAGCTGTTGATGCGGCGGTTTTTGGCGTGGATCCGGCGTGCGCGTTGTTTTTCAGTTTTAATTGTTATTTAATTGTATCACGGGTTCCGATATGATAAAATTACCGGTGGACGGCATTTTTGCAGTGGAGCTGTCCTGTCCGGCCGGCTGTATCCGTTTTGCGGCTGCTTCGGCGAGGGACGCAAAACAGTCGTCTTCGGGCATAATAAGGGAGCTTTTCAGACAAAATATTACTTGACTCCCAGTTACAATTGCTCTACAATTTACACAAATGCGCAGTGATAAGATGCGGTTATGAAGGGCTTGATCATGAATATTATTAAAGCGGCAAATCTTGTTTTTGATTATATCAGGCGGGATGAGGAAGATAAAATAGAAGAAGTGAACCGGGCTATCGACCACGTGGATGTGGAGATAGAAAAGGGGAGCTTTGTGGCGGTCCTGGGACATAACGGTTCGGGCAAGTCCACGTTCGCAAAACATATTAACGGTATTTTGATTCCGACGGAGGGAACGGTCTGGGTGTCTGAGATGGATACGGCGGACGATGATCTTCTGTGGGATGTGAGAAAGACGGCCGGGATGGTGTTTCAGAACCCGGACAATCAGATTATCGGCAATGTGGTGGAGGAAGATGTGGGCTTTGGCCCGGAGAACATCGGAGTTCCCACCGAGGAGATTTGGGAACGCGTAGATAACAGCCTTAAGGCAGTGGGGATGACGGCCTACAGGAAGAAGTCTCCCAACCGTCTGTCGGGCGGACAGAAGCAGAGGGTGGCGATTGCGGGAGTCATGGCGATGAAGCCACAGTGTATTGTCCTGGATGAGCCGACCGCAATGCTGGATCCCAACGGCCGTAAAGACGTTATCAGCACCGTTCGGGAACTGAACCGGGCGGAAGGGATTACCGTGCTCCTGATTACCCATTATATGGAAGAAGTAATCGATGCAGACAGAGTGATTGTCATGGACGGCGGAAAGATTGTCATGGACGGGACTCCGAAGGAGATTTTTTCCAGGGTGGACGAGCTTAAGAGCTACCGTCTGGACGTTCCTCAGGTGACGGAGCTGGCCTATGAGCTGAAGAAGAGCGGAGCTGCGCTGCCGGATGGAATACTCAGGAAAGAAGAGCTGATGGAAGCGCTGCTTCCGCTCTTAAAAGAGGAATAAAGATATGTCGATTAAGGTTGTAGATTTGAATTACACATATGGGGCGGGGACTGCCTTTGAGCAGCATGCCCTGAAACATGTGAATTTTGAGATAAACGACGGTGAATTTGTCGGGCTGATCGGGCATACCGGTTCCGGTAAATCCACGTTAATCCAGCATCTGAACGGACTAATCCGTCCTACCAGCGGGGATATCTTATATCACGGGACAAGCATTTTCAGTGACGGGTATAAGATGAAGGAACTGCGGAGTAAAGTAGGGCTTGTGTTCCAGTATCCGGAGCACCAGCTATTTGAGGCCGATGTGTTTTCCGATGTCTGCTTCGGCCCGAAGAATCTGGGCTGCACGAAGGAGGAGACGGAGAAGCGGGCCAGACATGCGCTGGATCTCGTTGGAATGGATGAGAGCTTTTATGAGCAGTCGCCTTTCGAGCTGTCGGGCGGACAGAAGAGAAGGGTGGCGATTGCCGGAGTTCTGGCTATGCGTCCCGAGATGATGATTCTGGATGAGCCGACGGCGGGACTGGATCCGCAGGGCCGGGATGAGATCCTCGATCAGGTGGAGAGGCTGAACCGTCAGCACGGTCTTACGATTCTCCTCGTCTCACACAGTATGGAAGACATGGCCCGCTATGTAGACAGGATCATGGTGATGAACCATGGGGAGAAGGTTTACGACGACACCCCGCGGGAAGTGTTTAAGCATTATAAGGAGCTGGAGGACATGGGCCTGGCAGCGCCTCAGATTACGTATGTCGTGCAGGAACTCCGGGAGCAGGGAATCCCGGTGGATGATACGATTACGACCGTGGAAGAGGCAAGGGATGCGATTCTTAACCTCCTTCGGGAGAGGGGGAGGCTTACGTTATGATTAGAGATATCACGATCGGACAGTACTATCCGGTAGATTCGGCGGTTCACCGCCTGGATCCGAGGACAAAACTGTTCGGGACAATGATTTATATTATTTCGCTTTTTTTTGCAAATAACCTCTGGTGCTATCTGGCCGCCACCCTTTTTCTGACCGTTGTGATCCGGGTGTCCAAGGTTCCCTTTAAATTTATTGTGAAGGGGTTAAAGGCGATTGTTTTCCTGCTGCTGATCAGCGTCAGCTTTAACCTGTTTCTGACGGAGGGACGCGTGATTTTCCGCCTCGGTTTCCTGAAGATAACGGCGGAGGGGCTGAGCCTGGCTTTCTTTATGGGACTGCGCCTGATGTACCTGGTTCTGGGTTCATCCATCATGACGCTGACTACGACTCCCAACCAGCTTACGGACGGTCTGGAGAGGAGCCTTGGATTTTTAAATAAAATCCGTGTTCCTGTGCACGAAGTTTCGATGATGATGTCGATCGCGCTTCGTTTTATTCCGATCCTGATCGAGGAGACGGATAAGATTATGAAGGCCCAGATGGCCAGAGGCGCCGACTTTGAGACGGGTAATCTGATGCAGCGGGCAAAGAGCATGATACCGCTATTGGTTCCCCTGTTTGTTTCCGCATTCCGGCGGGCTACGGATCTTGCCATGGCTATGGAGGCCAGATGCTACCGCGGCGGCGAGGGAAGGACGAAGATGAAGCCGCTTCATTATGAGAAGAGAGACAGGGCGGCCTATGCCGTATTCATTGTTTATCTGGCAGCTGTGATCGCGATCCGCGTTGTCCTGTAGAAGAATCGCGGCTGCTGTGCACGGCGTGAACAGTAACGAATGACGGCAGGAGATGAAAGATGAGACGAATTAAACTGATTGTAGCTTACGACGGAACTGCTTACTGCGGATGGCAGATTCAGCAGAACGGCGTGACAATAGAGGAAATACTAAACAAGGCTCTGACAGGACTTCTGAAGGAGCCTGTTGCCGTTATCGGCGCAAGCAGGACGGATTCCGGCGTCCATGCGAGAGGCAACGTGGCTGTTTTCGATACGGAGAGCCGGATCCCGGGTGAGAAAATCTGTTTTGCCCTGAACCAGCGTCTTCCGGACGATATCCGGATCCAGGCATCGGAGGAGGTTCCGCTCACCTATCACCCCAGAAAGGCCAACTGCACGAAAACCTACGAGTATAAGATTATGAACCGGAAAATCAGTATGCCGCTGGAACGGCTTTACAGCTATTTCTGTTATTTTGATCTGGACGTGGACAAGATGAAGAAGGCGGCCGAATATCTGGTCGGGGAGCATGATTTTAAGAGCTTTTGCACGATCCGTTCCCAGGCGGAGGAGACGGTCAGGACGATCTACAGTCTGGATGTTGATAAGACCGGGGACATAATCACAATCCGCATCAGCGGAAGCGGATTTCTTTACAATATGGTGCGTATTATTACGGGGACTCTTGTGAAGGTGGGGATGGGGGCTTATCCCCCGGAGCATATGGAAGAGATACTGGAGGCCAGGAACAGGGCGGCGGCAGGGCCGACAATTCCAGCCGAGGGTCTGACACTGGTAAGTCTGGACTATGAGAAGGAACTCCAGCCATATCTGGAGGGAGAGAACAGACACTGGCATTACGTCCTGGATCAGAGGGAAGTGAGCGGCGGCGGTCCGGCCCATCTTACAATACACCGCTGTGAGGACGAAGAGTTTGAGGGCGTTGTGAGGCGCGTGGTGCATCAGGCATACCGGAACGGAGCAAGGCGCGTGTCGGTGGCGGATGATGAAAAAGAGAGGTTCCGGGACGGCGGCAGGTATGGATTTTATATTGTAAAAGAAGATGACGGATTCTGGATGTGTGATGAGGCGGGACTGGATGACGGCGTTATCATGGGTATGAAACAGTAATTAAAGATGCAGGTGTAAACCGGCGGTAAAACAGAGAATGAGGACGCGGAAACCGCAGTCCTCATTCTCTATTGTTGAGTGGCGATGAAAAGTTCGCGAAGCGTGCTTTTCGTTGTTGCAGACTGTGCAAAACACGTCATGCTATTCGATTATTATGTCTGCATCGCATCTTTCCATAACCCGTCCGATAACAGCCCCCGTCAGGGAAGCGGCTTTCAATTGCTGCGTCAATTTCTCAGCCTCCCCGGGCGGCAGGGCTACCAAAAGTCCGCCCGATGTCTGGGGATCGGCGATCAGATCGGCCAGGGCCTGGGGAACAGACGGATGCAGGCTCAGGTGCGGCCGTACATACTCCATGTTGCGGTAGGCCCCTGAGGGGATAATGCCCATTTCGGCCATCTGGCGTGCACCGTGCAGCAGGGGAATCAGGCCGCTTTTAAGATAAAGCGCCGCCCGGCTCCCGGCCGCCATCTCGTAAGCATGGCCCAGAAGTCCGAACCCGGTGATATCGGTACAGGCATGGACTTCCTGAAAACCCTGAATCAGTTCTGCCGCCTTTGCATTTAATGCTGCCATGGAGGCGGTCATCTCATTGTAATCCGATGGCGATACCATATCGGCCTTGGCTCCCGTGGTCAGGACACCGGTACCGAGCGGCTTTGTCAGGACGAGAACATCGCCCGGCTTTGCACCGGCATTTCTCAGAATTTTATCGGGGTGGACATATCCTGTGACGCAGAGCCCGTATTTTGGCTCAGGGTCCTGAATTGTATGGCCTCCGGCTATGACACAGCCGGCTTCCACCGCTTTGTCATGCCCCCCTTTTAAAATCAGCCGAATTGTTTCTTTACTCAGGCAGTTCGGAACGCACAGCAGATTCATTGCCACTGCCGGTTTCCCACCCATTGCATAAACGTCGCTCAGCGCATTGGCGGCGGCAATCTGCCCGAACAGATAGGGGTCGTCCACAACAGGGGTGAAAAAATCCACGGTATGGATTGCCGCGATTTCGTCTGTAACCCTGTAGACGCAGGCGTCGTCGCTGGTATCAAAGCCGACCAGCAGCCTGGGATCCCTGATATTGGGCAGATTTTCAAGTATTTCCGTGAGGACACCCGGTCCCAGTTTGGCCGCTCAGCCTGCCGAGGTTGTCATCTGTGTTAAAGGCAGTTCTTTAGACATGGGTTCACCTCCTGTTTTTCAGCCTGCCCCCGGTTAAATGGGGAGGCAGGTATTTTTTTGATTATCATAGCACTGGGAAAATGAAAAAGCAATGGGGGATTGAGAAATGGGAGCGGGGCCGATAAACAGAATGATATGAATTATTGAATGATAGCTATGGAACTATCGGATCGACAGCAGATACAATTTGACTATTACAGCCGGTTAAATGTACAATAGATTCAGAAACAGGAATAGAAGGGAAGTCTGCCTGGAAAGGTACGGTATTATCCGGGGAGACGGGACTTTGAGAGATATTGCGAGGGAGTGATTGATTGTGGAGAAGATAATTGTAGATGCTGTGGGGGAGGCCTGTCCGGTTCCTGTTGTTAAGGCCAACAGGGCGCTGAAGGAGCTGCGGGACGGTGATATACTGGAAGTGCATGTTGATAATGAAAACGCCGTCCAGAACCTGATGCGGCTGGCTTCGGGTAAGGGGCTCCGGTGTGAGATCCATAAGGTGGGGGAAACGTGTTTTGCCGTCATAATGACGACGGATGAAAAGGGAACTGAAAGTGGAAATGATGTCGTTGATGCGGCGGTTCCCGGTGCCGGAGCTGAGAGGGTGTCAGTGGCAGAGGATATAAAAACGAAACGGTGCACGGTGGTGGCAATCGGTTCCGACTGTATGGGAGACGGTGATGAAGAACTGGGAAAGATTCTGATGAAAGGATTTATCTATGCCCTGTCCCAGCAGGAAGAACTTCCACGGACAATTCTGTTTTACAACAGCGGAGCGCGCATTCCGATGAAAGGCGCGGTGTCCTGCGAGGATCTGCGCAGTTTGGAAGAGCGGGGAACGGAAGTATTGACCTGCGGGACCTGTCTTGACTTTTATGGATTGACGGAGAACCTCGGCGCCGGAAGCATTACCAATATGTATACGATTGCCGAAAAACTATATGAGGCGGATAAGGTGATTAAACCATGATTTATCTGGATAACGCGGCTACAACACTTCATAAGCCGGAGCAGGTGGCGGATGCGGTGGCGGAGGCCATGAAAACAATGGGAAATTCATTCCGGGGAACCCATGCCGGGAGCCTTGGAGCAGCCAGAACTGTGACCGGGACCAGGGTTAAGCTGGCGGAGCTGTTTGGCTGCGAGGCGTCCCGGGTGATTTTTACCGGTAATGCCACAGAGGCGCTGAATATGGCGATAAATGGGACAGTCTGCCCGGGAGATCACATCGTAACGACAGACTGGGAACACAACTCAGTGCTGCGCCCGCTGTACAGGCTTGAGAAGGAGCAGGGCGCCGGGCTGGATTTCATTCCGGCCGATCGGAACGGCTGCATTGATTACAGTGTGTTTAAGAAGGTTCTGAAGCCGGAGACAAGGGCGGTAATCTGTACCCACGCATCGAATCTGACCGGTAATCTGATGGATCTTGCGGCGGTCGGAAGGATGGCAGGTGAAAACGGCAGCCTGTTTATTGTAGATGCCTCCCAGACGGCGGGAGTTTTTCCCGTTAATATGCAGGAATTGAATATCGATATCCTCTGTTTCAGCGGGCACAAAGGCCTTATGGGTCCCCAGGGGACCGGCGGTTTGTGCATTGGTCCGGGTGTGGAAATCCGGCCTTGGAATGTGGGGGGAACCGGTATAAAGACGTATGACCAATTTCAGCCTGAGGAGTATCCGGAGCGTCTGGAGGCCGGGACACTGAACGGACATGGAATAGCGGGGCTGTCGGCGGCCCTGGATTTTATCAGAGAAACGGGAACCGCTGTGATTTTAGAGAAGGAAAAACGGCTGGCAGACCTGTTTTATAAGGGAGTGCGGGAGATTCCGGGAGTCACCGTTTATGGAGATTTTTCGGCTGTGAAAGCTCCGGTAGTTGCACTGAATATCCGGGATTTTGATTCTGGGTCGGTAGCCGATGAATTGTCGGAAGACTATGGAATTGCGGTCAGGCCGGGCGGACACTGTGCGCCCAGGATGCATTTGGCCCTGGGTACCGCAGAGCAGGGGGCTGTCCGGTTCAGCTTTTCCTGGTTTAATACCGAGGCGGAGGTGGAAACCGCCGTTGACGCGGTGAGGAGGATTGCAGAATGAGAGAGAAACAGCCCAGGCTCATTGTGACCTTCCGGACAACTGTGGCGGCCATGACAATGGAGCGCGTCTGCGCAGCAAAGGGAGTGGAGGGCAGATTAATTCCCGTACCCGGAACGCTGAGGGCGGGCTGCGGCATGGCCTGGTCGGCTCCGCCCGGGGAGCGGAATCTGGTGGAACAGACCGCAGCAGAGTCGGGAATTGAGACGGAAGGTTTTTATATTACTGTTTACTGGTAAAATGGTAGTGACAAGCGGCCGGGGGGATGATAAGATAGTACAAAACGTGGAGGCAGATAAGTGCTGGTGTGCTTCGCGGTCTTCAAAACCGTTGTGGGGGGTTAGGAGCCTCCCGGGTGGGTTCGATCCCCACCTCCTCCGTTTTTTATATCATAGGAAAGTGCTCTATCATATAAAAAGCCCTCCGGGTGAGATGCGCACTCGCGCGTAGATGTAATATGCCGCTATGCGGCCGCGCTCGGCGCGAGAGTCCGGCAGGCCGGACTTTTTATAAAAATATCTGTGGCGGACAGGAGAACAAGAATGGAAGAAATGCAGGAATTACTCAGAGGAATTCCGAAGGTGGATGAGATGCTGCAGGATAAGCGTCTCCTTTTTTTTATGGATGAAATGCCGAGGCAGGTGCTCGTTGATGCGGTGAGGGAAATTACGGCGCTGGCCAGGGAAGAGATAAAGTCGGGGACGCGGCAGTATGCCGTGACGCCGGAGGAGATTGTTGAACAGGTGGAAGTGATGTTTACAGAGTGGCAGAGAAAAAATCTGAGAAGGGTAATTAACGCAACCGGAGTCGTCCTTCACACCAATCTGGGCCGAGCCAGGCTGTCTGAACGGGCGGCCGAAGCCGCTTCACAGGCGGCCAGGTTTTACACGAACCTGGAATATGACGTGGAGAGAGGAAAACGCGGCCTGAGGAATGACAGGGTGGAACAACTGGTAAAAGAACTGACCGGAGCCGAAGCCGCCATGGTTGTCAACAATAATGCGGCCGCTGCAATGCTCTGCCTGTCTGCCCTTGCACGGGGGAAAGAGGTAATTGTTTCCCGCGGCGAGCTGGTGGAAATCGGCGGTTCCTTCCGGATTCCCGAGATTATGGAGGAGAGCGGCGCAATTCTCGTTGAGACGGGAACTACCAATAAGACAAAGCCCTCGGACTACCGGAAAGCGTTCCGCGAGGGAGAAACAGGGGCATTTTTAAAGGTACACACCAGCAACTACCGGATTGTGGGATTTACAAGGGAGACAACACTGGAAGAGCTGAGCGAGATTAAAGAGGAATGCCAGGTTCCCGTCATTTACGATATGGGAAACGGGCTGATGTCTGACATGAGCCGGTATGGACTGGATGAACCCACGGTGGGGGATGCCCTCAGCTACGGCGCCGATGTAGTAATGTTCAGCGGTGACAAATTGCTTGGCGGCCCTCAGGGTGGAATTATCGTCGGAAAGAAAAAATATGTGGATAAGATGAAGGGACATCCCCTGGCCAGGGCGTTCCGCGTGGATAAGATGACGCTGGCCGCCATGGAGGCCACTTTCTGCCAGTATCAGGATATGGGCGGCGCATTCCGGGAGATACCGGCGCTGCGGATGATCACGGCGGGGGAAGAGGAGCTCCGGGAAAAAGCGGAGAGACTGCGAAGCCATATTCAGGAGCGTCTGCAGGTGGATATTCTGCACTTCGGCCTGGAGCCGTGTGATGATCAGGTAGGGGGAGGCTCCGCCCCGATGGTACTTTTAAAGGGCTGGGCCGTGACGGTGGATGGAGGTGCAGGAACTGCGGAGCATCTGGAGCGTTTGCTTAGAGAAGCTCAGGTCCCCGTTATTGCCAGAAGAGCCCATGACCGCGTCTGGCTCTCCGTAAGGACGATAGAAGAAGATGAATTTGATTTGATTGCACAGGCATTTTGCGGTTAGGAGGCAGAACGGATGCGGAATGTGATTGTCGGAACCGCCGGCCATGTGGATCACGGGAAGACGTGTCTGATTAAAGCGCTGACGGGGATTGACACGGACCGGCTGGCGGAGGAGAAAAAGCGGGGAATCACAATCGAGCTGGGATTTGCCAGCCTGCCCAATGACGAAGGGCTGCGAATTGGCATCGTCGATGTCCCGGGGCATGAAAAGTTTATCAGGAATATGCTGGCTGGAATTGGCGGCATTGATCTGGTTCTCCTTGTGATTGCCATGGATGAGGGGGTTATGCCTCAGACGGTGGAGCATTTCGAGATTCTCAGCATGCTTGGCATTGGAAGGGGGATCCTTGTTTTTACGAAGTCGGATCTTGTGGACGAAGAGTGGGCCATGATGGTGGAGGAAGACATAAAGGAGCTGGTGAAAGGCACTTTTATGGAAGAAGCTCCCACGGTCCGTGTTTCCGCCCGCACGGGAGACAACATCGGCAGGCTGAGACAGATGATCCTCGAGGAGGTCCGCGGTATAGAAGAAAAGAGGAGTGACGGGGAACTGTTCCGTCTGCCTGTTGACCGCGTTTTTACGGCCGGAGGGTTTGGAACCGTTGTGACGGGTACGCTTCTGGAGGGGAGCTGCCGTACGGGACAGGAGATCATGCTTTACCCGGAGGAGCGTCTGCTCAGGATCCGTGGGATTGAGAGCCATGGAAATCAGGAAGAGACGGCATCGGCAGGCCAGAGAACCGCGTTAAACCTTTCTGGAATTAAAAAGGAAGAGATTAGCCGTGGCTCCATTCTTGCGGCTCCGGGTTCCATCATTCCCGGAGCAATGGCAGATGTAAAGATCCGCCTGTTTTCCTCGACAGACCGGCGGCTTAAGAATGGAGACCGGGTCCACATCAGTTATGGGGCCGCACAGTCGGTGTGCAAGGTGGTTCTTCTTTCCATAGATGAGCTGGCGGGTGGGGAGGAGGCCTATGCCCAGCTTCGGTTTGACGAACCGGCGGCGGTAAAACGCGGGGATCGGTTTATCATCCGTTTTTATTCTCCTGTCGAGACATTCGGCGGTGGAGTGGTATTGGAGGCCGCAGCCGGTAAACACAGAAGATTCCGTGAAGAGGTGACGGAATTTCTCAGGATCAAGGAGACAGGAACCGATGAAGAAGCGGCGGAGGCCGGGATAAGGGAGTCCGGAACCCGGTTCCCCGAAAAGAAAGAGCTGGCGGTCCGCCTGAATACGACGGCCGGCCATATGGATGCGATACTGGAAAAATTGAAAAAACAGAAAAAGATCCTGATTCTAAGCAGTTCCTTTTGTATCCACAGGGAATACTGGGAGAAAATCGTCCGGCTGGCGGAGCTGGTATTAACACAGTTCCACAGCGGAAATCCCGTCTCACTGGGAATGGAGCGCGAGGAATTTAAAAGCAGGCTGGGGCAGGAACTTTATCTTCCTCCAAAGATACGGGAAGAGATTCTTAAGGAACTCATAAAGAGAAAGGTGGTAACGGCCGCCGCCAGCATGGTGGCCCTGGCCGGGTTTACCGCCGGTTATTCCGGGGAAAATGAGACGGTGAAACGGGAACTGGAAGCGCTCTACCGCCGATCCGGATGGGAGGTACCATCCAATGAAGAGGCCGCCGGCCGTTTTGGCGATAAGAAGCAGGCGCGCCGGATTATGGCGGAACTTACGCGGACGGGAGAGCTGGTCAAAGTGAACCCCGATGCCTATATGGCGGCGGAACACTGGGAGAGGGCGCTTGAAATCCTTCATGGGCACTTCAGGGAGAATGGGGAGATTACTCTGGCTGAGTACCGGGATTTGCTCGGCACTTCACGGAAATATTCCGTCATGCTTCTGGACGCATTTGACCGGAGAAAGATTACAAAGAAGAATGGGGATATCCGGATCCTGATGTCATAAACAGTGGATATTATTAAAACAAAGCGGTGGCAGTTAGAAACAGGCTCCCCCAGTGCACGGCGTTTTACCGCGACGGCACAGGGGGAGCCTGTTCTGCGTTGCTCTATTCATCGGCAGGCAGGGCCTGATAAAAGTCAATGATATTCTGCCTCATGGAAGCGAGGGCGGCTTTTTTTGTATCACTCATCCGCCAGTAGAGATAGAGAGGCAGGGTGACATCAAAATCCTGTACCGGAAGGAGCACAAGATCTTCCGTATCGGGGAGATTACGTTTTACCATCAGTCCGACGTGGATGCCGGAGCGTATGGCCTTCAGCATATCGGACGAGTTGCGTCCCAGAAACGTGATTCTCGGATGGAAATCATAGTCCGGATTCTGTTCCTTTACAACGTTGAACAGGGAGTGGGGGGCATCGGTGGAACAGAAAGAGCAGCGGTGCAGATCGGACAGCGTGACGGTCTCCGCCCTGGCGAGAGGGTGATATTTATTGGCCACGACTGCCAGCTTCTGATAGCGGAGCACTGCATGGGCGATATTAGAGTGGTGAAGATTTCCCATGGTGATGACGAGATCACAGTTCTGGCTCAGCAGCTCCTGTTCCCAGTTATTGGGAATGTTGTCCACCTTCAGGTTCATGCCCTTGGATAAAAGCAGATCGATAAGCTGGGAGTTGGTAGGCGAATTGGAACATGCCATCCGTACAAAACTGACGGAGTTCTTCTTCAGCTCCTCCATCTCACTTAAACAGGAACTCATAATATGATCGGCGGCCGTGACACCCTCCAAAAATATTTTTCCGTACTCGTTGAGCTGGATACCGCGCCCGGTTCGGTCAAAGAGCTGATAGCCGATATCGGCCTCCAGACGGCGGATGGAGGTGGACAGGGAAGGCTGGGTAATATTGAGTTTCTGGGCAGCTTTGCTCATATGCTGTGTCTGAGCCACTGCAATGAAATATTTCAGGGTAGCGGTATCCATGGAATGACCTCCTGTCTATTTGAAAATTATGTCACGCAGAAATCGTTTTCATAAATTCAGTCTATCACAGGGAAATAGGGGAGTCAATATTGAAGCAGGGCCTATACAGGGAAAGATATGAAACGGCAATTGATAGCTATGCGGTTATCAATCGCATGCAATGTCCAATTTGACCACTACTCACCTTTCGATATACAATAAAAATAATCAAACAAACAGAAACCAGGAGGTTGTTTATGGACGAAATGTACAGTGTTGTTTATCCTGTTGGGGTGCAGGCGACACAGGAGAGGAAGGTGGCCCCGTCCCTGCCGGATTTGAACGGCAAGGTAATTGGTGAGCTGTGGAACCACGGGTTCCGCGGGGATGAAACGTTTCCCATAATTGAGGAAAAAATCCGTGAGAAATATCCCGATGTCCGCTTTGTAAGCTATAAGGAATTCGGCAATTTCCACGATCCGTCCCAGGAGGAAAAAATGATGGCGGCCCTGCCCGAAATGCTCAAGAACTTCGGGTGCGATGCCGTAATCGTCGGAAACGGGTGCTGAGGGACCTGCGCGCCCGCAGTTGCGCGGGCAGGAATATTAGTGGAGAAAACGGGTATACCCGCGGTTGCGGTAGCATGCCAGGGTTTTCCATTTATGGTGAAAAAGATAGCAAAGAGTGCGGGCTTCCCGGATCTGCGCGTCGCAGAATATCCGGCGCCGATTGCCCTCGATGATGCGGCGGCTCTTAAGAGAAATACGGAGGAAATTGTCGTTCCCCGGATTCTGAAGGCTCTGACGGAACCCGTTAAAAGCACGGTCAGGGCAAAAAAACGCGGTCCGGGGGAGCGTGACATTGTTTTTGGAGGAAGCTACGAGGAGATACAGTCTTATTTTTATGAGAAACAGTGGTCGGACGGTCTGCCTGTTGTTCCTCCTACACTCGAAAAGGTGGAGGAATTCCTGAAGTTCACGGAACGCTCACCGGAGGAGGTAATCGGCATCCTGGAACCGGCCATGGGCGCCTGTACGGTGTGGAAAGTGGCGGTAAACGGAGTGATGGCGGGCTGCCGTCCCGAATATATGCCCATTCTGCTGGCGGTTGCCGAAATTGTGTCGGAGCCGGGATATAGTGTGAAGGATTCAGGGGCAACGCCGGGATGGGAAGCGGTTATCATGTTAAACGGCCCAATCCGTGACCAGCTTCAATTTAATTATAAGACAGGCCATCAGCGGCCCGGATCCCGGCCTAACATTTCCATCGGCCGTTTTTACAGGATGCTGATCCGTAACGTGGCGGGTTCGCTGCCGGGGGCGACGGATATGTCCACCCACGGCCAGATGTTTCGTGCCGTTGCACCGGAAAACGACAGGTTTTGTGAGGAAATCGGCTGGAAAACCCTGGGGGAGGAACAGGGATTTGCACAGGGGGAGAATGTGGTTACCATCACCTCCGGCCGTGTGACGAGCGATCCCTTCCAGTCCACAGGAGAGCTTGCCAAGCAGCATCTGGACTACATGACCGACTGGGTGGAGCGCATGATCGAACCTTATGAGGCGATGCGGCGTTACCAGGAGACCCATGTCCTCTTTATAAGCCCCGTCGTTGCAAAGCTTTTGTCGGAACAGGGGTACTCAAAACAGGACATTGACCGCTACATCAGGGAACATGCAAAGGTGACGGCGGAATATTTTGAAAAGAACAGCTCACGCTTTAACAACTGGAAACCATATAGTCTGAAAGAAGCGGTGGAGCAGGGGGACCTGCCCCGGGAGTGGTATGAATCGGATGATCCGAAGCGGATGGTGCCTTTACTTGGCCCGGAAGCAAGGATACTGGTAGTCGTGACAGGCGATCCCACGAGAAACAGGAGCCTGTTCTTCCGTGAGAATTACACGCAGGGACGATTGACCAGCAAGGCAGTGAAACTGCCGCCCAATTGGGATGAACTTTTAAAAAATTCGATGAATGCTTAAACGGGGGACGGGTAAATGAACAAAAGTATCAAAGAGAAGGACAGCTTTAAAATTTCGTTTATTATTCTTGCAGTGATTGTCGTACTGACAGGACTTGTGACCACACCGCCGGAGGGACTTTCCGTGGAGGGGTGGCGCATGCTGGCCATTGTCGTTGCCGCTATGGCGCTTTTTATCAGTGAGGCCACGCCGCTGCCAATCACATGCATGATGATTATTTTCACTATGAAGTACACGGGAGTGGTGCCCTGGAAAACAATCCAGCAGACCGCATGCAGCAGCACCGTATTTTTCTGTATGGCCGGGTTTGGGCTGGGAGCGGCGCTCCAGAACACAAACCTGGCGGCTGTCCTGCTCAGGACGCTTTACAAACTGGGCAGGGGTGATTCCGGAAAAATGATAGGCGCGGTCGTATGGATGGCTGCAATCATCTCCATCTTTGTCTCCGACGGAGCGGCCCAGATCGTGACACTGGCCGTAGTCACCGGAGTGGTCAGGGCGATCGGGGATCCGGAGCCGCGCACCAGCCGGTTTGCGGGCGGCATGATGATGGCCGTTACGGTCGGAGCTTTTACAGGAGGACTGTTCCTGCCCTGCTCCAACAGCGTCAATGTTGCCATTATGGACTTGAGCGAGGTGGTTTCCGGCCGTGTCATGACCTTTTTCCAGTGGGCTATCTTTGGAATTCCTTGCGGATTTCTGCTGACGCTTATGGCATCCAGGCTGATTCCAAGGTACTTTAAGCCGGAAACGCTAACTGTCGGGCAGACGGAGGAGATTGAGAAGATGTTCGGCTCCATTCCGGAACGGCTTGACAGGAAGGACTGGAGCTATGTCATTATTACTGCTATTATGATGGTATGCTGGATTGCCAGCAACTGGATCAAAACGCTTGATGTCGCAACGGTGGCAATCGGGGGAATGTTCCTGATGATGCTGCCCGGCATCAACCTTCTGTCTGGAAAAGACTATAAAAAGAACTTTTCTGCAATGGTCATCGTGACCATGCTCTGCATATTTCCTCTGGCGGCGGGCATGTCCAGCACCGGAGCCGGAGAATGGCTCGTCAATAAGATGTTTGCCGATTCAACGGGCTGGAACACGATCACGGTCTACATTATGGCTACCCTGGCGGCATTTATGGTACATACGCTGGTTCCTCAGGGTTCAGCCAACGGAGCTTTGAGCGCAGCGGTAATCGCGCCTGTCTGCGTGGCCGCAGGCATTCCGTGCGCGGCGGCCATGTTTGTAATCGGTATACAGGCGGGAACCGGATTCCTCTTCCCGATTGAGGGGACGTGGGCCTACACATTCGGAACCGGTCACTATTCGTTCGGGGACTGTATCAGGGGCAACTGGCCGCTGACACTGGCCGGGATGCTCATGTGTGTCATTCTGGTGCCGCTTTTGGCGTATGTGTATACGGCGATCGGTTTCATCGGATAAGAGAGAAGCAAGGGGAAAGATATTCAGGAAAACATTAAAAAAAACAGTTGGGAGAGGAAAGCATATGTTTACAGATTATGATGTAATTATTATCGGTTCGGGCTGTGCGGGCCTGGCAGCAGGCATTTACACAAGCCGCGCGGGTCTTGAAACTTATATTATTGAAAAAGGTTCCATGGGCGGGGAGGCGATGAGCCGCCAGTTGATTGAGAATTATCCCGGGTTTGCGGAGGGAATTATGGGGCCGGAACTGGCAGAAGCAATGCTGGAACAGGCCGCCGGCACAGGAGCCGGGATAGAGGCCGGTGAGGTGACCTCAATTCAGGATAAGGGAAATTATAAAATAGTCAGGACGCAAGACGATTCTTTGACCTGCCGGGGAATTATCATTGCCTCCGGTTCCCATCCGAGAAAGCTTGGAGTGCCGGGGGAGGCCGAACTCTCCGGCAAGGGCGTGTTCTACTGTGCAACCTGTGACGGACCCCAGTGCGCCGGGAAACCGGTAGTTGTGGCAGGCGCGGGAGACAGCGGAATCACGGAGGCGTTATACCTGGAAAAACTGGGCTGCCGCGTGACGGTTGTGGAATTGATGGAACAGCCGAAGGCATCGAAGGTACTGCTTGACCGGGCCGAAGAGAATCCGAATATTGAAGTGCTCTGCGGAACCAGGATTGAGGCGGTTACAGGGAAAGAATGGGTGACCGGCGTTGCGGTGGAAGATGTGGCTTCCGGTGAAAAGCGCGTTTTGGATGTGGAGGGAATCTATGTCAGAATCGGTCTGATTCCCAATACGCAGTTCCTGGAAAACACCATAAACCTTACCCCGGCCGGCCAGATTCCGGTCAATGAGAGCATGGCCACCGAACTTCCGGGCGTTTACGCAGCCGGGGATATCAGACAGTATTCACCGGCCCAGATGGCGACAGCCGTGGGTGACGGGGTAACTGCGGCCATGTCTCTGGGAAGATACCTTTCATCCCTGTGAGACAAAACACACCAAATATGTTTGAGAAATCAGAGGAAAAGCCCATGGAAGAGCTTAAGAAAAACAACTGTACCGCGGCGGGACGGGGAAATACCTTTGTATACGCTGGAAACTGGACCGTCCAGGCAGAGGATAATGAGAGCGGCATCGGTATTTATAAATATTCGGAAGAGGATGGCTCACTTCAATATCTGGAAACCGTGCGGCCGGATATCACACCCGGAATAATCTGTGCGGATCAAAGAAGAAACGTCCTTTACATGGTGGATGAACAGAAAAACAGCCCCGCTTTTGCCATGCAGGGCGGCGGCGGACGGGTGCTTGCCTTTTCGGTCGGACGGGAAGACGGTTCTCTGACACAGCTTGGGGAGGAACAGCCCTCCTTCGGAACCCTCCCGACCTATGCGGCCCAGGACGGTACCGGAAACTGGCTGGTCGTTGTAAACCACGGAGATAAGCAGGCGATTACAAAGGCCGTGAAAGGCAGGGACGGGAAGTTCCGTGTCGTCACGGACTTCAGCGAGGTTACGGTGGCGCTCTATCCGCTGGACAGGGACGGAAGTATCCTGCCTGCCTGTGATATGCTGAAATTTGAACCCGACAGAAGCGTAATTCCGGTAAAGAACGCCTGTCTCCACGCCGTCTATTTTGCGCCGGACGGGGAGCATCTTATCATAACCAATATGAAACAGGACCGGGTTCTCATGCTTCGGATCGACCACAGGCGGAGAGAGCTTGCAATCTGCGACACACTCAGATGTCCGGAGGGAAGCTGGCCGCGCTACGGGACGTTCCATCCGGAAAAAAAGCTGTTTTACATGAATAATGAGCGTGCGCTCACGGTCAATACCATCCGTTACGATGAAAACGGATGTCTTTCAATGGTTCAGACTCTGAATGCGTCTCCCGGTCTCGGCTGCGTCAAAGAGGGAAAACGCATTTCCCAGTCCGATATCAAAATCAGTAAGGACGGGAAATTTGTCTATGATTTCTACCGGTACACGGATGCGCTGACCGTATTTGCCGTGGATGAAGAGAGCGGGCTGCTGACCATGATCCAGAGCCTGGAACTGAAAGAAAAGAGACCGCGCGGCTTTGCCGTTTCCCCCGACGGCAGGTTCCTGCTGGTGGCAAATCTGACGGGCAGTATCACCAGGCTGGCGGTTGCCGCGGACGGAACCGTGAGCAAAGAGGAAGTTGTGGACAGGAATATGAAGTGTCCGGGAAATATTCTGTTCTATTCTTCAGAGGAATAAGAACGCCGCCGGCCGGGGGATGATAACCTCCCCCGGCCCGCCGTCTTCCGGAAGCGTCCGCACATCTCAACCATACTTTATTGACGAACCCTCCCCTACCACGTATAATTAAGAGCAGGAAAAAACGGAAGAACATGCCTTAAGGCATACCGGCATAGTGGGGGGAAAATGAGCAAAACATTTGTTTATCTGGTCTATTTCGGACTTTATTCGCTGGCAATTCTTATTATAGGAAAATCGTCCTTCGGCGAGAGTGATTCCATTTCTAAATTTTTTGTAGGAGAGAGGAAAATCGGCGTCTGCCGGCTCTTTTTTACATTTGTGGGAACCTGGATTTCGGCGGCCACGATTCTGGGGTATACGGGAAACGTGTACCAGAACGGTGTGGCCGTCATTTCCATGTCCGTTATTCCGTGGTTTATCGGAGCCGTGATGCTGTATGCAATCAGTGACCGGCTTTACGACAACGACATTTTTACAATTCCCCAGTTAATTCGCAACCGGTACGGCTCCAAGGGACTGCAGATTGCCTCGGCCCTTTTGATGTCGGGCGGATATGTGCTGTATCTCGTCATGCAGATAAAGGGGTTTGGCATTGCCGCCTCCAACCTGCTCAATATCGACTACAAGGTGGCCGTTTTTCTGGTGTATCTGTTCATCCTTTATTCCACCTTCGGCGGTTTTAACTCCGTTACCAAGACGGACGCCGGGAATCTGGTGATGCTTGCAATCAGTGTCGGGGTGATCTACTTTGTCATTGTGGGAAAAGTGGAGGGAACATGGCTCCTGACCGACGGCACCGTGGCCCGGGAAACAATGAAGGCCGGAGCGGTGGTGGAGCAGAAGGGACTGTTCCGGGATTATTCCCCTCTTATGTATATCTCCATGTTCTTCGGCTGGGGGATGGGGCTGGCTACGAATCCCCAGTATATGGTCCGAATTATTGCAGCAAAAGATAAGAAAACGGCAAAGAGGATGCTTCTCTGCGCTATGGGGTTTCTGGCGGTATTCTATTTCGCCCTGACCCAGATCGGTCTGGGGCTTAAAATCCTGTTTCCTCATCTGGAGACATTCTGTGCAACGGACGACATCTTTGTCTACGCGATTGATCATCTGCTCCATACGAGGTTCAGCGGCTTTTTCCTGATCAGCGTGATCGGAGCCTGCCTCTCTACCGCCAACTCCCAGCTTCTGCTGATTGGCTCCATGCTCTCCTACGACGTGGCCGGCCAGTTCGGAAGCAATGGGATGAAGGAGGAAAAGCTCCTGGTCCGGGCCAGATGGTTTATTTTTATCGGCGGCACCCTGTCCCTGATTCTCTCCATCAATCCGCCGGGCAATATCCTGTTTTTTGGGGCGGATGTATGGGGAGCATTTGCAGTGGTTTTTACGCCGCTTATTTACGGCGCCCTGCTGTATCCGAAGGGAACAAAAGCAGGGGCCTATGCGGCATTTATAACGGGAGTCCTCTGTTCGCTCCTGCTTTGGGGGAGAACCACCAGGGTGTATTGGGCTTTTCCGGCCACGGCCTGTTCCGTCTTTGCATACCTTGCAGTTTCGTACATTGAGAGAAAATGGGGGATGAGAGATGAAATGGCTGAGTGATAGACTGTCAAAATGGTTTTTCCAGATAGAAAATGAAATCCTGGTTCCCTTTTTATTCGTAGGAATCATCGTAATCTGCGGGTTCGGCGCCATTTCCTATTACAACGGCTACACGATGCAGAGGGATAACCAGAAAGCAATGGCGCTTCAGATGTTTGATGAGATTAACAAGGACGTCAATTTCCTGACCGGGAAAATCAGCGAGGACGATCTGAGGGAGAAATACAGATATTACGGGCGCGGATATATCAGAATCACCGATGAAAACGGAACGGTTCTGACCTATGAAAGCAGCGCAGCATCCGACCGGGAGGTGTTCCTCACCAATGAGACTGGCAATAAACTGGGATGGAAGCTGGAATTCCTGATAGACGGTAAGACATTTGGGGAGGAGATCCTGGAAAAACAGAACTATGTGGTGGTCGGAGCGATTGCGTCTCTTCTCATTATTATCCAGGCCAGTATTTTTATTTCCCACAACATTACAAGGCCCATCAGGAGCATGAGCAGCACCTGCAGGGAAATCAATAAAAATAAGGGAAATTACAGAAATTACCGGTTTGAGTCGGTCAAGAGAAAGGATGAGATTGGCCAGCTTGCCGTCACATTTGAAAGCCTGCTCCGCAATATGGACAACTACACCAAGATGGAATATACCAGTAAGATGTCCGCCACCCTTGCCCATGAAATAAAAAATCCCATCGCAGGGATACGTTCTGGCATCCAGCTTCTGAAGGACAGGGCGGCCAAAGAGGGAGACAGGATGCTCTGTGAGAGCATGATCAAGGAGATCGACCGGGTGACGGCTCTTATTATGAACCTGTTTACCCTCTCCGTGAAAAAGGAGTCCCCGAAGGAACTGATATCCTTTGAAAAGGTGATTGGCGAGATTGCAATGATTTATTCCAAGGGGCCGGAGGGACAGAAAGTCACGATGGAAACCGGTGTTGAGGAGGGGCTGACCGGTTATCTGAATGAAAATGAATTCCGCCAGATTGCCCATAACCTGATCAGCAACAGCATCAAGTCCATCCCGTTTGGCACGGATGGACGGCTTAAAATCACAGGAAAGAGTGACGGCAGCAGGGCATTGATAGAATTTCAGGACAACGGAAAAGGCATGAGTAAGGAGGAACTGGCTCAGGCCATGGAACCGTTTTACACAAAGAGCATCAATGGAATCGGCATCGGCCTCGCCATTGTCAAGAAACTGGTGGAACAGAACGGAGGCGCTCTGGAAATGGCCAGCGCCTGCGGGGAGGGAACCTGCGTGAGACTCACATTTTACAGGAGGGAGGAAGACTATGAAGAAAATATTAGTCGTGGATGACGAATTTCTGATCCGCTATACACTGGAAGAGGGATTAAAGGACAGGGGATACGATGCAAAATCCGCCGGCACCATTGAGGAGGCCCTGGAATGCGTGAAAAGTTTCCATCCCAATGTGGTGATTCTCGACAACCTCCTGGAACACAGCGTGGGGATCGACGAGATAGCCACCTTCAAGGGAATGGATGACGACATCCAGGTCATTCTCATGACGGCTTACGGCTCCGTATCCCAGGCCGTGGAGGCCACAAAGAGAGGGGCCTATGACTATGTCCTGAAACCGTTTGACGTGGATGAGATCGACTTTATCATCAAAAGATGTCTGGAGCAGATGAAACGGAAGGATTCCCTGGAATTTTTAAAGGGAAAATCTCAGGATTTTACCGGAGTCAGTGAAGCGGTCTGTCAGATCCGCTCTCAGATTAAGGTGCTGGGGGAGAATTCCTCCGTCAATGTCCTGATCCGGGGAGAAACGGGAACCGGCAAAGAGGTGGTGGCCAGGCAGATCCACGACTGCAGTGACAGGAGGGAGAACCTGATGGTCAGAATCAACTGCGGCGCTATTCCTGAGAACCTGCTTGAGAGCGAGCTGTTCGGCTATGAGAGGGGAGCATTTGCGGGCGCGTTAAAGACGAAGAAGGGGCTGATCGAGCTGGCGAACGGGGGAACCGTTTTTCTGGATGAGATAGGAGAACTGCCCCTGGCCATGCAGACAAAACTCCTGGCATTTTTAGATGACAGGAAATATAAACGGATCGGCGGGCTGGAAGATATCGAACTGGATGTCAGAGTGATTGCGGCCACGAACCGGAACCTGGAAAAGGCCATCGAGAGCAAACAGTTCAGGGAAGACTTATTTTACCGGCTCAACGTCATGCAGATCGTAATTCCGCCGCTTCGGGAGAGACGGGAGGACATACCGGCCCTCTGCGATTATTATCTCGACTACTATAATAAATCATTTGCCAGGAATATTGAAAAAGTGGAGCCGGGATTTATGAGGGAGCTGATACTGTATGACTGGAAAGGTAATGTCAGGGAACTTAAGAATATTTTCGAACGCTGTTTTTTATTCAGCCAGGGCAATGTGCTGGAAAAGCATGTGGAACTGACGCCGGTTGAAAAAACGGAGGCCTCAGGCAGCGGAAACTGCTATTACCTTAAGAATCTGGATGAAGGCCCAATCAGTCTGGAACAGGAGGTTTCCGTGCTGGAAAAACTCTATATGGAGCAGGCGCTTAAACTCTGTAACAACAACCTGACGAAGGCAGCGGCCCTTCTCGGAACAACCCGTTTTTCGATGAAAAGAAGGATGGACCGGGAGGAATAGGGCTCGGGCGGATGTGAACAGTGCAAAAAGTCACATCGTGCAAAAACGCACGCAAAATTCGTGCGTTTTTGCACGATTTTTGCGTTAATAAGAAAGAAAAATAAATATAATCAAAATCAATATTGAAAAATATGGAAAAGTCAGATAAAATAATACTGTTGGGATCATATGGTCCAAGGGGCAAAGACAATGAGCAAGGTAAGGAGGATAAGACTATGTATTATGTGGATCTGAACAGTGATTTGGGCGAGAGTTTCGGCAATTATACCATTGGCATGGACGGTGAGATTCTTAAATATGTATCGTCCGCAAACGTAGCATGCGGATGGCATGCAGGTGATCCGATCGTGATGGAGAAAACGGTTGCCACTGCGAAGGAAAATGGGGTAGCTATAGGGGCCCATCCGGGATTTCCCGACTTAATGGGATTTGGCAGAAGAAATATGGTGGTTACTCCGGAGGAAGCAAAGGCTTATGTGAAGTACCAGCTTGGCGCTTTAAAGGCATTTACGGACAGCCACGGGGTTAAGATTCAGCATGTAAAACCGCACGGCGCGCTTTACAATATGGCGGCAGTTGACGAGAAACTGGCAAAGGCAATGTGCGAGGCAGTTTATGAAGTTGATAAAGATATCATTTTCATGGGTCTGGCCGGTTCGAAGATGATCGAGGCAGCAGAGGCGGCAGGCCTTAAGGCAGCCAGTGAAGTATTTGCAGACAGGGCATACAATGACGACGGCACTCTGGTTTCCAGAAAATTAGAGGGCGCTGTAATTAAGGATAAAGATCTGGCAATCAAACGCGTAGTCAGAATGGTCAAAGAAGGCAAGGTAGAGAGCATTAACGGCAATGACATCGCCATCAAGGCAGATTCCATCTGTGTTCACGGCGACAATCCAAAGGCTCTTGAATTTGTAAAAAATATCCGCGAAACTCTGATCGCGGAAGGCGTAGAGATTAAAAATCTCATGTAAGGGGAATGAAAACAAAGCTTTAAAGTAATCTAAGGCGAAGGAGATATATATGGGAGAGAAGAAAAAGAATAATATGACGGTCCTTCTGGGCGCCGCGTTCCTGATGGCCACATCGGCAATCGGACCCGGTTTCCTGACACAGACGGCTACATTTACAGGCCAGTACGGTTCCGTATTTGCAATGGTTATCATCTGTACGATCCTTCTGGATCTTACAACACAGTTAAACATCTGGTCGATTATCGGAGTTTCCGGTATGCGCGGCCAGGATATTGCCAACAAGGTACTTCCGGGACTGGGATATTTTATCGCATTCCTTGTTGCCCTCGGCGGCCTGGTATTTAACATCGGTAACGTCGGCGGCGCAGCCACCGGACTGAACGTCATGTTCGGCCTTCCAATTAAGGCAGGCACAATCATCGGCGGAGCTATCGGTATTCTGATTTTCCTGTCCAAGGATGCGAAAGCAGGAATGGATAAGATGACAAAATACCTGGGAAGTATTATGATTCTTGTAGTACTTTTCGTTGCATTTAAATCCAAACCTCCGGTAGGAGAGGCAGTGACAAGTGTCTTCCGTTTTTCCGAAGCTCCGGGACTGGTATTCCCGATGATCACACTGCTTGGCGGAAGCTGCGGCGGATATATTACGTTCTCCGGCGCCCACCGTCTGCTTGACGCAGGTTTTTCAGGCACAAAAGACCTTCCGGAAGTACGCAGATCCGTTCTTATGGGTATCGGCGTATCCGGAACAATGAGAATCTTATTATTCCTTGCAGTCCTGGGCGTTGTTACGGCTATGCCTCAGGTTGTCGGAAGCGATGCATGGGTGGCCAGCCCGCCGGCAGCAGCATTCCAGGCAGGCGCGGGAGTGATTGGCTATAAGATTTTCGGCCTCGTAATTTTCTTTGCGGCTTGTACGTCCATTATCGGTGCGGCTTATACGTCCGTATCCTTCTTAAAAACACTGCATCCGTTTATCATGGCAAATGAGAAATGGTTTGTCATCGGATTTATTGCAATATCAACGTTTATTATGACCTTATTAGGACAGCCGGCAACCCTGCTCGTACTGGCGGGCTCCGTAAACGGACTGATCCTTCCTCTGACTCTTCTGACCATCCTTCTGGCCAGCAGGAGAAAAGACATTGTAGGAGAAAACTACAAACATCCTATGATTCTGATCGTTCTGGGAATCGGCGTTGTACTCCTGACCGGTTATTCAGGCATCAAGGCACTTCCGAAGATTCTGACTATCTTTGGCTGATAAAATATAACTGTTCCGTCGGGCGGGGATTTCCTGCCCGACGTCTGACGAATTCGGAGGGAAATAAATGAGCGAAGTAAGATACCTTGTATCGGGCGACTGCTCTGTATGCGTAGAGTTCGGCAACGAGATCAGCCCCGATATTAACAAAAAAATCAGGGCATTCAAAATTGCTGTGGAAAAAAGCGGTATTGAAGGAATCGTAGAGACGGTTCCCACCTACCGTTCCCTGCTTGTCTATTACAAGCCGGAAGTCATCAGCTTTAAACAGATTTCCGAAAAATTTGAGGAGCTGATGGGCTCCCTGGACAACATTGAGATTCCGCCGCCATCCGTGATTGAGATTCCGGTTCTCTATGGAGGAGAAATGGGTCCGGATATTGTAAACGTGGCCGAACACAACGGAAAGACAGTCGACGAAGTAATTAAGATTCACACATCGGAAGAATATCTGATTTATATGATTGGATTTATTGCCGGATTCCCTTATCTGGGCGGCATGAGTAAAGAAATCGCAACTCCAAGGCTTAAAAGCCCAAGGGTAAAAATCGACGGCGGCTCGGTTGGAATCGCCGGAGAGCAGACCGGTATCTACCCGTTGGATTCCCCGGGAGGATGGCAGCTCATTGGAAGGACTCCGCTTAAGCTTTATGACGCGGAGCGTGAAAAACCGGTGCTTCTGGAGGCTGGACAGTACATAAAATTTAAGTCCATTACCCAGGATGAGTATGACAAAACGCTGAAAGCTGTGGAAGACGGCAGCTACCAGTATGTTGTGTACGACAAGGAGGTGTAACGATGGGCGTCAAATTTTTAAATGGAGGATTCCTCACAACAATCCAGGATATGGGACGCGTTGGTTACCAGGAGTCCGGTATGTCCGTATCCGGCGTCATGGATCAGCGCTCTGCGGCGCTTTCGAACATCCTTGTTGGGAATGACGAGAATGAGGGCGTGCTCGAAGTCACACTGATGGGACCGATGATGGAATTCACGGCCGACAATATCATTGCGGTGACGGGAGCGAATCTTGGACCGAAGTTAAACGGGAAGGATCTGCCGATGTACCAGGCGGTGCCGGTACAGAAAGGCGATTCCATGAGTTTCGCCGGAATGTTCAGCGGCAGCAGGGCCTACGTGGCTTTTGCGGGAGGGCTGGATATTCCGCTTATTATGGGAAGCAAGTCCACAAACCTGAAATCTAAAGTAGGAGGATTTGAGGGCAGGAAGCTGGGAGCAGGAGATGAGATCGCATTTACCGATCCAAAGACCACCCTTCCCAACATGTATCTGAGAAAAATAAAGGCCGACGATTTCACTAAAACGGAGCAGGAGCTGCGCGTGGTGATGGGACCGCAGGACGACTATTTTACGGAGCAGGGAATTAATACGTTCTTAAGCGAAACCTATACGTTTACCAATGAATCGGACCGTATGGGCTGCCGCTGTGAGGGCGAGGTGATTGAGCACAAGAACGGCGGCGACATCATCACCGACGGTATCGCTTTCGGCGCAATCCAGGTTCCGTCCCACGGCAAGCCAATCATCATGATGGCCGACCACCAGACGACCGGAGGCTACACAAAGATTGCCAGTGTAATTTCCGTGGATCTCCCGAAGGTTGCACAGTCCAGGCCGGGATATAAAGTAAAATTCAAGAAGGTTTCCATCGAGGAGGCCCAGCAGTTATATATTGCCCAGGCGGAAGAGTTCAAAGCGCTGAAGGAAAAGCTTTCCAAGGCGCCGGAACCGTGTACGGAGCGGGACGCAGCCATTCAGGCGGCGGTTGCCCACGAGGCGCGCAAATACTGGAGCCGGGCAGGCAAGTATAAAGTCCGGATCGACGGTGAGGAATTTATCGTTGAAATCCAGGAAGAGAGAGAAGGCCTGCGGTAGCGGCATATCGGAAATTAGAACAGGGAGGTAGATACCCATGAAAGATTACAGCAAGACATCACCGGAAGAAATATGGAAACTGATCCGGTCCGGCGAAATTGATTACCCGACAGCGGGAATGTGTGCGGGATATGCTCAGGCAAACCTGGTCATCCTGCCCAAACAGTATGCTGAAGATTTTAAAGAGTTCGCAAGGAAAAATCCGAAACCATGCCCAATCCTGGAAGTGGTGGAGGGAACTCCCGATGTTCACGATATGGGAGAAGGTTCCAATATCGTGACCGATATCCCGAGATATTTTATTTACAGGGACGGCGTCAGAGCTGAGGAAGTAACCGATGCCTCCTCCTACTGGCAGGATGATTTTACCGGTTTCCTGATTGGCTGCAGCTTTTCCTTTGAGGAAGCGCTTATGAAGGCTGGAATCGAAGTGCGCCATATCGCGATGGGCTGCAATGTACCGATGTATAAGACCAATATCCAGTGCGAGAAAGCAGGCGTATTCGAAGGGCCGACGGTTGTCAGCATGCGCCCGATGACTCCGGAGAATGCACAGATTGCCAAGGAGATTACCGACCGTTATCCAAATGTTCACGGAGGGCCGATTCAGATTGGGGATCCGGAAAAAATCGGAATCAGGGATATCAACAAGCCCGATTACGGCGACAGCGTTGAGATTCGCGAGGGAGAAATCCCGGTATTCTGGGCCTGCGGCGTAACACCCCAGGCTGCGATTGAGAATGCAAAGCTTCCGCTTGTCATCACCCACGCTCCGGGACATATGTTCATCACCAATGTGCTGAACACGGAGCTGAATGATTTTCTGGAGGCTAAAAAGCAGAAATAGCGGATATAGTTTGAGTAACAGACACAGCAGTAAAGTTGCCTTATCTAATTATGTATATAATATAAGGAAAAAAAGTTCATTACAAAAAAGCGGCGGGAAGAGGGGAGATGTTCCGGAAAGGGAAGCTCTCCTTTTCTCTTTGTGTGAGGATTTAGTTGAGATGCGAGGACGCCTCTGTAAGACGGCGGACGGGGGAGTG
>NZ_URHZ01000006.1 GCF_900547735.1 uncultured Clostridium sp. | reverse complement strand
TCCAATAGGGGACAAAAGACTCAGCCAGCCCCCTCACCACACCGGACATGGTCCGTTCCGGACGCGTCCTCCTCACCTCAGTTAAATCCTCAATCGACCTCCACCACACGCATAATATTCGTATCCGCTGCCGGTGAATGGCGGTTGGCATATGTCACAACGCCTGCCGTCGCTACGACAATATCTCCCGTTTCTACAATCTTCTTCTCCTTCAGAAGCTCAATCGAAGAATAGATCAGAACGTCGGTTGACTCGGCGCGTTTGGCGTGGAACGGTTTTACTCCCCAGTAGAGCTGCATCTGCCTTACGGCCGACATGCTCGGGGAAAGTCCTGCGATAATTGCATTCGGGCGCCATTTGGAAAGCATCCTGGTCGTAAATCCGCTGATACTCGGCGCCACAATGACGCGGGCTCCCAGATCATGGGCGGTGGATACGGAGGAATAGCAGACGGCGTTGGAGATGTTCTTTACATTCTCCGCGCTGACTTTTCTCTTCTGATAGGAAAGGTAATCGAGATGTTTCTCGGAATCTTCCACAATCTGGCTCATCATCCTGACTGCTTCCACAGGATAATGGCCCATAGCCGTCTCTCCCGACAGCATCACGGCATCCGTTCCGTCGTATACGGCATTGGCAACGTCCGTCACCTCCGCACGCGTTGGTCTCGGGTTCCGGATCATGGAATCCAGCATCTGGGTGGCCGTGATAACGACCTTGCAGGCCTCATTACATTTTCGAATCAGCATCTTCTGGATATAGGGAACTTTCTCGGCCGGAATCTCGACGCCCATGTCTCCGCGGGCAACCATGACGCCGTCGCTTGCCTCAATAATCTCATCGATATTCTCGATTCCCTCTGCATTCTCAATCTTTGCAATAATCTGCATCGTGGAGCCGCCGTCCTCGATAATCCGGCGAATCTCCCTGATAGCGTCCGCGTTCCTTACAAAGGAGGCTGCGACAAAGTCAAAACGCGCCTCGATACCGAAGCGGATGTCATCCTTATCTTTATCCGTCAGGGCCGGAAGCTTGATTTTTACATTCGGGACATTGACGCCCTTCTGCTCTCCCAGTTCCCCTCCGTTGACGATCGTACAGACAATCTCCCGGCCGTTTACCGCTTCGACGTCCAGTTCAATCAGTCCGTCGTCGATCAGAATCTTGTCGCCTTTCTTCACGTCTTCCACAAGACCCGAATAGTTGATATATCCTTTCTTATCATCCCCAACGATTTCTTCTGTTGTGAGGATGTATGTTTCCCCTTCTTTCAGCATAACCTTACGGCCGTCTTTCAGTTTTCCGGTACGGATCTCCGGCCCCTTTGTGTCAAGCAGGGCTGCAATCGGAAGATCCAGCTCTTCCCTGACGCTTTCAAGAATTCTGAGGCGTCCCATATGCTCCTCGTAGTCCCCATGCGAGAAGTTAAATCTGGCTACATCCATACCGTTTAAGGCAAGCTGTTTCATCACTTCCCTGTCGTTGGTATTCGGCCCCATGGTACAGATAATCTTTGTTTTCTTCATCGGTCAATATTCCTCCTGTCACCGTTTTGCATCTTTTTCAGGTCTTTTCTCTATTCTAAATATAATATAACCTATGTTACTGCATTTCTTTCAGCTCTTCTTCACTTACATGTTTATGAGTATATAAATGATCCATGCAATATTCAAGGCCGCCCGCGCATTTTGAACAGTACCTGAATTCCAGGCCCGGATTGTCCTTCTCCGTTCTTCCGCATACGGCGCATTTATGATGGGACAGAATAATCTTCTGCACCTCGGCCTTCTTCATCTGGGATTTAAATTCCTGCTTTCTCTTCACTTCTTTCGGATTAATCTGCCTGTAGTTTCTCGTCATCAGGAAGAAAATCACAAAGTTCAGCATGGACAGGCCGATTCCAATCCTGGAAACGATTCCTCCGAAAAAGAAATCATAGACGAACTGGGCCCCGATAAAGATACCAAGCCATTTTGCCTTAATCGGCAGGATTCCCATGAGCCAGAACTGCATCTCCGGAAATGTGGCCGCAAATGCCAGCAAAAGAGACTCATTCAGGTAATACGTGGTCAGCGGATAGGAAACCCCCGTCACAAAATAAATGATAAATGCCGCCAGAACATGGCCGAGAACTCCCATAAAGAAATAAACGTTGAACCGGAATGCTCCCCAAGTGCGCTCCAGCGTCGTTCCCAGCGAATAGTAAAGATACATTGCAATCAGGTTAAACAAAATTCCCGATGCGGGCGGGCAGATTAAAAACGTCACGATTCTCCACACCTGGCCGCGAAGAATGGCTCCTGCATCCAGGGACAGGTACATATAATAGAACATCGGGTTAATCAGATTCAGCAGAATCCCTGCCAGATACATGATGATAATATAGTACATCAGATTGCGGATTGCATACTTCCCGTACTTATATTCCATTTTCCTAAAAAAGTTCATAGTTCACATCCTTTTCTTCATTAAAAGGCCGCAAAAATGCCTTTTGAATTCTAATTATAGATACCGGTGCCTGCTTTGTCAAATGTATTTAAATGTATACAATAAGCAGACCCGGAAAGCGGTTCGAAGACCTCCCATATTCCGACCGGCGGCAGCGGACAAAAAGCGTCTTTTTACCCCTTTTTTCGACCGGCATTAACTGCTTTGTAACACCGTTTTAACAACGCTTCTGCCTTTCTTCCAAATGTCGTCCGCAATAGGCAGAATTAACAAATAAGCGCGTTTTTTAGCGGCTTTTTAACGCATAGGATCAATTGTTTTCTTTCCTATTCTATGTTAAACTTAGGCCGAATACATGTGTAATACAAAGGAGGGAAGGGGTAATCCCCGACTGATCATGAATTCTAATAAAAGATTAGGAATCGACATAGGTTCCACCACAGTAAAAATCTCCATCATTGACGATGCGGGCGAAATTCTCTTTGCCGATTACGAGCGTCATTTTGCCAATATCCAGGAAACCCTCTCGGGTCTTCTGAAAAAGGGCGCCGATACTCTGGGCAATCTGAATGTAGAACCAATGATTACAGGTTCAGGCGGTCTGACACTATCCAAACATCTGGGTGTTCCATTTGTCCAGGAAGTCGTAGCCGTAGCCACATCCTTAAAAGACTTTGCTCCCCAGACCGATGTTGCCATCGAGCTAGGCGGAGAAGACGCCAAAATAATTTATTTCACCGGTGGTATCGATCAGCGGATGAACGGAATCTGCGCCGGGGGTACCGGCTCTTTTATTGACCAGATGGCCTCTCTGCTTCAGACAGACGCATCCGGCCTGAACGATTACGCCAAAAACTATAAATCCATCTACCCGATTGCCGCCCGCTGCGGTGTCTTTGCAAAATCCGACATCCAGCCGCTCATTAACGAGGGCGCCACGAAGGAAGATCTCTCCGCCTCTATTTTCCAGGCGGTTGTTAACCAGACAATCAGCGGCCTGGCCTGCGGCAAACCAATCCGCGGCAACGTGGCATTCCTCGGCGGACCGCTCCACTTCCTGTCCGAGCTGCGCGCGGCATTTATCCGGACACTGAATCTGGGCGAAGACCAGATCATTGCCCCATCCCACTCGCATCTTTTTGCCGCCGTGGGAGCTGCCATGAACTCGGAAGGTAAGGCTACGGTAACACTCGAAGATATGATTGAACGTCTCTCCCACGGCATCAGGATGGACTTTGAAGTCAACCGTATGGAGCCTCTCTTTGAAAACCATGAGGCATACGACGAGTTCACAAAGCGCCATGAGAGCCACAATGTGAGAAAAGCCGATTTATCGGCCTATGAGGGCAACTGCTATCTCGGCATCGACGCCGGTTCCACCACCACAAAGGTGGCCCTGGTCAGCGAGGACGGAGCTCTCCTGTATCATTTCTACAGCAACAATAACGGAAGCCCGCTGGCGACCGCAATCCGCGCCATGAAGGAGATCCATGAGATTCTTCCCGAAAAGGCAAACATCGTATATTCCTGTTCCACCGGCTACGGCGAGGCGCTGTTAAAGGCGGCGCTGATGCTGGATGAGGGCGAGGTTGAGACCATCTCCCACTACTATGCGGCCGCGGCTTTCGAGCCGAATGTGGACTGTATTCTGGACATCGGCGGACAGGATATGAAGTGTATCAAGATCAAGGACGGCACCGTGGACAGCGTACAGCTCAACGAGGCCTGCTCTTCCGGCTGCGGCTCCTTCATCGAAACCTTTGCGAAGTCTTTAAACTACAGCGTCATCGATTTTGCGAAAGAAGCTCTGTTCGCAAAGAACCCGACCGACCTCGGAACGCGATGCACCGTTTTTATGAACTCCAACGTAAAGCAGGCCCAGAAGGAGGGAGCAACCGTCTCCGATATTTCCGCAGGCCTCGCCTACTCCGTCATCAAGAATGCGCTGTTCAAGGTAATAAAAATCACCAGCGCCGAGGATCTCGGACACCACGTTGTCGTACAGGGAGGCACGTTTTACAATGACGCCGTCCTCCGGAGCTTTGAGAAAATCGCCGGTTGTGAGGCCGTGCGTCCCGATATCGCCGGAATCATGGGCGCCTTCGGAGCCGCTCTCATCGCCAGGGAACGCTACGATGAATCAAAGACCACCACGATGCTCCCGATGGATAAGATTTTAAATCTTTCCTATGAGACCAAGATGGCCAGATGCCAGGGCTGCACCAATCACTGCGTCCTGACCATCAACCGTTTCGACGGCGGCCGCCAGTACGTAAGCGGAAACCGCTGTGAACGCGGCCTCGGCGGCACAAGGGCCAAACGTGACGTCCCCAACCTATTTGACTATAAATACCACAGAATGTTTGACTTCGAGCCTCTGACCGCCGATATGGCGCCCCGCGGCACCGTAGGAATCCCGAGAGTCCTCAACATGTACGAGAATTACCCGTTCTGGGCCGTTTTCTTTAAAGCATTGGGATTCCGCACCGTCCTCTCCCCTCAGTCCACGAGAAAAATCTACGAGCTGGGAATTGAGACGATACCAAGCGAGTCGGAATGTTATCCCGCCAAGCTGGTACACGGTCACATACAGTGGCTGATTAAACAGGGAATTGAGTACATATTCTACCCCTGCATCCCTTACGAGCGCAACGAGACTCCCGATGCAGGCAACCACTTTAACTGCCCGATGGTCACCTCCTATGCAGAGAACATCAAGAATAACGTCGAGGAGCTGACCGAGCACAGGGTGAAATTCTCCAATCCGTTCATGGCTTTTACCGATGAAGAGATTCTGACCAAACGCCTGATTGAAGTCTTCCGTGAAGATTTCTCCATTCCGGAACAGGAAATCCGCGATGCGGCTAAGAAGGGCTGGAAAGAACTGATTGACTCCAGAAAAGACATGGAGAAAAAGGGCGAGGAAGTTCTGAAGTGGATGAAGGAAACGGGCCATCACGGTATTGTCCTGGCCGGCCGTCCTTACCATGTGGATCCGGAAATCAACCACGGAATCCCGGAGCTTATCACCTCCTACGGTTTTGCCGTACTGACGGAGGATGCCGTTTCCCATATGGGCCGTGTGGACCGCCCACTGATCGTCACCGACCAGTGGATGTACCACTCCCGCCTCTACGAAGCAGCGTGCTTTGTCAAGAATCAGCCGAACCTGGATTTAATCCAGCTCAACTCATTCGGCTGCGGCCTGGACGCCGTCACCACCGACCAGGTGAATGATATCCTGACGCGTTCCGGCAAGATTTACACCCTGCTCAAAATCGACGAGGTCAACAACCTGGGAGCCGCCAGAATCCGCGTGCGTTCCCTGATCTCCGCAATCCGTGTCAGGGAGATGAAGCATTACCACAAGTCGGCCGTATCAAGCGCATACAGCCGTGTCTTCTTTACCAAAGAGATGAAGAAGGATTATACCATCCTCTGCCCGCAGATGTCCCCGATTCACTTCGAACTGATCGAGAAAGCGGTCAGGAGCTTTGGCTACAAGCTGGAGGTTCTGCAGAATGCGGACCGCAGGGCCGTCGACACGGGACTGAAGTATGTCAATAACGACGCCTGCTATCCTTCCCTGATCGTAGTGGGGCAGATTATGGACGCCCTGCTCTCGGGCAAATATGATTTAAACCGCACGGCCGTGATTATGAGCCAGACAGGCGGCGGCTGCCGTGCATCCAACTATATCGGTTTTATCAGGCGTGCCTTAGAGCGTGCCGGTATGCCGCAGATTCCCGTTATCTCCTTAAATGCCAACGGCATGGAGACCAATCCGGGATTCAAGATTACACTGCCCCTGATTACAAAGGCAATGCAGGCGGTTGTATATGGAGATTTGTTCATGCGTGTGCTCTACGCCACCAGGCCATACGAAGCGAAGCCCGGTTCGGCCAACGCACTCCATGAAAAATGGCGGGATATCTGCCAGAAGTCTCTCTCCAAACGCGCTCCGAACATGATGGAGTTTAACAAAAACCTCCGCGGTATCATTAAAGACTTTGATGAGCTTCCCCGCAGAAACGTCGTAAAGCCGAAGGTGGGCATTGTTGGGGAGATCCTTGTAAAGTTCTCTCCTCTCGCCAACAACCATGTGGTGGATCTGCTGGAATCCGAGGGTGCGGAAGCCGTTATGCCGGATCTTATGGACTTCCTGCTGTATTGTTTCTACAACAGTAACTTTAAGGCGGATAACCTGGGCGGCAAACGCTCCAGCGCTTATCTCTGCAATATGGGAATCTCACTGCTTGAGTATTTCCGCCGGACGTCCAGAAAGGCGCTGGAGCGGAGCGTACACTTCATGCCTCCCGCCAAGATCGACGACCTGGCCTCCATGGCCGCCCACTATGTCTCCATCGGCAACCAGACCGGAGAGGGCTGGTTCCTCACGGGAGAGATGCTGGAGCTGATCAAGAGCGGAACAAAAAATATTATCTGCACCCAGCCGTTTGGCTGTCTGCCGAACCATATCGTAGGCAAGGGAGTCATCAAGGAACTGCGCCGCAGCCATCCTGAGGCCAACATCATCGCCATCGATTACGACCCGGGCGCAAGTGAGGTCAACCAGTTAAACCGTATCAAACTCATGCTGGCAACAGCACAGAAAAACATCGGCAAACCGGGAGAAGTTTCCTAGTTTCCCTAAACTGGAAATTTTTTACTGAGTTTCTTCCAATTTTTTGCTGACAATTTTCTTCCAACATGGTATACTAGGAGTACTTGATGAGTTTTTTCGAATCCAGTATGAGTCACACCTAAATACTTAGCGGGGTTTTTCCGAGCTTAGCATTTACGGTGTACTATAAATACTTGATGATGTATTTCGATTCTGGTACTCATAGTATACTATATAAAAATATGTCTCTTTTTTGCCAGAGACAAATACGGAGGGTTTAAGGATGCGGTTCAGAACTTTAATCTGTACTGCGCTGATGGCGCTGACATTTTCCGTCACTGCTTTTGGTGCTGAACATACTGCCCAGGTTGTAAGCTTCGGTCAGAGCGTTGATTCCGATGCTGCCATTGAACTTACGGGTTCAAAGGTCATTACAGACGATTTTTCTTTTAAAATGCCAAGCGGATGGTCCGGCAACTGTGTCATAGTTCCCGGTGAATCCGTCTATGAAATTTATGATAAAGCTGCATACGAGGAGGACGGGTCAGGTCTGCTCTTCTCCATTATCTGCTATGAAGACGTCGATTATAAAGATCTGCAGGGATGTTCCATCCTCGGTTTTTATGACAACAAGACCTACATACTGGAACCGGAATACAAAGATTATCTGGAAGATACGACTTCCAAAGAATATAAGTCATGTCAGGAAGCTACGAAAGTTTTGAAGAAAAGTTTTGTTGCGATCGTGAAAGAACCGACGGAGTAATCCGCCGGTTCTTTTTTATGTTGTGGTTTGAGAAATGAGAACGCCGCCGGGACGGCCGGGGGGCGGGATGGTGAGAGGGGGATTATGAGTCTTCAGTCCCGGTTTGTAGGTTGTCGCGGGGAAAATCCGGGCAGAAAAAGTTCCTGCGGGAAACGCTTGCGCTCTTCGGAGTACATAACGGTACTAACCTCGTGAAAAACCTCGGCAAGTGCCGATGAACTCCCAGGTTCCCTCCGGAATCTTTTTCTCCCTTCTTCCCCCCCAGGCAGGTTATGGCCGGGACTGAAGACGCGAAGGTTTTCGCCATTCCGCCCCGGCCTGCGGTGGCTGATTTGTTCTATTTCTTCAAAAGGGATGGGTATTGTCGCAGCCACTATGTTTCTTCGGATGCCGTGAGAATACCTGGCATGTTGTCTTAAGGTGTTTCGGCTGGGATTTGGGGTTATGTTTAGTACTAGATTTATCTATGAATTATCTTATCAACTGATCCCTTTAATGGCCCACTGATAAGACTCCACTGCCTGCTTAAACGTAATTTCCGCACTTCTGTAGGAGGCGATGGCCGTATACCATGTTGCCTCTCCTGACAGATAGGTGCTTTTGTTAATCATACCCGCCCTATATTTTGTCTGTAAGGCGCCGTAATCTTTTTCTGCGGCCGCATAGGATGCCGCCGCACCTTCATAAAGCTGTTTTGCCTCTGTCACGGCCTGATAGAGTTCATCCATGGTCAGACTGGCGGTTCCCTCGGCCTCTGCAAGCTGCTGTCTTCGCAGTTTCCGGGCCGTGTCGCCGGTTGCGGTACTCTTCTTGACCGATTTTACGTTTGAGTCGGCGATTACCGCTTTTTGTTTATCCTCCGGGAGATTCATCCCGGCAAGCTCTTCCTGCGTGACGGCCGGAATTTCGCCTATCTGTATCTCATCTGCGTTTTTCCCAATCATAACGGCCAACTGGCGTTTCAGCTTATCTGCGCTGTCTTTTGTGGACTGTAATGAGGCCTGGGCGTTTAAAAGGCTCTTTTCCGCCTCCAGAAGTTCTGTCTCCGTCATCAATCCGGCCTGCCTCCTGGATGATGCCAGTTCATATGCTGCATTCTGGGCTTCTACCCTCTTTTCGGCTGCACTGGCCTGATATTCCATCTGCTTACAGGAATACATCAGGGTCTGGGCCGATTTGACAAGACTGTTAATTGTCCTGTTGATAGAGGCCTGGCTGGTGGCGGAGTTCAGGGAATTGATACTTCTCTTCATCTGTCCGGCCGAAGAGGAGAGAATCTTTGCATTCTGATCATAGTTCGCAATCAGCTCATCGGCTGCTCCTTCGTCCTCCAGTTCATCCGCCTTGTTGATCATATCACGTTTTGCGCTTATCAGGGAATCATAGGCTGCCTGATAGATTTCCAGGCTGTTCTCATAGCTCTTCTGTGTGTTGACTGCGCTGCTGTTTCCGGTGCGGATGAGCTGTTCCAGTTCTATGTACTCGATTAGGTTGTCATTCAGGGCCTCGTCGCTGACTGCCGCCGTTTCTCCGGAATCCTCCGCTTCTTCCCAATTCTCGGAAAGGGCCGGCCCCTCCGCTTCTCCCGCCTCCTCCAGGCCCGATATCAGGGGACTGGACGCGGCCTGCACCGGAAGCTGGTACAGCAGGCTTATGGCCGTTCCGGCTGCTGCCGCCCATCCCGCTATTCTTCTATTCAATCTGCTTCCTCCTTTATGCTGTGCATTACGCCTCGGACGCATTACGCGGCGGATGACTCTCCTTTTGGCGCATCCGCCGCAGATTCTTTACGTTGTGGAGGCCAGGCCGTCCACCGCCCACTGATAGGCATACTGGGCCTTTAAAAGAGACAGCGCGGCCGTATCCTTTTCCGTCTTTGCCTTTGTATAGGAGGTCTGCTGGCTCTGGTATGCGTTCTGGCTCATGGTTCCGGCCGTCTTCCTGCGCTCGGCCGACTGCATGGTTTTTTCTTCCAGCTCAAAGCTCTTCAGGGTCTGGGCATACTGGTTCTCCGCCAGCAGAAGACTCTGCCATGCCGATTTGACATTGGCTTTCACCGCCTCCTCGCTGCTTTTCAGCGTCTCCTCGTACTGCCTCTGTGTAGCGCCCACCTTGGCGTTTTTAACCTGCCTGGACAGAATTTTAAGTTCATAGTTGTTTTCCACCGCTTTGACCAGATCTTCTTCCAGATTAATCGTGCCGCTCTTTGACGGATCCGGGTCCGGGAGGGCGCCGATTTCCACCTCATCCCCGTATTTCCATCCCATCATCAGGCACAGGTTTTCTTTTGTAGACGTTATCATGCTTTCAGCCGATGTAATGGCTGCTTCCGCCTGAAGCAGCGTATCTTTCGCGTTCAGGACGGCCGTCTGGGTTGCCGTGCCTGCCGCGGCCTGAAGTTCGGCCGTCTGACACGCCTTTTCGGCCGTCTCCCTGGTGTTTTTGCTGTTTTCCAGGGACAGGACGGAGTTCCAGTACGTAATCATCAGGTTCTGGGCGGACTGGACAAGGGATTTTTCCGTCTTGTCATATCCCCACTTCACCACGTCGCCGTCCGACACATTTTCATCTCCCCGTTCCATCATCTGGTCGGCCTGAAGTTCACTGCTCTGGGCCGCCGCCAGGCTGGAACCGTAACTCACGTCATCCGAATCCGGGTACTCGATACTTCCATATATCTCGTCGGCTGTATCATAGTAAGTCTGGGCCACCTCGTCACTGTCTTTTCCTTTATAGTCCTCGTAGGCAATCTGATTGCTCAAAACGGTGCTGTTATACTCGTGAATCAGATCTCCTATCTCGTCAAATTCCAGCTTATTATCCCTCAGGGACGCCCATTTTTCCTCGGTATAGGCAAACGGCGGGCTGGCCGCCAGGGCTGCCTGGGGAACCGTGAAAGAAAATATGGCGGTTCCGGCTGCCAGGGCGCAGAACCGCGCCCTTTTTCTGTTATTTTTCCTCATTCCTCTCTTCCTTCCTGATTTCCTGTAACTCTTTTATCCGATTACGGCAAATCCTTTCAGGGTAAATAATTTCTTCTGTTTCTGATATCCCTTTTCTGTCTCCGCGGCTCTTTTATCCCGCGAAATCATCCTGCAAAAAAACCGTCTCTTCTAATCGATATCCTGATATTCTTCTTTCGGCTTCCTGCTCAGCAGTCCGTAATAAACAGGCAGCATGAACAATGCCACAACGACGCCGACCGCCAGTCCTCCGATATCTACGATCGCAATACCCTGGGTCGTGGAGCCGCTGCTTCCGATTGCCATAGCCATCGGGATCATGGAAAGAATCGTTGTCAAACTTGTCATCAGAATCGGCCGGATTCGGGTTGCCCCCGCCTCAATCAGGGCCGTATGTAAATCCATCTCCTGCCGGTACTGGTTCACCGTATCCACGTACAGGATACCGTTATTTACAACGGTTCCGATGAGGATCAGGAAACCAAGCAGCGTCGTCATACTGATGGTGACTCCGGTTATTTTCAGGAAACCGAAGGAACCCACCAGGCTGAACGGAATTGTTGTCATAACCATGACGGAGAATTTTACCGACTCAAACTGACTCGACATTACGACGAATACCAGGAATACGGCAATGGCAATGGCCGAGTAGAGAGAACTGAACTCCTCCTGCATCATCCTGTCCCTGCTGTTGGTTCCCAGCGTAATGGTTCCCGTCAAATTTGGTGAAATAACTTCACTGTCGATGGCTGCTTTGGTGTTTCCACCCGTGTAATCTCCGCTGATCGTAATTTCATATGCTTTATCGGTCTTTGAAATGGAGGACGGGCTGTCTTTGAAAATGACGTCTGCAACCTGGGTCAGAGCTACTTTTCCGCCTTTTGAATCGGTGAGTATAATGTCTTTCACCTGATCCACGGTTCTGTATTCCTCCTCCGGGTATTCCACCTGGACGGAAATCTCCTCGCCGTCCACTTTCAGTGTCGTGGCCTCGACGCCGCTCAGCATCTGGTTGACCGTGGAACCAATGGAGGAAGCGGTCAGGCCGTGGGCTTTTGCCATTACCGGGTCTACCTTGAGCGTAACGATAGGGGCATTATTTTCAATACTGGAATGAACATTGATGATGTCATCCCTCGCCGTCAGTTCCTTTACTATCTTGTCACTGACTTCCTTCAGTTCATCGTACTGGGTGCCGTGCAGGAGTACCTCATAGCCTCTCTGGCCTCCCATAAAGCTCATAGACGTGGACGCCGAGACGTCGATGGTGCAGTTTTCAATGTTATCCATCTCCTTCTGCCACAGATCGGCAACATCCTCCGTGTCCATGCTCCGTTTATCCTTCAGGTAGGCGGTAATACTGCCGCTGTCCCCGTTGTAACGCAGCATGTAGGAATCTACGTTATCATCAGCCGCTACGACCGCCTCAGCCTGTTCCAGGGCATCGCTTACTTTCTCCTGTAAAAGCCCCGGCCTCGTCTCAATGCTGACGCTGACCGTTCCGGTATCGTCGGAGGTCATAAGCTCCGTCTCCATCCCGGTCGCCATGTAAATGGTGGCGGCCATAATGGCGATGGAAGCCAGCATTACAATTCCCTTCCGTCTCAGCAGTTTTTCCATCACTCTGCGGTAAAACCGCTGGAACCGGTCTATCGGGCGTGACATCAGGGCCTTCTGCGTCTCAATCGGTTTATAGAAGAGATAACAGAGCGGAACAATCGTCATGGCCGACAAAAGAGAAGCCAGCATACAGAATACAACGGTGAAGCCCAGTGGTTTAAACATCTGGCCCGTCATTCCCTGGATTGCCGCCAGAGGGATAAAAACAACACAGGTTGTGATGGTGGAGCCGATAATGGAGTTTCCGACAATCGACGTTCCTTCCAGGGCCGCCTTACCATATCCGAGGATTCCCTTATCATCTCCCTCCGCCGTCGCCCTGAAACAGCTTTCCAGCACAACGATGGAGTTATCCACCATCATTCCGACGCCGAGAACCAGGGCGCTCATCGTGATGACGTTCAGAGAGAAACCGGCTGCCGTGATTGCGATTAACGACATCAGAATCGACGTGGGGATGGAACTTCCTACAATCAGGGATGCCTTATAATCACCGAAAAACAGGAAAATGACAATCATGGAAATAATAACGGCCAGCACCATGGTCTCCGCCACATCCATCAGCGAATCCATAATGCTCTCCGAAGTATCGTTTGCCACATTGATATGCAGGTTCTCATCGGCTGCCTCAAGCGCCTCGATGGCGCTCTTTACCGCACTGGAAACTTCCATAGCCGTATTGCTCTGCTGCTTTGTAATGGAAAGGGAAATGGTCTCCTCTCCGTTATAGCGGGAAACCCCTCCCCTCTCCTCTTTTGCCTCATAGATATTGGCCACATCGGAGAGCATAACCAGATCGCCTGTGGCGGTGGCAATCGGAATATCTTTCAGTTCATCCACCTTTTCCGTCTCCAGGGATGTCGTCACCGACAATTCCAGGTTTCCGGCCACGGCCTCGCCGGAAGGATAGGCCAGGTTTGCCGAGCTGATGGCCGAAGTGACGTCGTTCATGGTCAGGCCATATTGTGTAAGTTTTTCCGAAAGAAGCTCAATCTTTACATATTCGGAGGAACCGCCCATGGCGCTCACTTCCGCTACCGAAGAAATACGTTCAAACTCCGGCACAACATTCTGATCGACGTAATCGTAGAGATTATCCTGTTCTGAATGACTGATGGAGAGCATCATCGTCGTTCCCGCATTCATGCTCATCTCCATGATGGAGGTGTCCACATCGTCGGGAAGATTCCTCTCCGCATTCTCAAGCTGCTTTTTCAGATTGTCGTAAGCTTCATCCATATCGGTTCCGTAATCGTATTCCAGCATTACCATGGCGCTGCCGTCGTTTGATGAGGAACTCATGCTCTTTACGCCTTCCAGCGTGCTGATGGCATCCTCGATCGGCTCCGTCACCAGCTCACAGATATCTTCCGGACCTGCGCCGGAATAACTGGCCCTGACAATCAACATCGGCGTCTCCATATCCGGCATCTGTTCCAGCTTTGCCGAGAAAATGGATGAGATACCGAAAACGATGAGGCAGAGAAGCGCCATAACCGTAGTAACCGGATGTTTAAGGACGTACTTTGTAATTCCTCTTCCCATTAATTATCCCCTCCCGCCGGTTTTTCTCCCGCTGCATCACCTGCGTCTGCAAGCGCCTGCGTGGTATCTTCCTCCGTTTTTAAATTGACCGTAGAACCCTCATAGAGCTGGGAACTCCATGTGCTGACTACCATTTCTTCCGCCGTCAGGCCGGAGCGTATCTCCGCTGTTTCCGAATCATAAAGGCCGACTTCCACCTCTTTTTTATGGATAATCCCGTCTTCGTATACGTAAACATTTCCTACGCCTCCGTCATAATAAATGGCATCCACCGGCACCGTCATCACGTTGTCGGCTCTTTCGGAAACCACCTTCACCTTGACCACGCTGCCCGTTGCCACGGTATTCACTTCCGTCAGATCCGCTTTTATCTTGAAAAGGCCGTTTGAATCATCCACCATGGTGCTGATATCGCTGATTACGCCCTCATAGGAATTTCCATCTCTCTCGATTGTCATCTTATCGCCCTGGCTCAGATTCTGGACCACATTTTCCGTTACATAAAAGGAAACTCTCTTGTTGCCCTGGCCTGAAATGACACAGAGCTGGGCAGACTGGTTTACACGGTCATACACTTCAAGATCGCAGCTCTCTATCTTTCCTCCGATGGGGGCTGTTATGGAACTGTATTCCACCTGCTTTTCGTAGGCCAGCTTTGCCGATTCATACTGCAGTTTGGCGCTCTTTACATTGTTCTGGTACTGTTCCCATTCCTGGTCGGATATGTCGCCTCCCTGGTATAAAAGCTGCATCCTGTTCAGGGTGCTCTGAGCCTCCGACAGGGAAATCGCCGCCGAATCCATGGAGTTTTTGGCGGTGTCCACCTGTTCCGTGTCTATGGTGCACAAAAGCTGCCCCGCTTCCACCGTATCTCCCGCTTTGACGAGAACGGACGTTACATCTCCTCCCGCTTTCGCGTAAACATAAACCACATCCGCCGGTTCCACCGTCCCCGCCAGGCTGGTCGTCTTCTCAAGACTGCCGGTTCCCGGAACTTCCGCTTTTACAGTTGCGACATTGTTCATCTCCTGGCCGCCCATCATCCCGGCCGGCATGGATTTTTCTTTTCCTCCCCTGGCCGCTGCCGCCGCAACCAGAACAATCAGAATAACGGCTGCCGCTGTCAGTTTCTTCCTCTTCTTAGCCGCTTTTATAAACGAGTTTACTTTCTCTTTTATCATTATCTGGTCCTCCTCACTGACCGGTGCGGGAATCCCGGCCCACTGTCCGCCGTACTGCAGACCCTGTAAAAACACGGTTCTGCACACAAAGACATTCCCCACCTCAGGTTTTAAATTGAGCTGAGTATATCACCCCTCTTTAAATGGAAAATCAACTGAACATGAACTGAATATAAACTAACCGTGATTTTTTTGTGTTCCCTCCCGCTTTCTAAAAATATTCCTATAATTGAGCTTCCGGTTTATAATTAGTTCATAAAGATGTGATATGAATTTTAGAAATGATATGATAACGATTCAGTCGGATGTATACCCGATAAAACGGGGCACGCTGTCCCGCGAGGTGTTTTCGTGCGTTTTTTGCATAAAATCCCAAGTTCAGCGGCGCCAAGTCTCGTTTTTTGTGACTTGTGTGCATCTTCGTGACTATGAGGGAGGTACGACTGAATCGTTACATGATATGTTTGATTGAACGGAGGATAAATATATGTTTCATGTTCTGGTCGTAGAAGACGACGTAAAACTGCGCTCCCTGTTCTGCACCGTCTTAAACCGCAGCGGGTATCTGGCCGTTCCGGCGGCGGACGGAAAAGAGGCGCTTGAACTTTTGGACACCGAATATATTGATTTGATCATTTCCGATGTCATGATGCCGGGGATGGATGGCTATGAGTTGATCCGGACGCTGAGGGGAAACGGGTACACGCTCCCGATTCTTATTATTACAGCCAAAGAACGGTTTGAAGACAAACAGGAAGGGTTCCTCGCCGGAACCGATGATTATATGGTAAAACCCATTGATGTAAACGAGATGGTCTTAAGGGTCGGCGCCCTGTTAAAGCGGGCCAGGATCGCCACGGACCGCCGGATCACATGCGGCGATACAACGCTCAATTATGACGCCCTGACCGTGACCATAAACGGAGAGGAGACTCTACTCCCGCAAAAGGAGTTCTATCTGCTCTATAAACTGATGTCCTACCCCAACAAGATTTTTACCAGACAGCAGCTTATGGATGAGATTTGGGGAATGGACTCCACCTCGGATGAAAGAACCGTGGATGTCCATGTTAACCGGCTGCGGGAACGTTTCCGCGACTGTGACGATTTTCTGATCATGACCGTGAGAGGTCTGGGATATAAGGTGGTGAAGTCCGAACTATGAAAAAGAAACGCTTTCATCTTCCACAGTACTGGTTTCTTATGCTGATTCTTATTTTTATCACCCTGTCGGTGATGCCGCTGATGGCGGGTTTTCTCGTAAATATCATAGCGAACGGCGAAGAACGCAAGATTCGTTTCCTGCAGTTTAACCCGTTTTTCCCCAGCCTGATCTTCTTTCTGAGCAGTGTCTTTATCAGCTTCGGCATCTCTATGGGACTGTGGATTAAGGTGCTGGTTCCCCTGGGCAATCTGAGCCAGGCTGCAAAGCAAGTGGCGAAAGGCGATTTTACGATACAGGTGGAGGCCGGGAAATCGCTCGGGGAACTGCGGGAACTGACCGACAATTTCAACCGGATGGTACAGGAGCTGGGAAGCATCGAGTCTTTCCGCAACGACTTTGTGACGAATATTTCCCATGAATTTAAGACTCCCCTTGCGGCTATCGAGGGCTATGCCACCCTGCTTCAGGAGCCTTCCCTCTCGGAGGAGGATAAAAACGAATATATCCGCATTATAATGGACAGCACGAAGCAGCTCTCCTCCATGGCCGGCAATATCCTCATGCTCTCCCGTCTGGAAAAGCAGGAGATTATAACCGGCCAGTCAAACTTTAAGCTGGATGAGCAGATACGCCAGGCCCTGCTTATGCTGGAACCTCTCTGGGAGAAAAAGCATCTGGATCTGGATATTGACCTGCCTCCCGTCCGCTATTTCGGCAATGCGGATCTTCTGATGCAGGTATGGCTGAACCTGTTCCAAAACGCAGTCAAATTCACGCCCGCGGGCGGCAGCATCGCCGCTTCCATGCGGGTTCTGCCGGAAGCAGTGGAGATCACGATTTCGGATACCGGGATTGGAATGGATGAAAATACCATGCGGCGCGTATTTGAGAAATTCTACAGCGCAAATAAGGAGCTGGGACGCAGCGGAAACGGGCTGGGACTGTCGATTACGAAGAGAATTGTGGAGCTGTCCGGCGGGACAATCTCGGTGGAGAGCAGGGTGGATGAAGGGAGCTGTTTTAAGGTGATTCTGCCACGGGGTGTTTAATTGAGAAATGAGAACGCCGCCGGACGGTCGGGGTTCGGGATGGTGAGAGGGAGGGAATGAGTCTTCAGTCCCGGGAGGTAGGATGTCGCAAGTGGGGAATCCGGGCAGAAAAAGTTCCTGCGGAAAACGCTTGCGCTCTTCGGAGTACATAGCGGGCACTAACCTCGAAAAGACCTCGGTAAGTGCCGATGGACTCCCAGGTTTCCTCCGGAATCTTTTTCTCCCTTCTTCCCCACGGGGAAGTTATGGCCCGGGACTGAAGACGCGAAGGTTTTCGCCATCCCGAACCTCGGCCTGCGTAGGCTGATTTGTTCTATTCCTTCAAGTGCGGGGGACTCCTGTCGCTACCACTATGTTCCTTCAAATGCCAGGAGACTGCCTCCGGTTTAGTTTTAAATTGATGTGCCTGAATTTTGACGCTTGTCATATCTATGTATATAACATTGAATTTTCTAACGATTGATCATTAAATTCAACTCTGGATTCATCCCGAAATACCTTAAAAATGTAAAAAAAGTCACGACCACATAGTAGCCGCGACAATACCTCTCCCGCACTTGACGAAAGAGACAATCAGCCTCTGAAGACGGCGGACGGGCAATACCTTCGCTGAGTCTTCAGTCCCGTCGACTACCTGCCTGGGGAAGGAAGGAGAAAACTTTCCGAAGGGGACATTGGAATCCGCCGGTGCTTGATGAGGTTTTTTCGAATCTAGCATCCGCTACGCATTCCACAAGCGGGAGCGAGTCCCCGTAGGAATTTTTTCTCCTGGATTCCCCCTTACCGTACCCTACCAATCGGGACTGAAGGCTCATATACACCCTCCCACCACCCCGTCCGCCGTCTTTCAGAGGCGTCCTCACATCTCAACTAAAACCCCTCTTAATGGCGGTGGGACAAAAACGAGGCATAGGGCAGTTTTGAGGCATCGCTCAGCCCCAGTTCCCCTGCAATTCTTGAAAGAATCACATTGCACTCCTTTTCCGACAGGGAACCGGATGCTTTTTTACTGGTTTGGGACGGAAAATGGGAAATTTCTTCTGCTATTTCTGTCAGCAGTTTTTCTTTCTGGCCGTAAGGCATGGTTTTTACTATGTCCATTATGGCGTCTCTCTGGCCTTTTAAGGTCTCTTCTCTCATGACTAAAACTCCTTTTTTCCTTAGTTTGGCTGAGTTCTCTCATTTTTATCCCTCTGTCTTTTAGTAAGCTCTTGTCATTCCTCCGTCGAGCAGAACGGTCTGGCCCGAGATATAACTGTTCGCCTCGGAGCAGAGAAATGCCGCCAGCCGGCCATACTCATCCGTCGTCCCATATCGTCCCAGAGGGAAGCTCTTTAAATCTTCTTTCTCATATTCCGTCACCGTTATTCCCGCTTTTTCCGCCCGCATCGTATTGAGGCTTGTGATACGAGCTGTGCCGATACGTCCGGGTCCAATGACATTAATCAGGATATTATCTTTTCCAAGCTCGAAAGACAGTGTTTTGCTCATCCCTACTACTCCCATCCGCATGGTGTTCGATAGAATCAGATTGTCCAGACAGTCTTTTACCGAAGAGGAGGTGGAATTTATAATCCTCCCTCCACCCAGCCTCCGCATAGAAGGCAGGCAGGCCCGAATGGTTCTTACATAAGACAGAAGACACGTCTGAAATGCCTTCTCCCAATCATCATCCTGGAAAGAATCAAAGTCTCCCGGTTTGGGTCCCGGACACATGTTCACCAAAGCCCAGATATCTCCCAGCTGCTCCACGGTATGTGTCACCAGCTTCTTAATATCCTCCGGATCATTTACATCGCAAAGAAAAATCGCCGGGCGATTACCCGTTTCCTTTTCTATTTCCTCCTGTGCTGCGGCCAGCTGTTCTTCAAACGGTTTTGCCGTGCACATCATTACCTTCGCGCCTTCTCTCGCCATCTCTGCTGCGATTCCTTTTCCCAATCCCGCCGCAGATGCCATGCAGAGAACTACTTTATTCTTTAATCCCAAATTCATCCTTCTTTTCCTCCTGCCGGTTTAAATTTATATTTTCGTTTTTTAAATAAGAATTATTCAGTACCTTCATCATTACTGCAGAATTTTATCTTCTAAACCCGTTACCTTTTATTTTACAGCTCCGGATGAAGTTTTCGGTCTAACACAGGGTTTACCAGCGGCTTCATCTCAAATCCGTCCGGACCATAGATTCGGCACTCTGCCACATCTCCGTCTTGAATATGGAACGCCCGCGGGGTTCCGGTAGACAGGATATCCCCTGCATACCAGCCCTGGATGCTGCTGTGCAGAGAAACCAGCCTTGACGGGCGGTGTGTCATATTACTGACTGTATTTTTTGCATAAATCCCACCGTTATAGACGGATTGTACCTCCAGCTTCAGCACATCCGGAACCTCATCCGGGGTCACCAACTCAGGACCGAAGGAAAAGAAGGTGGGGAAATTTTTCACAATACACAGATAGCGCGGATTTCCCTGGACATAATCATTTCCTTTTAAAATCGATTCTTCTGTCATATCAAGGACTGTGGTGTAACCCACAATTGCGCTCTCCCAGTCTTCCTCCGCCACATCACGGCAGTCACGGCCCATGATAATTCCCAACTCTGCCTCTGCCGTCGTCTTCTGCGCTTCCTTTAAAGCAGGCAGCTCAATGGTATCTCCTGGGCCAATCAGGGTATCCGCCATTTTAAAGAAACTGCCCGGAAAACCGGTAGGAGCAGCCGTACCGATATCTCCGGCATGATCCACATAGTTCAGGCCAATGCCGAAAATTCTTTTCGGATTGCGGTACAGAGGCCCATAGACTGCCTCATCAGCCGCCACCAGACCCGGTATAGTTTCCAGTTCTTCTTTTCCGCCGTTATTGTACCAGACGGTTAAATCCGGTATCTGCTCTGCCTGAATTAAGTCGAACATCTCCTCCTTCCAGGATGTCCCCTTAAAAGAATTTAACGCCCGAATCGGACAAATCCCCTTTTCTGTAACAATACCGGCAATCTCCGCCCCGTTTAATCGAATCGTTGCAAGTCTCATTGCTCTATTCCTCCTTTTCTCTGCTTGATTTATACTCTGTGAAAACTAAATTTTTCTGCCTTCCGGATCCATGCCGCTTAAAAACTGCCTGATATTTTCAGCAGCCATCTGTGATACCCGGGCAGCGGCTTCTATGGTAGACGGCGCGTAATGGGGAGTCACAATCACATTCGGCATCCTAAATAAAAGGCTATCAGCCGGTTCCGGCTCCGGATCGGTCACATCAAGTCCGGCTCCAGCCAGTTTTTCTTTCTGCAGCACCTCTACTAGCGCCGCCTCATCGACCAGCGCGCCGCGGGCGCAATTGATCAGAAAAGCGGAGGGTTTCATCTGTGCCAGACGCTCAGCATTGATCATATGTCTGGTTTCAGGAACCAGTGCACAGTGGAGAGAAACAAAATCCGCCTTTTTAAGCAGCTCTTCTAAATCCCTTACCATGATAACACCATCCGGCTCCTCTGCTATGTAAGGATCATAGGCCAGCACTTTCATATGAAAACCGCCCACCGCCATATCCGCAAAACGGCTTCCAATACATCCCAGGCCAATCAGGCCCAGCGTCTTCTCTGATATTTCTACGCCTTCCTTATGATTTTTGGCTGAAAAGCCATTCTCTCTGTAAGCATTAGAGACGGGAATCACATTCTTAGCCAACGCCATCATCAGTGCAAACGCATGCTCCGCCACAGATAGGCTGTTGGCGTTCGGCGTAACCGTCACGGCAATACCGGCCTCCCGGCAATACTCGAGATCGATATTGTCAATCCCTACTCCGTGTTTGCTCACGATTTTTAACTTCTCAGCCGTCTCAAGGAGCGGCCGCGGCAGCTCCATAATCCGCACAATTACCGCATCTGCGTCGGCAATCTCTTTTTTGACCTGTCCGTAATCCCTTCCTTCTACCATCACGACCTGGTGCCCTGCCTTTTTTAAAAGCTCCGGTCCCGACGGATGGATCGATTCCGTAATCAGGATTTTCGCCATATTCTTAATACCTCCTGTATAAAATTCACTTTGTATTCCGGCAGTTTTCACCGCGGATACAAATGTGCTGTAACTTCATGGTAATCGATTCAGGAGAAAAAATCCAATATTGAAACCCTCATGTTAGTATAAGTGAAATCTAATAGCAACTTGATTTTTATTTAGACTTTCAGAGCGCAGAATGATATACTGTAAAAAACCTTACTGAAAATCCAGTTCAATCTATGCAGATATAATGGGAGTGTGCATTATGGTAGTAAACAGAAATCCGGAATACTTTTTGACAATTGTACGCGAGCGGAATTTTTCCAGAGCTGCAGAGAAACTCTATATTTCCCAATCGTCCTTAAGTCAGTACATCGCTAAGCTGGAAGCCGCTCTGGAAGTGAGACTTTTTGACCGCTCCCAAAATCCGCTTGTACTGACAACGGCAGGGGAGATCTATAAAAATTATCTGGAAAGTGATACTTACCTGTACCAGAAATTTGAGGCAGAGTTGAGTAATCTGAACAGAAATAAAAGCCAGACCGTAGATCTCGGCCTGGGGACTTGGCGGGGTTCAATTCTCTTTCCGGAAATTCTGCCGGTATTTTTAAAGGAGCATCCACAGGCCAGGATCAATCTTCATGAGTACCCTGTCAGCGAATTGTTTGCTTTAATCCAGTCCGGCCGTATTGATTTTGCCGTGATGAATACGACTGCCGCTGTTATACCGGAGGAGATAGTCAGCGACACCATCTCTCACGAGAGGATTCTGCTGGTCACGAACTGCCGCTCTGCGATTACGAAAGAGTTTACCGGAAATTCCGGACTCAGCAAACAGGAACTGCTATCCCTTCTTGAAGAAGAGCGCTTCATTTCCCTAAACAGGAATTTGACTGTAGGGCGCCATGTTCACAACTATCTGGAAAAGAATTTACTAGTCTTCCCCGATCAGCTGAACACGACAAATAACAGTACGGCCTTAAAGCTGGCGGCAGCCGGTCTGGGATTCTGTTTTCTGGTGGAGACAGGGCTCCAAGATGCGATCCGACATCCGGAACTGACTTTTTTTGATTTACAGACCCCAGATTTAGAGATCCCGCTTTCCGTTATCTACCGGAAAAACAGCTATCTCTCTCCGCTGTCCCACTGCCTGATTGACATTATTTCCGATTATTACCACGGCATCCTTGAAAAAAACCGTGCTTCAGAAAAAATCAGGACCTTGCAGGGTGATTAACCCTTTTGCTATTAGTATTCGCTAATAGTTTTATTGTCATTTCTGTCTTAGACTTCTCTGTAGCCATATGTTAAAATTCAAACCATAGAATACAGGTTTGTGCGCACAAAACCGAAAAACTATATTCTTTGGGAGGACGTATGTCGAATCTTTATATTATTGCCGTATTTTTTGCCGCAATTGCAGTTTTGATTTTGATGATAGCAAAATTCAAAATACATGCGGTCACATCACTTTTTTTCGTCACAATCTTACTGGGGCTCCTGATTGGAACACCGCTCAATGAAATACCAGGCCTGATTAACACCGGTTTTGGAAACACCTGCAAAAGTGTAGGCCTGATTATTCTTCTGGGCTCCCTTCTGGGCGAAGTTATGAGCGCCACCGGCGCCGCTGTTAAAATCACAAAAACCTTTGTCAAATTCTTTGGGGAAAAGCATGTCCTGACTGCTGTTGGTATCAGCTGCTATCTTTTAGGTATTCCGATTTTTCCCGACACTATCAGTCTGCTGATTATTCCAATCTGTACGAATCTGGCTGCCCAGACCGGGATTTCTATGGTGGCCTTTGCCGCCGTCGTCGGAATTGGAGTCACTTCCAGTTCTCTTGTTCCCCCGACGCCCGGGCCCGTGGCGGCTGCCGCCATCCTGGGCGTGCCTCTGGGAGTCGCGATTCCCTGGGGAATTCTCGTTTCGATTCCAGGCTTGGTCATAACGGTATTCTATGCCTCCAAACTGAAAAAACAGATTCCCCTCAATGAGGCCTTTTTACAGGGAGAGCAGATTCCGGAGGACAGGCTCCCCTCTTTCCTGAAATCGATCGGTCCTGTCTTGATTCCGGTCCTTTTAATTGTAATCCATACCGTCTGTGATGCCGTTATCCCCGGCACTGCCGTCAGCAATATCATGTCATTCATCGGTGAACCGCTGTCTGCCCTCACAATCGGATGTATGCTGGCCGTCTTTACGCAGGTCAGAGACTGGTGGAAAAAAGATGACGTGAGAAGCGGTTGGATCGATAAAGCCATCCTCGGCTGTGCCGGTCCGGTCTTTATCACGGCGCTGGGCGGCTCTTTGGCCGCCTTTATCAAAAATGCCGGAGTGGCGGAAATGCTGGCAGACATGATTGTACAGGCACATATCCCGGGAGTCTTTGTTCCTATGATTATTGCCTGCCTGATCCGGACCATCACCGGCTCCAACACTCTGGGCGTCACAACTTCCGCCGCATTGAGCCTTCCTATGCTGGGTGTACTAGGCCTCTCACCTCTGGCTGCATTTCTGTCCATGTGCTCCGGCGCCGTATTTGTCAGCCATGCCAACAGCTCCGGCTTCTGGCTGGTCAGCTCCATGTGCAAGATGGATATGAAAGATTCCTTCCTGTCCATCAGCGGGGCCTCCGCGCTGTCCGGCATTTTTTGTTCAGTCACCACCCTGATTCTCTATTTTGCGGGAATTATCTAATACACTGTTCCTATCACCAATTGACCGAAGATATAATACTTACACATCCATTTGGGGGAATATCGGAAAAGTCTAATGTCCTCAACTTGCCAGAACCGATAAAAACGCCCGGACAGCTTAACACTGTCCGGGCGTTTGAAATTGAACATTTTATTTATATCTTCCTGCCTACCGTTTCCCAACATATGCGGCATACATCTGCGTGGTTGCAACGTCCGAGTGGCCAAGGATGACCTGGACGGCTTTCATGTCGGCGCCGCCGCCTATCAGATGGGCTGCGAATGAATGGCGCAGGGTATGGGGGGTGATGTCGGAATCGATTCCGGCTTTGTCACCGTAGTATTTGATGATCTTCCAGAAACCCTGACGGCTCATCTGGCCGCCGTTGCAGTTTACGAAAAGCCAGTCCGACTCTTTCTTCTTTGTCAGTTCCGGGCGGGCGTTCTGTATGTAGTCTTCCATTGCGCTCTTGGCTACTCTGCTGAACGGGATGGTTCTGTCTTTCCCGCCGTCGTGGCAGGTGATGAAGCCGATGCTCATGTTTATATTCGACAGCGTCAGGTTCGTCAGTTCCGATACACGGATACCGGTTGCATAGAGAAGCTCCAGCATGGCCTTGTCCCTGATTTCTTTCGGGGAACGGCCGGACGGCTGTCTGAGTAAGGCCGTGACTTCCTCCACCGTGAGGATGACCGGCGCCTTCTTTTCAATCTTCGGGGCATGTACCAGTTCGGCCGGATTGCGCCTTATCTTTCCCTCCGAAAATTCATAGTGGAAAAATGCTTTCATGGATGCCAGCATACGGGATATGGTGGTGGTTGCCTTTCCTTCCTTTTCCATAAAAAGAATGTAGGACATAAGACTGGTCTTTGTAACTTTCCCAGCCTCGGTAATTCCTCTCTCCGCCATATAGGCTGCCATCTGTAAAAGATCCCGGTGATATGATAAAACGGTGTTCCGGGACATCTTTTTGACCTCCTGCAGGTATTTTATAAAAATTTCTATTTCTGCTACCATACTACTGCTTCCCCTATCCATCTTTCCTCCAAAACAAGGCAAAAACCAGCCTGTACGTAACATTATATATACATTTTTTGATAAAATCAAACACATTTTTCCCACTTTTATACCATTTTCCGGCTGATTAACATAAAAAATACAACATGTTGGAAGGCAGGTTTTGCCTCCCCTACATGTTGTTAAAAATATTTTAAATATTTTTTAAGTTTTTCTCAGAATACGGACGTGAAATGCATAAACCAGGGGTTCAGCCACAGTTCCGACGCCGCACCGGCCGCTGTCAGGAGAAGGAGCACGGCAAAGCCACCGCCGTGGATTTTGCTGCCGGGAGCCATCCCCCATATGTAGAGCACGGCAAATACCGGCAGGTAAAATACCATCTGCGGAAACACCGAGAGAAGAAAAAGGAAGACTCCCATCACCCCTGCCTGGACCGTCATGGAAGATATCAGAAATGCCAGAGAGAATCCGGCATAGACGGCCGCCAGGCAGAACCCGGGAATGGCAAATAAGGACATTCCGAGAAGCCACAGAATCCCCATCAAGAGTCCCCGTTTCAGTATCAGCTCCGCCAGTTGTTCCATGGAGGGAGGCGGTGCGCCGCCCGACAGAAACGCCTGTCCGAACACGCCGAGCTGCTCCTTTAGGCCGTCCCCCATCCGGTTAACCCACACCGTTCCGGCTAATATCCCCACAAAAAAACAGAACGCTGTCAGCATAGACGGTTGAAAACGAAATGGTGCATGATTTTTTCCCATACAGGCTCACCTTTCCCGCTTCGTAACCACGGAACCGTTCCGCAGTTACCCCATTTCTTCCAATCTATGCTGCGTTCTGTCTCTCTATTCTATACAGCCCCTACTTTTGGCTGCCGCCGCCAAATTTACATGCGTAAGCCAGGATGGCGGCAATCGTCTTCCCATCCGTCATCTTACCGGAATAAATCAGTTCCAGCAGATCCTTCAGCTCCCACTCCTCCACATCAATCTCCTCGTCCGGATCGAGATGCTGGCTCGACGGGATCAGATTTCTCGCCAGGAAAATATCGATGGCCTCGTCGCAGAATGCAATGGTGGTGTTGACACTCAGCAGAAATTCCAGATGATCCGTCTTAAACCCGGTCTCCTCTTCCAGTTCCCGGAAGGCGCATTCTATTTTGGGTTCTCCAGGAAAATCCAGTTTGCCCGCGGGAATTTCAAGCGTATAGCGGTCAAGGGCATTACGGTACTGGCGCACCATAAGAAGTTTCCCCTCCTTATTCACGGCTACCACGGCCGCCGCTCCGTCGTGATGGATAAAATCCCATTTTGCTTCATGGCCGTTCACTTTGACCGTATCTTCATACATTTTAAGGACGGTGCCCTCGTATTTAAGCTCTCTTTTCAGTCTCTCGACCGGGACGGTTTCATGCCTGCCGTCTGTTGTTTCTCCAATGAAATTCTTATCTGCTTTTTCAACCATTTTCTTCTGCTGCTCCTTTTCATCCATTTAAATTTATGATAGAACCGGTTAAAAAACCGGCATTTTGCGTTTTGTTTGGAGAGGGCGCAGAAGATTCGGTTCGGCAGGCTTACCCGCAGGCTTTATGAAATCACCAGACCCGGGCGCCGTTCTCATCCACGATGTAACCGTCCGGGGTCAGGCAGTTCGTCTGCATATCCCCTTCCGGCCCCAGATAGTACCAGTTATCTTCCCACTTGATCCATCCGGTTACCATATATCCGTCTCCGCCGAAATAGTACCTCTTTCCATCCACGTCGGCCCAGCTGTTTACCGGCCTCGAACCATCTGTGCCGGTCCATCTCCAGCCCTTTTCATTCTGAATCCACTCTCCCGGGATACGTTCCGAATTGTTCAGCGCTTTTTTTGTTTCCCCCGTTTCCTGACCGGTGTCGGACGGGCTGACATAGAAGCTCTCCGATATTGTATACTTACCTTCCTTAACCCCTTCTCCGCCTACTGCACGGACCTTATAATAATACTCTCCGTCCTTATGCATCGCAGTCCCGAAATCATAGGTGGTCTCCGTTGTCGTCTTCCTGCTGCCCACGGCGCGTTCATCCCGGAACAGGTAGATGTCGTAGCTCTCCGCGCCGATTGCCGGCGTCCAGGCCGCAACCGTATCCTTCAGCCAGGCGTCCTCAACGGCTCCCACCCGCTGATACATGGGCCTCAAATCCAGGGTAACGGTCAGAACCTGGGATTCCTCTTTCCGTACCGAATAAACCGTCGCTTCATCGCCCTTCACCTTTACTTGAGCCTTAGAAACGTCAAAATACCCGTCATCCTCCGTAACGATTCTCACCTTGACTCTGGGCTTGTCACTGCGTTTCCAGGTATAGCCGGCATTTTCAATCTCCCAGCCGCTTACCGCATAATTCTCCGCGCCGGTTTCAATTGACAGTTCCTCCGGCTCATCCAGGGCGCTGCCGGGCTGCATATGATCCTTTACCTCCAGGCGTATTGACGATATTTTATTCCTGGACGCCGCAAACGAATTCATCGCCGCAAACCCGGATACCGCCAAAGCGGCCAGCATGGCCGCATAAAGTTTCTTTTTATTTTTCATAAAACCTCTCCCTATCCGTAAACAGCCATTTCACGGATTCTGTTAATGCCGCATGGCTGCTGCCGGTGACCGGGGTTCTTAATTCATCATACCTCAGTCCCCGCTGTTTTTCAAGTACCGGCACAAGGGCGCGGCAGGAAATTCTGCCGCGCCCTTGTGTCAGCTCTTAAACCGTTCTACTGAACCCAAACTCCGTTCCCGTCTACTTTGTATCCGTCCGGTGTTGTTGTGTTCTTAAGAAGCATTCCGTTGCCGGAGCCCTCTTCCGTGCTGAAATAGTACCATTTTCCGTCAATCAGGTTCCAACCCGTATACATATACCCCCTTGTTCCGTCTGCCGCCGGATGGAGATAATAGGTTCTGCCTTTTTCATCTGTAAACCAGCCGGTCTTCATATAGCCGTCCTGGTCAAAATAGTACCATGCAAACTTTCCGTTATATGGAAGGTATCCCCATTGGGCGGACGGTATCTGTCCGTTCAGTGTATAACGCCATCCGCGTGCATCCTGAACCCAGCTTCCGTAATGGGTTCCTCTGTCCCTGCCCGAAGTGGATGGAGAAGAGGTGTCAGGAGTGTCGGGAGTCGGCGGCGGTGTCGGCCTATCTCCCGGGATCCATGGCAGCCACTGCTGATCGGAGCTTACATATCTCTCATAGAAATTCTGTAATTCTCTATCACCTACCCACCTCAGCGTCTCAATCGTCTTGCCCTGGTAAGTGCATCCTGCAAATACGTTATTCCCCAGGGTTGGCGGTGTATTGGGCACTGCCAGCCAATGCAGGGAGGTACATCCTGCAAACGCTTCATCGCCGATCTCTTTAATTGATTCAAGCCTCATTTGTACCAGTCCGGTATTGTTTTTAAAAGCGCCGGCCGGGATTTTGGTTACCGTATTTAAAAATACCCATTTCAGTGATGCAGGTAATTTGCAGTTTTCAGGAATTTCCGTTGCATATTTAGCATTGTTCGCCTCCGACGATCTTCCCACTGTCAGAGTCTCGAGGGCCGTCAAATTCTCAAGCTGGCTCCAGTCTTCCGCCGTAAGTTTTGCACCGGCCACACTCAACCATTTCACATTGGACAACGACCCATTTCCGCTTATTTTCTGCATAATTTCATGCAGATTTTCTCCTCTGTCAAAATGAGAAGCGCTCTCTCCCGCGAAAATGTACTCTGCAGTCATCTCTTTGCTTGATATGCTTGATAAGTCCAGAACCCTGCTCCATTCCGGAACACGGGAATACCCGGCGACCGCATCATCAAGCCTGCTGCCTGTCAGCGCATCTCCCCTTTCATTCACCAGGCTGTAGTCAAACCTCTGCTCCTCCTGGAAATTATTCCAAATATAAGGTGCAGACTCAGGCAGGATCAGTTTGATACGGTTTTCAGGAGAAGTACTGAGCCCTGTAAAACTGCTGCCCCGCACATACTCTGCAGATGAAATATCAACCACCCTCAAATTCTCGCAGCCTTTAAACAGTTTATCCGGTACCCAGTCAATCTTTGGAAGGGCGATTGATTCTAAGCCTGTGCAGTTCTCAAATGCACTATCTCCTATAGTCTCCGCTGTCGGCAGCTCCAGCCCCTTCAGCGATGTACATCCTAAGAACGCTCTTTGTCCAAGGGTATCAAGTTTCGGCATATCAACCGAAGTCAGGGAGGTGCAGCCTGAGAACACTCTTTCTCCCGTTTTTTCCAGTTCCGGCATATCGACCGTACTTAAAGATGTACAGCCCTCAAATGCACTGTTATAGATGGTTTGCAAATCCGGTGCATCTATATCGGCTAATTCCGCATTGCCATAGAAAGCAGACCGGCCGACAGATGTGACTCCTGGCATGCTTACTTTTTTAAGCTTGTCAAACCCTTTGAACGCTCCCTCTACAATGTTTTCTACACTCGTATTATAACCTGACCTGGCCGGACTGTTCTTCGTCGCAGTTTCTCCGTTCCAGTTAAAATAAATCTCTTCCAGGGTATTGTTATGAGCATCATCATAAAGTCCGGTCATAAATACTCTGTCAAGATCCTTTGACAGGTATAGCTTCTTGAGATTGGGCAGGTTTATAAGCTGATACCACTCGTTGGCTGTTATATCACCTTCCGTTATCTTAAGTTCTTTTATATTCCCCTTTTCGCTGTCACTCAAATCAGCCAGATACTTGCTTATGCTGGGATAGACAGTCCCGTTTATTTTGCTGTATTGCGGAAGAACGAAATAGGTATACCCAATCAGTTCTTTTCCATGTTTCAGTTCTGCTTTGAATATCCTGTCAAACCTTCTGTTTGCAGGATCAACCAGATCCTTCTTGAAATTTAAGGAGATCCCATAAGTGGCATTTTTGTTAATTTCAACGTCTGCCCCCGATACTGAAGCTCCATTCTCTGTAATGGTTACTGTATAACTGCTATCGGACAAATTGCTTGGGCTTGCCCAGTACTCACTTTTCTCAAGCATTACTTCCTGTGTTTTTCTGTCATAGCCCCTAGTAATATTATTTGAAAATACACGCAGGAACCAGTTTCCTCTGATCTCAACTTCTCCCTGATACTGCCCGCTTCCTTCCCCTACACTGAAATTCACTCTGGCCGGGAGCTTCTCTTTGTAGAAATAATCCCATTCATTATTCAGTGCAACGTTAAGCTCCGAAGCATCTTCATCATACTCCCAGTTTATAAGATCACTCGCCGATGCGGCGAGTTCAGAGCTGGATGCGGCAAGTTCAGATCCGGATGCCATCAACGCATTTGCCGGGCTGGCAAGGTTGACAGATATCTCCTGATACTCCGGCTCTATATCTCCATAATCTCCCAGCCACTCAGTAACCATCAGGAATGGTACTATATTCTTCTCAAATAGTCCCGACGCTTTTCTTACTCCCGCGCCGAACGCCGTTCCGCTGAACATGGTTCCCAGCATTGCTACAATGAGCGCAGTGCTCAACGTACTCCGCAATCTCCTTTTCATCTTTTTTCCTCCTTTTTCCTGTTTCATCCTTTCATCTTTATGACTGTTTTTTCTATTCTTTTTCCGTATACCTCCCGATTTCATAATCTTATCCCTGCCATATTTCTGTCCGATATACTGCCCTTAACATGCCGGGAATTATTTTAGGATAAATATATCACAGTTCCCTGTCAAAGCCGTCCGGGTGTGCTAAAAGTCACGTTTTACGATACAAAAATCATGCCGTTTTTCATCCCTTTCTTAAAGCCCCGTCCCGTCTAAGGTTACGGTTCACTCCCTGCACGGTGGCCGTCTAAGCCAGCCTCCATTCCTGACTCATAATATAGTCAAAATACTGTTTCCGAAGCTGTTTCTTTTCACGTACTTTAATCGGTATTTTATCTCCGTTATCCATTGTAAAATCGTCTTTTGCATCTGCAATATAATCCATATTGACAATAAAACTTCTGTTACATCTTAAAAATCTGGCGCCGGTCAATTCGGCCTGAACATCGTCCAGCTTCTTGCGGATTGTATGTTCTATCCCATTGTTACAGACGATCCGGAGGTTCATCCTGATGCTCTCAATATACATAATATCGTCATATGCGATTCTCCGCCCCGTGTTTTTGCCCACCACCAGAAGACTCTGCCTGATCCTGGGATAGCGTTCTACCATAAAACGGTTTAAGGCCTCCTCCAGCCTGCCCGTCTCCAGCGGTTTCAGCAAATAATCAATGGCCCGGACCGAGTATCCGTCAATCGCATAATCCCGGCTGGATGTCAGGAAAATGATTGCCACTTTTCCATCATAGCCGCGTATCTGACGCGCCGCCTCGATCCCATTCATAAACTTCATACAGATGTCCAGGAAAATCAGATCGTATTTCCTGTTGCCGTCCTCGTATTGCTCAATCAGATCTTCCCCAGAATCAAAATATGTAATTTCCAGGGCTTCGCTGCGTCCCTTCATCTTCTGTGCCAGTTGAACGCCGACGAGTGTCCGATCCGCTTTGTCATCATCACAAATTGCCACTACCATAACCAGTCCCCCATGTTAAGCATTCGTAACTATTCAGTACCATCTAAGCTGCCGCTTCGCGGAATATTCCCCTCCTAATAATATAAAAATAGGGCGAAATTCCGCTTCCGGCAACCAACTGGGGATAATTGGAAGTAAAGCGGGACAAATGGCTTTAATTTCCCTTGCGGCAGTTAATTTTCTATGCTATAAAAAAAGAATATGACAATACCCCTGAAAGGAAGATTTTTTGTGAAAATTGCAATCTGTGATGACGATGAAACAATACGAAACCAACTGCGTGGGTTTATATGCCGCTATGCGGGTGAGAATACCCTTGATTATAAAATCTTAGAATTCAGCAAAAGCGACTCACTTTTAGAACAAGCCCGTCAGGATCCGGATATCGGAATCCTGTTTCTGGATATCTATATGTCCCCTGTTTCCGGTATGGATTTGGCGGAAACGCTCCGTGCAGAAGGCAATTCCTGCTCTATCATCTTTGTGACCGTCAGTACGGATCATTATGCCAGAAGTTATGAAGTGGACGCGGAGCACTATCTGGTCAAACCGATTACATACGAACACGTCTGCCAGGCGCTTTCACGATGCCGGGACGTACTCGCCTCCTCGGCCAGATGTGCCTCCTTTCTCTCCGGCGGCCGTGAAATTCTCGTACCTCTTAAGGATATCCGTTATGTGGAAGTATTCAGAAATCAGACCATTGTCCATGCCGGCAGGGATATTACTCTGCGTTCCACATTAGAAACCGTCGCCGGACAGATCTCGGACAGCCGTTTTCTGCGCACTCACAGAAGCTTTCTGCTTAACATGGACTATATCGACAAACGGTGTGGCTGCGATATCTATCTTAAAACCGGGGAAAAAATCCCCTTAAGCCGTACGTGTGAAAAAATCTTTGAAAGGGAGTATGGGCGTTTTCTGACCGCCTCTATGACGGGTACACCGCTATGAACCGAAAACAGAGGGCTCTAATCTGCGCAGTGACGGGCACTGCCTTTCTGCTTTCTTCGGTGCTCGGAGGCGCCGCTTCTGTCCAGGCATTTGCTTCGGGACAGGAATCCGAAATCGCGGAGGGCAAAAATACGAAAGGAGGGAATCCTGCGACGCCCGGAAATGCAGATGCAGAAGGCGAGCATGATATTGATAAGAACTCAGGCGGCGATGCCGGTAACAACCTTCGGCCCCAACCGGCGACACCAGGCGACGCTTTACCGGACGATCATCTAAAGCCAGGACCGCCGGATGACACGCATCATGTTACAGAGCCAGAGCAGGAACCGGCTGATGATATCATCCACGTCCCCATTCCGTCTCCGATTCCCGCGCCTGCCACTCCGTCCGAGGCCGCCCCGGAGGAAATATCTTCTCCGCTATCCGGACAGCAGGAATTGGAATATACGCTTTGCAGTTATTACTTCCTCTATGACAGCAGGCCGGTTCTCATTGAGCCGGGTGACGGTATTGAAGCATTTGAATCGGATGTGAATCCGGTTGAAGTCTACCTGGACGGTCCGGACGGCCATCTGGATGATTCTTTCTATGTGGATGTGGACTGGGATTTTTCCGAAGTGGATTTCGACAGAGAGGGAACGTACACCATCACCGGAACCTTTGATCCGGGTCTGATTGATTATCCGGTCGATTGGGGCAATGCGGCTCTCCCTTCTTTTGTTCTTCAGATTGTGAAGAGACGTGTTCTGTCCTTCCAACCGGAAGTGTCGGGAAATACCTTGACGCTTCACTACCTGATGGAGGGAGAGCCTTATCGTTTACCGGATATGGCAATGGAATTATATGAAAGTGTGGATGACGGTAAAAACTGGAGCAATATTACCCGCACCAATCGGGTGCTAATCTCGGATAACCGGCTCATGATTTCCGGTGTCAGCGGGAATTCTCTGTTTCAGGCCGTCGATATGCACCTGGAAAATCTGGATTATCCCTGCTCGGATCTGGTACGGATAACCGGAGAAAATGACCTGAAAGCAGAACTTATCAGTTCCGGCGGCATGATGGGCGGAGATGCCTGGAATGAAGGCAGCTGGGATACAACTCCCATTGAAGAGGGACCTTATCGGGTACTCGGTTACGGAACCTCGCCGAGAAATATCCAGCCATTATACACATTAGTGCTGAAAGGCGAACAGGAACAGGAGCAGATTGATTTTTTCAATAAAATCTTTGCTTTCTACGGAGAGCGGCAGGGGCTCTGGAAGAACAGTGTCCGTCTCGACGTGGACTGGGATCGGCAGGCTCTCGATCACATCGACTGGAACCAGACGGGCGATACTTTCATACGGGGACAATTTTCAGAAGATTCCATCAGTGAATACTCCGGGCTTCTCGATTTTTCCTCCATGCCGGAGCTGACTCTGAAAATTACCGTTTATGAGCAATTTCCTTCCTTTGTCATAGTCCCAAAGGAAGAGAAGCTCTATGAAAACAACCGGGTGGAGTTCCTGTTCGAAAATGATAACCTCGATCCCGTCTATTTCCCGGATACCTCCGAACTCACCGTCTGGTGCTGTGATAACGCCAATCTTGACTGGTATAATATCACAGACGCCCCGAATGTAACCGTTAACAATCACTTTTTATCCATATCCGGCCTGAAGCAGGAGATACTGAGAAATGGGACCGGCTATACGTTCCAGGTGGAACAGAATTCCCGCTCTGATCTTAACCCCTTTTCCGGCGGGCTCAATGTGAGCCACGGTATATGGGGACTTTCCTTCAGTCAGACAGTCGATGGAGATCGGGGCGGCGGGAAACGCCATAACAAGGCTCCCGAAGGTCTGTTTGACGTCAGCGGTTCAGATGAAGGGGAGCCTTCCCCCACTCCGCCTGAACCCGACAATCCGCCGAATCCACCCGCACCCGACAATCCACCGAGTCCGCCCGAACCTGACAATCCACCGGTCCCTCCCGCACCGGATAGCGGCTGTGAAACGGATCCGGGCGGAAATCACGGTTCTTTCAGTGGCTCCGGCGGCGGCAGTAGCTCATCAGGCAGTTCAAACAGCAGCAACGGCGATTCATCCGCTCATTCAGATGAGGATAACCGAAGCTCGATAGAGCCCGACGCCAGCATGACAGGTGGCTTAACCGGACCCGGAACGGAGTCAGGGGCAGGTACGGAATCAGGGACAGGTACAGAAGCAAGGACAGGTACAGAAGCAGGGGCAGGTATGGAATCAGGGACAAGAATGGACGCTTCAGGTATTATATCAGACGAGACAACAGCGGCGGCAATAGCCGCGGGAGAGACTGACGCCTCCTGCCGTGAATCCGGAATTAACTCCCCAGCGAAAGAAGACATCTCCGGCAATGTCTCTGCAAACAGCCGGAAACTTCCCCCCGATCTCTTACGGGCTGCCGCCGGCCTGGCTGCAGTCGTCTCGGGCGCTGCAATCGGCTTTTTTATGATAAGGAGGCGGTAATATCAGCGCATCAAATTGTGTCAAACGCTTTTCCTGGCTGCTGTGCACCGTGGCTTTTACCGCAGCCCTTATTTTCCTGCAATACCGGTTTGACAACAAATATCAATATTCCAAACCATATGGAAAAAACGGCGTGCTGGATCTGCGCGGTGCAGAGCAGACGGATTTTTTGTCCATCCTGACCTACGGCTGGGAATTCTACTCCCAGGAACTGATTGACCCGGGCAGATTTGACGGCCGAGAACCACTTTTAATCTACCTGGGCGAATACGGCGGCTTTGAGGCCGGACATCAGGGACAAAGGCAGGAAGGTTCGCCTCACGGCTGTGCCACTTACCGCCTGAAGCTCCTGCTGCCCCCGGAAACAAGGGAATATGCACTGGAACTTCCTGAAATTTTCTCCGCTTCCCGTGTTTTCGTGAACGGCCGTCTTGTAAGCAGCCTCGGCAATGTGTCGGATCTGCTGGAAGAACCGTCAATCCGTACGGGAATGATCACGTTTCAGGCGGCAGGACAGGCGGAAATTGTAGTTCAGGCAGCCGATTCCTACCACTACTACAGCGGCATGGTCTACCCTCCCGCTTTCGGCACCGCAGCCGCCGTATCGGACTTAATTTCCTTCCGTTTTCTGCGCACCTGTATCATGGTAATTTCTTCCCTTACCATTGGATTTCTCTATCTGCTGATCGGGATCCGGATCGGAAAAGACGGAAAAGGGATGAGTCAGTTTGCCTCCGTGAGCCTGCTGTTCGCCTTCCACGTAATGTACCCTCTTTTCCATCTGTTCGGGGCGGGGTACTGGACCTATCATCTGGAAGACGTGAGCTTCTGTCTGTTCCTGGCACAGGCCGCACTGCTTCACTGCAGCCTGTGCGGGATAAACGGCCGGCCGCGCCGCCTTGTGATGGCCGTCACTTATACTGCGGCAGGCCTCTCCTTTGCCGTACCGGCCCTGTTATTGCGGCACAGCCTGAATGCCATGATGATTTACTCAGCGTTTCTCGGCATCTACAAACTGGCTCTCTTCGGCTGGCTTATTACCACCGCCCTGCTCAACAGAGAGCAGAGGGAAAGGATGAACAGCCTGCTGCTTACCGGCCTGTGCGTACTCGCCGCCGCCATTCTGGTCCAGCAGGCTGCGCCCGTCTTTGAGCCGGTGCGCTTTGGCTGGCCGGTTGAAAACGCAGGTTTTCTCTTCATCCTCCTGTTGGCCGGAGGTCTATGGTACGACACGGTTTCCGCCTATGCACAGCGGGCCGCCCTGTCGGAAAATATACGGCTTATGAAACGGCAGTTCTCCCTTCAGGAGGAAAACTACCGCCTCATATCCGATAATTTTGAACAGACGAGAAGAATGCGGCATGATCTGCGCCATCATTTAAATACGATGAATGAACTGGTACGGCAGAAACAGTACGATGAACTGCACAGTTATATAAAGGGCTATGAGAGCAGCACGGAACAGTCCTCCTGGCCGGTTCTGTGTGAAAACCATGCAGCTGGCGCGGTGCTGGCTTATTATCAGCGGCTGGCCGTACAGAAAAAGGTTCCGCTGATCCTGAAGGTCACTCTGCCTCCCGTACTCAAACTGGAGGGCTGGAGCCTGGGCCTCCTGTTTGGAAACCTCCTGGAAAATGCAATCGAGGCGTCTGAAAAGCTTCCGTGTGAAATGCGGAACGTGAGCGTATATTCCAGGATTTCAAAGGGAAATCTGCTCATCAGTGTTAAAAATCACTGGAATGGTGAGTATTCCTCCGAAGGCCGCCGGGTTCATTCAACCAAACATGAGGGATTTGGAATCGGGCTCTCCAGTGTCCAAAGCCTTGTGAAGGAAAACGGAGGCCAGTTCTATCTGACTCCGGGGGATCAGGAATTCGAGGTTTCCATTGTTCTCTGGAACCAGGCTGCATCCGGGGATTCGGAGGATACACGGTAAGCATCCGTCAGCAAAACAGTCCGCCGGCAAACAACGAAAAGCATTTTTTGCGAACTTTTCATTGCCACTGAACAAAGAGTTCCGCTCGCGGAACTCTTGCGCTGCCGCGCGGTTGCTTCTGCAACCATTTACCTCTGCGCGGCATGTGCATCCTCGCGGAGCGTTTTTGATTCATAGGACGTAATTTCCTATGAATCAAGAAAAAGCCCGCCATGATGCCGTATTTACGGTTCCATGGCGGGCTTGGTAATTCTTATTTCAGCCTGGTAATTCTTATTTTAAATTCGTACATTTGTCATAGCAGGCATCCGATGCCTTGATAACGGCATTTCTGAACCCGTACTCCTCCAGTGCGGATACGGCGGCAATCGTCGTACCGCCCGGGGAACACACCTTATCCTTCAGTGCCCCGGGATGTTCTCCCGTCTCCAGCACCATCCTGGCGCTGCCCGCTACGGCCTGGGCGGCCATCTTATACGCCGCCTCCCTCGGAAGGCCGTATTTAACGGCGCTGTCGGCCAGAGCTTCGATGAACATGTAAACGTAGGCAGGCGAACTTCCGCTCACACAGACCACGGCGTTCATTAAACGCTCCTCCACGATCTGCATCTTGCCGAAGGACTCAAAAAAGGCTTTAATTGTTTCCTGCTCCTCCGGATTGAAAAGGGACGGTTCATAGCAGACTCCCGTCATCCCCTCTCCGAGAAGAGCCGGTGTATTCGGCATTGCGCGGACAATTCTCTTATCCTCCCCGAGCTTTTCCTTCAGACTGTCCACCGTGATGCCCGGGGCGATGGAAATAATTATGTGATCCGTTGTCAGTATCCCCGCAATATCGGAGAGAACCGGTGCAAAGAACTGGGGTTTGACCGCCAGCACAATATATTTGGCCGAAGCGGCGCACTGCGCGTTATCCGCCGCCGAAGCAACCCCCGTCTCCTCCGAGACCTGCCCGCATCTTTCCCGGTTGACATCGGTAAAAATAATTTCCTCTTTACCGTATACCTTTAAAAGTCCTTTCAGAATGGCATATCCCATATTTCCCATTCCGATAAACCCTATTTCTGCCATTTCTCTGTCCTCCATTTTGTCGCATTTCGTCTGTTTCATTTATTTTTGTCCGGCTACGAGATCCTGACTCCGTCTCCGTTCACCGTATGGCCGTCCGGGGTCTGGCAATTCGTCTGCATATCGCCGTCCGGCCCCATGTAATACCAGAGTTCCTTCCACTGAACCCATCCGGTAACCATATAGCTGTTCTCTCCGAAGAAATACCATTTGTTGTTGATTAATGCCCAGTTATTGGTGGTCTGGGACCCATCCGGATTGACGAAACGCCAGCCGTTCTGATCCTGCACCCACTGTCCGGGGGTGACTTCCGAATTATTCTGCGCCGCGCCGTTACCCGAACCGGCCAGGGCCGCCGCGTCGGAAGGGCTGACGTATTTGCTCTCGGACTCCGTAAATTTACCTTCCTTCATCCCCTCGCCGCCTGTGGCTCGGACTTTATAATAATACTCGCCGTCTTTTCGTATCGCCGTACCAAAGTCAAGCGTAGTTTCCGTTGTGATTTTCTTGCTGCCCACTGCCCTGCTGTCGCGGTAAAGGTAAACTTCGTATGCCGCTGCCCCCTGTGCCGGAGCCCATGTTGCAACCGTGCCGTTTAAATACGCGTACTCAATGGGGCCGACTCTCTGGGACATCGGTTTCAGATCCAGCGTAACGATTAAGGTCTGGGAATTTTCCTTTTTCGTATTATATACGGTTGCCTCATCGCCCTTGATCTTCACCTTGTCTTTGGATACTGAAAAATAATAGTCGTCCTCCGCAGAGATCGTCACTTTTACCCTCGGCTTATGCTCAGGCCCCCAGGTAAATCCCTCGTTGTCAATCTCCCACTCCGTAACGCTGTAATTATCCGCCGTCGTATCGATCTCCAGTTCTTCATCCTCATCCAGCGCGCTCCCAAGCTGCAGATTATCCTTCAGCTCCAGCTTGACCGAAGTAATCTTGTTTTTACTGGCGCCGAAGGATGTTACCGTAAATACCCCGGCAGCCAGCATCAATGTCATCGCCGCTGCGTACCACTTTTTCCCTGCTCTCATAGACTTCTCCTCTCACGTATAAAAACCGGGCGAACCCCTGTCTTCGCAGTTTACCCGGATTTTTCCACTATTTGTCTTATAAAACTATCATACCCCAGACCGCCCAAATATACAAGAAAAAAAGGGACGGTGAACGTAAGCGGAATACTATCTGTGAACAGTAACAACAGGTCTTCGTTATTTTCTCCCGATATAATAAAATCCGTTCGACCGGTTCCCGTTCATTGTCGTAAATACAAGATGTTCATACCGTAAGCCGGTAAACCCGGATAAAAGACTTTGAATCCAGCTCTCCTCATGATGCCTGCACACCGCGCCTTCCGGCAGTTCGAATACACCGTATGTCTGATAGCGTTTCCTGTATTTCTCGTATCTGGCCGTATTTCTTTCGTCCGTATTCAGCAGAAAATCATTGACATACAAAATACCGCCGGGCCTTAAAACCCTCTGTATTTCCCCGATCAGTTTCCTCTGTTTCTCATCCTCCCGGATACAGGTCAATACAGCGAACAGTATCACCGCATCCACGCTCCCGTCCGGCAGGTCAATCTCCTCCGTCTGCATTACTCTCAAGTCAAGCCATGGATACTGCCCCCGCCCCCGGTTGATCATTCCCTCTGAAAAATCGATCCCTATCAGACGGCGGTAACCCAGCCGGTGCATTTCCTCCAAGGTGCGGCCATACCCGCATCCCACATCCAGAATGGTTTTCTCCTTATCCACATACCGGATAAATTCCTCCGCGTGAAACGGTGTGGTAAATGTTTTTGTCTCCGATGCCTCATTCCAGTAAAATTCCTGTTCCATCATCCTGCTCCCTTTGCTTTTTTGTTTGCATTATATCAGCAAAGATGATACTGTGATATGAGAAATCTCACACTGTATACGGGAGGAATTTTCAGATGAATTTAAAAGAAGGCGGCGGACCGATCGAAGAATATTATAATCACTTCCCTTTGACCGGTTTTTTTGACTTTGACGTGCGGCCCTTTACCACGGTCAAAACCTTTAAAAGCGGGGAAATGCTTCTTGAGGAAGGCTCCATCCCCTCCTGCCTCTATTATCTGATTGACGGCCGGGCCAAACTTTATCTGACCCAGGAAAACGGCAGGATTTCCCTGATTAATTTTATCAATGCCCCCTGTTTTATCGGGGAAATGGAGCTGATCGGGGCCCAGACATATTCAAACGGCGTCTCGGCCATTACCCCCTGCACCTGCTATGCCATACGGATATGCGAATGCAGGGAACGGCTGTTAAACGACAGGACGTTTCTCCGCCACCTCTGTCTTTCCCTGAGCCGGAAGGCGCTGGGCAATACAAGCAATTATTCAAAAAACCAGTCTTTTCCCCTGGAAAACAGACTGGCTGATTTTATTCTGATGACGGCCCATAACGGCCTGTACCGGGAACGGCACACGGAGGTTTCCGAGTTTCTCGGCGTTACCTACCGCCATCTGCTCTATGTACTGGCCGGTTTTGTCAAAAAGGGAATCCTGCAAAAGACAAAACAGGGATATCTCATCCTGGATTTGGAGGCTCTGCGCTCCCTGGCGCGCTGATTACCGTTTTGCCGTGACGTTTGCCTTCTTTCTTTTGTTGATCTTCAGCCCGGTCAGCAGGAAAATGGTGCCCAGCATAAAAGCAGCCGGTACGGAAATTGTATTGACAACAAGGAATCCCAGCCGGATGGAAGGCCATATCTGCGGAACTCCCTGAAACCATTTGTTTGCCACGTAAGAATTGAGCAGGATGTCTCCCGCCATAACCATATAGAACACAACGGCGCTGTATAAGGCCTTATTCATCTTTCTGTTTTTCATAATCCCTCCTGAATCAAACCGACTCTGTCTTTCTGAATTGTGTTTTTCTTCCTTCTATATCCCTGCCGGCAGCCCCAGGCGGACTAAAAAACATGGTTTGCCAGATAAAAGAGCAGGAATGTATGGGCAGGATAAAAGATATAGAAGAAATACTTCATGCCCGGACCTTTTTCCTGATTATACTTCATCATAAACGGCAGGGCGATGATCATAAAGCTCTGATAAAAGGTGCCCTCCCCTATCATTTCCTGGCTGAACTGGCTGATGCAGAAAATAAGATAGGCCGCACAGAGCATATCCTTCTTATCCCTCAAAAAGTACATCAAAACACCCAGGGCAATGAATGGAAAACCATATTCATTCAATCCAAGATTGGGAATAAACGAGGTCACGACATCTCCGCTTAAACTGCGCACAAACGGGAGGATGGACGGAATCATATAATACACCACCTGTACCCCGAAGATTCCGCAAAGCAGGGCAATTCCCTTTTTCCTGTCCTCCCGGAAGAGTTCAATCGCGCTGATCAAAAGCCCGGTCAGCAGCATTGGTACAAAGATATTGTGGTTCCCATATCCGTTGGCAGGGAGCATCTTTTTATTCATATAATAGCAGAAAAAGCCCATAAAGACACTCATCAGATACAGCCTGAGCAGATAGGCCCTGCGGTTTCGGGTATAATGGTATCCCCATACCATACAGAACAGAAAAAGAGGATAGGAGCCCCTCCCCAACAGGCGGAACCACAGCGGCGTCCCCTCAAAATACAGACCGATATGGTCTATCACCATCAGAATCAAAGCCGTAATCTTAAGTTCAAATGTATTCATGCCATTCCCCCATCATTCCCATGAAATTAATGCCCCTGTCTCTTGTTTTCCGTGCATCGGTAAGAGACGGCGCCGGAACCCTGTTTATCTGTACCGGATTATCCTTCTTTCCTGCCGGATATTCCTTCTTACTAAAAATGGTTCCTGCTTTTAAAACGAGCCGGTCATGGATATTGCTTCAGGAAATGGAAAATCTTTCCCATCCGGTTCCCCCTGGACTCTCTTTCTTCCGGAATGTAAGCCGGAAATCAAGCCGGAAATTCAACCGTAATCTCCGTCCCCTCGCCGGGTACGCTTTCTATCTCTATTTTTCCTCCATGTTTTTCAACAATGTCACGCACCAGGGGAAGTCCCAGGCCGGCTCCGCCCACCGCACGGGAACGCGAACGGTCAACGCGGTAAAACGGTTCAAAAATATGGGGCAGATTCTCCGCGGGAATTCCGATCCCCGAATCTTTTATTTTTATCTTAATATCGTGTTCCGCAGCCTCCGCCGTAACACGGATCATGCCGCCGTCACGGTTATACTTCGCCGCGTTTTCAATCAGATTGCTCATCGCCCGGTAAATCATTACGCGGTTTCCGGTCATCTTAATCCCCGCCAGATCCTGAACCGTTACCGTTAGGTGCTTTTCCTTCAGCAGAGGCGACAGTTCATCCACCGCAATCGCAACCGCCTCCTCCAGAAGCACTTCCTCCCCCATCTCACTGTCCTTATCGGATGTCAGCCGGAACAGATCATCCGTCAGCCGTATCATCCGCTCCGTATTCGTCCTGACCACGGACAGAACCTTCTCCATCCGCGCCGGAGGCGTCTGCCCGTCCAGCTCCATTACCTCCAGATTCACCAGAATCGTTGCAAGCGGCGTCTTCAGCTCATGGGCCGCGCTGGCCGAAAAACGTTTCTGCCGTTCAAACGAGGCACTGACCTTATCCATCATATGATTAAAAGAAAGAGCCAGCCGTCCGATCTCGTCCTGTCTGTCCTGTATTTCCGTATCCACGCGACGCGATAAATCGTTGCCGCTTATCTCTTCGATCGTATTTGATAAATCCCCCAACGGTTTGAGTACCCGGCCTGCCATAAACCATGTTGCGCCCGTTCCGAAAACAAGCATCAGAACAAGGCCGGCCATCCCCCACAGATTAAACCGGTTTCCCGCCTCTTTTACCGTGAATATGACGGCCTGCATGTCTTCCGCCCCGCTCTTATTACTGATTTCCGTGGAAATCGTCACATCCTTTGGCTCATACGTAATCTGATTCGGCAAATCCTGTACAAAGATCCGGTCGGCGCCGAACAGAAACATGCTGGTCAATATAACAGCCACTCCGGCCATGACCATGGCCGACAAAAGAGTCAGCCTCATGCGGAGCGATAATTTTTTCAACATGGCTCCTCCTCCCTGTCAATCACATATCCGGCTCCCCGGATACTGCGTATTATCTCTTTCCCGGTGACCGCCTGGAGCTTGCGCCGTATGACGCTGATGTAAACCTTAACCTGATTGGAAAACGGATCGGCATCGCTGTCCCACACATGCTCCAGCAGCTCCTCCGCACTGATTGGCCGTCCCATTCCCGCCATCAGATATTCCAGGATGGCAAACTCCCTCATGGATAATTCCACCGGACGGCCGTCGTAAGTCACGGTCTTTGAGTTTGTATCCAGAAGAAGATTCCCACATTTCAGGGCAGCCTCCTCCTGGATAAAGGAGCGGCGCAGCAGCACACGGATGCGCGCCTCCAGCTCGTCAAAGTGAAACGGTTTGGTGAGATAATCGCTGGCTCCGCCGTCCAGACCCGTAATCTTATCTGAAATCTCGGAACGGGCGGATAGAATCAGCACTTTTGTGGATTTATTCAAAGAGTGGATATATTTTAGCACTTCCATCCCATCCAGGCCGGGAAGGTTTAAATCAAGAACCACCAGATCATAATCATTAATCCGGCAAAGTTCCGCGGCATCCGCGCCGTCGCCCGATGCATCGACCGCATAGCCGCGCTTTCTGAGGCCGTAGCACAGCGCCTCCTGCATATCCTCCTCATCCTCTACTACTAAAAGCCTCATATCCCACCAAATCCTTTCATTTTCAATACCTTTTAACTTCTTTATGAATTCTTGTTTATATTCCTTTTAGAACAGTATTCCTAACGTATTCCCAACGGCTCTATACCGCGCCCGGTCAGATTACTTGCCGGAAGACTCCTTTGTCACAAAACTTACTATGATATCATCGTTCCCACCCTGTTCCGGCCTGGTTGTGGAGATGGTGATTTTCGTACCGTCCGGTGCGATTGCATAAAAATTACCGTCTTTATCCTTCTTAAGTTCGGATAAGGAAATTTCCGTTTTGCCGTCCAGATCCTTTGCGGCGATACTGTAATCGCAGGTGGCCGATTTTGCAGGCGCCGCCGTGGTCTCCTTATGTTCCTTCTCTGCTGCAAATGCGGAAAATGCCATTGACATCGTTGTAACGGCTGCAATAGCCAGAGCGATTGTAGTTTTGTTTTTTAACATAGTTTGTTACCTCCTGTGGTTTGTGATTTTTTGTTGTGTTTTTTTGTTATGGCTTTTTTGCCTGTAATTTTGCTGCTGCAATTTTACTGTTTGTTATTTCGTTGTTTTATTGCTGATGTGTTGTGATCACGTGTTCATTATACAGGATGTATGGTTAAAGTACGGTTAGAAAGCGCTGCCAATTTCTATAATTAATTAAAATCACTCTGCCTCCGCAGAAATACCTGTTTTCTGCGGGTCCAGGGTCCAGATTATCAGATTTCCGGTATGAATGCAATTAATTCCCCCCTAAACCACACAACATCCGGGCCATTCCGGTACCGATTTCCTGTGCAGTACCGGCCGCCGGAGCAGCCCAAATAGCCAGCGGCCGTTTGGCTGCTGAATTTTTAAAGCGCTTCTTGTGCAGGGTGCATATTCCTTTTCAAAGTGAAATTTCGTATAGTCTGATAAAGGGATTAATACACAATGAAAGCGAGGAAATCACATGGTAACTCAGCAAAAATCAACAAAAAGTATTTTTCAGGTCATTTTTTCACGGAACTTTCTGACACTGATCATAAGCTATCTGTTTGCCTGTCTGGCCTTCTCCAGTGTGGGAAGTGAATTTGTTACATACGGAACGGATGAGCTGGGACTTGAGGCAGTGATAGTCGGTTCGATTGCCGGCATGGTATCGATGATCGGTTTAGTAATGCGGCCGGTTACGGCCATTCTGGTAGACAAATTTAACAGGAAAAAAATGTTGTTAGTCGGTTATGCAATGCTGACGTTGTCCAGCATTATCCTGATTTTCATCAGATCCGTCAGCGGATTATATGCGGCGCAGATTGTGCGCGGGGCGGCATGGGCCTTACAGAACAGCGCAGGTTTTATTATGGTAGGAGAGGTTGTGGATAAGGATGATCTTGGCATGGCAATGTCCGTCTATTCCATGGCACAGGTCATTGCTTCCAGTTTCAGTGCAGTGCTGATCCTTGCAATTGCCAACAGCCTGGGATTTGAAGCCAGCTTTATTGCCACTTCTGTTTTTACGGCGTTCTCCCTGCTTCTGATTGTTTCACTTCCCTACAAATCAAAGGTAAAAGAAGGTCAGGAAAAGTTTTTGGCTGCTTTAAAGAGTATCCGGCTTAAGAATTTGTTTTCCGTTGAATGTCTGCCAATCCTGGTAATTTCTTTTGCATTCCAGTTTGTCAGCATTATGATGGGCGCTTCCTGGGTTGTAAAATTTGCAAAAACGGAGCTTAATATCATGAATGCCGGTCTGTTTGCAACGGTTGCCAACCTGATTATGTATGTGACCAAACCGTATTTCGGACGCGTCATGGATAAATACGGCGCCAGGTGGTGTGTCTATGCATCGGGAGCCGGATACGCCCTGGCCTGTCTGGTGATGGCGCGGAGTACTTCCATGACGGGTCTTATTATGGCGGCGGTCATTTATGGAGTTCTCTGTGGCGGAAATGCAATGGCGGGCAGAACAATGGCCATGAAACGGATGCCCGTGGATAAACAGGCGGTTGCCAGCAGTACGGTCGGAATCGGCAATGACATCGGAATGACGGTTGCCAATATCATGATTCCCGTCTGGGCGGGCATGTTCGGCGGATATAGCGGCGTGTACAATATTATGGCGGTAATTTCTGTCGCGGTAATTATCTATGGTGCAATTTACGGAAGAATTTATTTAAAGAAAAATCCTGAAAATGGAATGCGGTGGTAGGAGGAATAAGAATATGGAGTGGAAAAAATTTCCCAATAATTTTATGGAACAGTATTCAAATATATCTTCGGAGCATCCTTATGAGACGCTTTTGACCGGCGGCTACCGTGGGACAATGGATACGGAAAACGGAATCCATCAATACTGGGTTTATTTCCCCGAGGGCATGGAATACAGTTGTAAGCATCTGGTTCTTCTGGTTCCCAATTCCGAGAGCGTGGACACGTTTTTAGAAAGAACCGGATGGATAGAGATTTCTCTGAAGGAAAAGCTTCTTCTCCTGATGGCGGGAAGCAGTGAGGATCCGTGGCTGACCGGCGGGGAAGCCGCATCCCGGCTGGCATCATTAAATCGGATAAGAAACGACAGGACCTACATGGATACGCAAAGGGCATTCAGCTATTTTGCGGCATACGGGGAGGGCGCGGAACATGGACACCGTTATGTGAGTGCAAATCCTGCCCTCTATGCATCAGCGGCTTTTTTCGGCAAAATCGTGATGAGCCGGGATGAACTTGAGAAAGAGGGGGCAAAAGGGACTGCGGCTTCAGACATTCTCAAAAGAGAAGTGGCTTGCCCGGTATGTTTTATCGGCCGTCGGGAATTGTATCCCGAGTATGTAATCCGCTATTGGCGCCGTGCCGCCAAAACGGAAGAAAAAGCTTATCAGCAGGACAATATGACCGTATGGCTTCCCGATGCGGCACAGCACGGTTCTGCGGTCGACCACCAGCCGGTTGCGCGTGTGGCGTGGCTGGATACGGATTCGTTTGGAAATGATGTGAGTCAAAAAATATGGGAGCGCTTCTTGTCTAAAACAGTCCGGGCCACCGGAATTCTGAATGACGACCTCCATCCTTACCGCACGGAAGAACAATGGGGAATCAGACGAAAGGAAGTTCAGATAGACGGATTCAGGCGCCATTGGTACGAATATGTTCCGGAACGGCTTGCCGTTTTGGCAGATGATAAAATTCCCGTGGTCGTATTTTTTCATGGCGGCTCTGCCAGCGCCCTCAGTGGTCTTTACTCTCATGAATGGGTACAGACAGCCAGGGAAAGGGGATTTATCCTGGCTATGCCGACGGGGACCATGCGGAAACAGGCGAACGTAATGCCGCATCCGGCCTGGAATGCAGCCAGGCTTTCGGATCATATGGATGATGAGAAATTGATCCGCCATATGTTAGCTGATATCCAATCGCGGTATCCAGTGGATCCAGGACGGATTTACGCCTGCGGACACTCCATGGGCGCAGCAATGGCCCAGCGTGCGGCACTTGCCATGCCGGACGTCTTTGCAGCGGCAGCCAGCAACTCAGGCGTCGTTACAGGCGGTTTTATGGGAGATTTCGGTACTCCCGGCGTCCGTACCGATATTCCAGTTCCCATATGGATTCAGATGGGGGAAAAAGATGTGGGAGGCGGGACTCTCTTAACTAATGCCAATGCAGCAAGAACGGTTCATTACTGGGTAACGAGGTACAAACTTTCGGACGAGGAAACACCGGATTGCTGGAGAAGCGGCAGGTATTTAAACCGGGAGTGGAAAACAGAAGGCGGCGTGCCCATGGTACGGTATACTACTACTTTGGAAAAGCCGCATGCAATAACGCCTCAGGATCCCTGGTTCTATTATGATGAATTTTTCTGCCATTTTTCAAGGGGGGAAACGGGGGAGTTATATTACAAAGGAAAACTTGTAACGGATGGGAATGGTATAAGATTATAAAAGTATCAATTAATAAGAATTTAAAGATATAAGAATTCAAAAAATGCCCTAAAACCATAGAATCTTTGATTCTTACGGTTTTAGGGCATTTATCTTTCATTTCGGAGAATTACTTCGCGTAATCGGTGACTCTTGATTCGCGGATCACATTTACTTTAATTTGACCAGGATACTGAAGCTCTTCCTGAATTCTCTTCGATATATCCCTTGCCATCAGCACCATATCATCGTCGCTGACCTGCTCGGGCACTACCATTATGCGGACTTCACGTCCCGCCTGGATTGCGAAGGACTTGTCTACTCCCTTATAGGAATTAGTGATATCCTCCAACTGTTTCAACCGGTTCGTATATGTCTCCAGAGTTTCCCTTCTTGCGCCCGGCCTGGCGGCTGAAATTGTATCAGCGGCCTGAATGAGACATGCAATAAGGCTCTGCGGTTCAACATCGCCATGATGGGACTCAACTGCGTTAATTACCGTCGCTGACTCCTTGTATTTTCTACAAAGGGCAACGCCTAATTCCACGTGAGTACCTTCCTGCTCATGGTCAACAGCTTTTCCAATATCATGTAATAAACCTGCGCGCTTCGCCGTGCGGACGTCTACGCCTACCTCTGCGGCAAGCAGACCCGCCAACTGGGCCACTTCAATTGAATGCTTTAACGCATTCTGTCCATAGCTTGTCCTGAACTTCATCTTACCAAGCAGTTTCACAAGCTCCGGATGGATTCCATGAATGCCGACTTCCAGAAGAGCTGCCTCTCCTTCTTCGCGCACCATAGTCTCTACTTCCTTCTGTGCTTTCTCTACCATTTCCTCAATTCTGGCCGGATGAATTCGGCCATCCACAATCAGACGCTCCAGGGCAATTCTTGCCACTTCTCTTCTGATTGGCTCAAATCCGGAAAGTACGACTGCCTCCGGCGTATCGTCGATAATCAGTTCTACGCCTGTCAGTGTTTCAAGGGTACGGATATTACGTCCTTCACGTCCGATAATACGTCCCTTCATCTCGTCATTGGGGAGCTGCACCACGGAAACTGTCGTCTCCGCCACATGATCGGCAGCACAGCGCTGAATGGCTGTTACCACGTAATCCTTTGCTTTCTTATCAGCTTCCTCTTTGGCTTTGGTTTCCATTTCTTTAATCAGTTTTGCAGTGTCATGCTTAACATCTTCTTCAACAGATTTAAGCAGGAATTCCTTTGCCTGCTCGGAAGTGAAACCGGATATTCTCTCCAGTTCCTGCGTACCCTTATCATAGAGATCCTCCACTTCGGCGGTTCTCTTCTTGAGGGCCTCTTCCCTGTTTGCCAGACTTGCTTCCCTTTTTTCCATTGCCTCGGACTTCTTGTCCAAATTCTCTTCTTTGCTCAGTACACGTCGTTCATAGCGCTGAAGCTCAGCTCTTCTTTCCTTTGTTTCTTTCTCAAGCTCGTTCTTTGTCTTTAAGGACTCTTCCTTGGCTTCAAGGAGAGCTTCTCGCTTCTTAGTCTCTGCAACTTTTAATGCTTCATCTATTATTTCCCTTGATCGTTCCTCAGCACCGCCAATCTTCGTTTCATACGTTTTCTGACGATAGTTAATGGCCACAAACCAAGTAATAACAGCTACAATAATACCTGTAATGAACGGAATTATTACTTGTGACACAGGAGCACCTCCTTATTTAGTTTTCATTGTACAAGAATACAACGATCTAATTTTAAACTGTTTTATACATTATGTCAAGTATATTAAGAATCTGAAACCCTCTTTTCGGTTACTATTCACAGTCTTCCAAAAACAGGCCAAACCGTTGTCAATGACACGCTTTACAATGTATGAAAACCGACGCCGGCGCCCTTTCGCGCCGCTGCTCCCGCGTTTACTGCGGCTTTTGCCCAGACTTATCCGCAAAAAACTTCTTACGGAATCTCCGGCGGTAATTACGCCTTTTTTCGTTACTATTTAACAAAGGCTGGAAAATCCGTTAATTCATGTAATCTTCTTCTCCAAATGCTCCCATTGCGTTTCGTATTTCTTCATAGGAAAAGCCTTTTCTCATCAGATATGCCACGTGCTTCTGCCGTTCCTTCTTGTCCGTGCATTCCGGGTCGTACCGTCTCTTCTTCAGCAGGTTCGTAATCTGGCCGGAACTGTCGGCCTGCAGCTCATTACAGAACTCCTCCACCGTTCTCTTGTCTATCCCCTTCTTCATTAAGGAAGTAATCAGCTCCGTCCTGCTCTTTCTATCTCCGTACAGCTCCACATAGTTCCTCGCGTACTCACGGTCATCCAGATAATGGTAGCGTTTCAGAAAGTCGATCGCCTCGGTGACGGCCGTCTCTGGATAAAAGCCCGATTTCAGTTTCCTCCTCACTTCACTCTCTGTCCTGCCGGTACACTTCAGAAGGTAAAGGGACTTCTCTCTGGCCCTTTTACAGATTACGCTGTAAAGTATCTCCCGGTAAACCGCTTCGTCCAGTTCTCCGCCTGCCTCTATATGGTAATGCCGTATCTCCCCATTATATAAAACAAAGGCAAAGTCTCCATCAATGAAGACTTTGCTCCTTCGTTTATCAAGGGGCTCAATTCTGTCTACTGTCATATCAAGCCTCCTGAACAGTTACTCTCTTATTTTCAAATTGTGATTCATATTCATGTGCAGATAGAAGTTCTGGAACCTTCCGGCTGTCAGTCCTCCGATTGCTCCGTATCTATTCGGCGTTGGCCTTTTTATCTACCGGCGGTAAAGTTCCGGCCTTCTTATCTACCGGCGGTAAAGTTCCGTCCTTCTTCTCTGCCGCACCGGCCGCAGCTCCTTCGCACAGCCCGTACTTCTCGCGCACTTTGGCCTCGATCTCGGCGCACAGTTCCTGGTTGGCCATCAGGAAGTTCTTTGCATTCTCTCTTCCCTGTCCAATCTTGCTGCCTTCGTAAGCATACCAGGCTCCGCTCTTCTCCACAATATCTTCTTTAGCGGCCAGATCAAGGATATCTCCCTCCTTGGAAATTCCCTTGCCGAACATGATGTCAAACTCTGCCTCCTTGAAAGGCGGGGCAATCTTGTTCTTGACAACCTTGACACGGACGCGGTTACCGACCATCTCGCCGCCCTGCTTAAGCGTCTCGATTCTCCTGACGTCCAGACGTACGGAGGAATAGAACTTGAGGGCCCGTCCTCCTGTGGTGGTCTCCGGGTTTCCAAACATGACTCCGACCTTCTCACGAAGCTGGTTGATAAAGATAACGGTACAGTTGGACTTGCTGATAACAGCGGTGAGCTTACGAAGAGCCTGAGACATCAGCCTGGCCTGAAGGCCTACGTGGGCGTCTCCCATCTCGCCGTCGATCTCCGCCTTCGGAACAAGGGCGGCAACCGAGTCGACAATGACAATGTCAATCGCGCCGGAACGCACCATCGTCTCCGTGATCTCCAGGGCCTGCTCGCCGTTATCCGGCTGGGAAATATATAAGTTGTCGATATCTACTCCGATATTACGCGCATAAACGGGATCCAGGGCATGCTCGGCGTCGATAAAGCCTGCAATTCCGCCTCTCTTCTGTACCTCCGCAACCATGTGAAGTGCGACCGTAGTTTTACCACTGGACTCAGGTCCGTAAACTTCCACGATCCTTCCCTTCGGTACGCCGCCCAGTCCCAGCGCAATATCAAGACTCAGGGAACCGGTCGGAACTGTCTCTATATTCATGTTGGTTCCGGAATCTCCCAGTTTCATCACGGAACCTTTGCCGTATGCTTTTTCTATCTGTGTCAGTGCGGCATCGAGTGCCTTCATCTTGTCATCTCTGTTCATCTCATCCTCCAATGATTTCTCAATACGAACAAATGTTCTCTTCTTGTTCTTATAATAGTATAACTGACTTAAAATGTCAACCCTTATTTTCCCGGTTTTTATGCGGACATCGCAGTCGGAGTTACTGTTCACGCGGTATGTATTCCGCAGGGTGTTTATGCGTGCTTTTTGTAAAAATGCCGGGATATGCGGCGCGAAACGGCTTTTTACGTTTCCGTGCATCATAAAACGCGGGATTGGGCACGGTAGTTAACAGCAGCCGGTCAGAACGGCGGTACACAGCCGACAGCGGGCACCGCAAGACATGTTGTAAAAACTTTATTTTCAGAAGTAAGAGAATTATATCATTTCCCGGACCGGATGTCCACAGAGATTCCTGAAACCGGACCGGATCCGGGTATAAACAACATTATTTCCAGCTTCTGGGATAATCATTACATTTTCTTACGTTGACATCTCAGGCGGTTCTTTATATAATCAATAGGCAATAATAAAAATAAAATGAAAGAATTCAGGAGCTGAAAAATCAATATGATAGGAAAACAAGTGTGGTCGCTGACTCCGGCCAAGATTATTCTTGGCGGTTTCTTCCTTATTATTATCACAGGAGCTGTTCTTTTGAGCCTTCCCATTGCATCGAAGACCGGTGAAGCGACTCCATTTATCGACGCTGTATTTACGGCTACCTCAGCCACTTGTGTGACCGGCCTGATCGTCCATGACACTTATACTTACTGGTCCACCTTCGGTCAGGCAGTCATCATTATACTGATTCAGATAGGAGGCATGGGCGTTGTGACGCTCGCCATTGCCATCACAATCCTGTCTGGTAAGAAGATCGGTTTGAAACAGCGTTATGTTATGCAGGAATCCATTTCCGCCCCGCAGGTAGGAGGAATCGTCCGCATGACCAACTTTATCGTAAAAGGGACCATCTTTTTCGAAGTCATGGGAGCCGTTATCATGGCATTCCAGTTCTGCCCGCAGATGGGCGTCATGAAGGGAATCTGGTTTTCCGTGTTCCACTCCATCTCCGCCTTCTGCAACGCCGGATTCGACCTGATGGGAGGAACCAGCGGTCCTACCTCTTCGGTTACAAGCTATACGGGAAATCCTTTTATCAACATTCCGATCATGCTTTTAATCATTATCGGCGGTATTGGTTTCTTTGTCTGGGACGATATTAAGACTCATAAGCTCCAGCATAAATATTACCATTTACAGACTAAGATTGTTCTCACCACAACGATCTGTCTGATCATCTTTCCGGCCCTGTTCCTCTTCCTGTTTGAGTTCAGCAGGGACTGCTGGGACGGACTGACGCTTCAGGAGCGTTTTATGGCCTCCATGTTCCAGTCGGTTACGACAAGGACAGCCGGTTTTAACAGTGTGGATTTAAACCTTCTTTCGGAAGCGGCCCAACTGCTCATCGTCATCCTGATGATTATCGGCGGTTCACCGGGCTCCACGGCAGGCGGTATCAAAACGACTACATTCGCCCTCGCCATCCTGTGCATACGCTCTGCGTTCCAGAACCAGGAGAGCATCCAGTGCTATAAAAGAAGGATTCCATACGATATCCTCCGAAACGCCATCGCAATACTGGCGATGTATATTTCCCTGATGCTGACGGCCACCTTTCTTATCACCTGGCTGGACGACGTCAACCTGATGGAAGCGGCCTTTGAAACTACCTCGGCGATCGCGACCGTCGGCCTGTCCCTTGGCATCACGGGCCATTTAAGCGTATTTTCAAAAATTATTTTGATTATACTGATGTATTTCGGCCGTGTCGGCGGCCTCACCATGCTTTACGCACTCACAAACAAAAAGAAGCTTCCGGTGCTCCTTCCCCAGGAACGCGTCACCGTCGGCTGATTATCATATCATTTGGAGGATATTTTAAATGAAAACTGTTCTTATCATCGGCCTGGGCCGTTTCGGCTCCACTATGGCAATGAAACTTCACGAGCTTGGACATGAGGTTATGGCTATCGATACTTCTGAGGAGAGAATCAACGCTGTACTCCCTTACGTCACCAGCGCCCAGATTGGCGACTGTGCCAATGAACAATATATGAGTTCCCTGGGAATCCGCAACTTTGACGTCTGCGTTGTGGCTATCGGAGATAATTTCCAGAGTTCTCTTGAAATTACATCCCTTTTAAAGGATTTGGGTGCTAAATTCGTCCTCTCCCGCGCAAGCCGTGATATCCATGCCAAGTTCCTGCTGAGAAACGGCGCCGACCAGGTGGTTTATCCGGAAAAGGAGATGGCTGTCCGCTCGGCTGTCCGCTACAGTTCCGATAATATTTTCGACTACATTGAACTGACCCAGGAACACTCTATTTATGAAATTCCGGTTCCCGACGCGTGGGTCGGCAGAAGCATCGTCGATATGAATGTCCGCAATAAATACAATATCACTATCCTGGCAATCAAATACAGCGATACCCTGCACCCGCTTCCGGGAGCAAGCTACGTATTTAAGCCGGGGGACATCCTGGTGATTCTCGGAGCGAACCGTGATATCAACCGTTTTGTCCACTAAATATAACGAATGCCCTTGCCGCCGGGTTTGCAGTAACCGGTGGTAAGGGCATTTTTTAATTTGCAGGAAATTACGTCCTGTGAATCAAAAAACGCACCGCGAGGATGCACATGCCCCGCAGAGGTAAATAGTTGCTGAAGCAACCGCGTGGCAGCGCACTGTTTCACCGCCGCCCCGTCTCCTGCCCTGAATACTTTTTCCATTTTCCGGCAATACTCCACACAAGATGATTCCCCCGGCCCCTGCGCGGCTGCCGTGCGGGAATTTGAAGAAATTGATTGATAAGCGGAGGAACTAAAATGAGAGTACCGGAACACGTTGGGATTATTCCCGACGGAAACAGAAGATGGGCCGTCGGAAACGGCCTGAAAAAGGAAGACGGATATGAGCGCGGGATTTCACCCGGCATGTCGCTGTTCCATACCTGCCAGAAGCTTGGAGTGAAAGAAATGTCCTTCTACGGTTTCACCGCGGATAACACAAAACGCCCCTCCCTCCAGCGCCAGGCATTTACAAAGGCGTGCATTGCCGCGGTAAAGGTGCTGTCCAAAGAGAACGCCAGCCTGCTTGTGGCGGGAAATACCGAATCTGCCATGTTTCCGGAGGAACTGCTGCCCTACACGACGCGTAAGGACTTTGGAAACGGCGGTATGAAGATTAATTTTCTTGTTAATTACAGTTGGGAATGGGATCTTGGATTTAAGAAAGGGGATGTCGGCCCAAAACTTCAGACCTCTGATATCTCCCGGATCGATCTGATTATCAGATGGGGAGGAAGAAGAAGACTGTCCGGTTTTCTGCCGATCCAGTCGGTTTATTCCGATTTTTATGTGGTGGATGATTACTGGCCCGATTTCACTCCGCGCCATGTGGAGGAGGCATTTGCCTGGTATGGAAAACAGGACGTGACACTGGGAGGCTAACGCATTGCGCGTCCCCCTCCCGTGCCGTCGTACAATCAAAGTTCCAGCGTCATTCCCGTCTCCACCAGACGGCATCCGGCGCCGAATGCCGCTTTCATCCGGCCCATGGCCTCGATGCCGGTACAGTGGACCGGCATAAGGAGATCAAAATCTCTTTTTCCAAGCTCTTCCACCGTCCGTGCAATCCGCTCGGTGGATGCCCCGGCCAGATGCATTCCGGCAAAGACACTGTGTATTTTCTGCCCTGGAAAGGCCTGTGAGACGTATTCCAGGCAGTTTAATATCCCCGGATGACAGCAGCCGGCAAACAGGCACAGCCCCTTTTCCGTCTCAAATACGAGCATCTGTTCATCGTTCATGTAATCGGGGATCTTCTCCGTACCGTTGTCTATGAAGAACCAATCCGGCTTTTTTTCTAGCCCCGGCGTATACGGAATATCCCCCAGAACCGCCACTCCGGGAGCTATCTCTTCCCGGCTTTGGGTCAGGCGGACGGCGCTCTCTATCAGTTCCCGTTTCCAGGGAATACCGATGATACGGTATGTTCTGTGATCGTTATTGATCGCCGTCTTGTCAAGAAACGCACTCTCCCTGACGTAAACGGGAGGCAGTTCTTTCCCGCTCTTCTGATACTCCCTGACCAGAAATTCAAGGCCTCCGCAGTGGTCAAAATGACCGTGGCTCAGGATAATACCTGTAAGATCCGTAAGCGGCACGTGAAGCAGCGCCGCATTCTTCATGAACACATCCGTCTGCCCCGTATCAAAGAGCCAGCGCTTTCCCTCATGCTCGATCAGAAGGGAGAGGCCGTGCTCCGCAAGGAAATCTCTTTTCCCCGCCGTATTTTCATTTAAAACTGATATTTTCATACTGTTTTCCTCATTACCGTCCGTCGGTTGATTCCTGTACGGGCTGTGAACCTTCTTCAAGGCCCAGTTCAGCCGCGCACTGTCTGAAAGTGCGTTCCGCCTCCTCATACATATAAAGCGTTCCCAGCGCGACGAGAGGTTTTCCTGTCTTTACGCTGTCCTCCAGCGCACAGAGCGCCGCTTCCCTGAGCGTGACGAAAGGCCTGGCCTTTTCCACTCCGTGCTTTTTAAAGCAATCCGCCAGTTTTTCCGCCGGCAGGGCTCTGGGGTTATCCGGCGTAACGGTATACACGGCTTCCGTATAAGGTTTCAGCATCTCAACCATGGCATCGTATTCCTTGTCCGCCATGACTCCCATGAAAATATTGACCGTGCCGCCCTTAAAATAGGTCCGGATGCTCTCCACGGCAACCGTCATGCCCGCCATATTGTGGGCTCCGTCATAGATCGTAAGCGGATTTTTAAGCAAAGTTTCAAAGCGGGCCGGCCAGGATACGGCTTTCAATCCCTGCTTCACCGCCTCGGCGCTGACGGAAATGCCTCTTTTTTTCATAACGGACAGGGCCGTGAGCGCAACCGCGGCATTGGACGGCTGATATAAGCCGGGCAGAGTCAGTCTCACGTTCCCGTACTCTTTAAAATCAAAGGTACAGCCTCCCAGATCCGATTCCACGTTCCGGAGTGCTCCGTAGTCAACCTCTGTTAATTTTGCCTTGTTAAGCTTTGCCTGCTCTGCGATAACCTGCCTGGCTCCTTCTCTTGTCCCACCGAAAATAACAGGGCAGCCGGGTTTTATGACGCCCGATTTTTCAAATGCGATCTTCTCAACCGTATCTCCCAGGAAGCCCATGTGATCCAGCTCCACGTTTACAATAATTGAGACAAGCGTTTCTTTCATCGTATTCGTCGCATCGAGCCTGGCACCCATGCCGGTCTCGCAGATAACGACGTCGCATTTCTTCTGGCTGAAAAACTTCATCGCTGCGGCGGACAGGATTTCAAATTCCGTCGGTTTTTCCTCCATCGTATCCGCCAAAGGACGGATAAAGCCGATGACATCCGCAAAGCTCTTGTCGTCAATGGGCTTTTTGTCAAGGTGGATGCATTCATTCATCTTTCTGATATAGGGCGATGTAAAAAGCCCTGTCCTGTAGCCCGCCGCATCCAGAATGGATTCCAGCATGGCGCAGACGGAACCTTTTCCATTGGTTCCCGTCACATGAATAATTTTGAGTTCGTTCTGCGGATCGCCGAGAAGGGCAAGCAGTCTGCTTACCCTCTCCAGTCCCGGCATGGTTCCGGGAGAAGTCGATTCTTTTATATAGGTTATTGCCTCTTCATATTTCATCTGTCTTTCATCCTTTCAAGCTGTCTGCCAAACGCCTTGTTGCGCAGGAGAAGGTAAATGATATATCCTTCCGCACAGCCGATTACAATGTATAACGGCACTCTCAATGCAATCATCTGCAGCGGGTAGCCAAAATAAATACGCAGGCCGATGGATTTAATAATCATTGAGCCGATGACATGCGCTGCGCCCACCGATGCCGCAAGCCTCAGTTTTGGTTTGGAACGGAAGCAGTTTTTGTATACAAGGCCCGAGATAAATCCCACCGATGCCGCTCCGGCCGTGATGATCGGATTAATCGCATATCCGACCAGAAGGCAGCCGATCAGGTCGGCGCACGCCCCCACCGTAAGTCCGGCCAGGGGACCGAAAAAGATTCCCGCCATCAGCACCGTAAGGTTTTCAAAACTGATGCGGAACGGCCCGGCCGTGAATGACAGCTGTTTGCCCAGCACAATACTGAGCGCTATAAACAGCGCCATCATGATAAGTACCTGCAGACTCCCGAAAGAAGCCCTCGTTCCCGTTTTTGCTGTCTGTCTTGTCGACATAAAAATAACCTCCTTTTAACCTTGCTCATATAGCAAGTAAAGAAGGCCGCTCTTAGCGTTTCCGTTCCACTGCTGTATGAAGCAGGATGCAGAATACGAACCGCAAGCCTGGGCTTTTCGCTCAGCCGGCAACTCCCCGTCCGGCCAATACTTAACGCTCGTATCCTTACTCTTCAGATGCCCTAATTATATCGCCGATTGGCTCCGCAGTCTATTGAAAATGCACTGAATCACGGCTATTTTTCTTCATTTTGTAAAGTATTTTGTATAAATTCCGACAAAATGAGAGACTCATTTTACCTCTTCCCATATAAAACAGAATAAAATGCCGGAGCCGGCCGTCATTTGACTTTATTTTACCCGGATTCTCCCCATGTTCCGCCGGAATGTCCGCCCTGCGCGGATAAATTCCGTGTACAATGTATCAGAACCGCTTAAATAAAATTATATTCATCCTGCCCCATTGACGGCAGAGATCCAGTTCAGTATAATAATAAAAATAGGTAAAATGGAAATGAATAATACAAATAAAGTTAAGAGATAAGGAGACGAATCATTATGGCAATTTACATGAACGAACCTTCCCACACATTCGGTGAATATCTGCTGATTCCGGGATACTCATCCACGAAATGCATTCCGGCTAATGTCAGCCTGAAAACTCCTCTGGTTAAATATGCAAGGGGCGAAGAACCGGCCTTGAGCCTGAATATCCCCATGACCTCCGCTATCATGCAGTCGGTATCCGATGACAATATGGCTATCGCGCTGGCAAGAGAAGGCGGGCTTTCTTTTATTTACGGTTCCCAGTCTGTCGAGAGCCAGGCTCAGATGGTATCCCGCGTGAAGAACTACAGGGCGGGTTTTGTCAGCAGCGACTCCAACATCACTCCTGAAAATACCCTGAAGGATATCCTGGATCTGAAAGAGCGGACAGGCCATTCCACCGTTGCCGTAACTTCCGACGGAACATCCGGAGGCAAACTTTTAGGCATCGTGACGGGCCGTGACTACAGGGTGAGCCGTATGTCTCTTGACACTAAGGTCGGTGAATTCATGACCAACTTCGAGCATCTGATCTGGGCCGATGAAACCACCACCCTGAAGGAAGCCAACGACATCATCTGGGAGCACAAGTTAAACAGCCTGCCGATTATTGACAAGGAGCAGCGTCTTGTTTCCATGGTATTCCGCAAGGATTATAACTCTCATAAGACCAATGAGAACGAACTGATCGACTCCTCCAAACGTTATCTGGTGGGCGCCGGAATCAATACAAGGGATTATGCGGAACGCATCCCGGCTCTTCTCGAAGCCGGAGCCGATGTGCTCTGTATCGACAGTTCCGAAGGTTTCTCCGAATGGCAGAAGATTGTAATTGATTATGTCAGAGAGAATTACGGCGACACCGTTAAGGTTGGCGCAGGCAACGTTGTGGACAGCGAGGGCTTCCGTTTCCTGGCTGAGGCGGGTGCGGATTTTGTTAAAGTCGGCATCGGCGGAGGAGCCATCTGTATCACAAGGGAACAGAAGGGCATCGGACGCGGACAGGCTACCGCCCTGATCGAGGTTGCCAAGGCGCGTGACGATTATTATAAGGAAACCGGTATCTATGTGCCGATCTGCTCGGACGGCGGCATCGTTCATGATTACCACATCACCCTGGCTCTGGCTATGGGCGCCGACTTCCTGATGCTTGGAAGATACTTTGCCCGTTTTGACGAGAGCCCTACCAAAAAGGTGAATATCAACGGAAGCTATATGAAGGAATACTGGGGCGAGGGAAGCGCCAGAGCCAGAAACTGGCAGAGATATGACCTGGGAGGCGACGCAAAGCTCTCTTTTGAAGAGGGTGTGGATTCCTTTGTTCCTTATGCCGGAAGCCTGAAGGATAACGTAGGCCTGTCCCTGAGCAAGGTACGCTCCACCATGTGCAACTGCGGCTGCCTGACCATTCCGGAACTGCAGAAGAATGCCAAGATGACCCTGATCTCCTCCACAAGTATTGTCGAGGGCGGAGCCCATGACGTTATGCTGAAGGACAGCAGACAGATTATGTAAGCGATATAAGGTACGTTTTCGAACCTTACACCGCCTTTAAATGAATGATTTTTTACAGCCAGTCAACAGAGGCCGGTGTTTTTTACAGACATGTCTGGAAAAAGCATTGGCCTTTTCTGAAAATCTTTTTCTGAAAAATTCTTAATTCACCAGACGTTCCACATCTAAAAGGCCCCATCCCTGCTGGTTATGGGGAAGTCCCAAATCAACGGCCCGCTCGCGCAGCCTGAGTTTCACGTCTTTATTGCTCATCCAGGGATATTTTTCCAGCAAAAGGGCAATCGCCCCTGAAACCAGAGGCGTTGACATGGAAGTGCCGCTTTTTACCGTGTAGCCGTTCTGCCGGTTGGCGCAGCTTATAATACTGGAGCCGGGAGCCACAATGTCAGGCTTGCATACGCAGGCGCTTGTGGGCCCCCGGCCGGAATAGTCAATCATGCGGCTTCCCGCCACATCCACTTCTTTATAGTCATCGGAACAGCCTACCGTAATTACTTTGCGGCTGATCCCCGGCGTCGTGATTGTATGCTGCCCCGGCCCGTTATTGCCTGCGGCCACTACCACGACAAACCCCGCATCCCAGGCGGCATCAACTCCTTTGACCAGAGCCGAATCCTCGCTCATCCCCTTCTTGGAGAAGGAGCCCACAGATATGTTGATGATCCTGATACCATACTCCTGTCTGTGCTTTTCAATCCATTTAAGCCCGGACAGCACATCGGAAGCAAAACCGTTCCCTTTCTGATCCAGGACTTTCACGCTGACCAGGCTGCACCCGGGCGCAACGCCCTGGTATCTTCCTTCGGAGGCCAGGCCTCCTCCTCCGATAATTCCCGAAATGTGTGTACCGTGACCGTTGTCATCATAAGGCAGGAATCTTCTCTTCAGCATATCGTTAAATACGACAACTCTATTTTCAAAGTCCATATGCGGAAAAATCCCCGTGTCCAGGACTGCTACACCTACGCCTTTTCCAGTCAGGCCGAGACGGTATGCCCCGTCGCAATGTATCCATTTTTTTGCCTGATCCACAAAATATGCCCAGCTTTCTTCCTTCTTTACTTTAGGATATTCCGGTGGGACGGTTTATGGGAGTAAAGAATGCATGAAAAAATTCTTTTGCCCGGGACAAAGATTTAAAAAAGCAGCAGCACAGGCGGGAATTCAGAGATTTCCAGCCTGTGCTGCTGCTTTTTATCAATTTGGTTCATAAAGGTTCCGTACTTCATAATCACCGCTCCGAGATGCAAAGAATCGGCATAAAACAGCGGTTCGCGCCACTACCTGGGGAAGCTGTAGTAAACTCCTTTATTGCTGAGGCCGCCTCTGAATCTGGCCAGTTCGCTGACCGTTACAAGCTGGTACCCCCGCTCTCTCAGCGCCGGAATCAGCGCTACGGCGGCGTCACCGGAAGCCGTGTAAAGCTCATGCATCAGTACAATATCGCCGTCCTTTACACTGCCGAGCACCGACTGGATGGTTTTGGACGCATTCTTTGTCTTCCAGTCCAGGGTGTCGATATTCCACATGATAATCGGCTGATTGATGTTGGCCAGTACCGTGTTGTTCTTGCTGCCTCCCGGAAGACGTACAAGAGCCGGAGACTCTCCTGTGACCGCGGCCACCGCCTGATTGCCGCGCTCTATCTGGCTGCGGATCTGGGCTGCGTCCAGCTTATTCAGATATTTGTGCTCATATGTGTGGTTGCCGATTTCGTGGCCGTTGTCATGCATCCTCTTGATCTCCGTCTTGTAGGATGCGACGCGGTTGCCTACGACGAAAAATGTAGCCCGTCCGTTATTCTGTTCCAGACTGTCCATAATCCTGTTTCCTACCGGTGCATAAGGGCCGTCGTCAAAAGTCAGGGCTACCATCGGCTTGGTTGGATCAAGATAGCGGCCTCCGCTCGCAACAAGTCCCTCCGTCGACTGAGCCGGCTGTTGTTCCGGCTGAGCGGGCTGCTGCTCCGGCTGTGTGGGCTGCTGCTCCGGCTGTGTGGGCTGCTGCTCCGGCTGTACCGGCTGCTGTTCGGGCTGTACCGGCTGCTGCTCGGGTTGTACCGGCTGCTGCTCTGCCTGTCCCGCCTGCTGTTCCTGATTCTGGGCTCCAGGGCCCGTGGCTGCATTCTTTGTACTTTCCACTATCGTTGTATCCGACGCCGGACCGGACGGCCCGTCCGCATACGTAGCAGGCGCCGCTGCAATCATAAAGGCCGCCGCCAGAAGCATGGCCGCCATTCTTTTTCCTGTTTTTGCGTTTAACTTAATCATTTTCCTCTCCTCAACTTAGAAAATTTTTGTTGCCAGCACTGATAACAACGAAAAGCACGCTTCGCGAACTTTTCATCGCCACTCAATAATGAAAACTGCAGAGTATGTTTTTCATTATATTGCACCAATTGTACCACATGCGTTCCCTCAAAGGAACCCCGTTTTACCCGAATTGCGGTATTTCTACTGCCTTTTTCTGCCAAACAGTGCATTATCATGAAAACCGGGGTTATCTATTAAAATTTTTAATAAATAAACTCTATTGTCCAATCCCCCTAATATATGCTATGATGAAAATGATGTTCTTATTCTTACAAGCATGCAAAAAATTTGTATCTTCAGATATAAGATCAACAGAATAAAGAATCCCGCTTGCGGGATTCCTGCGCTGCCGCGCGGTTGCTTCAGCAACTATTTACCTCTGCGCGGCATGTGCATCCTCGCAGAGCGTTTTTTTATTCATAGGACATAATTTCCTATGAATAAAAAATAAACTTACCAAATATTGAAAGGAAGTTAAAAATGGGTGGATTTTTCAGTGTTGCATCTAAGACAAACTGTACAATGGATCTGTTTTTCGGCGTAGATTACCATTCTCATCTGGGAACAAGAAGAGGCGGTATGGCCGTCTATGGCCCCGATGGTTTTAACCGTTCTATTCATAATATTGAGAATTCTCCGTTCCGTACGAAATTCGAAAGGGATGCGGAAGAACTGAAAGGCAATATGGGCATCGCCTGTATTTCCGATATGGAGCCGCAGCCGCTCTTAATTCAGTCTCATCTGGGAAGCTATGCCATCACGACCGTTGGTAAAATTGCCAACCAGGAAGAACTCGTAAGAGAAGCTTATGAAAAAGGCCACATTCATTTTCTTGAGATGAGCGGAGGCAAGATCAACTCAACCGAACTGGTTGCCGCCATCATCAACCAGGCTGAATCCATTGTAGACGGTCTTCTTCTGGCTCAGGAAAAGATCAAAGGATCCATGACCATCCTTTTACTGACTCCGGAAGGCGTCTATATTTCCAGGGACAGGCTTGGGCGCACCCCTGCCGTCATCGGAAGAAAAGAAGGCGCATACTGTGCTGCCTTTGAAAGTTTTTCCTTTATTAATCTGGGCTATTCCGACTATCGGGAGCTGGGCCCGGGTGAGATCGTCCTGATGAAGCCGGATGGCCTGGAAGTCTTAAGCCCTGCCAGGGAAGAAATGAAAATCTGTTCCTTCCTCTGGGTATACTACGGATACCCGACCTCCTCCTACGAGGGAATCAATGTGGAGGAGATGCGCTACAACTGCGGCCGTATGCTGGCGAAACGCGATCATGCGCAGGCGGACCTGGTAGCCGGCATCCCGGATTCCGGTATCGCCCATGCAATCGGATATGCCAACGAATCCGGCATTCCATTTTCACGTCCTTTCATTAAATACACCCCAACCTGGCCGCGCTCCTTCATGCCGACCAGCCAGAACCAGAGAAGCCTGATCGCCCGTATGAAGCTGATTCCGGTTGACTCCCTAATCCGAGGCAAGAGTCTTCTCTTAATCGACGACTCCATTGTACGCGGCACACAGCTCAGCGAGACAACGGAATTTTTATACCAGAGCGGAGCCAAGGAGGTCCATATCCGCCCTGCCTGTCCGCCGCTTTTATTCGGATGTAAATACCTGAACTTCTCACGTTCCAACTCCGATCTGGACCTGATTACCAGAAGGATCATAAGAGATCGCGAGGGCGACAACGTATCGGCCGAGGTCCTGGCAGATTACGCGAATCCAGACAGCCAGAATTATAAGGACATGATAGAATGCATCCGGAAAAAACTCAACTTCACGACACTTCAGTACCACAGACTTGACGATTTAGTCGCTTCCATCGGGATTTCACCATGCAAGCTCTGTACTTATTGCTGGAGCGGGAAAGAATAATATCAGGGGTTTTTAAACAGATAGGGAGGCTGCCCAAACGCAAAACAAACGTTTGGGCAGCCTCTTGGTTGTGAGTCTTCAGTCCCCCGTCCGCCATCTCCCCCAGGCGTCCCCGCATCTCAACTTAAATACCATTTGACAAATCCCTCCCCATCCACTACAATAAGGATGGAATACAAATTGATTCTTTTATTTATCGGGACTCCTGCCCGGATGTTCCCTCCGTAAATAAGAGCCATGAATCTTTACAGGATGCGTGGGTCTTTTTTTATTTTCAGGATTTATCCTGCGGATAAAAAAGCTGCGCATATCTGCATTATGCAAATACCTGGAGGATTGATGTTATGAACTTTTATAAGACCCTGGACTTGATTATGAAACAGGATATGGGAGGACGCGGCCTTTTAGCCTCGCTTCCCGCTTCACCGCTTACTGAGACGGCCTCTGTCCTTGCAGACGCCAGGCGTGCGGTGATTTTGACCGGTTTTCCGGTCCGTATGCCGGACGGAACTTTTATCGGTGAAACGGATGGACCGTCCGGCACCGCCAACCTCGCTTCGGCGCTGACAAAAACCGGGTGCCAGACCGTTGTCGTTACGGATACCGCCTCCTACCCTCTTTTAAAAGAGGCGTTGCATTTTGCCGCTCCCAGAGCTTCTCTCGTACTGCTTCCGGACAATGATACGTTATCTTTTATCCGGACGGTTCTTTATGAATTCAGGCCGACACATTTTATCAGCCTGGAACGGCCCGGGAAGGCATCGGACGGCCATTACCACAACATGCGCGGCGAAATCATTGATGATATGATTGCGGATTCTTCTTCCTTCTTATCCGAAGCAAAAAAGAGCGGAGCGCATACCATCTCAATTGGAGATGGAGGCAACGAGATGGGAATGGGCGCTTTCCGCCGTCAAATCCTTGAAAATGTTCCCTGCGGCAGTGAAATCTGCGCCTTGGAATCGGCCGAACTTGCTCTGGCAAGCGGCGTTTCCAACTGGTGGGGATGGGGGCTCTCCGCTCTCCTCTCAATTAATACCGGCCGTTTCCTGCTTCCTTCAGAGGAAAAGGAAGCTGAACTCCTCCGCCATGTCGTGGACGCCGGCGGCGTAGACGGATGCACGAAACAAAGAACCCTGTCCGTAGACCATCTGGACCTGGCCACCCATCTGTCCGTCCTGAGAGCCGTGTCGGAACTGACCAAAAGGACTCTGGATGAAATGAAAGCGGGACCTTTTCTCTTTATTCCGGACGGCAGGCGTAAAGAGCGGCATTTGATGTTAAATCACAGATAAAAGGACCCTTTCAGGCATGAGAATTGATTATAAAGGACAGACAACTCACGTGCCGGAATGATAAACTGCACACTCAGTCGACAGATTACCGCCTTTAATAAGAGTAAGGTTAATTAAGCGTCCATAGACACTTTGATACCTTACTCTTATTTTCATAACCCTTATCTGTCCCTACTTGAGCTCCGGGTGACTGCCTTTTATAGCGCTCTGCGTAGTTCTGTGTATTCTCAGTTCTTTTGAGCCCATGCAGCTTCCGCCGCCTCTATCGTATGCATTGCCAGCACGGAAGTTGTCACGGAGCCGACGCCTCCCGGCACGGGAGTAATTGCGTCCACGACTTCGGCGGCCGCGTCAAAATCAACATCACCGCACAGTTTTCCTTCTTTATTTACATTAATGCCTACATCGAGAACGGTCTGTCCCGGCTTCACCATATTCCTTGTGACAAGCCCCGCATGTCCTGCGGCGGATACGATGATATCGGCATTGTCACAATAACGTTTGACGTCCCGTGTCTTAATATGGCAGAGTGAAACCGTGGCCTCTCTGGTCAGAAACATCAGGGCCAGCGGTCTTCCGACCACAAGGCTTGCCCCTATGACAACCACATTTTTCCCTTCCAGATCATAGCCGTAATGTTCCAGGATTCTCATGCAGGCGTCTGCGGTACAGGGGGTATACCCCGTCCTCGTCCCGGTAAAAACGCCCGACAGGGAGCCATTGGTGATTCCGTCCACATCCTTGTCCGGGTCCAGCTTCGAACGTATCAGTGCATCGTCAAATCCTTCGGGGAACGGCCTGAATATCAGGCAGCCATGGATAGAACCGTCCCGGTTCACCGCTTCTATCGCGGCAATCAGCTCCTCCTGTGAAGCCTCTACGCCCAGATGGAACAGTTCCACCTCAATCCCGATTTTCGCGCATTTCTTCGCCGCGCTCTGTTCGTATTTGACGTCACTGACCCTTTCTCCCACCCGCACTATCGCCAACTTTGGCACTACGCCCCTGCTTTTTAAGTTTTCCGCCCTCATTCTGAGTTCTTCCGTCAATCTGGCGGCCACTTCCTTACCATCTAGTATTTCAGCCATGGATCTACCTCCTGTTTTAAAATCGTGATTATTCTGATTATTCAAATGCCGTTTCGCTCCGGCAAAACTCGGGATGTTGATGCAAAAATGTACGAAAACACCTCATGAACTCTCCCCTGCAAACAAACACTTAGAATCTTTCTATATTAATTTCCGATGCATACGGCTGGATATTCTTCTGTAAAAACATATTTGCCACGGTGCCGAATCTTCCAACGTCCCCGCTGCAGAAATACTTATCGCTTCCCTTGACGAGAGGAGCCGCTTTCTGGTTGTTTTCCGAAAGTCCCTCCAGCACCGCTTTGACGGATTCCCCTCCGGAATCGATCAGGGTTACGCCGCTGCCCATATAGTTCCGTACGGCTTCCTGGATTAGCGGGTAATGGGTGCAGCCGAGTATTACCACGTCGACATTCTCATCCTTCAGGTCCCTGCAGTATTCTTCCACCACCGGGATCAGCTTCGGATCATCCGGACTTATATGTCCGCTCTCGATTAAGGGGACGAACTTCGGGCATTTTTGTTCAAAGACCTTAACCCCGGGCAGAGTATCTTCGAGTTTCTGCCTGTAAATTCCGCTTTCCACCGTTGCCTGTGTTGCAATTACACCGATTTTATTATTTCTGGTCGCTTCTGCGGCCGCACTTGCCGCCGATTCCACTACGCCGATAATCGGAATATCCTGATTGGCCGCCCTGAGCGCATCAATACAGTTTGCCGTTATGGTATTGCATGCAATCAGAATTGTTTTCAAATTAAAAATACGAAGGAAATTCACATCCTGCATTGAAAGGCAGGTTATCTCATTTCTGCTCCTGTTCCCATAAGGAACGCGCGCTGTGTCCCCAAAATAAATAATACTCTCATTGGGCGCCGCCTTAAGCATGGCTTTTACGGCCGACAGCCCTCCCACTCCTGAATCAAAAATACCAACCGGACGATTATCCATAATTCTGACCTCCTTAAACATAATGGAACATGAACTTTGTGAGCCAATCACCGCCAGCCGCCGGTGAAATGATGAATTTTACTCAATTTAAAAGGGTAGAAATCAGAATATGATTTCTACCCTTTCAAATCAGCATAGCGCGAGTACATCGGCTACAAAAATAAAAGGTATTGATATAAGCGTACTTCACTAAACATATTGCGGCAAAACGAATCGTGACATAAATTACAGGAAATTCATAAAGGCCGTAATCAGCAGTGAATTAATAATATCGGTGAAAAACCCGCCGCAGACCGGAATGATAAGATAGGCTTTCGCGGACGGACCGTATACCTGTGTCAGGGAATCCATATTGGCCATTGCATTCGGCGTGGCTCCCATTCCGAATCCGCAGTGTCCGGCCGACAGAACGGCCGCATCGTAGTCCCTGCCGCAGAGATTAAAGGTAATAAAGTATACAAATAATCCGGTCAGCACGGTTTGTACCAAAAGAATTACGATCATCGGCATCGCCAAATCGGCAAGCTGGTACAGCTTCATTCCCATCATGGCAAGTGCAAGAAAGAAATTAAGCGAGATGGAACCGATCGTGCTGATCTCCTGAACCGGAATTTTTACCTCTCTGCTGTCACAGACATTTCTGATAATAATACCAACCAGCATGGCTCCCACATAAGAGGCCAATGTAATATGCGCTAGTTCAAATACCATACTGATCAGGGTTCCGATTCCCGTCGCGGCAAATAACAGCGCAAGACCAAGCGTTCCCTTTCCAACATCAAGTTTCTCCGTGACGTCGGTATTTTTCTTTAACTCATCCATAGCCTCCTGCGCCACTTCGGAGGAACCGCGGCTTTTCAGATTCATCTTTCTGATTCTACGGCTGGCCAGCGGGTTTCCGATCACATTGCCTGCAATCAGGCCATAGGTTGCCGCCGCTACGGCCACCGTCAGCGCATTCTCAACCCCCATATTCTCCAGCAGGGGACCAAATGCGGAAGACGTTCCATGGCCGCCCGTCAGCGGGAGCGAACCAAGGGCCAGCCCCATAAGCGGATTCAGTCCGAACGCTTTGCAGAGCACCGCGCCGCACACATTCTGAATAGTGATTAAGGCTGCAACCGCCGCCATAAAGATTACCAGGGTTTTTCCTCCCTTTTTCAGCATGCTGAACCCGGCGGTAAAACCGACGCTTGTAAAGAACAGGTTCATAAATACACTCTGAAGCGTCGTATCAACCGTAAGATTCAAAATTCCGAGTTCATAGAAAACCAGGCTTAATACAGCAAAGATAATTCCGCCGATGACAGGACTCGGAATACAATACCTCTGAAAAAATTTGACTCTTGTTTTTAAAAAGCTTCCAAGGTAAAACACTGCAACCGCCAATGCCATTGACTGATAAAGATTTAAAGATAATTCCATATCTTTGTCCCCTCCCCTTCTCATTTCACTTAAGTTATATTGTGATATTCTTATATACAAAAAGGCCCAAAAGAACTGCATGCATCTTAAGATGTATGCCATTCTTTTGAGCCTTAAAAACATTCATATAGGGGGAGCATCCATTGCATCCATATACGTGTATATAAGGTTTCAATTGTCTGAAGCCAATGTTCTGCGCAGAAGCATTTACTTTGAGATTAGTAAAGCATAGTTTTCAAAAGATGACAATGGAAATATTGAACAAAGTTGTCGCTTAATTTTTAGCTATTTTTATGATTGACTATTTTTTCAAGATCATTTATTCTGATGTCAGTCGAATATATTGGTTTTGGGATATCCTCTCAGAACTAAAATAAATTAGGCGAAAGAACTATCATTATGGAGTAGTTCTCTCGTCTTTTTGTTATTGGTAATGAAAAGTCCGCGAACCGTGCTTTTCGTTGTTTTAAAGAAATGGAGAACTGGTATGGTCAAAATTTTTCCGGAAGATTCAGTATTTATTACAGGCGTTGCCAAGGTATCAAAGGAAGATGCCATCAACGCCATGTACGGTGCATTTTCCCTCAGTATGGTAATTGATATTCATACGAACACGATTATCAATGCCAGCGCCAACATGGTTATGGAAGACACCAATCTCTTTTTAAGAGAAATCCTCGTTGGGAAAAACATTGTCACCGACGTCGCCCTCATCAGCGAAATCATCAAAAAAAGATTCCTGGCCCTGGCCCAAAAGGCGGTCCTTGTCGCTCTGAGGGACGCGCAGAACCGTTATCTGATGGCGTATCCGGAAGCTAAGCTTTAGTGTTTTAACATCCATTATACGATCTTTTTTAAAGATTATTCGGTCACCCCCGATTAATCATCTTAGGGAAGAACAAACCCGGCATTGCAACCAATGTCTGTTTGTTCTTCCTTTTTTATTTCACAGGAGTAGAATTGCCGGCAGGCGTTCGAAATAAACCATAAATTATCTATGAAAGGGGATTTTCTCATGTCCAACTCAACAAAACAGGATGCTGTCAAATTACTTGATGTCTTTGACCCTGAAATGTCCGGCCTTCTTCACCGCGAAGAAAAGCGCCAGTTTGAAACAATCGGTCTTATTGCTTCAGAAAACGTTGTTTCCCCACTTGCCTCCGCCCTGGAAGGTTCCGCATTTACAAACAAAAACACCGAAGGCTACCCGGGAAAACGGTTTGTAGGCGGCTGCCAGCTGGCAGACCAGGCCGAGCTCCTTGCCATTGAACGTGTCAAGAAGGTCTTTGGCGCGGAACACGCCAATATCCAGTCGGGCAACGCTACCATTGCCAACATGGCGGTTCTCACCGGTTTATTAAAGAAAGGCGACACCTTCCTTGCCCTTGAACTCGACAATGGAGGCCATTTAAGCCACGGAGCCAAATTCCACTACAGCGGCCGGGAATTTAACGCCCTTCATTACGGCGTAAATAAGGAGACCGAGCGCATTGATATGGAACAGATTCGGCAGATGGCCCTTGAAAACAAACCAAAACTCATTGTAACCGGCGCGTCTTCCTATCCGCGCACCATTGATTACAAAGCATTCCGGGAAATCTGCGATGAAGCAGGCGCCTATTTCTGGGTAGACTGTGCCCACGACTGCGGCCTGATTGCCGGCGGCGCCATTCCCAGCCCGGTTCCCTACGCCGACGTTGTCACCATGTCCACCCAAAAAACACTCAGGGGGCCCCGCGGATGCGGCGTTATCCTCTGCCGCAAGGAACTGGGCCAGAAAATCGACCGCGGTGTATTCCCAAGACTTCAGGGCGGTCCAAAGGGCGACATGCTGGCCGCACGCGGAGTCCTCTTTCAGGAACTGCTTCAGCCCGAATTTAAAGAATATGCAAAACAGGTCTGCCTGAATGCAAAAGCGCTGGCAAGGGGCTGTAAAGACGAGGGAATGCGGCTGATTACCGGGGGCACGGATACCCACATGGTCATGCTGGATGTGACTCCCGTCATTGCCAACGGGCAGGAGGCGGAGACTCTTCTCTGCAGTCTCGGCATTATCACCAATAAAAATATGATTCCCTACGACACACTTCCGCCCAGCCTTGGAAGCGGTCTGAGAATCGGTTCTCCTACCATGACCACAAGAGGCGCCAAAGAAGAGGAAATGTACAATATCGGCCGTATGCTGGGCCGGGGGCTTAAGAACAAGGACAATCCGGCCGTGCTCGATGAAATCAGGCAGGAGGTTTATAAAATCGCCACTTCCCATCCGATGTTCTCCAGCGAGTGGATTTCACCGGTTATCCGGGAAGAATTTGAAAAAATGTACTGCCATCAGACCTATTAATTTTTCCGAAAACAATCAATTTTAGAGGAGGTATTTCCATGAATGCATATATCGAAAAAGTTCTGAATGAGGTAAGAGAAAAAAATGCGAATGAGCCGGAGTTTGTCCAGACGGTTGAAGAGGTTCTCACTTCTTTAAGTCCCGTGATTGATGCACATCCTGAATATGAGGATAACGCGCTCCTGGAAAGGATGGTCATCCCGGAAAGAGTCATCGAATTCCGTGTCCCTTGGGAGGATGACAACGGAAAAATCCATGTAAATACGGGCTACAGGGTACAGTTTAACGGCGCAATCGGACCGTACAAAGGAGGACTTCGTTTTTCACCGGAAGTCAATCTTTCGGTTGTGAAGTTTCTCGGATTTGAACAGACGTTCAAGGACAGCCTGACAACGCTTCCAATGGGCGGCGCCAAGGGTGGCTGCGATTTTGATCCAAACGGAAAAAGCGACAGGGAAGTTATGCGGTTCTGCCAGGCCTTTATGACTGAATTATACCGCCATATCGGACCGGATGTGGACGTTCCCGCCGGAGATCTCGGCGTCGGAGCCCGCGAAGTCGGATACCTGTACGGCCAGTACCGTAAAATTGTCGGCGGATTTAAGAACGGCGTCCTTACCGGAAAGGGCAGATCCTTCGGCGGCTCCCTCATCCGCCCGGAGGCTACCGGTTACGGTTCCGTTTATTATGTAGAAGCGGTTATGAAGCATGAGAACGACACGCTGGCCGGTAAGACCGTTGCCCTGGCCGGATTCGGCAACGTGGCATGGGGCGCCGCCAAGAAGCTGGCCGAATTGGGCGCCAAAGCGGTTACTCTCTCCGGACCGGACGGATATATTTACGATCCGGACGGCATTGTGACCGATGAGAAAATCAGTTACATGCTGGAAATGAGAGCGTCCGGACGCAACAAAGTCCAGGACTATGCGGATAAATTCGGCGTGCCGTTCTACCCCGGCGAGAAACCCTGGGGACAGAAAGCCGACATTATCATGCCCTGCGCTACCCAGAATGATATCGATCTGGAACAGGCGAAAAAAATTGTTTCAAATGGTGTTAAGTACTATATTGAAGTCGCCAATATGCCCACTACAAATGAGGCGCTTAAATTCCTGATGGAACAGCCGGGCATGGTGGTTGCTCCTTCCAAAGCCGTCAATGCCGGGGGCGTGCTTGTATCCGGACTTGAGATGAGCCAGAACAGCGAAAGACTTTCGTGGACTGCCGAAGAAGTTGACTCAAAACTTCATCAGATCATGACCGAAATTCATGACGGCTCGGCCGACGCGGCGAAGCGGTACGGCCTCGGCTATAATCTGGTAGCAGGCGCCAACATTGTCGGCTTCCAGAAAGTCGCGGATGCGATGATGGCCCAGGGTATCGCATGGTAACTTTTATCCGTACATCTTCCGTTTTCATATAAATGACAGAACGCCCGGTATCTGCTTAAAAACAGGTATCGGGCGCTCTTTTTACTGAGTGGCAGTGAAAAGTTTGCGAAGCGTGCTTTTCGTTGTTATTTACCAAATTCCGTATTCTTTTGCTTTCTCCCTCAGCTCGTCGCGGAAATCGGGATGGGCGATATTGATTAATGCCTCCGCCCTCTCGGCCACATTTCTTCCGCGCAGCCATGCGATTCCATACTCGGTCACAACATAATCCGTATCGTTCCTGGATGTGGTGACGACGGCCCCCTCGTGCAGGAAGGGCACAATCTTGGAGCGCAGCGCTTCCCCGCCGTTCTCATCCTTGGTCCTGTATGTGGAATGCATTGCAATGATAGATTTTCCTCCCTTGGACATCTGGGAGCCCTGCACCGTCTCAGACTGGCCGCCGGTGCCCGACCACTGATCATAGCCCACCGTCTCGGAGGCGCACTGGCCGGTGAGATCCACCTCCAGGGTCGCATTGACTGAGACAAATCGGTTGTTGAGTCCGATCGTGTACGGATCATTTGTAAATGTACATGATTTAAACAGTACGGCCGGATTGTTATCAATATAATCATAGAGGCGCTTACTTCCCATCGTAAAGGAGCAGACCGAATATCCGTCTAAAAGACCCTTGCAGGAGTTATCCACCGCCCCGCACTCGATCAGGTCGACCATGGTCTCCGTAAACATTTCGGTGTGAATTCCCAGATGCTTTTTACTCTTCAGCTCGGCGGCAACGGCATTGGGAATATTGCCGATTCCCAATTGAATTGTGGAACCGTCCTCTACCAGGGAGGCCACATATTTTCCAATCTCCGCGTCCACTTCCGTATACGGCGCAAGCTTGCTCACCGGGATGGGACGGTCGGATTCCACGAGGGCGTCCGCCTCGGAAACATGGACCTGCGTATCCCCGAAGGTACGTGGGAAATTAGGGTTCACTTCCAGAATCGTCAGCGCTCCGCTGTTGATTAAATCCCGCTCATAGATTGCGCTCACCGAAAGCGACATATATCCGTGGCTGTCCATCGGAGAAACCGTTGCCAGGACTACCGGGCGGCGCTTCTCATATTCCAGACGGCTCAGTACTTTGCGCAGAACCGAGGTGGAACTCTGTGGGATGGCGCTGACCAGTTTCTTTTTATGCGCATCGCGCAGTCCGGGGCTGAAAAACCATCCGTTATGGGACATCACTCCCTGCATTTCCGGATCCTTGAATGCATCATAATACTGTAATGGAAGACAGGTATTGATGGTTGTATTTTTAACTCCCGTCTCTTTCAGGTGCTGAAGATGGGACAGGATTGCCGCCGGCTCTCCCGCCGCCTGTGCGGAAAACATATAGTCTCCGTCTTTTATCAGTTCAAGGGCCTCGTCGGCTGTCATCACTTTTTCACGGTAGATTTCTTCGAATGATTTCATTTTTACTCTCCTCTTCTATTTATAATATCCGCTGTCGGCGGTAACCTTAGCTGCATTTAAGTTTTGCATCGGATGTTTCCTTTGTGCCGTCCTTTCCTGTTTCCGGCAGAAGGAAGGAACCCAGGAAAAATGTAACGCTCATAATCAGTGCAAAGTTTAATCCCATTCCGTAACCAAACCGGTCGATAATAAAACCGATGATAAAATAGGCGGTGGTCTCAATAATGTAGGACAGCGCCCAGAAAAGTCCCATAATCGTTGTCAGTTTGGCCGGTGTCATTCCCGGAAGTTCCTGTGGAATCATCATCAGGGAGCTGACCGGCAGGAACATAAACAGTCCGATGAGAAGAGCCGCCACTGCCGACAAGACTCCGCTGTCCGTCCTGAACATCAGCACGCCGAAGAGTGTCATTGCAAGGCCGGAGATGCGAATCACCGGAAGGCGTTTAAAATAGACTCTTCCCATTGCAATGGCAAGCAGGGAACCGATGATTCCCCCCACCGCCACGAGCGTGCTCAGTGCCTTGCTGCTGATTGCCGTCGTTCCCGAAATCGGGAAGATATTCAGCATGACGATGTAAAAAGTAAGCAGACCGGAATAGGTAAACGGCAGAATCCAGTTGATTTTTTCTTTCAGGGCCTGGCCGATCGTATACGGCGCCTGTTTTGCCCCGGTCCCCTGGTTCAGTTCAAAGTCCTGGCCGATAACCGGCCATAAAACCCAGAGAAGGGCGCTGACCACTGCAAAAAATCCCATGCTGTACTGCCAGGTTTTGAGCCAGGCAATAACCGGTCCTACAATTAACATGGCGACAATACCGCCGAAATTGTACGCCGCGCCATTCAGCGCATTGACCGTGAGACGTTTCCTGGACTCAAAATAATGAATCACCACGGGGCTGAAATATACCACATATAATGCGCCTCCAAATCCCATGATGAAACGGCCGAGAATGAACAGCCAGTACTGCGGGGCGAAAATTGCCAGGGTGCTTCCCAGTACAATCAGCCCGGAACCAAGGCCGATGGCCTTTTTCGGGTACAGTCTGCTTAAAATACCTGCCGCCATGAAATTTCCGATAATCTTTGCCAGCGTAATCGCATTGGAAATAAAGGTTGCCGAAGCAAAAGTTTTCAGGTTAAAATGTTCCATAATCTGCGGTGTCAGCGTACTCCCCGCAATCCAGTTTACCGCAAAAAACGCATAGGTGAAAAACATTACGAACTCGATTATAACAGCTCTCGATGAAGAAGCCTTTGTTTGTTGATTCCCCATAATTCACAATTCCTTTCCTCTTTTCAAGTGAAACCCATTTACTGTAACTTTCTTTTTCAGATTGAATCCCTCTTATCAATAAATTCCAGCGCCGTTTTTTGTTGATTGAATTTGAAAATCACTTTGGTCCGCATGGCCATTGCGGCTTTGTGGTTTGATTATAGCATGGTGTTTTTCAAATGGAAAATAGCCTTTTTTAATGGGGTATGAATTCAATTCATACCCCAAAACAACAAAGAACAGCAGAGTGCAGGACCGGCGCCATACTGCAAATGGCATTGATCCTGCACTCTGCTGTTCTTTCCACTATGTTACGTCACTTTCGTCCCTTGTGTCAGGTTCCAAAACACAGATCCAGAAAACACTGCATCGGAACCGTAATAAATTTATCCTTGCGGTAAATCAGTGAAAGGGTCCAGGGGAACTCCGGATCTTTTAAATGAACCTGATGTACCCGCGTATTGTTAAATTTGTCTACCAGCGGTTTCGGCAGTATGCAGATCCCCTGATTATCGGCAACCATCTCAAACAGTAGTTCCCACTGGTAACTCTCAAACGTGACATCGGGTACAAATCCCGCCTCCCGGCATTTTTCCAATACAACGTCATGGAACATATAATCCGGTGTTACGAGCAGGAACTTCTCTCCCCGGAGGGCTGAAAATGAAACGCTGCGCTTTGCCGCAAGCGGATGCTTCCGGGAAACCAGGAGAACGGCCTCGGAGGTGTAGCTGGGCCGCTTGTAAAATTTGTCATCGGAAAACGGTTCTATCACAATTCCCATATCCAGTTTTCCGGCGGCCACCAGTTCATGAACTGCTTTTGATGTGATTTCCTCTATTTTAAGATTGATTCCCGGATACGTTTCGCGGAATTTATATAGAATCGAAAAGAAATAGATGGCTCCCGCCGTCGGCGGAATTCCCAGTTTCAGCGTGCCGTTTGCACTGTGGAGACGCTGAAACAGTTCCTGCGTCTGTGTATGATAAAAATCCAGTATCCTGACCGCATATTCGTAAAAAACATCGCCCTGCGCCGTCAACTGGAATTCCTTGGCTCCCCGGTTAATAAGCTCCATCTGAAACTCTTCCTCCAGAGCCCGGATTGCCTTACTGAGTGTCGACTGGCTTACAAAGAGTTTCTCTGCGGCTTTGGTGAAACTGCCCTGCCGGACAATTTCCACATAATAATTTAGCTGATTTAACGTCATGACTTCCTGCCTCCCCCATTTCCCCAACTTTAACAACGTCATTTTAACACATCATTCCGTTTCCCGCCAGACAAATTCCTCCCCGCTCTTTCCATAGTGCCGATATCCGGTGGAAAAAACGGATTTTGCCATATTAATTCCCTGCTTCCGGCAGACAAACCAAAATCAGGATTTTTTTGTATGGAAAAATTGCCGTGGTACTGATATAATCTCATGGTGAGAAAAGAATTGAAACATATGAAGACGGTACATTGAAGTAGGACCGGAAGGAGAATTAATACCATGTATAATAATGATACTCTGCTGATAGTAGGCCAGGCCAAACCGAGCCGGGAGGATGCCATCTATACCCTCCACGGAGAATTTTACATCAGCCTCGTAGTTGAAAAAGACTCGGGAAAGATCCTGGACATCGAATGCAATACCATCCTTGCCGTCACAAGGAATTTTGTAGCATCCATGTTTATCGGCAAAAGCATCAAAACGGATCTGGATGAATTGGAGCGGACAATCAAGGAGCGCTATTTTGCCCTGACCCAAAAACCGCTGATCGCCTGTATGAAAGACGCCCATAACCGGTATATGATGGTGACGGAAAAGCAGTAAACCCGGGAGGACCCGGACTATCAGAATGGGAGAAAAGAACCTGTATGAATTTAGAAGAACAAATACAAGTGATGTTAAGCGGTCAAATGTATAATGACCTCACAAAAGAATTGGTTGAGCTGAGAGAAAAGACGGTTTTTCTTACGAATGAATATAATGCAAGCTTTGGAAAGCCACAGGCGGAACGGGAAGCAATCTTGAAAACCCTGTTAAAGTCGATAGGCACAAACGTTCATTTCGAACCCACCTTCCGATGTGAGTTCGGCTGTAATATATCAATCGGCAGCAGCTTTTATGCTAATTTTGATTGTGTGATGCTTGACGGCGGCGGCATTGAGATAGGCGACAACGTTCTATTCGGGCCCCGGGTCGGCATTTATACGTCAAACCATGCTGCCGATGCATGGGAAAGAGTGAATGGAGCCTGTTACGCCAAACCTGTTAAAATCGGAAATAATGTCTGGGTTGGCGCCGGAGTCCATATCAATCAGGGAATCACCATCGGTGACAATACAATTATCGGCTCCGGAAGTGTTTTAACAAAAGACATCCCCGCCAACGTCGTGGCCGCCGGTATCCCTTGTAAAGTAATTCGTGAAATAACCGATAAAGATAAAACAGGGTATCGGCCATAAAAAGAAACCTATAAAACAGCCGTGGAAACCGGCAGATTATTCTGCTGCTTTCCACGGCTGTATTTTATGGTTTCCATTTCAGTTTCTATTTGAGTTTCTGTATCAGTCTCTATTTCAGCTTCTATTTTAGTTTCTGTATCAGTCTCTATTTCAGTTTCTATTTTAGTCTCTATTTCAGCTTCTGTCCTGCCTTTATAACAACTCCGCTGAGCGCCAAAAGCGCCATGATATTCGGAATTACCATAAGTCCGTTGAAGAAGTCTGCCAGTGACCATACAAGTTCCAGCTTCAGGGTTGAGCCAATCACAATACAAATGACAACAATCACGGAATATATCTTAGCGGCATTGTCACCAAACAGGTATTTTGCATTGATCAGGCCGAAGAAATGCCAGCCGAGGATTGTTGAAAATGCAAAGAACAGCAGACAGATTGCCACAAATATGATGCCGAATGTGCCGAATCCCTGCATGAATGCGGCCTGTGTCAGAGCTGTGCCGTCTTTACCGGAGTTCATTGCTCCTGTTGTAAGCACGGAGAATACGGTCAGGTTCAGGATAATAAATGTATCGACAAACACGCTGATCATAGCGCAGAGTCCCTGCTGATGGGGTGTCTCCGCTTTTGCTCTTGCATGGGCATGAGGTGTGGAACCCATACCGGCCTCGTTGGAGAATAATCCCCTTGCCACGCCGAAACGGATCGCTTCTTTTACCGCAATACCGGCGCCTGCAGCAAGCACTGCTTTCGGATCAAAGGCTCCCACAAAAATCACTCTGAATGCTTCCGGAATCTGGGTAAAGTTCATTGCAATCAGGATAACACTGCCCACAATGTAAACGCCCGCCATAATCGGAACGATCTTTTCAACTACCGCAGCAAGTCTCTGTGTGCCGCCAAGGAAAATAAATGCTGCAAATGCTGCAACAACGACACCTACGGCTACCGGAGGAATGTTCAGGTTAAATACATGGAACACCTCCACGAAAGCGGCTCCGATAGAATTGGACTGAACCATATTACCCATAAATCCCAGGGCCAGAATGATGAAAATGGCGAATAATGTGGCAAGCACCTTTCCAAACGTTCCCTTGAAGGCCGCCTTGATATAGTAAACAGGACCTCCCGTCACTTCACCGTTTACCTCAGTTTTATAGGTCTGTGCAAGTACTGCCTCTGCATAAATAGTAGCCATTCCGAAGAAAGCGCTGATCCACATCCAGAAAATTGCTCCCGGACCGCCGCCGATCAGGGCTGTTGCCGCACCTGCCAGGTTTCCGGTACCAACCTGTGCTGCTATTGCCGTTGCAATAGACTGGAACGGGCTCATCTCACCCTTTTCATGCTTTTCGCCATTCAGCTTGATATGGCCGAATACCTGCCTGCATCCCTCACCGAATTTTCTCACCTGAATAAATTTCAATCTGATTGTGTAGTACACACCCGTACCGCATAACAGTACAATCAGAAGAAAACTCCAGAGAAAATCGTTACCTGTTTTTACCACTTCTAATAATGCGTCCATTTTTGTTATCCTCCTCTATGTTTTTAATTGCGCTGCCGTTTTGCGGCAATAAAATAAGAGCTGATAAATACCAGCTCTCCAAAGAGTAGAACATTTGCATACAACGGGACTTATCCCATTGCTTTTTATGTATGCCCTGTCCTTTTGCCTGAGAGATCAACAGATACCATGGACTTGAATCTGTCTTACACCTTCGGCGCTCCTCAAAATGGAGACTCTCCAGAGTACCCTATCGCTTCTATAGACGGAAGCTCCCGTTGCCTGCCCAGATGCAGGACGGAACTGATAGGATATATATTTGTGCTTTACATGGTATCATAGATCTCCTGTATGTTCAATCACTTTTTTTATTTTATTTATATAATTTTAATAATTACACTTATTACCCCCTCTTATTACTGTCGGGCCAAAATCCTCTCGAAACCCTTGCCGTTCATAAGCATTTCTATGTTTTGGGCCTGGCCGTTTTTATCGTCCCGCTGCCCCTCACTTTTCTTCCCACTCCTGTGCCGTTCCGTCTGTATTCAGGTAGTATTGCCGGCCGTTACGGGGTATCAAACGGTCCGTCACCATATATCCGCAAAAATCAAAATAATACCAGTTTCCATCCAGAAAAAGCCAGCTCTCCTGCGGAAAAATTCCGTCCTTCTGCCAGTAACGCCAACCTGTTTCATCCTGTTCCCACCCGGGAAATTTCATTTTTACCGTCTCATACTCCGAGCGGTATTTCTCAGCCTCGCTCTCATCGACCGAATACCACTCCGATTCAACCGGAATTCCCTTTTTTTCATTTATGGAGAGAGGATAAACCTTATAGTGGTAAATGCCCTTCTCTTTCATCAGAGGGGCAAAATTATAACTGTTTCCCTGCGTTCTGTGGGTATATCCGATCCGCTTTGAATCTCTAAACAGCATTACGGAATAGGCGCAGGCGTTGTCGGCCTTGACCCACACAGCCGAACCATTCCTGAAACCGGCCCGGCCTATTTCTCCGATGACATCGTCAAGCCCTTCCGCTTTGATTGTAAGTTCCAGCGCCTCCTTTCCGCTCTTCCTGACGGCCCTGCTGCATGTGGCTTTGAGCCCCGTAAGCCTGATATCTTTCTGCTCCAGCCTTCCAAAACCTTTGCCGTCCTCCGCCGCCAGTTCCACTTCGTAAACATGCTCCGGCTGTTCTTCAAAACCAATGATTTCATACTCATCGCTGTCCGTCAGGAAATCCACTTCCGGCTTTCCTTTTTCATCAAACGTCTCTGCCACCAGCTTTATCTTTACTTTCTTAATCTCTGCCGCCATGGCGGGGATACTCCCCGCCACGGCAAACAGACCGGCGGCCACGGCAAATATAATCTTTTTTCCCATGCCCTCTTTCATACTGTTTATCCTCCTGTTCTTTCAGTTCGGCCTGGTTACTTCTTCCGTTTTCTCCTCCGCACCCACAACATCGCTGCTGCCCCGAAGAGAATGAGCCCCAATATCAAATCTCCCGCCCCTGCCGGGCCGTCACCGGCCATTGGCAGCGGAAATAGTCTTCTTCTCTTTAGGAAAATGTTTCCGTCTCCTTCAAGCCTCCTGTCATAATGTACCGTAATAACACCTGCTGTTTCCGGAACGGGATAATTTGCGACGGACAGTTCTTTCCTTCCGTTTTCATTCCCTGTTACCGTAAATGGATATTCCTCCTCCGACGGCCTGTATCCCGGGGGCGCTTTTGTCTCCACCAGCGTGTACATTCCCGGCTCATGTATCTTAATTTCAGCCCTGCCGTCTTCGCCCGTACTTACTGAAAGCAGAAAACTTCCATCACTGCGGTAAACGGCGAACTCTGCACCAGCCACTCCTTTTAATGTTACGCCGTCATACTTGCGGACAGCTATCTCCGGGAACGTTTTCCCGTCCTCTCTCTCATGGGGCGGCTCGGCTTTTTTCCGGTCTATGAGCTTTATCCATACCACTTCATCCTCTTCAGGAATTGTAAAAGTTACGGGTTCGGCATACTCGTACCCGTAGGGCGGCTCCTCCTCAACGGCCGTATAAGTCTCCCCTGCTTTCAGTATTCCGGTAATTTCATGGGCGCCGTCTTCCCGGGTCAGGAAACGGTATACTTCCCGCCCCTTCTTATCCTCGATCCGAATCAATGCCCCGGCAAGTCTCCCCGTTTCCGTTTTTCCGTCCGCTTCACAGCCGACTTTTTCTATCATGAGCCTGGTGGGCTCGTCCTCCATGATAACGATGTCGTCACCGCCATCCTCCGGCACGGTAAAACTGACAGGTTCCGCAATGCGGTATCCGGGAGGAGCGGCGAGTTCTCTCAAAGTATACGTTCCTCCCGCTATGAGTTTTCCCTCCAGGATGTGGACAGTGCCGTCTGAGATCCATTTTTCAATCCTGTTTCCTTCACTGTCTATAATTTCCAGCTCAGCTCCCGCCAGGTTTACTCCTGTCTGATTTGCTGCCAATGGATTTGCTGCTGACGGATTTGCTGTTGACGGATTTGCTGTTGACGGGCTTGCTGCTGACGGATTTGCTGCTGACGGACTTGCTGCTGACAGATTTGCTGCTGCCTCAGCGCTGTTCTTTGAAATGAGAATTCTCGTCGGCCTGTCACTTACTATGACAGTTGTCTCCGCTCCGTCTTCCGGAACAGTGAAGCAGATATCTTCGGCCGCCGCATAGCCGTCAGGCGGTTTCACCTCCGAAAGACAGTATTTTTCTCCCGGTTTCAGCAGGGCATCCGTCTCGTGAGGCTTGCCGTCGGATACCCATTCATCTAAAATAGTACCGCCTTTGTCCCGCAGACAGAACTCCGCTCCCGGAAGTTCTATTCCTCCCGTTAAATCCGTCTTGGAAATCAGGACACGGACCGGTTGATCCTTCATGTCCAGACCGTCGGCGGCAGCGGACTCATCCAGCGTAAATGTGAGTTTTCCCGTTACAAGACTGCTTCCGTCTGCATAAAGCGTTGTTTCCGTGAGGTGGCAGACGTCTCCCCGCTTAAAGACTTCACGGATAGAGCCGTCATTCTTCCTGAGGATGAAAACTGCGCTCTTAGCCTCCCGTCCAACCGTTCCCTCCGTATCGAATGTTTTGCCGGATGAACCGGCATCTTCCCTGTCCGACGGGAAAACTTTATATACGGTTCCCCAGGGAAGACCCGTGATTACAATACTTTCATTTCCTTTAAGCATAATTTGGCCGCCGCTTTTCACACTCCCCTGCCGATCCCCGATGTATCCGAAACTGCCTGTCAAAGACTGACCGTTTCCATCGTGCAGTTCAACGGTATATGTATACGGTTCACGTTCCGTCTGGTCCGTCGTCTGGTCTGCCGCCGTCCCTGTCAGACGGTTCACAATTGCGAGACTGCCCTCCCCTGCAACCGGATTCTTCCACAGGCACGAAACGCCTCCAATTTCCGCGCTGCAGGAAACTGCCGTTTCGGCATCCGGCTTTACCGCCGCAGTCAGGAAAACACTTTTTTCTTCCCCGAAAGCCATATTCTCAAATGTCATCGTAAGTTTTCCGTTCTTTTCTCTGTTCCATCTTTTATCTGAATTGGCCGGCATGTATTCAAGCTGCGGATCCAGAAGGACAGAAACTTCCATATCCTTTTCCGTCTTCTGCATATTTTTACAGGTGAGACTATATCTTATAACGCTGTCGGTCTGAACGGATGAACCGTTCTTTCCATTTTCTCCCGACACCTCTATCACGTTTTTTTCCTCATATACGGGATTTTGAATCACATGGCGGTACCCGCTTCCTTCTCTGTTTTCCACCTCCCATTCTTCAACCAGGCCACTGCTCTCCGTCTCCATTTTTAAAAGTGTCTTTTCGGCTGTCCTGAGTTTCGGCCGGTATTCTCCCTCCGTATTCAGACTCATGCGGAAGATCTGGCGTCCCGTGATCCGGTTGTTCCCGTCCGTGTATCGGATGATTTCCTTTTCCTCATACAGATCGCCGTTTAACAGACCGTCCGCTCCGGTCAGAGGCGCGGTCTGATAGGACGGAATAACGTATATTTTTCCCGTGTCCAGATGGGTCAGCCATCGTTCCGTCCCCACCGGCCGTCTTCCCTGAACCGAGACCGATTCCACCGCATCGCTAAACAGTTCCGATGTCTTAAAATCAACAATTCGTTCCTGATCGCAGATGCTGCTTATCTTCCTGCCGTCATCGGCCAGGACAAACAGAATAGGGGATGACCTTAGATATCCGTCGGGCGCTTCAAGCTCTGTGAGGAAATAGACTCCTCCTGCCGTCAACTTTCCAATAACGCGGTGTTTCCTTCCATCTGAAGTCCACTCCTCAAGCGGTTCTCCCGACGGCACAAACACTCCCTCTTCTTCTACCGCCCGATAGATGGCAAGTCTGGCTCCTTTTACAAATTCATTCGATTCAAAATTGGTTTTCGAAATCAAAATATCGGTAGGTTCGTCTTTAAATTCACACTGATAAGTAAGTGTTTTGCTGTCCTCTGAATCGGTAAAACTGAATGTTTTCGTTTCCATCGACAGGGAATACCGTTCGGGAGGCGCCAGTTCTCTCACGGCGAATTGATACGGAATCCATTTTCCTTCCCGGAGAGAACCTGTCACCAGACCCGAAAGCACAGCACGGCCGTTTTCATCCGTGACAAGGAGATACCTCTCACCTGTGCTCTCGTTTTTCACCTCAAACTTTACTCCGGGAAGTTTTTTATCATTGTCTTTTGCATCTGCCTTTTCAATGAGAAGCGTTCCTTTTTTTATCCGATTCACTGCCGTGACAAGAAGGGGACTGCCACTCTGCACACCGCCGGGAATTTCCACCTTTTGCGGCTCCATCGTTTCAAGTCCTTCCGGAGCCCTGATTTCCGACAGATAATAAGTTCCTGCCGCCAGGAATTCAATCCGGTGCGGTTTCATATCTCCTGCCTTGAAACCATCCGGTATCTTTCCCTCGTGATAGTCATCCTCCGTATAATATCCTTCTTCCCCCGATATCCAGGTGTCCTGAAGATACTCCTGAGCCGGTGTAAAATTCCCCCGGTCATCCGAACGATATAATGCCAGTCCGGCCCCGGCCAGCCCCTTTCCGTCTTCCGAAAGTTTCTCTACATAGAGGCAGCGTGGTTTGTTTTCCACGGAGTACAATTGTATATCGGTGGTTTCCTCTATCGTGATAATCCGCTCGGAAATTCCGGCGAACCCCTCAGGCGCTTTCAGCTCTGCCAGCCTGTACCGGCCCTGTGGAATATAATCCATTCTATGATTTCCCTGCGGAGTGTCATAACTTACCGCACAGGGGTATTGAGCGGGCCTGATTCTTTTATAATTGAACTTGTAATCGAAATTGTAGTCCCATTTTCCTTCCGGCGTCAGGTTTTTTTCGGAACAAATCAGTATTTGGCTCCCCGTATCTGTCTCCCAGATCTGCCGCACAGACTCATTTTTATCTGTATTTTCCGATGTCAGCCTGCGTGCCGTTCTCCGGGTCAGCCAGCTTACGGTAAGTGCGTTTTCGTTCTTTCGGTACCCTTCTGTAAAACGCTCCCTCTCGTCAGGATCCATCCCCTCCTGAAATGTAATTGAGTCCTGCCCCACAATAATCTTAAAACCGGTCGACGTCCTGAATACTTTGTCTGATACAGCATCCCTAACGGCGGTGCGCTCCACATCCCAGTAAAGCTCATCAAACGCAGCCCCATATTCTTTGAAAAGACTCCGGTAATTATATGTAAAGCCGCTCAGACCGGTAGCCTTTGATACACCGAATTTGAGACGCAGCGCATTTAAAAACCCCGGATTTTTATATTTTGAAGTGTCGACGGCAGCTGTGTATTCAGCGCAGTCATCCGTCGTCCACCGGTCGAACAGCTCTCCCTCGCCGTCATACAGGGCAAATTCGGCGGGATTGTCGTTTGTAACAGGATGTTTCATTCCATCCCTCTCCGTATATTTATATATCTCTGCCTTGGTATGATCATTCGGCAGCAGGAAATACTGCAGTTCCTCCGTTTCTTTTATTTCCAGTTCCATAGATGACCGGATAAAACCGGCGGGAGCGCTTATTTCCTCGAGAATGTAAAATCCTTTTGGAATTGCTTCCAGATACTCCGGGCTGTCACCGGAAACCCATTCGGCCACAAACGTTTTTTTCCGGTTATTTTCATCAAGTTTTGTCCACCTGGCCGGAGTTTCTTCCGTCTTTTCCAGATAGTAGCCGGAAGGGTGCTTGTCCAGATCGTTTGTGGCGACCCGTTTCGCCCGGAACAGAGCCAGCCTGGCTCCTTTTACACTGCCATAGGAATAAGATGCCTTTCCTTCCATCCGTGTCTCAGCTTCATCGAGCGCCTTATCGCAATCCCGGACCTTTACACGGAAGGCCGCCGGAGCGTCCACCTTTTCCAGGTATCCGCCGATTGGCCGGTCGGTTATCCTGGCTGTCTGAATCTCTGTTTTATCCTCCACCGTCACACCAACCGGCATCGTTTTTACATATCCTTCCGGCGCCGTTAATTCCTCCATGATGTACAGGCCGGCCGGAACCCTCTTAAGCACGTCCACCTGCCCGTCCGTCATCCCACTTTGGAATGGATCGTTTGGGGCTGTCTCGCCGGTCGTCCATGTGTTTTCAATAATATAGCTTTCTCCCTGGCGGTGATAGAGAGGACGGTCGTCTGCTGGATTTTCCGGTTCTGGGCCTATATCTTTAAGAGCGGGGATTCTGTCAATCCTCCATGCGTTATCATTAAATTGTTTCAGCTTATCGTCATACCGATACCGGATATAATCGCCGTCCCTGTCGTAAATCGGGCTGCCTTTTTGATATGTTTCATCCGTTCTCCGGTAATAAACCGGCTGCCCGTGCTCATTCAGAACGGGATTTACCGTCTTTTTAAACCCTCCCTTTTTCATCGTTCCGACGGTCCACTCCCGTTCCGTATCCGCTTCCATCGTGGCGATACGTCCGGTGGTAATCTTCTCTCTTGCCGTCACATTACCATACTGATCCTTTGAAATCTTTATCGGCCAGACCAGGATTTTCCCGGTCTTTTCCTCTACCACGTATGCCATTCCTGTATAGGGATCAACCAGGCTGTCCCGGTTCCTCTCCGCATCTAAATGGTACAGCACCGTTCCTTCCGGCACCCGGTCAAACACGCGGTCTTTTTCGTTATACCGCAGTGTCTCATAGTCCGGTGAAATGATTTCCAGAAACGGCGTCCCGTTTTTCAGCGCAAAAAGCGAACTGTTGTTTTTGGCCCGTATCTTCCTCCCCTCTTTATCAAAACCATACAGAACACCATTCTCTTTCCGGAGCACATTAAGACTCCCGAGGTCATAAAACAGGATATCGGTATCCTCCCGTTCTACGGTCTTATATGTCCATGTTCCCGCTCCCCTGTCGTTTTCCTGATCATCACAGGTGTAGTTCCTGTAATCATCAAGGCCGTCACTGTCCGCCTTTGTTTTATCCAGGACAAATCTGAGCCCTGTTCCGGCAAATCCTTTCTGAACGTACATATTGCTTACATTCCCATAACGGTCCCGCTCCACATTCACACCGTCAAACCGGTAGTCTTCCCTGTCCCCGTTTTGTTTCACTTCAACCGCATCATACAGGGTCATCACCGCGCCGGGCAGATACCGGTTCACATCATCGGCTGTTTCCGGAACTTTGAAGAGCCTTGCATTACCGGTGAAAACTCCATCTTCATACAGGATTTCTATACTCTCGCCCGCCTCCTGCTTTTTCTTCAGGGAATCTAAAAATCCCTTTTTCCACCCATAGCCTAGATATTTTCCCGAAGCGCTGCAGGCCAGTTCCAGATTTTCCAAGGCATAACGTCCTTTCAGTTCTGTAATACTGCCCTCCAGGCGGCCTTTCAGTTCATATGACACCATATCTCCATCCGGTTTTGTCTTTGCCACTTCCAGGCGGATGGGCGTATTGTTCAGGTAAATCCTTGCCGTGGCTCCTTTGTCCTGGGGCTTGTTTCCGTTTGGCTTCGTGCCGTCCGGATTTATAATCTCCCCACCGTTATCCTGTGTTCTTGTGACATTCTCCTTGTAAACCGCCGCCACTACCCGGTTATCAGCAGAGCCATTCAGATAATAGGCAATCTCATTTGAATAAAGTTCGACCGCCACCGGCCTGCTTCCGGCATAACCGGAGGGCGCCTTTATTTCACACAGGACGTAACAGCCGGCTCCCAAAGGCTCCGGAGTTTCTAAATATCCCACGTTCTGGCTGCCGTTTTCCGTCCCCCGATCCTTTGTGGTCGTAAAGGCCCGGAACTGTCCTGTTTTCTCTCCTGCCTCATCGGCCATTATAATCTGTTCGCTCTCCCGGCAGATCGGCGTTCCACCCGGCACAGTCCCATAATATTTTCCGTTATAGGGCACCTGCCACGGAAGGGACGGCCTGGCAAGCGGTGTGATTCCGGCCGCTCCCATCGCTGTCAGAAATTCCCGGCTTCCGGTGATAACCGTATCTGTTTCATAAAATTTCACCCGGCCGCTGCTGTGTTCTCCATCCTCTCGTTCCGCACTGTAAATTGAAAATACGGCCCCATCGTGCAGAATCGTTTCACCTGACTCCGAATCCAGCTTTTCAATCCGAAGTTTCGAAACATAGAACGTATTTCTGTATTTCCCATCCGCATATCCGGTAAAGCCATCCGTTTTATCTATCCCGGCATCCACCGGTTCCGTCACTGTCCACGGCACCAGGGCGGCAAAATACATTCCATCGTACCCGGTTAAGGCTCCCGTGATTGTTTTTACGCCATCCTTAAAATAAAATCCGGACGGGTTGTTGTCATCGGCGGCGGTTCCGTCTTGATACAGCACATTGTCGGCAGTCCCGACCCGTTCTGAGAGGGAAGCATAACGGTAATACATTCCCACCTTTTCGTCGCTCCGGTAAACACTGGCCGCATTCTCTGTATTGTATACATCTTTATAAGGATCAAATTCTTCCTGGGTAACCGAAAACCCCTGATAGTCAAAACTGCCTCCCGGATAGGTAATCCGGCCGGTCAGTCTGCCGGAGTCCAGTCCGTATTTATAGATTTCAAAGTCACCATCATTATTGTGAGCCCGGATTACGTAGTTTCTTAAGTCGTCCGTATGGTTTTCTTTCCACTCTTCATTGACCCGTATATCATATTTTTTCTGCAATTCTTCCGGAGTATCCTCACTGTTGAATTGATAGTTCCTGTTATAGACCTCCGGCGCCCCCTCATTTCCTCCCTCCTCATAAAGGGCAGGCAGAACAATTTCTTTCGGTTGATCCGTCTTATAATGTTTGTTGTAAAAGTCTCCCAGTTCTGCACTGAACGGCTGTTGTTCCACCGCAACATAGGCTCCGTACGGCAGATATTTTGACACTCCGTAATAATATCCAGCCGTTTCATAAAGTTTATCCGCTGATAGCGTAGTCCTGTCTCCGTCGCTTCCTCCGCCCGCCTCACCGTCCCAGGCAACCGCATATATTTCATCCAGATCATAGGCAAAAAACGGGCTTAAGTAGTTCTCCGCCTTTAGAATAGCCGCATACAACGCCCTGTCGTAAACCTCATCCTGATAGGATTCATCCCCGCCGGACGCCTGGCTTTCTCCCTGTCCGATCTCTTCCGTCAGCTTCTTCACTTCCTCATCCAGGTACCAGTTGATTGCAAACTGGCGCACAGAATCGGAACGTTTCGCATTTTCTTTGGCTTCTTTTGATGTGCTGGCCTGGTTTTCTGCCACACTGTTGTTGTGGGAAACAGGATACTCTTTCTCCCCTCCGTTTGTTCCAAATATAAGCCCCCGGATGAAAGCTGCCGGTTTAAAGGACGTGCCGGCATCTCCGTTTCCATCCCATTTATCATAATTGGCCGTCCGGATGGCCTCAAAGAACTTGTCATAGTTATAACCCTCCACCCGTCTCGTTTTACCGGCTCCGTCCTCCATTGTCCGGGTCACCGTTTCCAGCAGACGGGTATAACCCGTGTTCTGGTTTTCTCCTATTCTTCCTTCGTCATCAAAGGAATAGAGAGTCCTGTTAGCCGTTACCGCCTCCTCCCATGTATTGTTGCTGACAGAACCCGTGGTAAGGGAGCCTGCCTTGTGAGGCACTTTGGTATACAGCTTCTGGACGCTGCCGAATGGCTCCGTCTCAGGATAAGAGGCTTTGTAAGCTTCAATATTGACTGCATTTCCGTTTCGGTCTATCCAGCTTATTTCGCCTCCCCCGTTCCGGTACAGCCGCTCCAGGTTCGACTTCAGGTATATTTTGAAACGGAAGTTCGGAAGTTTGTCCGCATTCGCCCCCTTCCCTCCCGGACCGGATATAAAACCATCCTGATGGCCGGTTCCGGCATTGGTGTTATGGGCATAAGTTCCTTCCGGCGTCGTTCCTATGTCTTTCACAATCCTTACTTTCTGACGGATAATCCGCTCAAATACCGGAATCGGGTGTTCTCTTGTCCCGGCATCCTGATATATCCGCGTCTGTCCGGGGTAAGTCAGCAGGACATTTTTAATGTAAGTGTCATGAAAGGTTCTAACCGGGTATGCGGACACAATCGCATTCCTCTGTACATAATCGGGATAGGATGTGTTACCACCGTCCACAAACTCTTCATCATACCGGATCCTGTAATCCAGTCTGCCGTCAGCCGGTATCAGCTCCGGCGCCACATGGACGGTATAGAGCATCGTATCCTCATCGAAGTTTCCGTCAAGCAAAGTTTCCGTTACTTTTTCTTCGTATCCGGGGGCTGCCTCCTCACTTTCATAGCGGGTGTTATAGACCAGATTTCCTCTGTTGTCATATGCCTGCTCGTGTTCTGCATAGACCCAGTACTGTTTTCCCAAATCATCCTTAAGTTGAATACCGGAAAGATCCTCGCCCCAAGCCGCTGTACCTTTCTCCGGCGACTGCTGCCTTATCGTTGCCGCCGTCACAAAACCGGCGGAATTTTTTTCTGTGATATCATAACGGCCGGAGGGATATTCAAAGTAAAGATATCCGTCCACCTGTTTTTCATCTGTTTGGTAGGTCATCTTTTTCCTGATCCAGACGCTTTTTCCGGTCTCGTCATAAAGAGCCGGCAGGGATATCCCGGCCTGGAGATAGGTATAACGCAGAATCCCATAAAACTCCCCGTTTTCCTCCACCACATCTTCCAGCAGGAATGCATTGAATACCCGGTAACGCTTCAGGCTGTCATTTACCGCCTCACACCAGCTCTTTTCTGAGTTTCCGTTCAATGCTGCCTTAATCCACGGGGAACCTTCTTCCGGTATTTTATAACCGGCCTTTCTAAATCCCTCGTTCACCTTTTGTATAAACTCGTCTTTCACCGCTGTTTTCTCTTCACCGATGATCTCAGGAGGTTCCACCCAAAAAGCATTGCCCGGACGAATCCCTGTCAGAAGCCGGGGGGCGTCTGAAATCCGTTTGACCGCCGCGCTGCCTCCGTTCGGGAGTGCAACGATATCTCCAACCGATGCCTCAACGGCCTTTCCGTCAATAATGACCTGGTTTCCCGGAATTCCGTAAACCGGTTCTTTGACCGGCACCAGCTCCGTATGAGTTCCATCCGGATTTACCACAATCTCTGTTTTGACCGTATAGAATTTTGCGCCGTCCCGAAGTCCGGTCACTGCAATGTCATATCCGTTTGCCGCATCCTTACTGAGCGCCGAAAACTGGTTATAACCGCCCTTTCGGTTCATCTCCAGCTCAGACACGTGGACCGTTCCCTCCGCAGATGGTAAATTCCCGGCTGCATCCGCCTCCCGGTTGGTCACGTCCGCATCTGCGCCATAGCGTGACAGTTCATATCCTTCGGAACGCGCCAGTTCCATGATATAATAGCTGCCGCCCTCCCGGCTGATGATCAGCGGACGTCCAATCCAGCAATTTCCATTGTTGGCCTCATTATTCTGGATCCGGTAGCCTGCCTCGCCGTCCCCGGTCCCATCGACGCCCTGGTTGGAAGTCAGTTTCCGGTATCCCGTACCGTCTCCGTCTGTACTTTCCTGCAACGCCAGGCTGCGCCCGTTCCCACTGTGTCCCTCAAACCGTTCATTATCCTGTACCGCGTCCGCTTTTTCCCGGCCGGTATAAAGATTCTCCGGGCCGGCGGCCTCCGGCCTCTCAACCGCTCCGGTATCAAAATTGAAACGGGTTCCCGGAGCCTCGGTAATGGCGGGAAATGAGGCTTCTCCGTTCTTATCGGTAGCCGCCACGGCTACCAGTTCATCCCTTTTAAATACAACACCTGTTTTTCCGTCGGGGTGCTCGATGTCCGCAGCGGCAAACAGACCGTATACGGCCCCCTCCAGCGTGCCGTCGCCCTGGGTGTCGCCATAGCTGTCATAAGTACCGTTTTTTCCTCTGTTTAAATCCAGGTCCTGCTTGCCGATATGAACTTCTCCTTCGGTCCGGTGGTCATAGAGAATAAACGTCCAGTCAACCGTGCCACTTTCCCCCTGCTCCACCGTCCCTGCCTGTGATTTCTCAAAGGATATGGAATTTCTTATGCTGCCTCCCCTGTCTGCCCAAAGCGCATACAGTCCGATTCCGGCATTGCGGTTTATAAGCTGTTCCGCCATAAATCCGGTTAAAGCGATTCTTTTTCGGAGTGCCTCCGACGGAGTGGCCGCTTCCGAGGGGCTGGCTGCTTCTTCCGGTGCCGCCATATCGGCGTCTGAGGGGCTGCCTTTGGAATATGCTTTCTCTTTTCCCCCGGAGTATAATACAGAAGTGTATCGTTCCTCCTCATCAATAAACAGGAACTTCTTCCCGTTATCGAAAGACTGTCCATCTCCATCCGTCTCTTGAGAACCCTCATCCCCCTTCACCGTAATTAATTCTGCTTGCAACGGTGCTTCAGAAGACCGGATATCATTATCAACGTCTCCTGTGCCTTCCGAATGGGATATACCGTTTTTCATAAAGTCCTTGTACTGGCTGGAAGTTACGGTCCGCCACTCAATTTCCACGTCATCCTCATGCAGGCCGTGGAGGATATACCCCTTCCGGGATTCCAGTTCCCGGGCAGAGTAATCATAGGTCAGTGATATAAAATCCTCATAGAACCGGTCCCGATCCGCCTCCATGGCCTCCCTGGCAATTTCCGGCTCAATCGCATGAAAGAAACCGCCTTCCGCCGTCAGCTCCGCACACGTTTCCACCTCTGCGTACCAGGCTGCCCAGGCTTCATCGTGAAGCTGCTGGTTATAGGCCTCCACATCTTCACCGCCGTCGCCCCCGTCTTCATCACCTCCCTCATCCTCCGATTCTTCATACTGAATCACGGGAGCCGGATGACCGTCGCAGTATCCCTTATGATAAATGTAACTCCGCACATCCGAATGGGCCGGTTCGCCGGTCGGCGTCCCGGTTCCGTCCTGATATGTCAGCCTCCCCGTAGAGTCCGTGACATCGGAATCATCAATGCAGGGGTCGTCCGTCGGATCTTCCCACCGCTCAAACTGGCTGCCCTCTTCATTGGCCCAATTATAAAGCAGAGCATCCGTCTTCAAAAGGCCTGTGTCCCCGCTGTAATTCGACTCAATGGTATCGTCTCCCCAGACCGTGGAATTCAGTGAACCCGAAGATACATCGGTTCCGGCGCCGTTCTGTATATCCAACGCCGTTTCATCAAGCTGCGAATCATCAAAGGCCTCCAATATATCGAAACGGGCTCCCTCCAGCGGTTTTCCAGTCTCTGAATCGTATTTGATCAGCCTGACGTTGTAATCGGCATTCCAGGACTCTTCGTGCTCATGCCGGTTCACCTGAGTACCGGCAAAGCCGCCGGATACATCTCCCGTTACAAGATAGATTTCAAGCTCCCGATCCATAATAGCGGAAAAATAGCTTTGGACGTTATCAAAACCCGTTTCCCAGTTTCCTGTGGTATAGAATTTAAATTCGTACAGCTTTGCCTCCGAAAGGTTTCCGGCAATCATTCCCTCGCTGTCGGCATAGGTCAGCTTTGCAATGCTGCCTCCGGACGGCGTCTGCCCCGTCGGGGAAATAAAGTGCAGGCAGGCGGTATCCTCCTGCTTTTGCCAGTCTCCATAGCATTCGGCCCGGATGACGCGCAAATACTCCGTAATATACTTATTTTCGCCGTCAAACGGAATTCGGACGTGATAAAGCCCGTCCTCCTCCAATGCCGCCTTAAACTTCCAGGTGTCTTTTCCATTGTTCAGTTCAACGTGGCTGGAAAGCTTCGCTGCCGTCCATATGTAGCAGAATATTGCCTGAGCCCTGTTGATGCATCCTTTTTCCCGTGTCCATTGCGGAATGTCCGCGGAGGTCAGGCGTCGGTACGTGGCCGCATCCCCCATCGTATTGACCGGACCTACCGATGCCAGAGTCAACGGATAAATCGCATTTTTAAACCAGGCAAAATCGGCCGCCCAGTCACCGGTAAATACGGCATTGTCGGCGGCATTCTGAATGATCGGGCTGCAGACCGTCAATATATCCACTCCCACATTGGCGTTGGGCGGTTCTAATGTTTTGACCTCCTGCTTTGCCTGATAGGAAGCGGCATAGACAATCACAAGGAAATTGAATTTCCTTTGCTCGCTGGAAGCGCCTTTTATAATCCCACTCGGAAGTTTGTCGATATTATAAGTGCCCGAGTGGAATGCCTGTGAATCATAAAGCAATTTACCGCCGTTGTCTTTATGGAGATTAATGCAGTAAATGTACCGGTTGGCAAATTCTGAATACGCTCCCGAACCGTGAAGATATTGTTTCTCCCCCATAAAGCCAAACTCCGGCTTTATCGCGGATGTACTGGTCCGGTAAGCCAGGCCGGTCGGGATATAGCCTTTGGCCGCCGCGGCATCCAGCGCTTCCCGCGTCCATGATATATCCTGCCCGGCTGCTGCAAATGCCGGATGTAAATCCGAAAATGATATGCTGCCTAAAAACAATACGGCGGAAAGCAGCAGTGCCGTCACACGCTTTCCAGTTTTACCTTTTCCCATACGATTTCCCATTTTCCCCCTCTTGAAATCAGAACGTTTGTTCGTTACAATAAAATCATCTTCACGAGTTCTCTGCGCATTGCAAAACGACTGCCCGTGAACAGTAACAAAAAGTTACCCCTATTCTATGAAAGGAGACTTGCGTCATGCCGTTTTACGAATCAGAGCAGACGCCGGTTGAGCAGATCAACCCGGCCTTAAACACCTTTGTTTCTGTGATAGCAAGTTACAATGTTGAAGGTGAATGTATGCCTTTATACTTCCGCCATATGAATTCCGACGGAACTTACATCGATATTCCGATCACGAAAATTTTAGGCAGAAAGCCGAACTCTATCTTTGGGACCATCTACCAGTGCGAATATCTTGATCACGGATATAAAAAACAGATTTCCCTGTATTTTCACCGCAAAGAAAATAAATGGTCGGTACGCCCGGTTTAATCCCGGTCTGGACGGTTCCATTCACCGGCTTCATTCACCGTACCCGTTTCCTGGTCCGGGCGCTTCCGTTTACCGATCGCTCTCCTGATCCGGACGACTCTGTTTACCGGCCGTCTTCCCTGATCTGAACGGCCCCATTTACCGTCCGCTCTCCCTTCTCATTGACGCTCTTCCCGTCAGGCGTTGTTCTGCTGCGGTACATCGCTCCTCTGGTGCCGTCCGATATTGAATTAAAATAGAAGGAGCGTTCTTTCCCATCCGAACCGGCAATCCACTGCCATCCCGTCACCATGCGGCCCTGTGTTCCATCTGGAAACGGCCATAAATAATACGTGTTTCCATCCGTATCGTTATACCATCCGGTTACCATATGGCCGGTTTCATCAAACCGGAACCAGTCCGTGCCGCTCTGTTCCCCGCCTGCGTATGGATTGTGGATATAAGCCCACTCGTTATGGTAGGTTCTGCCGCCTGCCGTGAATGCCCAAAGGCCGTCTGCCGTATTTACCCAGGTTCCAACAACGCTTCCTGCCGGAGCTGCCGTCTCCGCCGCCGGACCGTTACCGGCAGGACCCACGCCTCCGTCCGGGCTGACGCCGGAGGAGGAACCTCCGCCCGATGAACTTCCGCCGCCGGACGAGCCCCCGGACGAACCTTTTCCTCCGGAGCTGTAAGTATTGTCGGTCAGCTTATATTTAAATGCAACGTCACAGAGTGCTTTAAATCCGCCGTCTTCCGCCACTGCGGTGATGACCGCCGTATGTCCTGCTTCATAGGGATACGTTTGATTGGCCTCTCGAATCCATTTGGCATCCGTATTTACCGTCACGGTTCCATCTCCGTTTATCTCCAGTGAATCGTCGGAGACGGTAAAACGGTATTCCCTGTTAAATGCCTGCTCCGGGAACACGGCGACATTGAGCTGTCTCGCTCCGTTGCCCGTCCAGGTAATGACGGGATTACTGCGGTTTCCGCTCTTTTCGCAGCCCAGTTCAAAACTCAGTCTCTCAGGAACGGCCGATATTCCTTCTGCATAAACCGTTGTCTGATCATCGGTCACAAAACGAATTACGGCATTGCAGACCGCGGTCCGGCGGCTGCCAAGCATATCATCGGCCGTCACGGTCACTCCGGCAGTCCTGCTTCCGGAACCGTTCAAAGCTGCATATGGGTCATTTGCATGAATACCGGCATCCGATTTTATGATATCCAGAATCCACTTTGCATCTTTCCGTGCCGACACACCTGCCGATTTATTCTCTCCGTCGACGCTTAGTAAAGACGGGTCGTCTACCGACCAGAAAATATCTTTTTTATCAAAGAAGTCAGGTGTAAATGAGGCGGTCAGGTTCTGAGGCGGCGTTACCCGGATATTCTCATCCGGATTCCTCCTGTCTCCGCTCAGAGTCCGTGTAACGGTAAAGACAAGTTCCTCTTTATCCAGGGCGGCTCCCTCATTTCCCACATAAGTTTTATCCTTTACCTGAAAGGTGATGTTAAGCCGGCAATTGCCGGTACAAGGTTTCCCTTCAAAGCTGGCCGCCGGTCTGGTGGAGGCGGTCAGGATGGCAACGCCGCCGTTTTGATGTCCGGCCCCGAAAATAGTGTCGGGGAGCGGATAGCGGTAATTCTTTTCCGCCTGGTCTTTCTCCAGTTTCCTGAGCGTATACGTAAAAAATGATGCATTGATATTCAGACGGATGGTGGCGCTCTTTTTGGTATACCCTTCCGCGTCCTCGTCATCATTTGCAGAGAGAAGAATTAGGTCGGGGTCGTCTACCGACCATTTTACGGAATTATCGGCCACATCGTTATTGACATCCACAACGGCCTGGATTTGAACCGGCTGGATCTGCGTGCCCTGTTGAAGTTCGCCGTTGATATAGCTCGCAATCAGCTTTCCTCCCTGATCGGTCACCTTTGTAATTTTTGTTGGATTCTTACGGTTTCCGGTGCGTTCCTCCACCACATGGATGCTGAAAATGTCAGGGATTACGGATACCTTCACCGCAACCTTTTTATATTCTGCATTGACCTGCGTATCTTCAGCCGGCATTGTGAAAATATACTCCCCGCCGCTCCTGTATACCGTATCGGTTTCTCTTCCGTTTTTTATGTAGGTCGGCGCCCCTTCCATCTGGAATTTTGCCTCCTCCGTGTCTTTCGGCGAGGTGGTAACCGTAACACTCCTTCCCGGGGCAATGGCTCCCCTGTTTTCTTTATCAATGGTGCGGTAATAGCTGCCGTTCCCCCGGACTTCCAGCAGCGCCGCATCATAATAATGAATTCCGGAAGATACCGTATCGATTCTGGGAACCGATACCAGATATCCCCTGGTCGGCCGCCCGGCATCGTTCGGCGCAAAATGGTCGAGAGAATATCCGTTTTCCTCCGCACCGGCTCCTCCATGATCCAGATCGAGGATGGAGAGGATTCCCTCCTCCAGCAGCTCATAATAATACCGATCGGATATATCCTTTGACACGCCTCCCTGCACGAGGGAACAGTACAAGTCTCCGGAATGGGAATAGCCGACTCTGCTTGAGTACGTATATTCGTTATCATCCGGTATTTCACTTCCGCATACATTAAAACCGATCTTTTCTTCTGAATCTGAGAAGAGATAGCCGATATCCGTCCCCCAGCGGTAGTAATCGCCCGGCTCGCGGTGGCCGATAAAGAGTCCTCTGTGACCGGCTGTTCCGGTTCCCGACAAGCCGATTGTTCCCTCGAATCTGGCTACTTTTAAATGACCGGACGCATACTGACCTGTAATGCCCCCTACAACCTTCGATCCGACACCCCCGATGGTGCCCGATACGTAGCTGTTATAAATATCCGTTCCATTCTGAAAACCTGCTATACCGCCAACCACAGCATCCCGCCCCTGTATCCGGGCCGTATCATTGTCTCCTGTTTCAACGCGGCAGTCCACAATACTGCTTCCCGCCGCCTTTCCTGCAATTCCTCCAACGCAGGCTGCCCTTTGGCCGCCCGTATCCAGGGTAACGCTGGCCGTACAATTCTCGATCACCGAATCGGAAGGAGCCGTTCCCTCTACCGTTCCCGCGATGCCTCCGGCCGTACCTGCCGCCGACACACTGCCGTTTACCGTGCAGTCTGTGATTTTGGAATTCTTTGCGCTGCCGGCAAGAATTGCAGTTTGATCCCTGCCATATACGGTCTTTCCCGGTTTCAGCGTCAGGTTTTTGATTGTGGCGTCTTCCACCGCCCCAAAGAAACCGACATGGTTCCATGACGTATTGTTCAGCTTAAAGTTGGATACCGTCTTCCCGTTCCCATCGAAATGTCCGCAGAACTTACCAGCCACATCTCCGGCCAGCTCCGAGGAATCCCGGTAAAAACCGATTGGTTTCCAGTCCATGCCTCCCAGATCGATATGGTTCATCAGCCTGAAGTATTTCCCATCATAGGAACCGATTATATCACTGCCGCCTTCCCCGGCCTGGACTCTCATTCCCATTGCGGCAAGCTGTGAAAATCCCATAAGCTGGCTTTTATTTTTAATCTGGTACGGTTTCTGCTCCGAACCATCCCCAAAATTCCCGTTCAGGAAAGAGAAATCACCTCCCCATCCATCCCATATGTCTCCGAGGGAACTGGCTCCTGCTGCAAATAATGCAACCGAAACCGATGCCGGTATTTCACTGCCGGACGCCATGCTGCTTCCTGAAGCGGCGAATGAATCTTCTCCGTAAAGTTCACTCCCCGTACCGGTAAATCTCCCGTCCGGCCTGCGTTCCTGTCCGGCTGCTCCGCCTAAATCTTCAAAAACAAAGCTGCCCGCGGACGCGGCTGCCGGTGCCGCCCCCGTAAGCAGCATGGCCGTAATAAGAACCGCAGATGTCAGGTTTCTTCCTCTTCTTCCCAGTCTCTTTTCCATTTTTCTTCCTCCCGGATTTATTCCTGCGGCAGCGTAAAAGCCGGCCGTATGCCATACGTCTCACTTGACGTCTTTACCGTGTGAATGTTTCCCTTTACCAGATCGACCGTATAAATGTCGTCACCGTAACAAAAATCTCCGCCATTTCCCTCCCTGTAGAACGGTGTCCTTAGATAATATCCCTGTGAATAGGGACTTATCTGGCTCTCCGGCCCACCCTGAAAAGTACCGAACCGCCAAAGCGTATCCCTGTATTTAAGCGCTTCCTCCATGGAAAGACAGAACAGACGTCCCTGCATGAACTGGTATCCGATAGGGTGACGAACCAGACGGCTGTCTTCCATCTGCTCCCGGGTTCCGGCTGCCGTACTGCCCGTGTACGCGGTACTGACACCGATGGAAACCGGCTCCAGATTGAAGCTGCTGTTTAAACTGTTTTGATCCAGCCATCTTTTGATAACGGAAGTTTTGTAATTGTTATCCTCCCCGAATGTCAGTTTCTTCAAGTTCCGGCTGTCTCTGTCCACATCGGCCCGGATTACGCTGTCACATAGAAACAGGGCGGATTTCCGGTGTCCATCCTGATTATCACTGTAATCTTCATCAATACACCGGAACCGGTATAATTTCTTTCCTATCTCCCTCATCTGGATATCATCCTTTTTCCACCACACCGGTTCGGCCTGCTCCCCGGTCTCCGGCTTTTTCAAAAGAATGAAGGGTCTTGCCCCAAAGGAGGTATTTCCGGCAGCCGAAGCCTGTGTCAGCATTCCGTCGGAATTGACCGCATAGATACCGTCGTCCGTCAGGGTGCGCAGGAACCAGTCTCCTTCCCCTCCGATAGAATCCTCATACCGTTCATACTCCTCTTTCGACAACAGGGACGCATAATCGTCCCGGCCGTCTCCATCCTCCCTTGCAATCGGCTGAAGGGCCGCCGCAACGGAACTGTTATTTGCAAAAGCCATGTTAAAGTACTTTCTCAGCGGAGAATCGTTATAATCGTTCTCCTCAAAACAGACTCCCGTGATTTCTTCCCCCAGGTTCTCTTCGGCCAGGTACATCATCATTCCTGTTCCGTTATAGTCCGTGTCCAGGCAGCGGAATGCAAGCGGGATGTCTCCGTTTTCTGCCCTGATAAGGGTCCGGATCGTATCGCCCACCGTCTGCTCAAAGGCCCGTTTTCCACAAAGATCACAGAGAGAGTCTCCGTCCGTATCGCGGTGCCCCGAAGCCGGAAGTGATACGGTCTCCTCCATCCTGCATTTCAGGCACCGGCAGACCTCACGGCCATATTCCAGACAGCCGTTCACCACCGTTTCCACTACCTCCCATTCGTGAGCACAGCTTTCCGGACGCCAGTTTCTGCGTACTCCAATGCGCAGCACGGTATAGTTCTCCCTGTCAACCGGGAATGTTTCTTCCGTCACGGCAGAATATTCCGCATCAAAGTTTGTACCAATCACCAGCGTCTGAGGTACATAATTTCTGCCAATCATGTAAAAATAATGCCATTCCCCGTCCCGGATCATGGAAATCAGATTTGTTATCCGGCTGTTATTCCGCGAATCATTATCCACCGTCAAAGCGGGATCCCTGCTTTCCTCCGCTGACTGTCCGGTGATGGCACAGTCGGCCTTCCAGGCTTTTTGAAGCCATTCCTCAAGCTTTGCTTTGCCGCCCGCATCCGGCTCGTCCGGTTCCAATACCTTTTCCCCCTGTTTATATTCGACATAATACTTGTGGGTTCCGGCCTGGTACACGGTAAATTCCTGCGGGCTGGCAGCCTCCGATTTCCAGATATGCCCGTCCGATCCGATAATCTGTTCCGGAAAGGATACATTCAGCGTTGTTCCTTCCGGGACAGTTCCCCGCTGCATATTAAATATCTCCGTATCATAGTTGTCGGCATCCACAAAAGAAACCGTGTATTTTATCTCCCCTTCCCCCTCCGCAGAAGCAAGCGTCACACCTCCCGCCGACAATGCGGCGAAGGCTGTGCAAATGACTAATATGAATATTTCTTTTTTCACGTCTTTCCTCCCTTCTTTCTGTCTTTTTAATGAAATACTTTTTTGATAAACTGCTTTTTAATACACGTCGTGCAACGGCTTAGAATGCGGCAGCGGCCAGCGCTGAACCGCCGCTTGTCTCCATGTCAGAGGGAACGCCGCCTCCTCCCCACCGTCACAAAAACAGGACGCCGGACAATAAAACACCGGAGTGAAATAAAACCTCAAACCATCTGTAATAAAAACTTAATGGAATAAAAAAGAAACTTTAAAGAACCGGAATGAACTCAAAAGAGCAATCCAGGAATTTAAAAAGAGCACAATGGAATTAAGAAAATAAAAAAGAACAAAAAAACAAAATAGAATTTTCGCCTGAAACACGAATCTTAAAGTACAATCAAGATAAAAAACTGCGAACTAAAAAAAGCATTCAAACTTTTCAAAAATACAAAACCTAAAGAAATTATGCCGGAATGTCGGCAATGATAAACGGCTTCGCAGTCTGACTCTCTGCCCGCCTTAGAAAAATAGACTTCTGATAATACTGAATATAATTTCAATTTACACCGCCATAATGTTTTATGGGGTTCTTATAATCTAACACAAATCAATTTTATTTGCAAGATCTGTTTTTATAAATGGGAATTTAGTAACGACGCAAGGTTACTGTTCACGGGCAGTATTCCGCGAGGTGTTTTTTGTGAGTGGAGCAAAG
>NZ_URHZ01000005.1 GCF_900547735.1 uncultured Clostridium sp. | reverse complement strand
CAACCTCCCACTACCCCGTCCGCCGTCTTACAGAGGCGTCCTCGCATCTCAACTAAATCCTTATTTTGAATATTTCTCCTCACAGTACTGACACCTGTAGATTTCTTTTTTCTCATCGGCGAGATAGAAGATGTGCGGGAGCTCCTGCTCGATGGAGGTGATGCAGCGTGGGTTTTTGCAGTAGATTACGTTGGTAATCTTCTTCGGCATCTTCACCCTCTTTTTCTCTGCGATATGGCCGTCTTTGATGATGTTGATCGTGATATTGTGGTCGATATAGCCCAGGATATCCAGATTTACCAGGTCGAGTCCGCCGTCGATCTTGATAATGTCTTTTTTGCCCATCTTCCGGCTTTTGGCATTCTTGATAATGGCGGTCTGGCATTCCAGTTTTTCCAGACCCAGTTTAAAATAAATATCCATGCTTTTTCCGGCCTGGATATGATCCAGGACAATGCCTTCTGTTAATCCGCTGATATTTAACATGGTTTCTCCACCTCCAGTAATGTCATAATCAATGCCATCCTCACATACACTCCGTACTGCACCTGCTTAAAATAAGCGGCGCGCGGATCGTCGTCTACTTCTACGGAGATTTCATTTACCCTGGGAAGAGGGTGCAGGACAAACATATCGTCTTTTGCCAGGTCCATCTTCTTCTTGTCGAGGATATAGCAGTCCTTCATGCGGATGTAATCTTCCTCATTGAAGAAGCGCTCCTTCTGGACTCTGGTCATATAGAGGATGTCCAGCTCCGGCATCGCATCGTCCAGGTTCTCCAGCTCCGTGTATTCAACATGGTTGGCGTCCAGCACATCCTCGCGGATGTATTCCGGCACGCGCAGCTCCGGCGGGGAAATCAGCACGAAGCGGATTCCGGTATAGCGCACCAGGGCGTTAATCAGTGAATGGACCGTACGTCCGAACTTCAGGTCACCGCAGAGTCCGACCGTCAGATTGTCAATTCTTCCTTTTAAAGAGCGGATTGTCATGAGATCGGTTAATGTCTGGGTGGGATGCTGATGGCCGCCGTCGCCGGCATTGATAACTGGAATAGAAGATTTGGTAGAAGCTACCATAGGGGCGCCCTCTTTGGGATGACGCATGGCGCATATATCTGCAAAGCAGGAAATAACCCGGATTGTATCAGAAACACTTTCGCCCTTTGCAGCAGAACTGGAATCGGCGGAGGCAAAACCTAATACGCTGCCTCCCAGGTTTAACATTGCCGCTTCAAAGCTTAAACGTGTTCTGGTGCTTGGCTCGTAAAACAGGGTTGCTATCTTTTTGCCGTCACATACGTGGGCGTACCTGCCGGGGTTCTTCTCAATATCAGAAGCCAGGTCAAGCAGCAGCTCGATCTCCTCGACAGAAAAATCTAAGGGATTTAACAAATGTCTCATTTGGCTCTCCTTTTTGTGCTTTTTGAAAAGTATTATATAGCATTTCAGGTCAGATTACCATAGGTTTTGTAAAAAAAATGGAACACAGTGCGGCACTGCGCCCGGAATACATTGATTCCGGGTCCTTTTTTGGAGCATTTCTTTTTGAAAGGTTCTGTAGTATGATTGAAAAAATGGGCAGGGAGGAGAAGAACAGGAAAACAAAGCATTTTATAAGCCGCCGCGGCGTGTTCGGAAAGTCCGGCCGCAGTGGTAACTCGGTTTGCGGGCAGCCACCCGGCAGCGCCTCAGGGCAACCGTTTTTCAGAGGCGCTTTGGCGTCCTATCCTTTCGGCTCAGACTTCCCGGCAGGGGCATGTTTCTTTCTGGTCTGCCGGTCTTCATCCACAAGCCTTTCTAATTCTTCCAGCATTTCTTTAGACATCATTGTGGGCCGTTTCCGCTTTGTCACGGTGTGAATAATGTGAAAAACAAACCCGGTTACAACAACATCAGCGACCGACAGATAATACAGAATGTTGTTTTTAAACTGGTGCCATTTACGTTTCATTTTTCCTCCTCCTGTTTTTCGTAAATACGATATGTAAATGAATGATGCGGCAAAATTGCAGTCCGCAATTAACCGCTGTCAGCTTATGCCCTCCTTTAGAAAATAGTTTAGTAAATATATGTACTAAAATCAATAGTAAATATGTTTACTATGTTATCCTTTTTTCACTAAAGGGGATAATGTAATTATGGAATATGTGAAAATCATCAAAGACCTGAGAGAAGACTGTGACATGACACAGCAGACGGTTGCCGATTATCTGGGCACCAGTCAGACAATGTACGCGCGGTATGAGAGAGGAGCATCGGAGCTGCCGATCAGGCATCTGCTGAAGCTGTGTGATTTGTATGGGGTGAGTGCGGATTATATCTTAGGCAGAGGAAAAAAGTAGGGCAGTCTGAAGAATGGGCTGCCTTTTTAGCAGGCAGATTCCAGTTTGGACCGTTTGATGATGAAAGAGGAGCTGAGATATCTGCATTGCAGAATGAAATGAATAGAGAAGATAAATTTTAAGGAGCGCCGCAAACCCGCGTCTGCCGGTTTGCGGCGCTCCCCGCCCCTGTTTATTTAGCTGTGAGGAGTCCTAAAGCCATCAGGTAGCCGCCCCTGAAGCCGTACTCCTCCCAGTCGGCGATTACATCCACCAGGAGCGTCTCCAGGACTTCCCCATCAGGATGGGTGCGCATCATTTCTATCAGTTTTTTTTCTGCTTTGGTAGGCGTATGGTTACCGGCGATCTCTTCGCGCGGTCCGGTTGCGTACCAGGAGTAGATTTCCTCTATATTCATAATGTTACCCCCTTTTCATTTGTATGTGCTAGGATTTACGAGCTTCCGGCCTGAAATTTCAGCACAGGCAGTTGGGAAAGTATGAAACCTGAAAAAAATAAGGACAACAGGGCAGGCGGTTATTGCATATCTGTTTCCTCTGCAATTTTTCTCAGTTCATCCAGTATTTCATTTTGGCTATATTTCGTTCTTTTTTTTGGTAATTTTCCCGTTTTAATAAAATGAATGATATAGCCGGAGAGTCCGGTTAAAAAAACATCAAGGACAGACCAATAATAAATAAGATTATTTTTTATATGGTTCCTCTTCATACTCTTTTCCTCCCTACTTTAAAGAATATCACTGTGTTCCCTTATTTCCACTGGTAAATATTGGAAATTTTTTTGTGGCTAATTCGGGGAAAATATTGTGTACTTAAAATAAGTCCATTTGCAACATTGTATCACAAAACGTACTTAAAATGTACTTGATATTAAACTTCGGAGGAAAAAATATGGAAAAGAATAAACATCTTGGATTGAGAATAGATGAAAACACACATCGGAAGCTGGCCATACTGGCGGAATACGAGGGACGTTCCATCAACGGAGAAGTCCTGTATCTGATCAGACAGGCGATTGCGGAACATGAGAAGCAGCATGGGAAGATAGAATAGATAAGGCGGCGGGTATTTTCCTGCCGTCTTATCTATGTATCTTATTTGAATGACATTGTACCGATAATGTTGTTTTAAAAGATGTTGGGGCATTCTCTTTCGGGGGGGTTTTTAAGTTTATTTCTGATAATGTATATGTTATAATGTAAAAAATGTTAATTAAGAAGTAAGCATATGTGGGAAGAATGAGAAAAAATATTTAGAAATATTTCGTTATATTGCCGGTGTAATAAGAAGCAGTATAATGATAAAAAAAGCAAACGAAATGAGTTCAATAGCGTGAGAAAATGGATAGAAGAGAATAAAGTATGGTTAATTGCTGTGGGAATTATTATTCTTGTTGGTGTTCCATCATTTGTGTATTTGTTGGTGATGATACCTTTATTTCCTGCGGGGGCCAATAATGATTGGACTGGATTTTGGGGCGGATATGCAGGTGCGATTATTGGTGGAATTATTACACTGTATGTTATGTTTAAATCCTTAAGAGAAAATAAAAAAAGTCAAGATAAAATATTTGAAAGAGAACGTTCGGAACAAATCGTCAAAGAAAAAATAGAATTTTGTAACTACATAGTAAGTTTGTTTGCTGAGTTAGAGGAATGTACAGATAGACTTATAGACGAGACCTTTGACTACATTAAAACAGGCAATATTGAAATTTGTCTTCGAGCAAAGAATTATGCCGGCAAGGTTAAACGAATAAGTGTTATTTTAAATATTCAGTTGTCAATAAAAGAAAATGATTCTAATTATGTTGAAGTTAATGCCTTAAAAAATAGTATTGGATTGTTTACACATATGCTTTATCATATTGTAAAATATTTAAAAACAGAACCGGAAAATTTAAATAAAATAGATTATGTAAGGATTGGTGAATTTAAGAAAAACACGATTGAAAAGATGAAAAATACTGAAAAGAATATTACGTGTTTCTGCATGGAGAACTTGAACACAAAGAATTGAGAGTTGCCTACCGGCGGACTTTTTCTAGTCTGCATATCAAGCTCTGGTTCATATACATGCTGGGCATCCGAGGAGATATCTTTTTAGCGGGTGATCCAGATATAAGCAAGCGAGCGCAGAACCGCCTCTATGATTTTTCTGTTCAGAAATAATTTACTTACGTTTTCGTTTACTGCTGTTTTGGCAATATTGGGGCTAGCTTTTACTAAAGACGTTGATAACATTGCAGCAATCTACTTATTACCGTTTTTTTGATAGTTCCTTTTACAGGAAGGATTGTTTATTATCGAAATGAGGAAGCGCGCATTATTGTCTTATTAGAGAAAAGCGGGAGAAGGCAAACGATTAAAAAATATAATAGAGTGGTAAAGGAATCAAGAGGAAGAACCTATAATTTGATTGCAGTCCTTGTTAATTTTGAGATGTTGTTTTTATCAATAGCCTGTTTAATGGTATGTATTCTTAAATATCCTAAGACTTTAATCGATTTTAACATTTTAGACGTTTTATATTTTGGTGTTGCAATTTTATGTACTATGATAGTTTTTTGTATTATTAAATGGGCATATAATTTTGAGAAAGTAAGGAACTATTACGAGAAGACATGGGTTGAATCAAAATTAGAGGAACGATAATATTATAGGTGATTTGAGTTATGTGATTGGCCGGTATGTGTCAGATGAAAAATCAAATTAAAACGTCCTGAGCTTCTGTATGAAATGCAGAAATCAAGGCGTTTTTTGTTGATGAACAGGGTGATTCGGCCGCCTGCTTTTTTGCTTGAAAAGCTTAATTAAAATTCATTTTTGTTAAATTGGGTCAGTAATATGTTAATAACAAACCCAACGGTTTTAATTGATTTGTACTCCTGTCCCGCGTAAGAAATCTTTAAGGAACTTTAAGAAAAATGAGGTGGGACAATGGGAGTCTATTATGTATAATAAGATAGAGCAGCAAAACCAGGATATGACACGGGAGGAAACAATGTGGAACTTAGCCATGAAGAGCTTGTAAAAGAGAAGGTTCCCGCCATACAGGTGAAGAATTTATACAAGGTCTACCGCGTTGGTGAGACGAAAGTATACGCCCTGAACGGTGTGGATTTTACAATGTATAAAGGAGAATTCTGCGCGATAGTCGGAACGTCCGGTTCCGGTAAATCGACTCTGTTAAATATGCTGGCGGGTCTTGAGAAGCCGACGAAAGGCGAGATAGTCATCGCGGGAAAGCACATCGAGAAGCTGAATGAAAACCAGTTGGTATCCTTCAGACGGGAGCGGGTCGGATTTATCTTCCAGTCCTACAACCTTTTAAATACGATGAATGCGGTGGAGAACATCGCGCTGCCCCTTTCCTTTCAGGGAATCGGCAAAAAGAAGAGAATTGAGCGGGCGAAGAAGTACCTCGATCTGGTAGGCCTTGATAAGGTGGGCAACCATATGCCGAACCAGATGTCGGGCGGCCAGCAGCAGCGGGTCGGAATTGCCAGGGCGCTGGTGGTGCATCCCCAGATCATCTTTGCCGATGAGCCGACGGGAAACCTGGATTCCAGGACAACGATGGAGGTGCTGAAGCTGATGCAGAAAATCGTGCGGGAGCACAACCAGACGCTGGTCATGGTTACCCACGACGACCATCTGGCTACATATGCAGACAGAATATTTCATATTATCGACGGAAAAATCGTGAAGATAGAAGAAAATCACCAGCGTGCCGGTGGTGATACGGAAGACGGGGAGGAAGAGACTGAATGAAAAAGTGGAAGAGAGTGCCGGTGATTGCATTGATTGTCGTACTGCTGGCAATGATGGGAACGCAGGTGGCGACGGCGGAGATGCTGGATATGAACCAGTTTAACGACGATACAATCACAGTGAGTAAAGTGCCGAAGGGAAAAGCGGGTAATAAGATTTCCATCAAGATGACAATCCATAATAAGGGCACAAAGGGAGATAACGATTTAAAGAAGATCAGGCTGGCCAATTCCTATGAATATGAGCGGATCATGGAGCGGCAGTTCGGTGAGGCCGACGACTCGGACGAGGGAGAACTCCGGTGGTATGACAAATCATTCCCCTTCGAGGCTGACTCCACCACGTTTAAAGAGAAAGATATCAATGTAAAGCCGGGCTCCTCCAAGAGTGTCACGTTGAGCTATAAATTAAGACGGGATTTGACGGCAGGCTATTACCAGGCGTTTTTTATCATTGACGACAGTATCGAAGTGGGTGTCAACATCTGGGTTTCCGCCTATGACGGTTCCACGGAAGAGGATGACAATACAAAGCTGGACTATGATTTTGCAATCGGTGAAAACCAGTTCACCCCGTCCGCATCCTATTCCCAGGTGATGAACTTTGGAGTGAACTTAAGGAACAGCGGCCTGAAAAAGGTTTATGATGTCCGCGTAGACATGCAGCTGGATCCCGACATTACGAAGTTCCCGTTCGATATCAATGAGGGGAATTACCTGCGGTATATGGGAGACATGGATCCGGAGCAGACGGTCACCGTGCCGTACAGCATGGCGGTGAGAGAGGAAGTCAAATCGGGTTTCTTCCCAATCCATTATAAGATTTCGTACAGGGAAGAGAGCGGAGGCGATTTCATCGATCCGGTCGATAAAGTATTTTATGTCAGGGTAGTGGGCAAGGATGAGGATGAACTTTCCGCCGACGCAGGGGAAGAGGACAGAACCAAGGCCAGAATCATCGTGGACAGCTTTTCCACGGTTCCGGATGTCGTTTTTGCGGGCCAGCCCTTTGAACTCCATGTCACAATGAAGAATGCCTCATCCAATGTAACATCCAGCAACATCATGTTTACATTTGCTTCGGAGGAAGTGGAGAGCAGTCCTGTTTTCACATCGGATACGGGTTCCACCTCCGTGGTGGTAAACCAATTGGCCCCCGGTGCAACGACAGATTTAAAGATGACTTTTAAATCATCACCGACGGCCGGTCAGAAATCCTATACGATGACAATTAAAGAACAGTATGACAGCCCGGAGTTCAAGAATGCCAAGGAAGAAGTCAAGATATCGATTCCGATCAAACAGGAACCGAGACTCAATACAGGTACGATTGAGGTCATGCCGGACAGTATTAACGTGGGTTCCGAGACGAACGTTATGTTTGGAATTAATAATACCGGCAAGGTGCTGCTTTACAATGTCATGGCGCGTTTTGAGGCCGATTCCATCCAGACGACCGACGCCTATGTGGGCAATATCAAGCCGGGCGAGACGGGCAACGTGGATACCATGGTGACCGGCGTGGCTCCGACTGAGGATGACGGGAAAGTGAAGATCATCATTTCATATGAAGATGAGAACGGACTGGCGACTGAGATCGAGAAGGAGATGATGCTCTATGTCAATGAGGCGTCGGACGACTTCGGAGATATGGAGGCGGGAAACATCGACGGCATGGAGGGAATGGACGGCATGGAAGGGGAACAGACCTTCTTCGGCAAGTATAAGATGGTGATTTTCCCGGCCGCAGCCCTTATTATTATCATTGCAGCCACAACGGTAATTGTAATCAGGAAAAAGAAGAAGGCGGCGCAGGAAGAAGGAATGGACGATGAGATTCTTTGATCTTTTGTCAATGAGTGTCAACAGCCTGCTTCGGAGAAAACTCAGGACGTTTCTTACGGTTCTGGGGGTTGTGATTGGTACGGCTTCCATTGTGGTTATGATTTCTCTGGGAATTGGACTGAACAAGTTCACGATGGAGCAGTACGAATCGTCGGGGAGCCTGACCGCGATACGGATCTACAATTACGATCGCGGCAATTCCAGCGATAAGACCAATCCGGAAGACAGCTTTATGACGGATGATACGATGAAAGTGTTTGAGCGGATCCCGCATGTGGTTTCTGCCTACCCGAAACTCAATATGTATGTGATTATGAAACAGGGAGTCTACGAGGGGAATGTCCAGTTGGTCGGAATTCCCTTATCGGCCATGAAAGATATCAAATTGGGTGAGGGAGAACTTCCCGACGCCGACTCCCAGGATATGGAGATGGTGGTCGGCAATATGGCTTCGCAGAACTTCTATAACTCAAAGACTGGGGACGGATATGACTACAGCACGGGCGAAGGCCCCGATGTGGATTTCATGAATAAACCGCTCTTTACGATCTTTGATACCGATGCCTATTACCAGTCGAAATATCCGTCCGGAGGGGATGGGACATCTCCGGCAAAGCCGCCGAAAAAATATATGCTGAAGACCGCCGGAATGGTGGAAGGCGGACCGGAGGACTGGAATGAATACAGCTACGGCATTTACGTCGATATCGAGAAGCTGAAAACACAGCTCAAGCAGATTTTTAAGAAAAATCCGATCCCGGGACAGCCGACCAACAAAAAAGGCAAACCTTACAACTATTTTGTCTACGAACAGGCCACCGTGAATGTCGATGATATGAAGAATGTTGTGGAGGTCCAGAAGGCCATCAACAACATGGGATACGAGGCAAACAGCCAGATGGAGTGGCTGGAGCAGTCCCAGAAGCAGTCCAACATGGTGCAGGCCGTGCTCGGCGGCATCGGAGCGGTTTCTCTCTTTGTAGCGGCTATCGGTATTGCCAATACGATGATGATGTCCATCTACGAGAGGACGAAGGAGATCGGCGTTATCAAGGTGCTTGGATGCGCAATGGGAAATATCAGAAGTATGTTCCTGATTGAGGCCGGGTTTATCGGTTTTGTCGGGGGCGTGGCCGGAGTGCTCTTAAGCTATGGTGTCTCTTTCCTGATTAATAAATTTCTGGCAGGAGCCCTGTTAAACGGAATGACCAGCAAGCTGTCGATGATTCCGCCGTGGCTGGGCTTTGCATCAATTGGATTTGCCGTATTGATCGGTATGATTGCCGGATTCTTCCCGGCTCTCAGGGCGATGAAGCTGAGTCCGTTAGCGGCAATCAGGAATGACTAAAAGAATATTAAAAAGGGACGCTTTTCGGGCGTCCCTTTTACTGAGTGGAAATGAAAAGTTCGAGAAGCGTAACTTTCGTTGTTACTATCGGGAATCTGCGAAACAAATGCGGAATACGGCCATCCAATTCTTTGGACTACATCATTTTATCAAATACACAGATGAATCCTGCATCAATAAGTCACATTTCTTTAATGACTTTACCTTATTAAAATGGTATCTTTTAGTTATGGAAGAATTCCACTTAAAAAGAAGTCTTGCGGGAACCGGTAAATTATCATAGAATTGTTATATCAGGCGTTATTTGGAGAACGGAAGCTTATGGAACATAGAGAGACAGGGGATGAAAAAATCCCGTTATACAGACAGATATCCGATGAGATCAGGAAACAGATTGAGGCGGGGGAGTTAGAAAGCGGTATGCGCCTTTTGTCCGAAGCCGCCATGTCCGGACAAAAAGGAGTGTCGGTCGGCACGGTAAAGAAAGCTTATGCGGAGCTGGAAAAACTGGGTTATATCTATAAGGTGCGCGGTGGCGGAGCCTATGTTTCGGGGAAGGCAAAAGAGGCGCTGCCGGAGAGCGGAACGCCGGAGGAGATTATCGCGGAAGCGGTCAGGGAGCTGTCCCAGTGCGGACTTAAGATGAACCGGATTTTTTCCATTATCCGGGAACAGAGCGGACAGGTGTTTTGCAGCGACCGGAGGATCCGGGCAGCGCTTGTGGACAGTAATCCGGAGGTCATGCATTATGTGATGACGGAGCTGAAGCAGTTTCCCTTTTTGGACGTAACACCGTACCAAATCGGCGGACTTCTCTCGGGGGAAACGGTGCCGGGGGCCGATTTTGACCTGGCCCTTGTATCGCATAAGTATTATGATGAATTCATCAGCTACGCGGATTCCATCCGCCTGAGGACGGAGAGGATATCGCTCAGAGAAAGCCGTGAGACAATCGCCCGTCTGGCGGTTCTGCCCGACAGGCAGGATATCTGCGTCATCTACAGGAGCCGTGAATTTTTGGAAGAGGTACGGTATGTGCTGAAGGAATTCGGCAAAAAGAATAAACTGATCTGCATCAGTGAGGAGCGTTTCACGAGCGAGGATGAACGCTATATTTATGAGAAGTTTCCGCTCATCATTCCGCCCGATTACATGGATTACAGCGGGCCGGGAATTCTACAGCTCATTGTGAGGGCGCAGAAGGTCGGCTGTCTGTCGATTCCCTTTGAGATTAAGATCGATAAAGGTTCCCTTATCCATCTGAAGCAGACGCTGGAACGAATACAGACCAGGGAGGCAAAGTTTATCATATGACATTTGAAATTGATAAGAGCTCCGGAATCCCGGTTTACGGCCAGATTGCCGACTGGGTGGAAAGACAGCTCGAAACCGGTTTTTTAAAGGAGGGGGAGCATCTCCCCTCGGAGCGGAAAATGTGTGAGATGACAGGAACGGCCAGAAATACGGTAAAGCGGGCTTACGAGGAGCTATCGCGCCGCGGGATTGCCGGGAACGGTAAAAACGGCAGAATCTACGTGAAGAGCCGCGATACAAAGCTCCGGGAGAAAGACGCGGAAAAAAAGGCGCGGGAGTACATCGTGAGACTTAAGGAATGCGGACTTTCCTGGCACAAAACGGAATATCTGTTTCTGGAACAGATTTGGGAGCACCTTCCGGCGTCGGAAAAGCTCCGACTGGTATGGATCGACTGCAGCGACGAGATATTAAAGGATACGGCCGAGAAGATTGAGAAAAGCTGCAATGTTCTCGTCACTCCCCTGCTCATGGATGACCTGGAACAAAACCCCGATCTTTTGTCGGAAGGGGGATATGATATTGTGGCAACCACAATTAACCACTATGACGAAGTGATGCAGTTATGGGAGCGCGAAAAGGGGGAGCCGCCCCGGTTTGAGATAGATACGGTGGTCCTGACGATCAGCCGGGAGACAATCAGCCGGATCGCCAGGCTGGAGCCGGATATGCAGGTTATTGCAGTCTACAAAAGCGAACTGTACCGATTCAGCCTTCAGTGTTACCTGGAGGAATTTGCAGTACAGGGGAAAATCGTCTATGTGCCTCTTGAGGAGGCGGGAATTTATTTAGAACAGAATACCGGACGTAGGGCGGTGATCCTGCCTCAGGATTTATCGTATCAGGAGGGGGAAGTAAGGCGCATTTTTGAATACTGCATGGATCACAATATTTTTTGCCTGACGTTTCAGCAGATTATCGACAACGGGTCTCTGGCGCATCTGAAGAAGCGGATTCAGCAGAAGTGGAGCGGAGAAGGGGAAAAGGACCGGGAAGACTAAATTTACGCCGTCTCCGGTTCTTTTCCCTTTTTGGGAGAAATCAGCAGCAGGATCCCGGCCAGTACGGAGAGCGAACCGAACAGTTCCGGCAGGTGCATCGGTTCGTGAAAGAGGAGGACGCCGAACAGCACACTGGTGGCGGGTTCGAGAGCCGAGGCCATGGCGGCCGCAGCGCCGCCTGCAAGCCGCACGCCTTCCTGAAACAGAAGTCCCGCAATCATGGCGCAGAGGGAGTTGATCACCGTAAAAACGTAACCCGCGGCAGTCATTGTGAGCGAGAAGCCGCCCGACAGGAGGCCGTAAACTCCGACGATAATGCCCATTATAATAGAAAAGAAAAACAGGAGCCGGCAGGTGTCCATCTCCTGAAGTGAGGAGTGGCTTAAAAACATGATATAAAAGGTGTAGGTCATGCCGGAGAGCAGGGCGAGAGCCACACCAAGGGGAGCGGCCGAGGCGGTGTTCCAGGAGAAACATACCACGCCTGCGGTCACAAGCAGAAGCGCGGCCCTGGCGCCTCCGTTTAAGCGTTCGCGAAAGATTATGGCGCCGCACAGCGATGTCAGGGCGGGATAGGTAAAATGCAGCGTTGTGGCAAGCCCGCTTCCGATACGGGCGTAGGAGCCGCTGAGCAGGAGAGCGGTGGCGGTCATTCCCATGGCGCCCGCAAGCAGCAGGTCCCGGCATTCATTAAATTTCACACGGAATGTCATGCGCCGGTACCGGATGAAAGCAAACAGAAACGGGATGGCGGCGAAGGCCCGGAAAAAGGTTACGGAGAGCGGTGTGCCCCCTTCTTCATAAGAATACTTGCAAAATACCGGGCACAGGCCGAACAGGACGGCGGAGCTGAGCGCACAGACGAGGCCCTTAAAACGATTATTCATAATAGTAAACTCCTTTTAAAGACAGCCGCCCTGTTACGGGCGGCTGTTACGATCTCATTTTGTATGTATTGCACTGACGCATAGACAGCGCCGCCGGAAGTGCGGGCTTCTATGCCTCCTCGTAGCTGACCTCCATGTGTACCTTTCCCGACTTCTCACGGAAATACGCATATCCGACGCCGAAGATCAGAACCGCAACGTTACCGACGATTTCCCAGGGAGTCAGGTCGCTGAAGAGCAGGAATGTCTGTGCCACCAGGGAGATAAATCCGATGGTTGAAAAGGTTTTGAGTACTTTCCGGCTCACATGGAATCTCGATTTTTCCCAGAGCTCCGGGATCCTGTCAGGAAGATTTCCCGCGCTCCAGGCAAGGATTGCAAAGAATACGTTACTGAGGATAACCGCCAGGTTTCCGAGCGTGGAGATCGGCACCTTAAACAGAATCACGACAATGCATTCAATGTAGAACATGGTGAGGATCACGACGGGTGTCTTGTATTTTTTGCTGATCGTAGCCATTTTTGCCGGGAACCAGCCGTCGACAGAGGCCTGGAGTATTGGCTTTGTCACCCAGCTCAGGGCCGAGTTGAGCGTGGTGGAGAGGGCAAACATGGCGCCGCCCACGATAAAGAATACATGGAGCGGGTAGGGAAGAACCTCCGCCGATACGAGTGTGAGGGGCTGGCCCGCCACTACCGATACGGGCAGGACGCCGGAAGCCACTACCACGAGTCCTGCATAGAATAAGGCGATAATTGATGTTGCGGCAATGATGACAAACGGGATATCCCTGGTCGGATTTTTACACTCCGCGCCCAGATGGATGACTACATTGGCGCCGCCAACCGCCCAGGTAAACAGGGCGCCGGTCGAAAGAACGGACCTGATGCCTCCGGTCATGAACTCCGGCTGTGCGAAGTAATCGGGCGTCACCCGCGGAAGTCCGTAGGCGATAAATACCGTCAGCGCTACCACCAGGATTGCCATCATCGCGTTCTGAAGCTTTGCAGCCCCCTCAATTCCCATCATGTTCGTTACATAAAATATCGTCATTACGACAACGGCGATGAGGGTTTTGTAAGGCGCCACGGCCGGAAGCAGACCGAGCATATAATCGGAAAAGCTGATAGCGTAAATCGCCAGAGCGGTCCAGGACAAAATATGTACGATTACGAAGAATCCCGCGCTCACATTGTTGGCAAGAAGAGCAAGCTGGGTGTAAAAGCCGCCTCGCAGCCGCACCGTTCCGGCAACGAACAGCAGCGGTAAATCGGTGAGAATGGTAAATACAGCCGCGATCAGCATGGAGATACTGGCGGATCTGCCGGTCATTGCAATTCCGATGCCGACCATGGCGAAGATCCCCGAGCCGATGGTCTGGCCAACTCCAATTGATAAAAGTTCCTTTCTTCCGAGCACTCTCTTGAGCTCTTTGGTCGATGTCATTTCAGACATATTATTTCCCCCTTAATATGTGTTGGTTCGATACCTTCTCTTTGTTATGCGCCGTTATGCGTTCCTGCCTGCAAAATATCCGCCGCAGATGGCCTGGCGGACCTGGCCGGCTTTCACGCAGTCTCCGACAGGAATAAATTCAGCATCCATGGTCCGCAGTTTTTCCACTTCCCCGATTTTTGCCTTCATTCCCGTTGCCAGGATAACGGAATCGGCTTTATAAACCGTTTCATTCCCATTCCCGTCCGTAACATGGACGCCGTCATCGTCAACCAGGGTGCATCTTACGCCTGTCACAACATGCAGGCGGTCCTTCCGTTTGCCGTATTCCAGCATCATGGCTTTTTTGTGGAGAATATCGGAATCCTTCGCCACATCATCCATCATCTCCAGGACGGTTGCATCTTTTCCCTCCATTGCAAGAGAGAGCGCTTCCTCACAGCCCAGCAGCCCGCCGCCGATCACAACGATTTTATCGCCGAAGCGGAGGTCCGGGCGGTCCAGGTCCGTCACTTTGAATACTTCTTTTCTGTCGAGTCCCGGAATATTCGGGATCACCGGTTCCGCGCCCACCGCGCAGATTACGGTGTCCGGCGAGATTTTTTCTATCAGCTCCGGTGTGGCCTCTGTGTTCAGCATGACAAGGATGGATTTCTGTTCCACCATGCGGATCATGTATTCCGTAAACCGTTTCAAATCCTGTTTGAACGGGATTTCTCTCGCAGCGACATGCAGCATTCCTCCGAGGCGGCTGTTCTTCTCCACGAGAATTACCTCATGCCCCTGGGACTCCGCTTTTAACGCAGCTTCCATGCCGCCCGGGCCTCCGCCGATGACAAGCACCTTTTTCGGCAGCGGTTTCGGCTCATACATGGATGATTGCAGTTCCCGGCCTATTTCCGGATTAACCGTACATTCGGAAATGCCGGAGCACATATCCACATAAGGCACGAAGTCGAGAGAGAGGCAGTGGTTGCAGCGGACACAGGGCCTTACCTCGTTAAAACGCCCTGCCCTTACCTTGTTCGGGAAATCAGGATCCGCCTGGATCTGACGTCCCACTACCACGATGTCGGCTTTGCCGGATGCGATAATGTCCTCCATGTAAGCCGGGTCGGCCAGTGCGCCGACCGTGGCGACCGGGGTCTTCACCGCTTTCTTGACTGCCTCAGCCAGATAGACATTGCATCCATGGTCCAGAAATGCGGATGGGAACATCCGGCAGCCGGAGTTTACATCCCGGAAGGAGGTGGCGGAGACATGAATTAAATCTACCCTGCCGTCCAGCATTCTGGCGAATTCCACGGCCTCGTCAAGCCCGTAACCACCCGGTATGAATTCGTCGCCGGACATGCGGAATTCAATTGGGAAATCAGGTCCTACGGCCTTGCGGATACGGTCGATGACCATGAGAGGGAATCTTGCCCTGTTCTCAATCGAACCGCCGTACCGGTCGGTTCGCGTATTGTAAAGCGGTGACAGGAACTGGCTGAGCAGCCATCCGTGGCCGCCGTGGACCATTACCATATCGAAACCGCCGTATTTTGCCACGAAGGCGCCGTGGGCAAAGGCATCGGCTATCTCATTCATAAAATCTTCATCCATCGGAGTTACATCGACGCCGTAAACGCCCGGCTGGGCACTGGGACCGTAGATAACCCCGTTCGTAAACTGAGGATGTGCACGGGCGCCGGCGTGAAGAATTTCAATATTTGCCAGTGCGTTATGCTGATGGATCCGATCCGTAAGCTGCAGATGGGAACACATAAAGTCTTCGTTGTCCAGATTGCATAAATTTCCATGGGCGCTTCCTGTATGGGCGTGTACCAGAGTTTCTCCCCTCGTCACGACGGCGGCTCCTCCCTTTGCCCTTCTTTCATAGGCCGCCAGGTTCTCCTGAGACAGATAACCCGTTTTATTGGGATCTGTTCCCATGGGGGCGGCTTCAATACGGTTTTTCAGTGTGATGTTGCCGATTCGAAGCGGGCTGAACAAATGTGGATATTGTGATGTCATAATACTTCTCCTTTTTTTGGTATACATTAATTTTGGAATTTACCTTTTTCCCGGGAAGGCGTTGATTTGTTTGGTATATCCTTATGATAGCATTTTGCATAATAATTTTCAATATCCATCATTATTTTCGTGGTTTTACTCTATTTTCCTTTGGATTTTTAGAAGAATTGTATAAAAAGAAAAAATATATTTTTGATTAGTATATACCATAATTTTAAATTAATATAGTCCATAATTCGCGGATGAGGAAATTGTCGCGGGCTGCCGGAAATATTATTTTAGTGCAGCCTATGGGATACGGACCGGATGGGGGGAAGGTGGACAGGAGAGGAATGGGGCAGACGAAAGAGGGTACGGCAGCAGCCGGACGGGAAGAGAGAGGAGAGCATAAAAAGAGAAGCCATTGTAAAAACAGCCGGATAATCTGCTTTTGCAATGGCTTCTCAGTTAATCAAAACTTACATCTTTTGGCAGCGGAGCATTGTACAGTCCTTGTTTATGAAACTGGAACCATTCCATAATTTTATCTTCGGGAGCGGCTTTCAGGGTGAGGAGAACTTCTTTTGCAAATTCCAGAGGCGCCGTGCCGTTTGCGGTAATGATATTCCGATCGCTCACTGCCGGTTGAAGTACGTAGTTTTTCTCTCCCGTATATGCTTCTTTCGACCATGCTTTCAAATCATTCAGATCATTGCTGGTATGCTTTCCGTCATTTAATACACCGCAGGCGCCTAAGAAAACGGAGGCATCGCAGATACCGGCTAATACCCTGCCTTTTTCACGGCACTGTTTGACGAGCGGCTTAACCCGCAGCGCCGATTCTTCTCTCCATGATAAGCCGCCGACTAAAACGAGGGCCTCATAATCGTCGGGGACGGAGTTTACCGTATAGTCGGGCAGGGCGCGGAATCCTCCGATAGACCGGACGGCCCCGTCGGCCAGGGATACCGTTTTGACTTCATATTCTGCCTGGCCGAGCATATAGAGGGCGGAAGACAGATAAGCCGCCTCCCAGTCCGCATATTGTTCCAGAATCACAAATAAAATTGTTTTCTTCATTGTTTTTCTCCTTTTCAGATACCATATAGTCTCTATTATAACACGTCCCACGGTTTATTTATGCTTTTTCTCAAAATGGAAGTCACAGAGCTCCCCACCCGTACCGAGAGACTGTGTTCTCTTAAATTGGACCTTTGCCAGCCCTCTGAAATTCTCCCAGTCACTGTCGCAAAAGATTTTGCAGAGTTCGGGACAGCCGCATTCCACACAGGTGTCGTACCAGAGGCACTTATGGATCGTAAATCCGAAGCCGTTCCTGGAAGGAGGGTCTGGCTCCGTCCGCCAGTTTTCGCTGTGCGACATGGAAAAAAGGAATACGCGCTTAAAGAGATGATAGAATCCGGGGATGCGTTCCATTTTTAAATACTGCCTGTTTTTTTGAGGACACAGCACCGTCCTGGTATAAGTCCAGGTAACGTCATAGGCTTCGCGGGCGGTCATAAATTCCTGTAAAGCCTGGTAAAGCGCTATCCTGGGAAGGATTGCCGTTTTCATGGTATCCTGCTGGGAAGCGCTTTTTCCCCCGCAGAAGCGTTCTAAGTCCTGCCGCCTTTTACCGGCGTCCGCAATGATTTTCTCACCCAGTTCCGTGCCGCAGCGCGATAAAATGAATTCTTCCATATGGTCCCTCCATGCCGTTTAATTGATTCTTTATAAGATAGAGTATAGCGCAGATTTTATGGAAAGTCAATGAATGATATTCATTCAAGATAAAAGAGGAAAATAAAGATACAGAATCAAAAGGCGGTGGGAGAGCATCTGCTTCCACCGCCTTTTGCAATATTTTTGTAACCTCAGTCTACCGTCACATGCTGTCTCCATCTCCCGGAAAGGATGTAGAAAAATACAAGAATTCCCCCTCCAAGGGTGGCCGCCGGGACTGCAATTCCAATCCCCAGGATCCCCATATGAAATCCAAGGGCGAGCAGGTAGGCGACCGGGACCCGGATAATGAGTCCCTGGAGCGTGTTGCTGCACAGTGTAATCAGCGTGTGGCCGGTTCCGTTGATGAAACCGTTGGCCGAGAACACGAATGCAGTCAGAAGATAGTCCGCACAGAAGCCACGGATGTACAGGGTGCCGTAACGTATCACGTCCGGTTCACCCCGGGCAAGTACACTCATGAACTGCGGTGTGAAACAAATGGTTGCCAGAAAGAGAGGGATACCGATAAGGAGGGAAAGACCGATTCCCTCTTTCAGGCAGGAGAGGGCGCGCTCCGGTTTCTTTGCGCCGATATTCTGTCCCGTCATGACGGCCATGGCTCCCGACATTGCGGAGCTGGGCAGCATGGCAATGTTGTTGAATTTGCTTGCCAGTTGTGCGGCTGCCGAAGCGGCGTACCCGTACTGGTTGATCAGGGCCGTCAAAAACATGAAAGAGACGGAGGAGATGCTGTTCTGGACGGCGGCCGGAAAGCCAATCTTGATAATGAGAAAGACTTTTGCCCGCCTGAGCCGTAAATTCCTGCGTGACAGCCGGAAAATATTGCTCTTTTTGACAAGGTATACTGCGGAGATAAAAAAACTGACTGCCTGGGAGATAACCGTGGCCCAGGCGGAACCGTCCGGTCCCATCCTGAATCCGGCGACAAACAGCAAATCCAGGAACACGTTGAGCGTTCCCGAAACGGCCACAAAGAACAGGGGCCTTTTGGAGTCGCCGGTTCCATTTAAAACCGAGCTGATGGCATTGTATTCGAAGACAAAGAAATTGCCAAGCATACAAATGCGCATATAGCTGCAGGCGTTGTCAAATGATTCGGCAGGAGTTTTCAGGAGTATCAGGAAAGGGCGGGCTGCAAGGTACATGACGGATGTCATAAGCACGGCACAAAGGGCAAACAAAGTAAGCAAGGTTCCAATGGTCTCTTCTACATCCTCCCTGCGCTGTGCTCCGACATACTGGGATATTAAGACGGTTCCGCCCGAAGCGAAACCGATAATTAAAAATGTAAAAGCAGATACAACCTCGCCGCCGATGCCGACTGCCGAACTGGCGGCGGCTCCGCCTACCCACTGAACGATCAGCATGTCAGCAGTCATGTACAGATTTTGAATCAGGCTGGACAGGAAGAAGGGGAAGCTGAAGAGTATCAGCTGTTTTCTTACGCTGCCCTCGGTGAGACTGTGTCCAATCTGCATGAGGTGAAACTCCTTTTCCTTTAATTATGGTGATGTAACCCGCGCGCGGTGCGTACGGATTATTCGTGTTTGAGGCGGTAAAAAGCCGTAATACATGCTTTTCACCGCCTGATATAAAAATGATGGATTGAGACCTTTATAAGTCCATGGCTGCAAAGTAGCCGTAATGAAGCGCTTCCAGAATCTTGGCCGGTTTCTTGCAGTCGCCGACTACATAATATTCATCGACACAGCCGCGCAGACTGTCGGTTACGTCGTTTAATGCCTTCATTCCGGCAGCGACGAGAACGGTTCCTGCAGGGAATACCACTGCGTTTCCTTCTGCGTCTGTTCCGTGTACTCCGTCGTCTGCAATTTCAGAACATGTAATCTGAGTCCGCAGCGTGAGTTTTTCTTCCTTTTCAAGCTCGATCATCAGAGCTCTCCAGTGCAGGAACGGGGCATCGGTGGCGGCGGCGTCCTTCATCTCAAGGATTGTGACGTCATATCCTTTTTCCTTTGCCAGGTGAAGGCCTTCCTCACAGCCGACAAGTCCGCCTCCGATTACGACAACCGGTCCCTCGATCTTTACGTCATCCTCTAAATGGGCGGCAAGATGGACAAAGGGTTTATCCATGCCGGGAATCGGAGGAGCGGCGGGAGCGGCGCCGACGGCGATAATCAGTGCGTCCGGTTTGATGGTGCTTATCAGTTCCGGGGTTGCCTCCGTATTCATCAGAACCTCGATTGGGCGGTTCTTTACACGGTTTTCCAGTACCTGCATCAGCTTTTTAATATCTTTTTTAAAGTCAGGGCGGACAGCGTAGTTTAAAGCGCCGCCGAGAACGGAAGATTTTTCAACAAGTGTTACGTCGTGGCCTCTGTCGCTGGCCGTTACGGCAGCCTGCATGCCCGATGGGCCTCCGCCTACAATGACAACTTTTTTGCTGACAGGAGCTTTTTTCGGCTGTCTGCTTTCCAGTTCCCTGCCGCAGAGCGGATTAACGGTACAGCGGCTGACCCTGGTCGGGTATTTTATGTAAGGAACAAAGTTGCCGCTCAGGCAGTAGTTGCAGCGGATACATGGTGTGATGTCGTCCGCATGGCCTGTTTTGGCTTTTACCGGGAAATAGGGATCGGCTACGATGCCTCTGGCCATGGCCACCATGTCAGCGGTGCCGGAGCTGATGATTTTCTCAAGCTCTTCCGGATCGTCGAGCGCGCCTACGGTCGTTACCGGTGTGTTCTTCACTGCTTTTTTAACCGCCTCCGCCAGATAAACGTTACAGCCCCTCGGAAGGAAGGTGTTGGGGAACATTCTCTGTGCGGCGTCCTTATCATGGAAGCTGGTTGCGGATACGTGAATCAAATCCACCTTGCCGTCCAGCATTTTTGAAAGTTCAATAGCCTCATCCAGGTTGAAACCGCCCGGCATAAATTCGTCGCCGCTGATACGGTATTCAATCGGGAAATCTTTGCCGCATTTTTTACGGATATTATCAATGACCATCATGGAGATTCTGGCCCTGTTTTCAAGGCTGCCTCCGAAACGGTCGGTACGCTGGTTGTTGACGGGAGATAAGAACTGTCCCAAAAGCCAGCCGTGGCCGCCGTGTACCATACACATATCGACACCGCCCAGTTTTGCCATCTCTGCGGCATCACCGAATTTTTCCACGATGTATTCGATCATGGCTTCATCCATCTCGATGACCTGGCCGCCGTAAATGCAGTCACCCGCACTGGGGCCGTAGACCTTGCCGTTCGTATACTGAGGGTGTGCGCGGCGTCCGGCATGAATCAGTTCAATGGAGGCTACGGCGCCGTGGCGTTTAATCTCGTCGGTACAGTCGATAAGATAGGGGAGTATCTCTTCTGAATCGAGGGGAACCATGCGTCCGTGTGCTTTGCCCGTAACTGTGTCTACGAGGCTTTCTCCAATGGTTACAATGCCGGCGCCGCCTTTTGCGCGTTCTCCATAGAGGGCTATATTAGCCGGAGTAAGATAACCTTCCGGCGTGAGATCGGAGACGCCCATGGGTGCCACTTCAATTCTATTTCGAATTGTAAGAGAGCCAATTTTGATAGGTGAAAATAAATTTGGATACATCATAAGTCTGCTACATCCTTTCATAAATAAATTTCTGCATGCCGTCATGCAATGATTGATTGACGATAAAAAGTCTGCAGTGCGTACTTCTCATTGTTTTTGATAACATTAAATTATTTTGTAAATTATCAGAAATATGCTGTTGATCGGATCATACACAAAAAAGCGTGTTAAGTCATTTCAGAAAACAGACAGCTTGTTTTAATATTTGTGCATAGAAACAGAAAATGATCTAGCCCAATGTCGGAAAAGGTATATTTTTTTACGAAAATATAGTATAATTCAAAACATAAGGTGGGATTGATTTATGAGGATAAAAATTGATATGAAGGGCAGCAAGCCTGCATATATGCAGATGTCCGAACAGATTATAGGAGCCATAAAGGCAGGGGAGTACGGACAGGGGGACAGGCTGCCGTCGGAGGCCGAATTCTGCAGCGAGACGGGGCTGGCTAAGGGTACGGTCAGGAAGACATTTGATAAGCTGGAGGCGGAAGGATACATACGGAGAGTCCATGGCAGCGGCACTTATGTGCAGGGCTGGCAGCCCGGTCTCAGACACATGGTTCTGTTTGGAGACAAGTGCGCAAAAGAGGGACTTGGTCCCGAGGAAACTTACCGGCTGCTCAGTGAAGCCTGCAGCCGCTTTTTTGTGGCCGATGTCCCGGAGGAGGCGGCCATGATCGACTGCACGCCGGAGATTGCAGGCGATATAATCAGAGATCTGCTGAAGGTGTGGAAGTTTAACATTACCTACTATGAAGTCGGCGGTGTGAGGGCCGGAGAGGTGATTCCGAAGGAGGCTCTCTGGATTACTACGAAAACCCACTTCGAAGAGGTGCTGCCCGTGGCGGAACTGGCCGGGAAACAACTTTTGCAGGTGAGGCTGGCCGTACCCGACACGGAGGAGGAAGAGATTAGGGAGCTTGATGACGACTGTCTGCTGGGCATCGTCTATGACAGCCAGGATTTTCTGATGCACATCAGTCATACCCTTGCCCTTTTGGGAAGGCATAATACCTTTTACCTCTGCCAGAAGGAAGAGTGGGCGGATAAGAAAAAGGCCATCCGTTCCGATGACATCATATGGCTTGTGTCCGTGCAGGAAGAAGAGATCATCGGGCAGATGAGGATGATGGGAAGCCGCTATATTGTGTTTAATTACGGAGTGACAAAGGAATCTTTGGAGCAGATTAAGGGATTTATGGAGCGGAGAAAGCGATGACGGAGAGAAAAGAAACACCGGTCTATGGAAAGATTGTGGATGATGTCAGGAGAAGAATCGAGTCCGGGCAGTGGCAGGAAGGCCAGAAACTTCCCGGGGAAAGAGAACTCTGTAATCTTTACGGGGTGGCGCGCGGAACCTTAAAGGCGGCGTTTTCCGAACTTCAGAAAGCAGGTCTTATCAGGCAGGTGCGTGGGAGCGGAACTTATGTGGAGAGCAGGGAGAAAGGTGTGGAAGATCTGGAGAAACAGGCCGATGATCTCGTCGCTTTTCTGGCTTCCCTGAAGTTGGGCGAGGACGAAATACTGACACTTGGAAAAACATTCATTTTACAGAAATCAACGACAGAAGCCAAAGACGGAAAATAAACTTGCGAAGAAAATGCAAATATATATTGACAATTTACAAAAAAAATAGTAAACTTTGGACAAGTTACTGATGGAGAGCTTAAATAACAGATTAAAATTCATGTGATGAAAGCTCTAGTCAGGATTGGTAGTGAAGCAATCTGAAATATCGAATGTGTGTGGAATTTCGGAACGTTTTGCTTACCTTTAATTGACGATAGTATAAGGCCGGAGTATTGCGCCTTATATCGTTGATTGGCAGTGAGAAATATGCCGGGCATATTTTTTATTGTTGAGTGGCAATGAAAAGTTCGCGAAGCGTGCTTTTTGTTGTTGAGTGGCAATGAAAAGTTCGCGAAGCGTGCTTTTCGTTGCTTTATGAAAGCAATTCTAAGGCTTTACAGTAAGGATATCAGTATTTCAGTCATTGCTTCCGTTCCTGCTAACGATTTAAGTGGAAAAGGAGAGAGGCAAATGAAGGAAATCAAGAGTTTGAAAAAATCTAACAGGAAATATCTTGCGCTGCTTATGGCCGCAGTTACGGCAGCAGCTTCTTTAAGCGCATGTTCCGGCAGTACGTCCGGGGATGCGGCACAATCCTCATCAGCAAAAACAGAAAATGGCGGGAGCAGTTCAGGCGGCTCCGTACTTCGTGTAGGCAGAACCTGGGATTCCGGTAACGGCAATTTTGATCCGGCTACCTTCTCAGGCATTTCCTTCCAGTTCGGCCCGGACGTATTCGAGTCACTTCTTCAGTATGACGAGAATCAGGAACCGGCTCCGTTTCTTGCAGAATCATGGGAAACTTCCGATGATTTAAAGACCTATACCTTTAAACTCCGCCAGGGTGTGCAGTTCCACTATGATTACGGCGAGATGAAAGCTTCCGATGTAGTATTTTCAGTCGGCCGCCTCTCGGATCCGGCCATCAACAACACGGCGACCAATGCGACGAATCTCGGCCTCACGAACATTGATAAGGTGGAGGCCCCGGATGATTACACCGTAGTATTTACCTTAAAAGAAGGAGATGTGTTCTTCCCTGATAAGGTTGCCAGATCTTACCTCACCATCACAAGCCAGAAGGCAGTGGAAGAGATGGGACTGGAAGAATACCAGAAACGCCCGATTGGAACAGGCCCATTCATGCTGGAAGACGGCGGTGTGCCGGGAGAGAAATACAGCACGGTTAAATTCGACGGATACTGGGGACAGAAAGCCAAACTGGATCGCGTGGAATACTATGTAATTCCGGACGATGTAACACTCGCCAATGCAATGGAGGCGGGAGAAATCGATACATATGACGTAAATAACCTGGAAAAAGTTGAAGAATACATGGCAAATCCAGACACTTATGTACTTCTTAACGCCAGAGACTCCGCGCAGTCCTTTATCGGAATCAATGCCAACTTTGAACCGTTAAATGATCCGAAGGTCCGTGAGGCAATTGCACTCAGCATCGACCGCGAAATGGTCTGCAACGAATATTTCAAGGGAACGGAAGAGGTGTCCAAAGGTTTCCTTCCGACATTCTGCCGTTACGCACTGGAAGATTACTGGAATCCGGAATACAACCCGGAAAAAGCCAAAGAACTCCTCGCAGAAGCGGGATATCCAAACGGCTTTGAGATTGACATGTACTCCCCGAACGATACACTGAGCTCCGGCCCGGCCACACTGGTACAGCAGTTCCTGACACAGATTGGCCTGAAAGTAAACCTTCAGACGGTAGACTTCGGTGTATGGCTGGATAAGGCAAAAGCCGGAGAAATCCCGATTTACCTGTTCTGGGATTCCTGCCCTGTTATTCCTGACAACGTATTAAAACAGTTTACAAGCGAAAGCACCATCAACTATATTGCATACAACGATCCGGAATACGACAGACTCGTTGCAGCGGCAGTGGAAGAGAACGATTTGACCAAGAAAGCGGAACTCTACAATGAGGCACAGAAGAATATCATGGATTCAGGCTGCCTTTACTCGATGACCACCTATTCCATCCACCAGGTTGTGAATCCGAAAGTAAAAGATTTAAAGATTACAACGGGTCTGATGCTGACATGCCGGGAGGCATACATCGAGGAATAACGGTTGTGCAGTTACTATGTTAAGGAGTAGTCTATGAAAAAATATTTTGGTATGCGTGTTTTGATGGCGATTCCGACCATTTTAGGCGTGTTCCTGGCGGTATTTCTGATTATCAGGATGGTTCCCGGAGATCCGGCCTCCGTCATGCTTGGAAAGACTGCAACCCCGGAAGAGATCACACTCTTCCGGGCGCAGAACGGCCTGGATGAACCGATGCTTACACAGATGGGAATTGCCGTAAAGAAATTCCTCACAGGTGACCTGGGTGAATCCCTGTCGTCCCACAAAAAAGTGACGGTGCTTTTGAAAGAACGTTTTCCGCGTACACTGGAGCTGGTGCTCTGGGGAATGATACTGAACTCGATTCTGGGAATCATCTGGGGAGTAGTGGCCAGCGTACACAGGGGCAAATGGCCCGACTACGTTATCAGCGGCATGAGCACGATAGGAATGTCTCTGCCCTCGTTCTATGTGGCGATTATCGTTCTGGTCGTGCTTGCCGTGAAGCTGAAGCTGATACCGGTTATCGGCATCCAGAGTGAAAGCGCCAACTATTTCCAGACTATTGTGGCTCCCGTGCTTACCATGGTGCTCGGCGGAAGCGCCCTGACCATACGTACGACGCGTTCCAGCATGCTGGAGGTAATGGGAGAGGACTTTATCAGGACCGCAAGGGCAAAGGGACTCAGCGAGAAAGCCGTTTTATTCAAACATGCCCTGAGAAACGCGGCAATCCCCATCGCCACGATCATCGGCTATAACCTGGCGTCCAGTTTTGGCGGTTCAATCGTCATTGAAACTGTCTTCAACAGGCCCGGTATCGGAAAGCTTCTGATGGATGCGGTGACTAAGAGGGATTATCCCGTCGTACAGGGAACGGCTGTATTTATTGCCATCCTGCTGATCGTCGTAAACCTGTTGACGGATGTCATGTACAGCATCATCGATCCGAGAATTCGTGTTCAGTCGGATAAATAGTGAAGAAAGGCAGTTGGGACAATGAGTGTAATGCAGGAATGTGTGCAGGATAACGACGATATCCTGCAGGTAGAAAATATATGCAAATATTATAAAGCAAGCAGTGGAAAATTATTTGATAAAACAGTATTCAAGGCTGTCAATCAGGTGTCCTTTTCTGTAAAACGCGGAGAAACCTTTGGACTCGTTGGAGAATCCGGCTGCGGGAAGAGCACGCTGGCGAAGCTGGTTATGAAACTGATGGAAGCATCGGGGGGAAAGGTCGTTTTCGACGGCCAGGATATTACAAACATGCCGAAGCGGCAGCTGGATGCAATCCGCAAGGACATGCAGATCGTTTTCCAGGATCCTTACGACTCCCTGAATCCACGGTTTAATTTAAAACAGATTGTTGCCGAGCCGATGGAGAATTTCGGCTACAGCAGGGAGCAGATAAACGAACGTGTAAAAGAGCTGTTTCAGGAAGTGGGACTGCCCGAGAAACTGATGGTCCGCTATCCCCACCAGTTATCGGGAGGACAGAGACAGAGGCTCTGTATCGCCAGAAGCCTTGCCCTGTCGCCGAAACTGCTGCTCTGTGATGAAGTCGTATCGGCGCTGGACGTTTCCATCCAGGCGCAGATACTGAACCTTCTTCTGGATTTAAAGGAGAAAAACGGCCTGACCTATGTATTTATTTCCCACAACCTGGCAGTGGTAAAATTTGTTTCCGATAAGATTGGGGTTATGTATTTTGGTAAGCTGGTAGAGGTTGCTGATAAGGATGAGCTGTTTGAAAACTGTCTCCATCCATACAGCTGCGCCCTTCTCTCGGCAGTGCCGATTCCGGATCCCGACGTGAAGACGAAACGCCTGATTCTGCAGGGGGATCTTCCGAACCTCATGAACCCTCCAAAGGGCTGCATTTTCCAGGACAGATGTCCATTTGTTAAGGATGTATGCCGCTGTGAGGAGCCGGAGCTTACCGAGTTTTCACCGGGCCATCAGGTCGCCTGCCACAGGGCCGGGGAACTGGATTTAAGCATTGTACAGGAATAGGCAGGAGGATAAAGCTATGATTAAATTTTTAAAGAAAAATAAGGGGATTGCGGCCGGCCTGCTTATCCTGGCTGTCATCGTCTGTCTGGCGGTTTTTGCCAATTTTCTGACCCCTTATGCATTTGATACGATAACGCTTTCCGATAAGCTGCAGCCGCCCAGCGCCAAACATATTATGGGCACCGACAACTTTGGGCGCGATGTCTGGACAAGAGTTATTTACGGAGCCAGGATTTCCCTGACCGTATCCCTGGCGGCGGTGGCGCTGGGCCTGGTGCTCGGTTCCGTTCTCGGTCTGATGGGCGGATATTTTAAAGGTCCCTTTGACTTTGCCCTGGGCCGTGTCATGGACGTGTTCATGTCGTTCCCGTCGATTTTGCTTTCACTGCTGATCGGAATCGCTCTGGGGCCGTCCGTTCTCAACATGTGTCTGTCACTGGGAATACCGTTAATACCGGCATTTTACCGTGTCACGAGAGGCGCGGCCCTGAACGTGGGGGAGAGAACCTATGTTATGGCGGCGAAATCCATGGGCACAAAGAGCAGCAAGATTCTGTTCCGCCATATCCTTCCGAATACGCTGCCTCAGATTTTCGTTATTCTTTCATTCAGCGTCGGCGGTTCCATAATGGCGGAGTCCTCACTGGGATATCTGGGATTCGGCATTCCGAAGCCGACACCGTCCTGGGGACTTGTTATCAGCGAAGGCAAGAGCTACATATTCAACGCGCCCTGGATTGCAGGTTTCGCCGGACTGATGATTGCACTGACAATCTTTGCATTCAATCTTTTGGGCGATGGTATCAGAGATTATCTGGACCCCAAATTAAAATAACGGCAGTAACGCTTTAGGAGGTACGAAGTTGGATAATGATAAAATTTTGGAAATAAAAAATCTGTTCGTAAAATTTCCAATGGACGGCGGAGCAATCCATGCTGTAAACGGCGTGAACCTGTCACTGGGCAAAGGTGAGACTCTGGGCATTGTAGGAGAGTCGGGATGCGGTAAGAGCGTTACGATGTCGACGATTCTGCGCCTTGTCAAAACGCCGCCCGCACAGATAGAAGGGGAAATCTATTACAAAGGCCAGAACATTCTGGATATGCCGATGAGGGATTTCACCAGAATCAGGGGAAAAGAGATTTCCATGATATTCCAGGAACCGATGACCAGTCTGGATCCGGTTATCAAAATCGGACCGCAGATTGCAGAGAGCCTGATGCTGCATGAGAGAATGCTGAAAAATGCGGCGATGGCAAAGGCCCTGGAACTTCTCAAACAGGTGGAGATTCCCAATGCGGAAAAGAGGATCAATGACTATCCCCACCAGCTTTCCGGAGGAATGCGCCAGAGGGTTATGATTGCCATGGCCCTGGCCTGTAAACCGCAGATTCTGCTGGCGGACGAGCCGACCACGGCTCTGGATGTGACAATCCAGGCACAGATTATGGATTTGATTAAAAAGCTCCGCGGCGATTACGGAATGAGCATTATGATTGTGACGCATGATTTGGGCGTAATCTCCGACGTCGCCGACCGCGTTGTTGTATTTTACAGCGGCCAGATTGTGGAGGAGGCCTATACGTCCGACCTGTTTAAACACCCGAAGCATCCCTACACGAAGGGGCTTCTCACCTGTATTCCGACGCTTCAGACCAAGGCAAGCCGTCTGCAGGTAATAGAAGGAAATATTGCCGACCCGGCCAACCGCCCGAGCGGCTGTCCCTTCCATCCGAGATGTCAGTATGCGACGGAGCGGTGCAAAAAAGAAAATCCGAAGCTCCACCCATGCGGAGACGGACATCTTACGGCCTGCCATTTAATGGAGGGCAACGGCTGAGAGCAATGAGGCAGCTATGAAAGTACGGAATCATTATGTTTAATTTAAGGAGGATACTATGCCCAGAATTACAACTGTGTGCGGTGACATTGCACCGGAGGAATTAGGATATACCGATATGCATGAACATGTGATGTTTGACGGGACCGATATGGGAGAGATTTGCCGCCCTTCGATGCCGAAGAATCTCCCTATTCAATGGGAAGACAAGATTTCACTGGAAAATATCGGCCTTTTAAAACGCAACTTTACTCTGTGCCAGGATGCAATGAATCTTGACGATGAGGAAGTCATGACGGGAGAAGTTGCCGATTATAAAGAATCGGGAGGAGATTCCCTGCTGGAACTGAGCGTTCCGGGAATCCGCCTGGATGTGGCGGCTATTAAAAGAATTTCAGAAAAGACAGGGGTCAATATTATCACGGCCACCGGCTTTTATATTGAATCATCCTGGATGGGACGTTTTGACGACTGGAAGACAGCCGATTTCTATCAGCGTATGATGGAGGAGTTTGAAAACGGCATCGAGGATACCGGAGTGAAACCCGGCTGTGTAAAAATAGCGCTTTCAAGCTTCACAAGGAGAGAGGAGATGTCCCTGCGGGCCGGAGGCCAGATGGCAAAGGATACGGGAATGTCGATTACGGTTCATCCCTGCGGCCAGGGAGGAGGCGATCCAAGGAAGATTGTGGAAGTCCTGAGGGAGGAAGGCGTTCCGGCGGAGAAGATTGTCATTGCCCATGTTCCGATGGCAAACAACAGGGGACTGTCGGAGATGATACGGTATCCGGAGCTTTGGGCTCTTAACCTGGATGTGGCGAAAGCAATCCTTTCAGCGGGCGCCAACGTATCCGTGGAGTTCATGTCGGGCCAGATTGACTTGGAGGCCCTGGGTTCCCAGTCAAATCCGGATTATATGAAACTGGCCGGCCTTGTTAAACTGATTAATGAAGGCCACTGCCGGCAGATGGTACTGGGCACCGATATGTGCGTCAAAACAATGGCCAGACGATGTGGCGGGGAAGGCTACTGCCGTCTTACCAAATTTGCAGTACCGGCGCTCAAACAATACGGCGGTGTGTCCGACTATGCAATCAGGAGTATCATGATCGATAACCCGGCCAGAATTCTGGCGTATTGACAGGGGTACCGGATAGCCGGGCGTCATCCGGCTGCCGTAAAGCTTATAGCCGGAATCGGTGGGAAAACGAGCGCCGCAGACGGGCGGTCTGCCGCCCGGAACAGATGATAACGTAAATGTAAAGAATATGCTGAGATAAAGAATTTAACTATTACACAAAAATCAATGAAAGAAAAAAGGGGTATATAATCATGGCAGAAATGTATAAAGTAAAATTAACAGTATTAAAGACAGCAATCTATCCGGAACTGGCAGAGAAATATTTATCAATCGGAAAAGAACTGAAACCATGCGGAGGCTTTAAAGAGGGCCAGGAAATTATCGTAGATGCATTTATGACATGTCCGGAGGGTTTCTGTCCTCAGGCATGGGCTGCTCTTTACCCACAGATGCTGACAATCAGCCGAGGCGGTTCCTACGCACCCTGGACGAAAGAAGACGGAGTTGAGGTAGGCTGCTGTACAGACGGACTGAGACCGGTAACGTTTTTAATTGAGAGAGATGAAGTTCAGCCTTTTGATCTTTAAATTAAATTAAGTTGAGGAAAGAGGACGCGGACGGCAGGGCCGGTATTGTTGCAGCCACGGCTTGTGCCGCGAAGGATTCTGTTTACGCGTCTGGTAGTTTATAGAATTGTGATAGTACTTTATTCCGAGTGGATGATATGACACCTCCTGCAGGTGTCATATCATTACAAGCGGGATAAAGTACTTTTTTATTGAGTGGCAATGAAAAGTTCGCGAAGCGTGCTTTTCGTTGTTGGGCGTTGTGCTGGGTATCCATATACGCGGATATATCCTGGGGATGTGGTACTGGGGGTGCGTGGATTCGGTATGGGATATGGCGTGACATAGTCTGGGGAATGTTGTATATTAAAATAGACGGTCGCTATGATGTGATAACTGGTAACGGAAAGGAATATTGGATTATGAATTATGAGAATACCCCGGCGCTTGAGACGGAGAGGCTTATATTGAGAAAATTTACAGAGGGTGATGTTAATGCTCTGTTTGCAATTTACAGTGATGAGGATGTGAATACCTTTTTGCCCTGGTTTCCGTTAAAATCGGTGGAGGAATCCGAGGACTTTTTAAAGGAAAAGTACATTTCAGCCTATCGGCAGTCCAGAGGTTATCAATATGCTATTTGCCTGAAAGAGGATAATATCCCAATCGGATATATCAAGGTCAGTGTTGAGGACAATCATGATTTAGGTTATGGACTTCGGAAAGGATTCTGGCATCGTGGGATAGTCACCGAGGCAGGCAGAGCGATGATTGAACAGTTGAAAAAAGACGGCATGCCCTATATCACAGCCACCCATGACGTCAAAAACCCCCGAAGCGGCGGCGTAATGAGGCAGCTTGGCATGCATTACGAGTACAGCTACGAAGAACAGTGGCAGCCCAAAAACATCCTGGTAACCTTTCGCATGTACCAACTCAATCTCGACGGACAGAACGGGAGAGTATACAAAGAATACTGGAACAAATCAACTGTACGATTCAAAGAACCCGGAATCTAGAGTTAAAAATCCCTGATTCCCTATTTTAGAAAAGAAAGAACCGTCACTATCCGCAATCAGGGTCAGGGATAACCGACAACCTTCGCGTCTTCAGTCCCGGCCATAGTCTACCCGGTGGGGATGGAGGAAGAAAAAATCTCCGAAGGGGACGTTGGAGTCCATCGGCACTTGGACGGCGTTTTTCAGGCGTCCTAGTACCGTTATGCACTCCATAAGCGGGAGCGGTCCCGCAGGAGATTTCTTTCTTCCGGAATCCCCACCCAGCGTTCCCCTTTCCCCGGGACTGAAGACAATCCCCATTTCTATTTGAATAAAACCCCCCTATATGATATAATTTCCCCAGTTGATAAAATGTTGGAGGCATTTATGGATAAACAGGACAAGATTGCAGTATTGATAGACGCAGAGAACGTATCGAAAAAGTACATTAAATTGATTATGGATGAAGTAAGTGATTACGGAATTGCTACATATAAGCGTATTTACGGCGACTTTACCAACCCCAGTGTTATGGCATGGCAGGATGCGCTGCGTGACTTTGCGCTGACGCCGGTTTTCCAGTTTAATTATACAAAGGGGAAGAATGCTTCGGACTCTGCTCTGATTATAGATGCAATGGACATCCTGTATTCGGGAAAGGTGAACGGGTTCTGTCTGGTGACCTCGGACAGTGATTTTACAAAGCTGGCAATCCGTCTCCGGGAGGCCGGAATGATCGTTATTGGAATGGGAGAGCAGAAAACTCCGAATTCCCTTGTTTCCGCCTGTGAGACGTTTAAATTCCTCGATCTACTGTACCAGGAGAGTCTGGAGGAGCAGGCGGAGGATAATAAGGCAACAGCGGAGAAGACCGCTAAAATCGCGGAACCGCCGGCAGCCTACCGGCCTTCGGAGGAACGGGATACGAAGAAACCTTCCGAAGGAAGACAGAAGGCCCACCAGGTTGAAGCCCCGGACAACCAGGAGGAAAAAACGGATAATGCCAAGGGCGATTTGAGACTGAATAATGTGCCGACAAAAGAAGAGATTGGTGCGGAGATTGTCTCAATCATCGAATCGAGATCCGATGAAAACGGCTGGATCAACCAGTCCGAGATTGGAACCGTTCTTCCAAAGAGAGTTCCCGGCTTTGATCCGCGTAACTACAAGTGCAAAAAACTGGGCCAGTTTATTGAGAGTTTTGATTATCTTGAGACAAGGACAATGAAGAATCCAAATAATAAACTGCTGAAAGTGGTATATGTGAAAATCAAACAGGTATAGGATATTTAAATACTTTTAGGATTTCAATTTTAAACATTACGATGATTAAAAATCCGTTTCTCCCTTCAATATGGGAGGAGCGGATTTTTAAATTGTACCTTTATGGTGAGAACACGGAGCCGATTCCGGTAAGAATCCTGCTGTCAACCGCAGAGCAGTCCCAAAATGAGAATATCTTACAAGATTTTTCCTCTCCGATATGATAAGGTAATCGATAAGCATTTGAAACAGAGAAAGCAGGGCAGCAGGCTGGATTATAAAAGAGCTGCAGGAATGCTGCGATTGAGTACAGGAGGAACAGAAAATGGATTTACAAAACGAGAAATGTGTCATGATCATCGACGATCAGCTTCCGCTGGGAATCATTGCAAATACCACAGCGATTATGGGAATCACATTGGGAAAAGAGATGCCGGATGTGGTTGGAGAGAATGTAACCGACCAAAACGGCAACGAGCATCTGGGAATTATCGGTGTTCCTGTGCCGATTTTAAAGGGTTCACCGGAAACAATCAAGGAAATCAGGGAAAAACTCTATCAGCCCGATTTTCAGGAACTGACGGTGGTGGATTTTTCGGACTTGGCGCAGAGCTGCAACGACTATGGCGATTTTACGGAGAAGATGGGAAATGCCCCTGAAAGTACTTTGCAGTATTTTGGGCTGGCCATCTGCGGCGCAAAGAAAAAGGTCAATAAGCTCACCGGCAGCATGCCTCTGCTCCGATAACGGCAGACCAGTCCTCAGTAAGGGGAGACCGCATGCTTTTAGCAAGAAATAAGGTTTTACTATACAAAAAGGAAACCCCCTTCCGGGCAGACGGTAAAAAACATAAGGCTGCTTACCCGGAAGGGAGTTTATTGCGTTATGGGACTATACTGGGACGTCGCTTACCGTTCCGCCTTTAGCGCCGCGGCATCTGGAACCCGGCCAGAGCCCGGTTTAAGTAATCATTAAAGGGCTTCATTTTGATAAAAATATCTTTTGCAAATTCCGGAAAATGTTCCGCGTCTTTGACGACCTCGTCGGCGACGGGATATTCCAGATACCAGCTCTTATATTTCAGGTAATCAGCCTGGGGATGCTCCTTATCAAAACCTTCGGGAACCCGTTTCAATGAGGTCCCCTGCACCTTGAAGCAGTCACAAAATCCGTCTGCTTCGATAATTTCACCCCATTCATCTGGATGTTCTGCAATATAACTGCGGATCATCGCCGTCGCATCCTTAAATACATCCGCAAACAGTCCTCCTCCCAAAAACGATTTGCCCCCGGGCCGTATCATCAGAAAATAGCCGACCGGAACAGGGAGCTTCCCTCCCGAAGAAATGTGGGCGCGAAAGGCCGGATTATAAGGCGATTTGTCGTTGCTGAAACGGGTATCCCGCACCAGCTTGAATGTCAAATCCTTTGGCCGGTTGTGTAAAATACTGCTGTCCGTCTCCCCTATTTTTAAAATCAGTTCCTGTAAAAGTGACTCAAACTGTTCATTTGCGTCCCGGTATTCCTGCTTATGGGCATGGTACCATTCGCGGTTATTATTGGCGCTTAATTCTGAAAGATAATCCAGTATTACAGATGTATTCATATAGTTCCTCCTGTGATGTTCGATTGCTGCCGGACCGGTTCTCCGGTTCTCCGGATCGGCCCTTCTAAGAGATTAGACAGTGCCGGAATCAGATTGTGACAGGAAGCCGGGAAAATATTTAATTCAGACTGTCCGGAAGCGGTGTGTTGAAAGGAGCAGATGCCGGGATTCCACCATATCCGCCGGGCAGGGCTATACCACTTTGTAAAGTGTATGTATAATTATTGTGTAAAAAAGCAGGTTTCTTTAATGACTTTACTTTTCAGAAATGTTATCCTTTAAACATAAAGAAATTCCACACACACAAATTTCCTTACTTATTTTAAAACAATTCTATTCAGTAATTCTTCTGAACACAGTGTGAGCTCACATATTAAAAAAATGGTGTACACCGGGAGACTGCATATCAGATATGGTATGGTTATTGTCTGTCGGTTTTTTTGTTGGAAATATGGAAAAACAGGAAAGCTTTGTGGTACACTTGATTTAAAAAAGACTACAAGGAGTGCTGCAAAATGGATTCAAACGAGATTATTATTAAAGATATTCCTGCATTTTTCAGAAAATTTAAAGGCAGTACAAAAGACGGACAATATGATTTGTACTGTCAGGAGTTCGCCTATAGTATCATATATGGAAACCTGAACAGCAGCCATGTGGATGAGATTCTGCAGTTAGTCGGACTGAGCTGCGTTCCCGACCGGCTGCTGCTGATACAGACGGATTACAACGACGTGTTTCAGTTTTATCCGGAGTTTAACCAGTTTCCGAGACGTTTCAACATAACCCAGATTCTTCAGCGGTGTGTGAAGCGAAGTGGTATAGAGGGGTTGGTGGCATCCTATACGGGAAGAGGCGTAATCGGCGTATTTTTATGCACCGGCCAGGAATCTTCCTCGGAAGAAAAAGAGGTCACGGAGAAAATCAGGGAACTGGCATCGGAGATGATTGTCAGGGTCAATGAAGAAATCGGAGAGGGCGTTGCAATCGGAATCAGCAGATACTGCAGCAGCCTTTCAAGATTTCCGCAGGCCTATGCCGAGGGCAAGGAAGGGTTATTCCACTGTTTCAGGCTGGGGAAGAACCATATGGTATTTTACAAGGATATTAAAGAGCCTAAGACGGTCTTTTCCAGGGATGAACTCAAAAATTTCGGTTCTGAAATTGTCTCCGGGATCACGGCGGGAGAACAGAACGCGGTGAAAGAGCAGGTGGGCAGGATGATGCAGTACATGCTGTCCGTCGCGATGTCACCGACCAATATCCGTCTGATACTGGTAAGTTTCACCGACTCGCTGAGAGAACGGTTCTGCGGTTCCAGAATACCGATTGATACACTGGAAAAAGCATATTTGAACACATCGAAACAGATTATCAACAGCATGTTTGCAGACGATATCGAAAAGGCGATGGAACAGTTCTGCAGTAAATTAATAAAGGAACTGGGAGCGGAAGCACAGAGTTCCGAGGAACTGCTGTTACATAAGATCGACGAGGTAATAGAAAAATATTATCCCAACAGCGAGTTTAATCTGGACGTTATGGCGACCCTTTTTCACTACAGCTCTTACCATTTCGGACGCCTTTTCAAAAATATGCGGGGAGAGTCTTTCAGACAGTACCTGGCGAAATACAGGATAGAGAGGGCAAAGGAGTTTCTGGCCAAGGGCGGCAAGCCGAATGAAGTCGCATTTCAGACCGGGTTTAACAGTATCAGCTATTTTTGCACGGTCTTCAAAAGCCTGACCGGTATTTCACCGAAACAGTATCAGGAGAACTTTATAAAATAATTAGCCAATGATGGAGGACAAAGGAATGTCAGTTTTGGCAGATCTTGTTTTTATGAATGGAAAGATCGCAAAAGTCGATACGGATTTTAATTTCTGTACCGCAATTGCGGTAAAAGACGGATGGATCATCGATACCGGAAGTGATGAAGAGATAAAATGCCATATCGGAGAAGGAACGGAAGTAATTGATTTGAAAGGGAAGCTGATGCTTCCAGGCGCTCAGGACTGCCATACGCATGCCTGCCTGGCAGGACTTTATAAAATGCCCTGGTTCCTGGATGTGGGAGAGGAGCATGTTTCCTGCCTGGATGACATTAAGAAGATATTAAGGGATGCGGCGGAAAAGACGCCGAAAGGACAGTGGATCATGGGTTCCGGCCTGAGTTCCGGCTGTATCCGGGAGTGCGCAGTGGAACATCGGCAGATTACCCGCTGGGATATCGATGAGGCGGTGCCGGATCATCCGGTATGGCTTGCCAATAGCGGGCTTCACCATGTACTTGTAAACACCAGGGCGCTTGAACTGGTGGGAATTACAAAGGACACGCCGGAGCTTAAACGCCATGAGGGCAAAATCCAGAGACGGGAAGACGGGGAACCGACCGGGTATCTCGACGACTTTATGCTGATGGATGCGGTTGGAAAAGTGTCCACGCTTCTGAGCGACGAACAGATTCGTGACTGTATTATCCTGCTGCAGAGAGAGATGAACGAGAACGGCGTCACTACCCATACCGACATGGTCGGAATCGGCGGAGATCATCTGTTTGCCGGCGCCGGAGGTTCCCGGGTAATCGATGTGTATGAAGCAATGGGGGAGGCGGGCGAGCTCACGGCCCGTGTTTCGGTCAATATCATGGCGGGGCTTAACGGCCTTTCCACCTATGACGCCATCATCGGGGGAGCGGGAGCCGGAAGGGTTCCGGAATTAAAAGACAGAAACTGGGTCGATGCCTGCGCCGTTAAACTGTTCGGAGACAGCATGTGGCTGCGCCCAGACGGAAGAAAGACGGGCGGAAGCAGCTATTTCCCGGGAGATACGATAGAGGAACAGAGGGAAGAGATTACGAGAACCATTGTGGAACTTCACCGTATGGGATACCAGATAGGAATCCATTCCACAGGAGGATGCGGAATCGACACCATTGTGGATGCCTACGTGAAAGCAATGGAACTGTACCCCGGAAAAGATCTGCGCCATTTTGTCATTCACGGTGACGATTTTTCGGATGAGAATATGAGAAAATGTGCAAAGCACCATATCGTGCTTTCCTCGCAGGCAGTGGCTCCGTGGGGATTCATGGAATCTCTGGTGAACAGCGTGGACCCGGAGGATCCGTCCAAAATGTTTGATTACCAGCGTTTTATGGACAACGGCGTCGTGGTGAGCCAGGGGTCCGACGCTCCCTGCATGACGGTTAACTGGCTGATGGGGCTTAAATTCGCGATGACGAGAACAACCGTTTCGGGCACCTGCTATAACAAGGGCAACGGCTGCACGATTGAAGACGGAATCAGAATGTACACGATTAACGGAGCATATCAGAACCACAGGGAGAATGTGACCGGCAGCATAGAGGTTGACAAACTGGCGGATCTTCAGGTTCTCGATACCGATATATTTGAAATATCACCGGATGAGTTTGATGAGGTGAGGGTTGTAATGACCGTAGTGGGCGGACGGATCGTCCACTCCATTACCGTTTAGAAGAACTAAAAAATAATAGGAGAAATAAATCATGGAATATACATATTTGGGACGCACCGGACTGAAGGTCAGCCGTTTTTGCCTGGGAACAATGAATTTTGGAACATCCACAGAGGAGAAGGACGCATTTTACATCATGGATAAGGCACTGGATGCCGGCATCAACTTCTTTGATACGGCGGACGCTTACGGCGGTTTTGCCGGAGAAGGCGAGCACGGTCTGACGGAGAAAATTATCGGCAGATGGTTTGCCCAGGGCGGCGGAAGAAGAGAGCGCGTAATCCTGGCTACAAAAGTATTTGCCACAATGGAGGATCCGTATGAGGGACCGAATGATGAAGACGGACTGTCCGCCTGGAAGGTACGCAGGCATATGGAGGAATCATTAAAACGTCTTCAGACCGATCATATTGATCTTTACTATATGCACCATATCGACCGCCATGTGACATGGCCTGAGATGTGGGGGGCAATGGAGCCTCTTGTAAACAGCGGAAAGGCCACTTACATTGCGTCCTCCAACTTTGCGGCCCACGATCTCGTCAGGGCACAGTGGGAGGCCGACAAACGTCATTTCCTCGGCCTGGTAGCGGAGCAGCATCAGTATCATCTGCTTTCCAGACTGCCCGAACTGGAAGTGATTCCGGCAGCCAGGGAACTTGGGTTAGGCCTCGTTACCTACTCACCGCTGGCCGGCGGTATGCTCGGGGAGAACGCCCTGAAACGGCTCAGCGGCTCACGCAGCGAGAACCGCCACTATTCGGAGGAAATGCTTAAAACACTGACCGACTTTGCCGACTTCTGCCACGACCTTGGTGAGAAACAGTCGGATGTAGCAATGGCATGGATTTTAAAGAACCCTGTAGTCACCAGCCCTCTCATCGGGCCGAGGACGCCGGAGCATCTTGACAATATTATTCATGCACTGGATGTGAAACTGGACGACAGCGCGATGAAACGTCTGGACGAGATCTTCCCGGGACCGGGAGGAGAGGCGCCGGACAGCTATGCCTGGTAAATAAAAGAAGTAATGGGCGGATTCCCTGGTGGAGACAAGGGGATCCGCTCTCGCGTGAAGATGTAATATGCCGCTGATTTTTTGTTTATGCAATCAAAATTTCAATATCATTCTTTTTTAAAATTTCAATCCATTCGGAAGAAATCCCATCATCCGTAACAATTGTATCAATATCTGTGAGCTGGGCGAACAGAGCAGGCCTGATTCGGTTGAATTTCGAGGAATCTACAAGCAAAATCCGTTTGAGGGCAGCATTAATAATTGCCCTTTTTGTATCAATTTCATAATGATTTCTGCAGGTGATTCCAAGCAGTTCACTGACGCCGGCAGCTGAAAGGAAAACCTTGGTTGCGCGCGTCCGGTTAATCAGACTCAAACCTTCCGGGCTTTCAAACATCTGTGTATTTTCATGGTAAATCCCTCCGGCGAACAAAAGATTCAGATGCGAGCGCCGGATTAACTCACTCATGATGTTGATGTTGTAGCAGAGAACCGTAAGCGGTACCTGATCCGGTATATGCTTGGCGAAATGCTCCGTTGTGGTTCCCGTATCAATGATCACAGTATCACCGGCGGTGAGCAGTGTTGCAGCAGCTTTTCCAATTCTTTCTTTCATCTCGTTATTCACCAGCTTCTCACCGACAAGATCATAAGGACATTGCTCATTGTGGCGCTGACTGTCGGGATTAAAAATGGCAACTCCCGATATGTAATGAATTACATTCTGTTCCCGCAATTCATAAAGATCACGGCGGGCCGTCATCTCAGAAACCTGAAGATAATCGGCAATATTTTTCAGGGAAGCGCCGTTGCAATCCTTTAAAAAAGCAATGATGTTTTTTAGACGAACTGTTTTTTTTTTGTTGTTATTCATATCCACCCCTGTCCTTCAGTACTAAAATGTTGTTTTTCTTTCAGTATAACATTGCAAAAATATACTGTAAATAACAAAATACATAAAATATATTTGTTTTTGCGTTTAATAATTAGAATATACTGCCGATGGTTGACAAAAAAGAAAAAAGTATAACGCAAGAAAATGAAAATGTTATTCTGACGATAAAAATAAGGTTAAAACAGGGAAAAATAAAGCAAAAAATACTGCGCAATTGACAACTAAATCTTTGAAAAAATATATATTGACAGATAAAATATGATATGTTACCCTAATATCAAGAAAACTAACTGAGAAATAACAGAATATTGAAAGCTATATTCACAAATGTAAGGATTCTAACAAAGAAAGGAGAAGAAAGGAAACGGGGGCAGGAATTTTAGATTGAGAGGAATCATTGGAAAAATTATTACCACATGGAAAGCGGACAGCTTGTCGGAACAGGCGGGGATTGCAGCGGTGCATCGTCCGTCAGAAATGAAAGAGGAGGATAAGGATGGAGAGAGAGAAAATGTTTTGGGGAGCCGGTACGGAACTTACAATCAGTTATCAGAATGACGGTTCCATCGATCATGGAGCAATCCGTCATATGGTTGACTGGCAGATAGAGAAAGGAATTGCTTACCTGTTTGCCGGCGGGATTTCCAGCGAAGCTCATATGATGACTTATGATGAACAGGAAGCACTTGCAAAGACAATGTGCAGTGAGGCCGGAGGAAGAATCCCGGTTATGTGTAATGTGATGGTACCGGGGTACCGGGACGCCGTCGGTATGATAAAGCGCTATGAATCGGTAGGAGCCGACGCAATATGTATTACTCCGCCCTACCTGACAGACTTTTCGGAGAAAGCCCTGGAAGAATACCTCACTGCCTTAATAGAGGCGTCAAAATTACCAGTCTATATTTATAATGCTCCTCAGACGCATAATATGCTGTCACCCGTACTTCTGTCGAAGCTTGCCAATACATACGACCATGTTCACGGGTATAAAGACAGTACTCAGAGTATTACTCATCTGGAAACCGCAATGGGTTTGGTTCAAAAGAAATTCAATTATATTGCAGGGAGCGATTCGACCATATTTACGACGTTGGCTCTCGGCGGCTGCGGAATTATATCCTTTATAAGCATTGCTTTTCCAAAACCGATTATTGAATTGTGCGATGCCTTTTTTGCAGGAGACTTGAACAGGGCCAGAGAACGCCAGGCTTTTATTATGAAAATCCGCGATATTTTAAGAAAAGGCGGAAACAGCGCGGGGTATAAATATGCTTCAGAGCTTGTGGGGTGCCCAATCAGAGGAACACGTTATCCGGACAGTCTTCTGATTCTTCCTGAAAACCTGAAAGAAGAGATCCATGACGGATTGAGGGAGCTGGAATTAGTACCATAGGGAGGAAAATGATGGAACATGTATTTGTCATCAACAGTTATTTCTGGCTGCACAGCTTTTACAGCAGTACGCTTCCGGGAAACGGGGAGACGCTGATTGGCACAGGATACCGCCCGTCAGGAGGAGGCAAAGGCGTGAACCAGGCATTTGCCGCCGCATATGAGGGGTGTTATGTCGAGGTAATCGGGCGCATAGGCGCCGACTATGCAGGAGAGATGTGCAGGAAAGAGTGCGCATCGGTAGGAGGCATAGGCTGCCTCTATCTTCAAAGGGATGAGGAACATGCCACCGGCAGCGGATGTATTCTGCGTGATGAGGAGGGCGGTAACGCGATTGTTATTGTACCGGGCGTTTGCGATGACTTCTCAAAGTCGGATTTTGACGCAGCAAAGGAATATATAAAAAAATGCAAAGCAGGCGGTTTCCAATTGGAAGTGAATCCGGAAACAATTGGATATGCAATAAAAGAGAGCGCCGGGCTCGGTGTAAGGACATTTCTGGATCCGGCCCCGGCCATTGTCCTTCCGGATGACCTTTATCCCTATATCAGCTTTATCAAGCCGAACGAACATGAGGCGTCGATTCTGACGGGCATTCGGGTCGGCAATTACACGGACGCCAGGAGAGCCGGACATTGTCTTCTGGAAAAGGGTATAAAGGAATGCGTAATTATTACAATGGGAGAAAAAGGATGTGTTGTTGTAAGCAGAGATGAGGCATATATCGTGCCCTGTCCGAAGGTTTCGGTTGAAGATCCGACCTGCGCCGGAGATTCCTTTGCCGGAAGTTTTATCGCTTCCATAGCAAAGGGAAAAACCATAAAGGAAGCAGTCATTCAGGCATCCTGCCTGGCCGCGCTGACCGTCTCCCGATCCGGGTCGATGTACAACTGCTTCTTTGATTCCAGGGAGCAGCTTGAGAAAATACAGAAAGGGTATCTGGAGAAAATTGGGTCTGAAATAATAAAAATATAATCATTCAACAAGGAGATAACAATGAACAACAAAGAAATTTTGGAACATATTGATCACACATTATTACAGGCAACCTCCACATGGGAGCAAATCAAGGAGATTTGCGAAGATGCAATCCGGTTCGGCACGGCATCTGTCTGCATTCCGCCGACGTTTGTGGAGCGGGTACATAAAGCATATCCGGAACTGAATATCTGCACAGTAATCGGTTTTCCACTGGGATATCATACGACTTATGTTAAGACGGAAGAAGCTTTGGAGGCAGTTAGAAACGGTGCGAACGAAATTGATATGGTTGTAAACCTGGGGGATGTAAAGGAAGGGAGGTTTGAAAAGGTTACGCAGGAGATCGCAGCTCTGAAAGCAGCCGCAGGGCCCCGGATTCTGAAAGTAATTATTGAGACTTGCTATTTGACGGAAGAAGAAAAAATACGGCTCTGCCATTGTGTGACAGACGCCAAGGCCGATTTTATCAAGACATCGACCGGTTTTGGGAGTGATGGAGCAAAGATGGAAGATATTCTGCTGTTCAAACGTAATATCGGGAGCTGTGTAAAAATCAAAGCGGCGGGAGGAGTAAAAAGCAGAGAAGACTTAGAGAGATTCCTTCTTGCGGGTTGTGACAGGATCGGAACAAGTTCAGCGGTGAAACTGCTGCAGGGGGAGACAGCCGAAGGATATTAATGAAGAAAACGGGCGCTGCGAATAGCTGCATATTGGGGAGACTTTTGCAGAGAGGGGAGGTTTTTATGGTTGATTTTGTACTTCGAAACTATACGGACATGATATACGGAAAAGATCAGGAGACAAAAACGGCAAAGCTGATAAGGGATTTTGGAGGAACCAGGGTTTTGATACATCATTCCGGAGAGGACTTTGTACTGGAACTGATAGAGCGTGTGAAGGGATATCTGGATGAGGAGGGACTTGCATGGGTGGAGCTTGCAGGTGTTGTCCCAAATCCGCACATTGAACTGGTCTATGAAGGAATCACATTATGCAGAAAAGAAAACGTGGATTTTATCCTTGCCATCGGTGGCGGAAGCGTAATCGACAGTGCAAAGGCGATAGGGATCGGAGCCCTCTATGAGGGCGATGTCTGGGATATTTATGAAGGGAGAGACAGACAAAAAAAGAGCCTGCCGGTCGGTGTCATCTCCACATTTGCAGGAACCGGCAGTGAGGCGACGTTTGGGAGCGTTATCACCAAAGGCAAGATCAAACACGGAATTGAAGATCCTGACGATTTTGTACTGATCCGGCCGAAGTTTGTAATTATGAATCCTGAAATCACCTATACAATTCCCAAATTTCAGACAGCGGTGGGGATTGCCGATATGCTGACTCACCTGACGGAAAACTTTTTTACAGCTGATCCTGATAATGATTTGTCCGATCACCTGGCCTGTGCCGGGATCAGGACCGTTTTAAAATTTGCCCCTATTGTTATGCAGGATCCCTGTAATTATGAAGCAAGAGGAGCGCTGATGGTATTAAGTCCTCTGGCAATCAACGGAATCATGAAGGTCGGCCGGTGGGGAGACTGGGGCTGCCATGATATCGAGCATGAGATGTCCGGAGAGTGGAACATTCCCCACGGCGCAGGCCTGGCTATATTGATGCCGGTATGGATGAGATATGTTTATAAAGACCATATGAAATCATTCATCAAATTTGCCGTGGAAATGTTCAGGATTCCGCTTGATGTGGATGAACCTGAAAAGACGGCCCTCGCTGGGATTCAGGCCTATGAGGATTTTCTCTATAATATGCTCGGACTTCCGTCTTCTCTCAGCGCTTTGGGAATTCCACCGGAGGAACTTGGGGAAGAGGTCATTCACAAAGTGGCTGAACAGGTGTTTTACCGGGGAAATGAGACGACGGGCAGGACACATCCTCTTCGTAAAGCGGATGTTGTCCGGATTCTCAGACAGTGTACAGGGCTGATATAGAGTCGGACGCAGCGGGAGAAGGAGGTTACAGATGATTAATTTTGAACTTAGGAATATGCCGGATTTCTTTTTTGGGAAAGGGATGGAAAGAAGATGCGGAGAACTGCTCAGGGAGTTTGGAGGAAGCCGAGTATTGATACACCATTCGGGTGAGGCGTTTGTACGGCCGTTAATTGAGCTTTTGAAAAAAGACATAGAGCGGGCCGGGCTTACCACTATCGAACTCGGGGGAGTGGTGCCGAATCCGAGGCTTTCAAAAATCTATGAGGGTATCGAGCTGGGAAAACGAGAGAAGATTGACTGTGTGCTGGCTGTTGGAGGAGGAAGTGTTATCGACAGTGCCAAAGGCATTGCAATGGGCTGCGCATACGACGGAGACGTCTGGGATTTTTACTGTCAGAAGGCGGTGCCTGAGAGAATGCTGGTGCTGGGAGTGGTTTCCACCTTTGCAGGCACAGGTAGTGAATCCAGCAGAGCCTCGGTGGTTACGAATGACAAGACGCAGCTCAAGAGATCGGCCGATGATTTTGATTTGATGAGACCGGATTTTGCAATATTGAATCCGGAGCTGACGCAGAGTATTCCTCCGTTTCAGACGGCATCCGGTGCGGCCGACATCTTTTCGCATCTGTGTGAAAATTACTTTTCTGCTACGAAAGATATTTACCTGAGCCGCCAGCTTCTGACGGCAGGGATGAAAACAGTCCTGAAAAATGCGCCCGCCGCGGTCAGGGATCCGGATAATTATGCGGCAAGAAGCGCCCTGATGATGACGGCTCCCCTGGCGGTAAATGGAATTATGCGCCTGGGGCTGGTGGGGGACTGGGCCTGCCACCTGATTGAACATGAGATGTCGACAGAATGGGATATACCCCATGGAGCGGGACTGGCTGTGATTACACCCTGCTGGATGGAGTATGTGTACAGGAGAGATGTAGAACTGTTTGCCAGATTTGCGGTAGAAGCTTTTAACTGCGAGTACGACTTTGATAATCCGGAATGGACGGCAAGGGAAGGAATCCGCAAAGTCAGAGGATTTTTCAGAGACCTGGGCCTGCCGGGCAGAATTCAGGAATTTGCCGGTGAAGTATCAAGCGGGACCCTGAAGAAGCTGGCGGCCAGAATTCCTTATGACAAAAACGGGGATAAATGGGAAATTGGCTGTACCTTCCATCTGGAAGAAAAAGATGTTTACGAAATTTATAAGATGGCGCTGTAAAAAAGGGGGAAGGTAACGTATGTAGGAAAATGTGCACATTGAAATGTGGTAGCTGTGAGGGCGCTGAACAAATATATGGGGTCCATATACGCTTTAGGAGAAGGGAGTTTGAATATGAATTTGACGTTATTGATGGCAGTTTTGGGAGTTTATTTTTTGTTAATGATCGCAATCAGTGTTGTGGGAAGAAAATATGCTAAAACATATGACAGTTATCTGAATATCGGCCGCAATGCAGGCGTTCTGCTGATTATGGGCGGAGCCATCGGCGGCCATATAGGAAACGGATTCGTGGTGGGCGGAGCCGGATCTGGAGCCGAGATGGGAATCGGCGGTATATGGTATGGAATTGGCTGCGCCCTCTCATATGTAGTTTTATCATTTACGATTAATGATTTTCTTTATAAAAAGGGGTATATCTCGCTCTCGGATTTCCTGAGAGAACGTTATGGGGACCGGGTTACCACACTTGTATACAGTTTGAGTACGGCATTTTCGTTTATTGGCAATATGGCTGCACAGATTATGGCAGGCAAGGCTCTGTTCATCGCTCTTGGCCTTGACGGAAATGTGGGGGCTGTCGTTATTACAATCGTAGTGCTCCTGTATTCGCAGATCGCAGGTTTATGGGGAGCCTTCGCTACTTCCGTTGTCCAGACGGCAATCATACTTATCGGTTTAATCGGTACTACCGTTTTTGTTATGATGCAGGGGGGAATAGGAATCATCCTGGAAGCGGTGGAAACAGGCGCCCTTCCACAGAGCTTCTTTACCGCCGTGCCTTTTGATAAAGCTACATTAATCATGCTGATTGTTCCGACCTGTCTTGCCATATTTACGGATCAATGTGTATTCCAGCGTGTCAGCTCGGCAAGGAGCGCACTTACCTCCAAAACAGCTCACCTGCTTTCTACAGTTGTCATGATTCCTCTGGCTGTGATGCCCGTATTTATAGGAATGTATGGAGCGGCTAAATTCGGTGTACGAGACACATCCGCATTTTTTGCAGTTGTTTTGGGCAGCCTTCCGGCTCTCCTTGCCGCGGTTCTTGTGGCGGCGGTAGTGGCAGCGGTTATGTCAACGATAGACACGCTGTTTATAGGCGTATCAGCAGTAGTGCTTCACGATTTGTATAAAGGTTTTATCAATCCCAATGTATCGGAAGAAGCGATTAAGAAGATGAATGTGGTTTTAAATATTATCGTTGCCTGTTTTGCACTCCTGATATCGCTGAGCTTTACGAGTATCGTGGGACTTCTGTCATCTACCTATACATTCCTCGCCTCCTCCTGTCTCGTTCCGTTTTTGGGCGGCCTCCTGTGGAAAAAGGGAACGGCTAAGGGGTCTGTATCAAGCTCAGTAGTCGGTATGATCGTAGTTATTTTAAACATGGTGGGACTTCTGCCGCTGCCGTATGCAAGTGTATTTCCGATTCTTCCGGCATTCATCGTGTATGTGGTGGTAAGTCTTTGTACCCAGCAGAAAAGTTTGGAGGGATAATATGACAAAAAATAATAAGGCGTTTATACTCGGAAGTTACCATTGCTGCTATTCGTTTACAGCAAAAGAAATGCCCTCCATGGGAGAAACTGTTATGGGCTACCGGTTTAAGATGTCGGGGGGAGCAAAAGGACATGGCCAGATGCTGGCGGCTGCATTGGCAGGCGCAGAAATAAGTGGAATCATGAGAGTAGGGGATGATGAATACGGCCATATGTGTATCCATGATTTTGAGAGAGCCGGTATCGACTGTACGCATGTAAAAATTGATAAGGAACATGCGACCGGCGCAGCCGGAGTTATGCTGAATGAGAAAGGTGAAAACATCATTATTGTGGTACCAGGAGCTAATGCGGAAATTACAACACAGGATATTGACAACGCAGAACCGATGATTCGGGAATGCGCTGTGGCCGGTTTCCAGTTTGAAAATAACTTTGACGCGATTGAGTATGCAATCAGGAAGGCCCATGCACTTGGAGTGGAGACAATGGTAGATCCGGCTCCAGTCGTGGAATTTGATGAGGAACTGTATCAGTTTATTACATATATGAAACCGAATGAGCATGAGGCATCCTTACTCAGCGGTATCCAGGTGGTAGATTATGATACGGCTGTTCAGGCGGGAAGAATTCTTCTTGAAAAAGGAGTAAATAAAGCTGTAGTTATCACGATGGGAGGCAAGGGTTCCGTTCTGGTGGAGAAGGACAGAGAAAGGGTGTTTCCATGTGTTCCCGTCATCGTGCGGGATACCACCAGTGCGGGAGATACCTTCGCAGGGGCCTTTGTTGCGGGGATTGCCTCCGGAATGGAGCTGACGGAAGCAGTGATCCACGCAGGATGCATTGCCGCCTGTGCAGTGAAGAGAGGTCCGCAGGAGTCAATCTTTGAATTTTTCCCGGAGAAAGAGGAACTGGAGAAAATGAAGGCAGACTATAGAAAACTGCTGTAGTGGAAAAAGACAGCCGGAGTAAGGTGGGCAGACAGAGACTCTGCCCGCCGGAAAACGGGAAAGGAGCGCGAACGGAAAGAATGGAAATAACGAAAAGAAATGTAGAACATATGCTGGACGGGTCCATGGCAGCGGCGAATCCTACAATTGAAGAGGCAGTCGCGTTTACAAAGCGGGCGGCGCAGTACGAATTTGCCGGAATACTGGCCTCGGCTTATTTTATCAGGCATGTTGCCGATATCGCCCATGAAGCGGGAAGAAAAGTTGTTTCCGTCGTGGATTATCCGATGGGCGGCGCGGTCAATGCGATCCGTCTGAAGGCGGCACAGGAGGCATTTAAGGCTGGGGCGGACGAACTGGATGTATCTATGAACATTAGTGCATTTATGGCCGGAGAGTATGAAACGGTCAAGGATGAAATTAAGGCGGTGCTTGAACTGGCAGGAGAAGATAAACTGATTAAAATTATTTATTTTGCGACTCTGCTCACACCGGACCAACAGCTTAAGGCGGCTGAACTGTGTATTGAATCAAAAGTGCCGTTTCTGAAAACCAATACGGGACATGGATGCAGAAGTACTCCGGAGGAGGTGCGGAATATCAAATCCCATTTCGGTGATGCAATTAAGGTCATGGTTTCGGGAGGTGTCAGAAACGGGCAGCAGGCAAAGGAGATGATTCTTGCCGGTTGTGACAGGATTGCAACAAGTGCGCCGTTTCAGATTTTAGACACCTTTGAATAAGGAGAGGGACACATGAAAAAAGCAGAGTTAGCGAAAAAGATGATAGCGACCGACCTGTCAATCGGACATACGAAAGAGCAGATAAGTGAATTTGTAAGAAGAGCAATCCGTTATGATTTGTATGGTGTCTGCGTCTTCCAGAATATGGTAAAGACGGCGATTGATGCATCCAAAGAAAAGGTGAAGGTCTGCACGGTAAGTGGTTATCCATCCGGCATCGATGTACCTGAAACGAAGATAGCGGATGCTTTTTTCTCCGCTAAAACAGGTGCTGCCGAAATTGATATGGGAGTTAACCTGTCGGCATTTAAATCGGGTGATAAAGAGACATTGGCCTTGGAATTGACAGAGACGGTTAAATTAATTCATATGGAGGGAACCGCGTTATTTGCAGTCCTGAATACATATCAGCTCGGTGAACAGGAACTCGAAGAACTCGTGATGTTTTGTGAAGACTGTGGTGTCGACGGACTGAAGACGACCTCCGGTGACCTGGTCATACCCAGAAAAACAGTTGCCGGGGATGTTAAGAAGATAAAAAGTGCCTTGAAGCGGGATCTGCTGGTTAAGGCGGAAGGTCTTGTCGAAACTGAAAAAGAGGTAAGGGATTTGTTGGAGGCCGGGGCAGATATTGTGTGCAGCAGCCGGGCATTTGAGATTCTGGATGCCATAAAGGATTGAGAAAATAAATGAAAGGAGGTAAAAAGCAGTGGAGCTTAAAAGAAATTATGAACCGGTATCAGGAGGCCGTATTGCCTATACGGAGGATTTTTATAGAATAGACGGAGAGATCCGGGCATGGAACCTGGAACATTTGAAAAATCTGCCGCCGTTTGAGATTCTTATAATCAAGAGCAGGAAATCGAGACAGCTTACAGTTTGCCCGGAACGGGAATATGCAGGACCTGTTTTAACAAAAGAGGCGGCTGATTTTCTTGGGGCGGTAGGTATCAATACGGTCATTACCGATGCAGGGGAACTGGAATATACAGAGGGTGATATCAGAATTATACAGGTAGAGACCTTATATGGATTCCTTCCGGGATATTACACATGTAAAGTAGAGGACGGTAAAATCCTGATTGGAGATGTTGAAAGAGGCTTTCTGCCATCAGGCGTAAGGAGGGACGGCAGTCTTTATTCCAGGATCCAATGGGCCAGCACAACCGAGAAGAATCCTTATTACTGGGTTTGTAACCTGATTGACGATGACGTGGAGAGGCACGGAGGAACCTGGGGAGCAAATACAATGGGGCCTGCCAATGCGATTCTGGACTTTTTCGGGGAGGAGCAGACAATTGGAACAGTACGTATTTTCCATAACGTAGGTTCCACCATCAGTATTGAGGAGGAGATGGCGGAACATATCCGTCTTTATATCAGCAATGATGAACGATGCTCACGTTTTGGACGGGAAGATGAAGAGATTGACATTGTAAGCTGGGAGAAAATTCTGGATGTGCACATGGAGATGAAAGAAAAGTGGAACACCTACTTTCTGGAGCGGCCGGTCAAGGCAAGATATCTGCGCATAGAACTGGTTAAAAACTTTGGGACTCCGGAGGATGTGCCGTGGACAGAAACAGCGGAATTAAAAGTGTTCCCCGTGCTCTGAGCGGTTAATGTCGTAACTCATTCTTGCAGGCTGCGTTTATGCTGGCAGCCATCTGGAAAGGGGAAAGCATGAGTACATCGGGGATGATGGTTGGAATCCTGTTCGTGTATATGATAATGACAGGTTTTATAGGCCTGAGGGGAAGGAAATATGTAAAAACGTTTAAGGACAGCATAACGGCCGGAGGACAGTCGTCTCTTCTCCTGCTTACAGGCAGTGCGGTCGGGATGCAAATCGGCAGCGGTTTTGTAATTGGAGGAGCCGAATATGGGGCTTTATATGGATTGGGGGGAGCATGGTACGGTTTAGGGTGCGGTCTTTCATTTATTGCGGCCGGAATGATTGTGACAAAATTTATCTACCGCCATGGATATGTATCCCTGTCCGACTATTTCAAAGAACGCTACGGTGGGTATTCCAGCAGGCTGATTTATAGTACCGTCACGCCTTTAAGCTGCATAGCTCTGTTTGCCGGACAGCTTCTGGCCGGAAAAGCTGTTTTCTATTCCGCAGGTCTCAATGGAAATATGGGAGTAATTATCACTGCGGCCGCTTCATTTTGCTATGCGGCTGTCAGTGGCTATTGGGGAGCGCTTGTGGCTTCTTTCCTACAGAGTTCGGTCATCTTTGTGGGCATGATGGCGGCTCTTTTCCTGATGGTTTCTGGAAATGGGGTATCATTTCTTCAGTCTGGGCTGCCTGAATCCTGCTTCTCAATGTTTCCGTATGACGGCGAAACATTTGTCATGAATACGGTGCCGACCATTGCTGCGGTATTCGTCAGTCAGGGATTGTTTCAGCGGTGCGCCTCGGCTAAGAGTGAGAGCGCAGCAGTTTACGGCAATCTATTTGGAGGAATTCTTTTACTGCCGGTGGCTTTTGTGCCGGTTCTTCTCGGAATGTATGGAAGATGCCTTTATCCGGGAAAAAACGGAGACGAGGTTTTTATGCTGCTGATTCTGGAAAAACTGCCTCCGCTGGCCGGAGCGATACTTCTGGCAGCTATAATTTGTGCGGTGATGTCGGCCTGTAATTCCATTTTTGCAGGCGTGTCGACAAATATAGTACATGATATATACAGGGGAATGATAAAACCGGATGCGGACGAAAAGGAATGCAGACAGCTGATGTTTATTGTCAATGCGCTTGTATGTATATTTAGTGTAGTCCTGGCCTTGTCTATGAATAATATAATTGAATTGCTGGCACTCAGTTATACCTTTATCAGTGCTGGCTGTCTGCCGGCGTTTGTTGGCGGAGTATTCTGGAAAAAAGGAAATTCCCGGGGAGCCATAGCAAGCGCGGTACTTGGGATTGGTTTTGTGCTCCTGGATGGCTTAGGGATAGCAGATCTTCCCTATGGCAGCGTATTCCCGCTGCTTCCTTCCGCGATAGGATATGTTGTCGTGAGTTTGATGACACAAAATAAGAAACAGGGTTAGAGGCTTCTCCGCAGGCAGTTGGGGAAGCCCCTAACCCTGTTTTTTCCCCAACTGTTATATACCACACATAAAAAACGAGGCTTTTTTTAAAGAGGACCCTCCTGTTTTTGTAATGACAATTAAGTAACAATGTGTTAATATTCAGGCATGGAAATAAAGTTACACTAAAATATCCAAAAATTCCGGGAAAATAAGGATATAAGTAGTTAGAAGGAAACAGGAGAAAATAATTTGGATTATTTTTTATATTCGGATTTTCCTGATTAGCGTGAATGAATACTGATTTCATGCAAGTCCGTCTGAAGCGGGGAACAACAGCCATATGACATGGAAGCCGGCGGCAAAAAGATGAAAAAGATTGAGATGTAAAATTCTTCTGTTTCTTAAAAAGTGAACGAGGGTTGAAAGGAGCCAGAATATGAAAAAAATAAGATTACTGACAACGGCGGCAGCGTTAGCGCTCTCCGTATCGATGATAATAACCGGCTGCGGAGGAAATAAGCAGGCGGCCACAGGCGGCAGTTCCGCTGCAGAGCAGAGTTCAGCCGAAAATGGGGAAAAGGTGCTGAAGGTTGCGACACACTGGGAAAAATCCACTTTTGATCCGGCGCTCTGGGGCGACGGAGGAAGTGTTAAAGCCGGTATCTCTATTTTTGAGACATTGCTGGCCTTTGATGAAGACAGAAATCTGGTTCCCAGCCTGGCAGAGAGCTGGGAGGTTTCCGACGACAGGAAAACTTACACCTTCAATCTGAGAAAGGGCGTACAGTTCCATGCCGGATACGGTGAATTCACATCCGAGGATGTGGCATACACACTGGAACGTTTGAGTGATCCCGACGTAGGAGCCACGGATACAAAATCAAAGTGCAAGGTAGACAACATCGAATCCATGGACACCTCCGACCCTTACGTGTTTGTACTTCATTTAAAAGAGGCGGACAATGAAATCCTGATGGATTTCGCATCATGGTACAGCAATATCATCTGTAAAAAGGCATATGAAGAACTGAAACCTTCCGGATTTGGTGCAAAACCGGTCGGTACAGGGCCTTTCGAATACGAATCCGGCAAACCGGCAGAGGCATATGTGATTAAACGTTTTGAAGATTACTGGGGTGAAAAAGCCCTTTTAGACAAAGTGGAAATTACGATGCTGGCCGATGAGTCAAGCAGAATCAACCTCTACAATGCGGGCGAAGTAGATATCATGACCCTGAACGATGCCAACAGCATTCTTAAATTCGAGAATACGGAAGGCTGCGAAGTAAAGAAAGTTGCGGGAGCCGGATGTTATTACCTCGGTATGAACCTGGAAAAGGAGCCGTTCAACAATCCGAAAGTCAGGGAAGCCCTTAAATATGCAATCAATTACGATGAAATGCTCAATGATTACTGGAGAGGAACGCTGTTCCCGCCGACAGGCTATGTTCAGTCCTACTGTATTTATGCCAGCACACCGGAGCAGAGCGGTTATACATATGAATACAACCCTGAGAAGGCCAAACAGCTTCTGGCGGAAGCAGGCTATCCGGACGGCTTCTCCACATCGGTTGCCTCACCGAACGACACCCTTTCCAAAGGACCGCTGCTTGTCATCCAGGAGTATATGGCCGACATCGGCATCGACATGCAGTTGAATCTTACCGAGTTTGCAACCTTCCTCGACGATGTGAGAAACGGACGCCATGACATGTGGTTCCTGGTAAACGGAGACGGATACCGCGGTGACCAGTGGCTGACTTCCTTCACAAGCGCCAAGATTCCGGGAAGTAACTGGTGCCAGTTTAGAAATGAAGAATTTGACGAGCTTGTAGCCAAAGGTTTTGATTCCATCGATAAAGCCGAGAAAGATAAGTATTTCGGCGATGCACAGAAGATTCTTGTTGAGAGCATTCCTTCCATTCCGATCGCTGAATCCTGCGGTGATATCCTGGTTAAGGATACAGTAAAAGGCTTCTCACTGAACGCTGAACTTCTGTTCCAGTTTAAGAACATGGATCTGCAGTAGTGGACCTGTAAAAGAGCTGCTGTTCACGGTACGGCTGTTTTTCGAAAGAGGAGCGGCCGTACCGTGAATGATAACGCTTCACAGGTTGAAGGAGGGGAAACATGAAACGTTACATATTAAAACGTCTGTTATTTGCCATTCCCACGATTCTTGGAAGTATGATCGTGGTATTCCTGATTATCCGTTCCATTCCGGGTGATCCGGTGGCGATGAAGTTCGGCAAATCGGCCACCGTCCAAGAGATAGAGGAGTACAGGGAAGAGCACGGATATAACCGTCCGATGGCAGTACAGCTGGTAGATTCCGTATTTGATACGCTGCGGGGAGATTTGGGATATTCGATGGCGAATAACCAGCCGGTATTCGGCATGATACTGGACTGTCTTCCAAACACGCTGGAACTGACGATATTCGGGGTGCTGTTAGCCATTGTGCTGGGAGTGACGTCGGGGATATTTGCGGCATTGTACCGCGGCAGTGCATTTGATATGGCGATACTCAGCCTGAATACGCTCCTGATGTCGATGCCCTCGTTTTTCCTGGGCCTGATTCTCATCATCGTATTCGGCGTTCAGCTTAAGCTGATTCCGGTAATCGGCCTGAACCTGGCGCCGGAAGAGCATTTCCTGGGCCTTATCGGACCGGTCATCACGGTTGGCCTCGGTTCGGCGGCATCCATTGCCAGGACGACGAGAACCTCGATGCTCAAGATTCTGGGAAATGACTTTATTAAGGTCTGTAAGTCCAAGGGAATTGCAAAGAGCGCCATCATTTTAAAACACGCCCTGAGAAATGCACTGACACCGATTATCACGGTGGTAGGCGGAACCTTTGCCGCATATCTGGGCGGCGCGGTTGTAACGGAGACGGTTTTTGCAAGACCGGGAATCGGAAAACTTCTGGTCGATGCCATTAACGCCAGGGATTACACGGTAATTCAGGGGACGGCGGTATTTCTGGCAGTATTTATGATTCTTGTAATTCTGGTTACGGATATCTTATACGGCGTGTTCGATCCGCGTATTCGTGTTCAGGATTCTGCAAAATAAGCAAAATAACGCAAGCTGGAATTGGAAGGTTGACTTATGGCTGAGCAAAACAGAGAGAAAGATAACAGAGAAATAGATAACAAAGAAATAGATAACAAAGAAATAGATAACAAAGAAACAGACACAGAAAAAGAAGTGGAAAAAGAAGTAATTCTGGAAGTGAGAGACGTAAAAAAATGGTTTCCCAACACCGCGAAGAGCAAGGAGTTTATCAAGGCTGTTGACGGAGTATCACTTTCCATAAGAAAAGGGGAGACTTTCGGCCTGGTGGGGGAATCTGGCTGCGGGAAAAGCACTCTTGCAAGACTGATTCTCAGTCTGTACAAAGCGACGGCCGGGGATGTATTTTTCCACGGGAAACCGATCTATAAGATGAATGCCAGACAGCTTCGCGAAGTTCGCCGGGAAATGCAGGTTATTTTCCAGGATCCTTACGAGGCGCTGGATCCGTATCTTACCATTGAAGAGATTATTATGGAGCCGTTAGATATCCACCAGTACGGCACCAAACAGGAGAAACGCGAAAAGGTGGAAGAGATGTGCAGCCTGGTCGGACTGCCGGTGAACCTTCTTACGAGAATGCCCCATCAGCTGTCCGGCGGCCAGAGGCAGAGGGTGAATATCGCCAGAAGCCTGGCGCTTAATCCGGAATTTGTCATCTGCGACGAGGCGGTGTCCGCCCTGGACGTATCGGTCCAGGCTCAGATTCTGAATCTGCTCAGGCATCTGCAGAAGGAACTGGGACTTACCTATCTTTTTATTTCCCATAACCTTTCCGTTGTTAAATACATATCTGATACAATCGGCGTAATGTATTTCGGCCATCTGGTTGAAGTGGCGCCGAAAAACGAACTGTTTGCCGCCGTAAAGCATCCCTACACCCATGCGCTTTTGTCGGCGGTGCCGCTTCCGGATCCGGATTATCAGGTCAATACGGGAGCGCTGACCGGCGATGTGCCGAGCCTCTTAAATCCGCCGTCCGGCTGCATTTTCCATGAGAGATGCCCGTACAAACAGGAGAGGTGCGGGAGGGAGGCCCCCGTGCTTGAGAGTGTGACGGCTTGCCACCAGGTGGCTTGTCACCGGTATAAAGAGCTTACATTAAAGCTGGACTACAGCTCCGGCTTTGGAAAAGGAGGGGAAGGCAGATGATAAAACGGCTGCTGCATAATAAAATGGTCGTGTTCGGGGCAGTTGTCATACTTGCAATGATGTTTCTGGCAGTGGCGGCCCCCTTGCTGACACCCTATGATTATAAGACGAATCACCTGGGCGACCGTCTTCTGGCTCCGTCGATGCTTCACATCATGGGAACGGATGATTACGGGAAGGACGTGTGGACGAGGCTGATATACGGGGCAAGAGTGTCCTTAAAGGTTTCATTTCTGTCCGTAATGCTGGCTCTCTCCATTGGAAGCACCATTGGTTTTATCTGCGGTTACTTCAGGGGAAAAATGGATTTCTTTGTAGGCAGGATGATGGATATCATGATGGCATTCCCATCCATGCTGCTTTCGATGATTATCGCCATCTGCTTCGGTTCGACGGAGACCAGGATGTGCCTGGCAATCGGAATTCCGGTTATTCCGGGCTTTTACCGTATTGCGCGGAGCGAGACGCTGTCCATCAGGGAGCGTACCTTCATCATGGCGTCGAAAACAATGGGCGCGGGGAGCGGCTACACGATTTTTAAACACATTATTCCCAATGCCCTGCCTCAGATTTTCATCACCTTATCGGGGACAATCGGCGGCTGTATCATGGCGGAATCTTCCCTTGGATTTCTGGGTCTTGGAATAGCGCCGCCGACGCCGTCCTGGGGAATGATTATCAACGAGGGCAAGGATGTGTTTATCGACGCCCCCTGGGTCGCCATATTCGGCGGTCTGATGATCACGCTGACGACGCTTGCATTCAATCTTCTGGGAGACGGCCTGAGGGACGTGCTGGATCCGAGACTGAGAAGTAATTGACGGAGGCGGCGTAACGAAGCGAAAAGGAGAGCGGATATGGAGCATTTGCTTGAAATAAAGGATTTAAAAGTGGAATTCCCGTCGAAAGCTGGCAATATCCACGCGGTAAACGGCGTAAACATGTATGTGGATAAGGGAGAAATCCTGGGCGTCGTAGGGGAATCGGGCTGCGGAAAGAGCGTGACGCTGTCCAATATCCTGGGACTTGTGGAGGCGCCGCCCGCAATTATAAGCGGTGAGATTACATTTAACGGTGAAAACATTTTATATAAGAACGACAAGGAATTCCGGAAGATAAGAGGAAAAGAGATCGCCATGATTTTCCAGGATCCGATGAACTGTCTGGATCCGGTCATCCGTATCGGTAAGCAGATCATGGAAATGATTCTGGAACATGAGAAAATGGATAAAAAACAGGCTTATGAGGAGGCTGTAAACCTTTTAAAGGTCGTAGGAATCCCGGATCCGGAAATCCGGATGAACAGTTATCCCCACCAGCTCTCCGGCGGCATGTGCCAGAGGGTGATGATAGCGATAGCGCTGGCCTGCAAACCGAAGCTTTTACTGGCCGACGAGCCGACAACGGCCCTGGATGTGACGATACAGGCCCAGATTCTGGGGCTTCTCAGGGATATCCGGGATCAGTTCGGAACGAGCATCATCATTGTAACACACGACCTGGGCGTCGTGGCGACGCTGGCACAGCGGATCGCTGTTTTCTACGGAGGCAAGGTTGTGGAAGAGGCGGATACGAGGGCGATTTTTAAAAACCCGACTCATCCGTATACAAGAGGGCTGATTGCCTGTGTTCCCAGCCTGGCGGCCGGCGACGAGGATCTGAATGTAATTGAGGGCAATGTCCCCGACTTATCCAACATGCCCGCAGGCTGTCCGTTCCATCCAAGATGCCAGTTTGCTACGGAGGAGTGTAAGAGCGGGGAGATGAAGCGCCACAAAGTCTCGGAAGGACATTACAGTTACTGCTTACTTTGTGCGCAGTAACACGCTTCGCAATAGACGGCAGAGTAAGATTAGTGATTTTAAAGGAGAGGTGTTTAACTATGAAAAAGGTTGTAACGGTTACAGGGGAAATCAAGCCGGAAGAGCTCGGCTTTACCGATATGCATGAGCACATCCTGATGAAGGGGCGCGTGTTCCGGGAGCAGTTTGTGGAGGAACATCCGGGCTTTAAGGAATCCGTAGGGGAAAACGAAAAGAATACGCTGGAAAATATCGGTATCATCCGCAGAAACAACATGTTTACCTGGGATACCCAGGATTTGGATGACCCGGCGGTCATGGAAAAGGAAGTGGCCGACTTTAAGGAGGCCGGAGGCCGGTCCCTGGTGGAGATGAGCGTCCCGGGAATCCGCAGTGATATCAGGGAAGTGAAAAAGATTGCGGAAAATACGGGCGTCAATGTAGTCGGTACGACGGGAATTTACATCTACGAATCATGGCCGGAGTGGTGTCACAATGCGGAGATAGAAGACTTCATGGACTTTATGAAGCATGAGATCGAATATGGAATTGAGGATACGGGCATCAAACCGGGAATGATCAAGGTGGGAATTTCGTCCGGGTTCCGTCCAAGGGAAGAACTCTTACTGCGTGCAGCGGCCAGGACAGCCAACGAAACAGGGCTTCCGCTGACGGTTCATCCCTGCTTTACGATGGGAGGAGGTCCTCTGGAAATCGCAAAGATCCTGAAGGAAGAAAACGTGGACATGGAGCGGACCGTGATTGCGCATATGGGTGCGTTTCTTGGAGAGGGCAGTTTAAAGACGCTGATTACCAACCAGAAGAGCTGGGGGATCAGCCTCGACTATCTGCACCGCGTCCTGGATACAGGAATCAACATCTGCATCGAAATCTGCAACACCTCGGACAGGGAGGCCACAGGCTCCACAAGCCTTCCGGGATGGATGCGTCTGGCGGCCGTCTACCAGCTCATCCAGGAGGAATATGCAAAGCAGCTCGTCCTTGCGACGGATACATGCGCGAAACATATGGCCAGATACTATGGCGGCGAGGGATACGGCCGTTTGACGCGATACGCCATTCCGACGCTCCGCGATATCGTGGGCGTGTCACCCTTTGCCATCGACCAGATCATGGTGAAGAACCCGGCCAGAATCCTGGCGTATTGATGACGGACTGAGCTTCAGCCCTCAAAAATAATGTTTCACGCCGTGTAATCGCGGTTTATAGGAAAGGCGGAAAAAAGATGCACAAGGCAGATACAATTTTTATCAATGGAGTCATTTGTACAGTCGACCCTGCATTCCGGTTTGTACAGGCTCTTGTGGTTGACGGCGGTAGAATTCTTTACTGCGGAAATACAAGCCAGGCCCTTAAATACCAGGGGGAAGAGACGAAAATCATCGATCTGGAGGGGAAACTGGTGCTTCCGGGAACCTTTGACGCCCATATCCATGCGGCTTTTGCCGGACTGAGCCTGTCACCCGACTTTGTCAAGGTGGAGCCGGAGGATGCATGCAACTTAAAGGAATTTAACGAAAGAATACGGGAAAAGGCGGAAAAACTGCCGGAAGATACATGGATCATCGGCTGGGGATTTAAAACATGGCAGGTGGAGGAGTGGGCCAAAGAAGACCGTCTTCCCACCTGGAAGGATATCGAGGAGGGGTCCATGGGGCATCCCGTCATTTTAAATGACGGCGGCCTCCACACGATGCTCGTGAGCAGACGTGCCCTGGAGCTTGCCGGAATCACGAAAGATACTGTGTTTAAAAAAGAGGAAGGCGCCATGTTCCGGTTTGAGGACGGCAGCCCAACGGGGCTGTTTACCGATTTCGGAACCCAGGCGGCGGTAGGACGCGCGGCCCATCATCTTGTGGGAGATGAGATGGACGAGTGCCTGATGCGGATGCAGCGGCAGATGAACAGCTACGGCATTACCTCCCATAACGATATAGTCGGCATAGGCGGAAACGACATGTGTTTCGGAACCTACGGCGAGGAGGCCATCCACGGATATGAGAGGCTGAGAAGGTCGGGAAAACTGACGGCCCGCGTATTCGTCAATATTCTGGCCGGAAAGGGCGGTGTCCAGAGCTACGATACCATATTTGAAGGAATCGGAGAAATGAGGCTGCCGGAATTCGGAGACAAGGAGTGGGTGAGGGCGGATGCCGTCAAGGTGTTCGGAGACGACGGATGGGAGAGAGAGCTGCCTCCCGAACAGAACGGATACTGCATGTTCCCGGGCGAAACGCCGGAGGAACAGGGAAAAGAGCTTGCCAAAACACTCAAAGAACTTCACCACAGGGGCTGGCAGACGGCCACACACCTCACCGGAGGACGTGGAATCGACGTAGCGGTGGATGCCCTTTCGGAGGCGGAGGAGGAAGAGCCGGGACGCGATCTGCGCCACTTTATCCTTCATGCCAGCGGTTCCAGCAGGGAGAACATCAAAAAGTGCGTGAGACATGGGATCGGCTGCGGGGCCCAGGCCGTGGGAGGTTATGAGTTCGGCGGAGAGACGGATTACAAAGTTCTTCTGGACGGAGGAATGCTGGTGGCGGAAGGATCCGATGCTCCGGCGCTTCCGATGAACTGGATGAAGGGACTGCACTTTTTGGTGAGCAGAAAGGCGAAGGACGGGAAGGTTTACCACCCGGAGATGGCCATTGACATCCGTGAGGCCGTCAGGATGTACACGATTTATCCGGCCTGGCAGAACCATGCGGAAGACTTCTGCGGTTCTCTGGAAGTAGGGAAATGCGCCGATCTGCAGGTCCTGGAACGGAATATTTTTGAGATTCCTGCGGATGAGATTGAACACGTGAAGGTTCTGATGACGATGTGCGGGGGAAAAATAGTATATCAGTATAGATGACAGGTACCATAAACGGATAAGAATCCCCGGGGAGCGGAAGTTCCCCGGGGATTCTTTCCGGCCGAGTCCCGCCGGACGGCCCTGTGTTACCTTTTTCTTAAAGCAGCGCCGCCGCGATAGGGTATCCGACAAATGCCAGAACCAGAATGCTGACTGCCGCAATCAGGCCTCCGTATTTAAACATGACCTTGACATCCACCCAGCCGGTTCCGGCGACAACGGCCATCGGCATCGTGGACGGCGGTGTTGCAAACGCATAAGAGGCCGCTGCCGCGATGACGGATGCCAGAGCAACCATGTTGATGTTTCCCATTGCCATGGCAATCGGTGCGGAAATGGTATAAAATACCGTTGCACAGACCGTGTTGGAAGAAAAATTCGTCGCGATAACGCAGAGTGATGCAATGGCAAGGATGAACACACTCTGGTTCATTCCCGAAACAAGGGGTGTAACCGTCTGAATCAGGAAATCGGAGATTCCCACCTTATCAAGCACCAACGCGCCGCTGAGCACCAGAACCGCCGAGTTGAATATCAGGGCGCTCCACGGCACTCCGTGGGTTGCTGCGTCCTTATAGTCCATAATGGGTTTGCCGTCCACCTCTATCACGCACAGGATAATAATGGCGATGAGAACCGGCACCGCATTGCCGAGTCCGGCCAGATATCCGCCCAACACCGGCGCAATGTCCTTCAGAAATCCCTGCAGGATCCAGATAATGATCACTGCCGCAAATAAGCCGGAGGATATTTTTTCCTGCTTGCTCATGGGTTTCAGCCCGCTGCGCATTTTCCCCGCATCGTAGGCGGCAAGTCTGCTTAGGTCGGGCCGGTAGAGCAGGCGGTATATCAGAATCAGTGCGGCGAAAATCAGGATGCCGCTGGCGATTCCAAAGGCGCTGTAGGACATGATATTTACATCCAGACCTGTCTGCTCTTTAAGAAGCTGGATTGGAATCAGGACGATTGCATGTCCAAGAGGCGTGTTCGCCGAACCGATCCCGACGGCAATGCCCAGACCGAGCACGAGCATCTGCGGAAAACGGTCGCCCTTCCTGTAATCGAGTTCCTTGAAGATCTGCTCTGCGATTGGCAGGAAAATCAGGAGCGCCGCGGTCTGTGACATAAAGGACGCCATAAACATCGCACCGAACAGGAACATGATCACAAACATCCACGGGCTCTTTCCGGCCAGCTTATTGGTAAAAAACCAGATGGCCATGCGCCGCGAAAACCCTACCTGAGACAGTACATGGCTCATCATGAAAAACACCAGCAGGAATGCGATAGTCGCGTTGCCGAATCCGCTTTTAAAAATGTCGGCGGGTTTCATGATCTGGAATACGGCCAGCACCGCCATGCAGAGAAAACTGGGCCAGTCGGTGCCCACGAAGTTCCACATCAGCATGATTCCGATAAAAATACCAATTACCTGCATACTGTCCGCGGTCAGACCGGCCGGAGCCGGGATAAACCGGAATAAAAGGATGAATGCCGAAGCAATCAGAGCCATCACTGTTTTTGTCTTTTTCTTCTCCATTTGTCATCTTCTCCATTTTTTAATCTTCGTATTTCAGGGAGAGATACTGCCGCAGTTCATCCGCAGGTATCTCATCCAGTTTATATCCGTTCCGCTTTGCGAGCGCTGCCGCATAGCCGGCGGATTCCCCCACATTCATCATGATCGGCATGACGCGGACCGCCCCAAAGGCCCCGTCATCGGCACACAGGCATTTCCCGGCCGCCATTGTGCGGTGGAGGCCCTTCGGCAGCAGGCTCCGAAGCGGTATATGATACACGCCCGGAAGCATTTTCCAGATTACGGTACCGGTGGCCGGATCGTGAATATCCATCGGATAACAGCCGCAGGCAACGGAATCATCGAATTCTTTCATGGATTCCAGATCCTCGATGGTCAGCCTGTACCGGCCGCAGATGCGCCTCGCATCCCTCACGCCCATCACCGTGGAAATACCGGACAGATAGATCTGTTCCATACCGGGAATACGGCCGCGCATAAAACGGAGCACCGGTAAAATCTGCGTCCGGGCCTCCACCATTCCGCGGGAGCTGTCGCAGATATCCTCGCTGTCACAGCGGACTCTGGTGACGTTGATACTGGCATCGCCGGTACCCGGAACGGGGGTGACGGCCAGTATGCCGCCCTTCAGAATTCCGGTTTCCCGTCCTTCCCGGATTACTTCCCCCATTTGCCCGCTGCCCAGGAATGGCATCAGCCGGGCCATGTCGATATTCGAAACCCGGAACATCAGGGTGGCGATCATCCGGTTACCGTCCCTGACCCCGACCGTTTCACTTCCCAGGGCCTGAACGAGTGAGGCATTTCCCGTGGCGTCAATCAGATAGCGGCCCGTCAGGTCTATGGACTGGGATTCGCCCCTCACCCTGAGCCTGCAGATATTTTCGTTTTCCTTTGCCGAGATAAGTTCGGAGCCGTAAAAAAGTGAAACGCCTGCCTCTACCGCCAATTCCTCCAAAAGCAGCTTCAGCATCTCCGGATTATAGCGCAGACGGTCGATTTTCACACTCTGATTGGAGGACATGGGGACCGCATCATGATACTGCGCATATCCGTTTTGGATCATGTTTTCAAAGATTTCCCGTTCGATCCCACGGTACAGAGGCTTTCCCTGAAAACCGGCCGCATTCATTTCCGTCAGCCCGGAATTGACCGCCGTACCGCCAAGACATGTACCGCGTTCGACCACGGCGACCCTCAGCCCTTCCCTGGCGGCAGCCAGTGCACTTAGTGTTCCGGCAGTTCCTCCCCCGGCCACAATCAGATCAAATGGTTCTCTGGTTTGCATAAATAGTTAGTACCTCCTTTTTCTGTTTCTTCCTCCATTTAAACAGATAAAAAATGGGAAATCAATTTCGATTCGGAAACATAAGATTCCAAAAAGGAAACAATTATAATTCTTAGAATTTCTACAAGAATTATTTTAAAATTCAGATTTTATGGTTGAAAATTCTTTTTTTATCGTGCTATAATAAAAAACGATATTTGTACAGCCTGATTTTTCATGAAAGGTGATAGCGATGGAGATATTCCAGCTTCAATGTTTTATTGCAGTTGTGGAACTGAAAAGTTTTTCTGATGCGGCCTACGAGGTTTCCATATCCCAGTCCTCTTTATCCAAGCACATCAGCAAGTTAGAGGATGAACTGAATGTCCGGCTTTTTGACCGGAGTAAACGCTCCGCAACATTGACTCCCGCGGGAAGCGAATTTCTAATCCATGCCGGGAAACTTTTGCAGGATTATGAGGAAATGACCGATTCGATCCGCCGTTTTTCTAACTCGGACCATCTTTTAATTGGAAGCGTCGACCATATGGGACGGGTTGGCGTCACCATCCCCATTGCCTCCTTTCTAAGCCGGACGGCGGACAGCCGCTGTTCCATTGAGATGAAAAAGGGAAATACGCTGGAGCTTATGAATCAGATTATGGGAAAGAAAATCGATATGGCATTTATTGCGCACCTCGTTTCGCCCATAACCGGAACCTCCAACATCGACGCCTACCAGTTGGAACCCTACCATCTCTACACCCTTGTTAAGGACGAATACCATGCGATTGTCAGCAAAAACCACCGTTTTGCGGGAAGGAGCACAGTCTCATGGGAGGAGCTTGCCTCCGAAAAACTGATTCTGCTGGATAAAACATACAGCCTAAGTATGATGATCCGGGATTCTTTCCGGCACAAGACCCTGCCGCTGGCCATTGCCTTTGAATGCGATCAGGTAGACACGCTTCTCAGCATGGTGGAAAAGGGCTTCGGGGTTGCAATCCTCTCCAGCCGGATTGCCGATAGCCGTTATCAGGTGGTTCCCGTCCCGATGGAAGAGCCGATCACCCGCAATACCGTTCTGATTGTTCCGAAAGAACTGGAGGAACGCCGCAGAACGGCCCGGGAATTTGTGAATCATATTCTGGATTATTATAAAGATTACCCCTAGAGCGTGTTTGAAAATTCATTTTGGGCTATTGCATAGATTTATAAAATCATTTATAATTCAATTAGTTATATAAGCTCATAATATGGTTGAGCGTTTCTACCAACTGCCGTAAATAGTTGATTATGACCCATGGTTATAGTCTTCCGTTTGCGGCAGTTTTTTAATTACCGGCGGGAATGATAAAATAAAGGAGGATATGATATGAGTTACACGTATCTGGATATGGATTCCTATAAAAGGAAAAGCCATTTTGAGTATTTTAACGGTCTTGGGTTTCCTTACATGGGGACAACGGTCAATGTCGACGTTACCGATTTTGTTGGGGTGGTAAAGCAGAAAAAACTCCCCTTCTTTCTTACATTCTGCTACTGCATCGCGAGGGCGGCCAACAGTGTCCCCGAACTTCGGCAGCGGATTCGTGACAATCGGATTATCGAGTTTGACAACTGCAAAACTTCCCACACGGTGGCCCAGGAGGACGGGACATACTGTTACTGCACACTCGACAGCAGCATGGCGTTTGAGGATTATCTTCCTTATGCCGTCCGGGCGCAGGAGACGGCCAGGATGCAGAACAGCATTGAGGAGGAGAAAGAAGATACGGACGAGCTCCTTTTTATTTCAACACTGCCGTGGTTTTCGTTTACTTCCCTGATCCAGCCGGTTCCCATGCCCGCCGACAGCAATCCCAGGATTACATGGGGAAAATACTTCGAGGACAACGGAAAATACCTGATGCCCGTATCGGTCCTGTGCCATCACGGATTGGTCGACGGCGCACACCTGGCTTCGTTTTACCGGTCGCTGGAAGACAGAATTCTGATTGACTTTTCCGAAGGCAGGGCATAAAATAAGGATGGAATATAAGTTAGCTGTCTAACAATAAGAGTGATACAGCCCAGGATGTCCCAATTACCGGAAATGTGAGGAGAAGAATAAGATGAAAATGTCGTTTTATATGCTGCTGTACCGCGCCTTTCACGCCCAGCGCAAATGCTTAAGGCCCTTTATGGCGGAAATCGGCCTGGCTTCGGGGCAGCCGAAGGTGCTGCTGTATCTGGCCGAGCATGAAGGATGTATGCAGAAGGATGTGGCGGAGCACTGTGATATTGAACCGGCAACCACAAGCCGTGTGCTGGACACGCTGGAAAAGAACGGTTTTATTGTCAGGAAAACGATGGAAGGCAACCGCCGCGCAGGAAGTCTCCATATCACGGAAAAGGGCCTTGAGGCCTCGCATAAATGGGAGGAGCGCTGCCGTGAGGTCGAAGCATCGATGCTGACCGGTTTTACGGCGGAGGAGACGGCGCAGTTCACCAATTTTCTGAGCAGGGCTTATAAGAATATGAGCGGAAAAGAAGCAAGGTAAACAAGTGGGATAGTAGAAGAAGCGGAATAGTGGAAGAAGCGGCATTATCCGTACAGAACAATCTATCATTGTGTTCTGTACGGACAATGCCGCTTTATTGCTGCCGGAATCCATCCGGCGCCGGGCGGTGACTTACAGGGTCATCGCGGTAAAGTATCCGTAATGAATCGCTTCAAGCAGTTTCGCCGGTTTTTTGCAGTCCCCAATTACATAACATTCATCTGCACAGTTCCGGAAACCGTCGGCCAAATCGGAGAGTGGTTCCATACCCACGGCGTTGAGAACCGTCTTTGCCGGATAGAACACTTTGTTTCCGTCGCCGTCCGTACCGTATACGCCGTCATCGGCGATGGAGGTGCATTGAATCTGTGTATTTAAATGAACTTTTTCTTCCTTTTCCAGTTCGAGCATCAGGGCTCTCCAGTGGAGGAAGGGGGCGTCCGTCGCGGCCGCGTCTTTCATTTCTAGAACCGTTACGTCAAAGCCGTGTTTTCTGGCCAAATGAAGGCCTTCCTCACATCCGACAAGACCTCCGCCAATGATGACGACCGGCTCGGCAAGAGGTGTATCGGGTTCCAGGTGGGCGGCATAATGGACGAATGGTTTGTCAATTCCCGGGATCGGCGGTGTGGCCGGTTCTGCTCCGACGGCAATAATTACAGCTTCAGGGGATAAGGAAGAGACAAGCGCCGGTGTGGCGGCCGTGTCAAGCAGCAGCCGTATGGGCCTTGCTTTTACCCTGTTTATGAGAACCTGCTCCAGTTTTTCTATGTCTTTTTTGAATGCGGGACGGGTGGCGTAATTGAGGGCGCCGCCGAGTTTTCCGTTTTTTTCAATCAGCGTGACATCGTGGCCGCGATCCGAGGCGACAACGGCAGCTTCCATTCCGGCCGGGCCTCCTCCGATAATCACTATTTTCTTGCGGGTATCCGCCTTCTTCGGAAGGCGCATTTCCAGTTCCCGGCCGCAGAGCGGGTTGACCGTGCACCGGCTGACCCTTGTGGGATATTTGATATAGGGCACAAAGCTTCCGCTTAAGCAGTAATTACAGCGGATGCAGGGGGTGATGTCTTCCTCCTGGCCTGTCTTTGCCTTTATGGGAAAGTAGGGATCCGCTACAATCCCTCTAGCCATGGCGACCATATCGGCTTTACCGGAGCGGATAATCTCTTCCATTGCCCCCGGTTCGTCGAGTGCGCCTACGGTGACAACCGGCGTCATGGTAACGGCTTTTTTTACCGCTTCGGCCAGATAGACGTTACACCCTCTTGGCAGGAAGGTGTTCGGGAACATTCTCTGGGCGGCGTCCTTGTCGTGAAAACTGGTTGCGGATACGTGGAGCAGATCCACCTTACCGTCCAGCATCCTGGCCAGTTCGACCGCTTCATCCACGTTAAAACCGCCGGGCATGAATTCGTCTCCGCTCAGGCGGAATTCGATCGGAAAATCCTTACCGCATTTTCTGCGGATATTTTCTATTACCATAAATGAAATCCGGGCGCGGTTTTCCAGGCTGCCGCCGAAACGGTCGGTTCTCTGGTTGTTAACAGGGGAAAGAAACTGCCCCAGAAGCCAGCCATGGCCGCCGTGCACCATGCACATGTCGACACCGCCCAGCTTTGCCATCTCGGCCGCATCACCGAATTTTTCAACAATATGTTCTATCATAGCCTCGTCCATCTCGGTGACGGGTCCGCCGTAGATGCAGTCACCCGCGCTTGGGCCGTATACCACGCCGTCCGTATATTTGGGATGGGAGCGCCTGCCTGCATGTATCAGCTCAATGGAAGCAACGGCGCCATGACGTTTTATCTCGTCCGTACAGTCGATCAGATAGGGAAGGATTTCTTCCGTATCAAGCGGAATCATACGCCCATGGGCCTTTCCTGTGGCGGAGTCCACCAGGCTTTCTCCGATTGTCACGATGCCGGCTCCGCCTTTGGCCCGCTCTCCGTAGAGCGCAATATTGGCCGGGGTGAGATAGCCTTCCGGAGTCAAATCCGAGACACCCATGGGGGCGGTTTCAATTCTGTTGCGGATCGTGAGGGGGCCAATTTTAATTGGAGAAAATAAATGAGAGTACATCATATGGTTGCATCCTTTCTATGGTTTTTGCAGATTTTCTACAGTTGCTGTCAGGTCCGGCAATGGTCTGCTATATAACTACTTGCATCATACACAAAAAAGCAGGAGTAGTCATTCAAAAAAGTAGACAGTTTATTTTAAGAATTAAAGAAAGAAAAAAAATTGATATAGTTTATTAATACAAAAAATTTGAAATTTGCACCTGCTTTTCTTTTTATTGCGAATATAGTATAATTCGCTTATAAGTGTTGGGAGGATGTGTTCCGCGAGGAGTTTTTATGAACCATATGAAAACCCGAGTTCAGCAGGTGTTCTCCCCAAATACAAAAGATAGGAGAATGGGATGAAATTCGAATTTCTTGATAATAACGAGCCTGCCTATAAACAACTCAGTGATCAGATTACCCGGGCGATTGTGAATGGGGAACTGAAGCCGGGGGACAAGCTTCCCTCCGAGGCCGCGCTTTATGAGACGACGGGACTTTCCAAGGGGACCATAAGGATGGCATACGAGGAGCTGGAGAACAAAGGCTGCGTCAAACGGAACAGGGGAAGCGGCACCTATGTGCTGGATTGGGGGACGGAGCGGCAGAAAATCCAGGAATATAAAGAGAAAGCCCTGCTGGCCGGGATTTCGGCCGAGGAGGCGTTTCATCTCATTGAGGAGGCCTGCCGGCTGAAATTCAGGAAAAAAGAAGAGGTGAGAGCCGCCCTGTTCGACTGCACGCCCGAGATTGCGGCGGATATGTGCTGGAACATCCGGGAGCGGTACAAATTCCTTCCCGCTTACTATAATGTTTATGAGGTCCTTGAGGCATTCGGGGAAGTGGTCCCGGAGGAACCGCTCTGGATTACGACGAAGGCACACTATCATGAACTGCAGAATCTGGCGAAGGCCAACAATAAAATACTGGTGGCGCTTAAAATTACGGTGGCCGGCGAGGTGGCCGAGGCGCTGTCCGGGCTGAGCGACACGCGGATGATAGGGATTATCTACGATAGCCAGGACTTTATCAAACACATCAGCCACTCGCTGGCTTCTCTCTGCAAACACAATACATACTTTCTCTGTCACAGGGATGAATGGAAGAAGAAACGCCATGTAGTTGCCCCGGAGGCTGTCTGCTGGGTCGTGCCGGCGCACTGCGAAGAGCAGTTGGTGAAGGAAATCCGGGAGGACTACCCGAACGTCCTGGAATTTTATTACACGATACTTCCGGACTCATACAAAGCGTTGGAGCAGTATCTGCAGGAGGAGTAAATGAAAGAAAACACACCGATTTACAAAGTGATTGTCAACGAGATCAGGCAGGAGATTGAGAACGGCATTTTAAAACCGGGCCAGAAACTGCCGAGTGAAAGGGAGCTGTGCAGACGCTATGACGTTGCGCGCGGAACGCTGAAAGCGGCCATATCCCATTTAAAACAGATGGGCCTTCTGGAACAGGCGAGAGGGAGCGGGACATATGTGAGAGAGAAGGGGGAAGGGGAATCCTTTTACAAAAATGCGGAGGAGCTGGTTGAGGAACTGGCGGGAATGCATATGACAAAAGAGGAAATCATCCTGATGGCCGGGGAGATCATGCTGGAAAAAAGACCCTAAAATGAACTATACATTTCAGGGCAGGAGCGTGTGATATTTGAATAAGCGGCAAATTATTTGAAATGACTTACCCCGTTTTTTTGTGTATGATACAGCTTATAAAGCAGCAATTAAGCGATAAAAGTATTGGAAAGCGAGGTAACGCATATGCAGAAATACCCCCATTTATTCAGCCCGCTGAAGATTGGCGGCATCACTCTGAAAAACCGCATTGAGGCTTCACCGATGAACGGGGACAGCAGCCCCACGGGATATCTGACGGATGCCGTGCTGGCGACTTATGAAGCGAGAGCCATAGGAGGAGCGGCGATTGTGACCCACGGAGAAACCGTCGTACATATAGAGACGGGTGGCGCCCACTTTGGTTCCGCCAACCTGGATCAGGAAAAATTCATGCCGACCCATCTTGATTTTGTGGACCGCATCCATCAGCACAATGCGCTGGCAAGCATTGAGATCGCCCACTGCGGAATGCATGCCAATCCGGCGCTTACAAAGGGCGGCCTGGTGTACGGACCGAGCGCCCAGAAGGGCGAGCGGGGAACCGATGTGCTTCCGCTCGACGAGGATATGATGAACAGCATTGCGGATGCCTTTGCCCACGGCGCCTATGTGGCAAAATGCGCCGGTTTTGACATGGTCATGCTCCATGGAGGGCATGGCTGGATATTCAGTGAATTTTTATCCGGGCTTTATAACCACAGGACGGATCGTTACGGCGGCTCCCTTGAAAACCGCGCCAGGTTCCCGCTTATGGTCATCGACCGTATCAGACAGGCCGTGGGAAAAGATTTCCCGATCGAATACAGGATGTCCGGCTCGGAATTTATCGAGGGCGGTTTCACCCAGGAGGAAGGAATCGAGTTCGCAAAGATGATAGACGGGAAGGTGGATTTAATCCATGTATCGGCCATGACGTTCCACGATCCGAATGCAGATGCGAGAATGTTCCCGTGCTCCTTTTTGCCGAGGGGCTGCAATGCCTTTCTGGCGGCGGAAATCAAAAAACATGTGAAAACGCCGGTGGCAACGGTGGGAGGATTTAATTCCCCCGAGATGATGGAAGAGTTTCTGGCATCGGGCCAGGCGGACGTTATTGCCGTGGCCAGACAGTTTTTAGCCGACCCGTTTTTCCCGAGAAAAATACAGGAGGGGAAAGAGGACGAAGTCCGTCCATGTATCCGCTGCAATCATTGTATGAGCCTGGACTTCCCATCCTATACCGGGATTGCAAACGGCAATGTAAGATGCTCGGTCAACCCTACGTTTGGGAAAGAACTCTATGAGTTTGCCTACCGCCCGGCTCCTGTACCGAAAAAGGTCCTTGTAATCGGAGGCGGCCCGGGAGGAATGCAGGCCGCGATCACGGCGGCGGAAGCGGGCCATGACGTAACGCTGTGCGAAAAGTCTTCAAGGCTCGGCGGTATGCTGATCACGGCATCGGAGGATATTCCGTTTAAAAAAGATTTGTATGATTTCATGCAGTACCTGATCCGGATGACGGAGCGGAAGAATGTAAAAATATGCTGCAATACGGAGGTAACGCCCGAGTATGCCGCAGAGTCGGGAGCCGACGTAATTATTTCGGCCGTCGGCGCAGAGCCGTTAATTCCGCCGATCCCCGGCATCGATCACGAAAAGGTTGTCACGGTAACGGAGCTTCATGACAGAAAGAAGGAACTTCTTCCCGGACAGAAGGCGGTTGTGATCGGAGGAGGACTGGCCGGATGTGAGGAAGGGCTTGCCATGGCGATGGCCGGCGTGGACGTGACGATCATCGAGATGCGTGACGAAATGGCCAAGGATGCACCCGTACCGCACCGCAACGGGCTTTTACTGGAATTTGCAAAATATCCGAATCTTCATACGGCGACGGAGGCGAAGTGCACGCGTGTGGATGAAAACGGCGCTGTTTACGTGGAAAAAGACGGAAAAGAGTGCTCCTACACCGCGGAGCTGGTGCTGCTGTCTGCCGGCATGAAAGCCAGAAAATCGGCCAGTGAAGAATTCAGAAACTGTGTGTCCCAGTTTATTGAGGTAGGAGACTGCAAGAAGGCGGGAAAAGTGCTGGAGGCCGTGAAAGACGGATACTATGCGGGCAAAAACCTGTCATATCCGCCTTTAACCCATCAGTTTGGGCGGTTTTTCTAGAAAAACTGCGCGCTTCTGTCAAAAATTATAATAAAAATGCTGTCCGTTTATCTGGCGGACGGCATTTTTATTTTACCGGAACGCTAAAAAAATACCCGGCGGGATAAAAGCTCTACGGGCAGGAAAACCAGGCGGTGTAAGGGAATTACGGTGTTTGGGAGGCCAGCCGGATGCGGAGAATCCCTCCGCCTGGATCCTTTTTAGTACACTATACCATTTAAGAAATTGTTATTCTAATATTAAAATTAACTGTCCACTTTTTTGAATGACTTTAGAAAACATCCTGTGTATTATAATGGTATGAGTTTTGAAAATAATTACATAAAAAAATATTATATTCAGATAACTCATTGAAGAAAAGTAGAGATTGGCGTTTCAAAGAAAAATTGAAAATCAGGAGGTAGAATGTATGAAAAAAATGATGGCGGTTTTGTTGGCACTTTCTTTGAGTATGGGGCTGGCCGGCTGCGGAGCAAAGGGCACTTCCGGTTCGGGCGCGGGTGAATCCGCTGCTGCCGATTCCGGTAAAGGAAAAGTGGTTATTATCTCATCTACCGTATCCTCAAACGAGGAAGAGTACCGCATTGCCGATCAGATGGTTGAGAAATTCCCCGGCCGTGTAACGCATGTGACCTGGCCTGAGAACTACAGCACCGAGCAGGAGCAGATGATAAGCGTAGTTACCAAAGTCGCTTCCGACCCGGATGTAAAAGCCATTGTATTTATCCCGGGATTCCCTGGAACCAACGCGGCGATTGACAAACTGAAAGAGCTCCGCGGCGATGAAATCCTCCTCCTGGTTGCAGGAATGGGTGAGAATCCTCCCGACGTGGCGAAGCGAGTGGATTTCGGAATGATGCCGAACGAACTGGAATTAGGGCACCTGACGGTGGAAGAAGCTCAGAAAATGGGCGCCGACACATTTTTATACTATTCATTCCCACGATTCCTCTCCGACCCGATTATGATCCGCAAGAGAGACGACATGAAAGCAACAAGCGAAAAACTGGGCATGACATTCGTAGAGCTTACGGCTCCGGATCCTGCCGGTGATGCGGGCGTGTCCGGCATGCAGCAGTTTATGTTTGAAGATATCCCGAAGCAGATTGAAAAATACGGCGAGAATACATGTATCTGGGGCGCACAGTGCGGAATGCAGGTGCCGATCATCAAAACAGTTATGGAAAAACACGCAATCATGTCACTTCAGTGCTGTCCGTCTCCTCTGCACGGTTATCCGACCGCACTCGGCCTGGAATTATCCGACGACCAGAAGGGTGACGTAAGCTATATTATCGAACAGACAAAAGAGAAACTGAAAGAGGCCGGCTGCGCAGGACGTTTTGCAACATGGCCGGTACCAAACTCCATGATGGCCACAGCCGCCTGCACCAATTATGCAATTAAATGGATCGACGGCGAAATAACAGAGAGAAGCGACGTTGCGGCTCTTAAGAAATGTATGGAAGAGTATGCGGGCGTAGAGATTACACTGGCTCCCTATACGGAAAACGGAGAAACTTACGACAAGATCCAGCTTATTACCATGCCATTCCTGGAGTATTAATATGATTTGCCATTTCTGATTGGAACCTGGGGGCACAGCGGGAGGCCGCCGTGCCCCTCTTTTATTGAGTGACAATGAAAAGTTCGCGAAGCGTGCTTTTCGTTGCTGATATTATTATGCAGGCGGGAGGGAGACTTGTGAGTGAATGCTTTCTCGAAATGAAAAACATTTCAAAAGATTTTTATGGGAACCAGGTTTTGAAAGATGTTAGCCTGGAAGTTAAAAAGGGTGAGATTCATGCGCTGATAGGAGAGAATGGCGCAGGTAAATCAACCCTGATGAACATTTTGTTCGGAATGCCGGTGATACACTCTACGGGAGGATTCGGGGGGAAAGTGATAATCGACGGAAAAGAGGCGGTCATCAAATCTCCTCATGAGGCGATGGATTACGGCATCGGTATGGTGCATCAGGAGTTTATGCTGCTTCCCGGATTTACAATCACCGAGAATATTAAAATCAACAGGGAAATTACGAAAAAGAACGCATTCAGCGGCGTATTCGGCCAGAGGCTGGAGACGCTTGACATGAAGACGATGAACCAGGACGCCAGAAGAGCGCTGGACACGCTGGAAATGTCACTCGATGAAGAGGTGCTTGTGGAAGGTCTTCCCGTTGGATACATGCAGTTTATTGAGATTGCCAGAGAAATTGATAAAAAGGGAGTCAAGCTCCTGGTGTTTGACGAGCCGACCGCTGTTCTGACCGAAAAAGAAGCGGAGAACATGATGGATGCGGTGCGCAAATTGTCGAAGCTTGGAATCGGAATTATATTTATCAGCCACAGGCTGGATGAGATCGTGAGTCTCGCCGACCGTGTCACGGTCCTCCGGGACGGCGAGTGGGTGGCCACCAAAGATATCAAGGATACAAATGCAAAAGAAATCGCAGAGCTTATGATAGGCCGTAAGGTCGAGATAAGCCGCGTGGGTGATGAAAAACGCAGCATCTCGGATGAAGTCATACTCTCAATAAAAAATTTTGAAGTAGGAATGCCGGGAGAGCGTGTCAAAGGCGTCGATTTGCAGGTCCGAAAGGGAGAAATTCTCGGCATCGGCGGACTGGCCGGACAGGGAAAACTCGGCATTGCAAACGGATTAATGGGAATTTATCCATCCAGGGGGGAAGTGCTTTTTGAAGGACGGAAACTGGAACTGAACAATCCCCGCCTGTCGATTCAGGAAGGACTCGGCTTTGTGAGCGAGGACAGAAAGGGGATTGGCCTGCTCCTGGATGAATCCATAGAGATGAACATCGTAATAACGGCAATTGAGATTACAAACCAGTTTTTAAGAAAAGTGGGTCCCTTCAGCTTCAAGGATCCCTCCGCCATCCGCAAGCATGCGGAGAAAATGATCCAGGATCTGGATATCCGCTGCACCTCCTCCCAGGAAGATGCGGGCGAGTTAAGCGGCGGCAACCAGCAGAAAGTCTGTGTGGCAAGGGCGCTGACGCTGAACCCGAAGCTGCTGCTCGTCTCGGAACCGACCAGAGGAATCGACATCGGCGCCAAAAAGCTGATTCTGGATTTACTGGTGCAGCTTAACAAGGAATTCGGCATGACGATCATTATCACTTCCTCCGAACTGGCGGAACTGCGGAGCGTCTGTGACGAGATTGCAATCATCTGTGACGGAAAGGTGAACGGAATTCTTTCACCGCTCGCGCCGGAGGCGGAATTCGGCCTGATGATGTCGGGAAGCAAAAAAATACAGGAAGAGGTGCTGAGTGAATGACAAAGAAATTATCTGAAAACGAAAATAGACAAAAAAGTCTTGTGAACGAAGTGGTCAGTAAAGTCGGTACCCCCAGGCTGATTATCGGGACATTTTTCCTGATTACGCTTGTAATGAGCTGCTTTCTCGATATTTCACTTCCGATGACGCTTTCCGATATCATAAAGCGAATCGGCATGAACGGCGTCCTGGTTCTTGCGATGGTGCCGTCCATCCAGGCGGGTATGGGACCCAATTTCGCCCTGCCCCTGGGAATCTGCTGCGGACTTTTGGGCATGGTCATTTCGATTGAAATCGGCCTGACGGGCCTTGGATTTCTGCTTGTTGCCATGATTATCGCTACCTTGATTGCCGTCGTCGTAGGCATATTATACGGAAAACTTTTAAACAGCATCAAGGGTTCCGAGATGGCGATCGCAACCTATACGGGTTTTGCCGCAGTAGCGGTAATGTGTCTCGTATGGCTGATGCTCCCGTTCCAGAGCCCCAACATGAAATGGTTTTTGGGAGACGGACTCAGGGAAACCATTCAGCTTGAAAACATAGGAGCCGACGGCCTTTTTAACGATTTCCTCAGAATCACAATCGGAAACTTTACCGTTCCGACCGGACTTCTTCTCGTGCTTGGCTTCTTCTGCTTCCTGATCTGGCTGTTCTTTAAGAGCAAATCGGGCATGGCGGTGGTTGCATGTGGAAAAAGCAACAAATTTGCCGTGGCCTCGGGCATGGATATCAACAAAAACAGGATTATCGGAAATATCCTGTCAACGGTCCTGGGCGCGGTGGGAATCATTATCTATGCGCAGAGTTATGGTTTTGTCCAGTTATATACGGCTCCGTTAATGATGGCATTCCCCGCGGTAGCAGGAATCCTGATTGGAGGCGCAACTCCCAATGCGGCAAAGGTATCCCATGTATTTATCGGTACACTGTTATTCCAGGGACTGCTGGCATCAGCCCTCCCCGTGGCCAACGTGGTGTTCGCGGGAACCGATTTGTCTGAAATGATTCGTATGGTAATTCAGAACGGCATTATTTTATACGCTTTATGCCAGGTGAAAGGAGGCGCCCGTTCATGAAACAGAAAATTAACTGGAAGAACTGGCTGATGGACAACATTGTCATGGTTATTTTCCTGGCGTTCACAATCGTCGGCCTGATGCTCTCAAACGGTGAAGGATTCACGTTCCTGATTTCGGAACTGAGCTCCCGGTTTTTCAGAAACGCATTCCTCGTGCTGTCTCTGATTATTCCGGTACTGGCAGGCCTGGGCCTCAACTTCGGTATTGTTATCGGAGCGATGGCGGGCCAGATTGCCATTGTCGCAGTCAGGTATTTTTACATAGGAGGGCTGGGCGGTTTCTTCCTCTGCCTTCTGGTAGCAACGCCTCTGGCGGTTCTGTTCGGATTTTTCACAGGTAAACTGTACAATAATACAAAAGGACAGGAAATGATTTCCGGCCTGATCGTCGGATACTTTGCAAACGGTTTATATCAGTTTCTCTTCCTGTTTGTCATTGGTTATATCATCCATGTATCGGCCACAAACCCGTTAATCAGACCGACCGGAACGGGAATCAGGACAACGGTGGATTTGGTGCCGGTGGAAGAGGGCGGACTTAAATACGCGCTGGATAATGTGTGGAAAGTGCCGTTAATGTGGGTAATACTCATCAGTGCGGTTCTAATCCTTGCATATCTTGTTTTCCGCTATTTAAAGAAGAAAGACAGAAATGCCTTTATCGGAAATGCACTGGCATGCGTTGCGGCCATCGCTTTCAGCGCATGGGCAATCACAACACGCTCCGGACTGATTCTTATCAAGGTTCCGATGGCAACCGGGCTGTTTATCGTGGCTCTGTGCGTATTTACGCAGGCCATCATGAAGACGAAGCTGGGGCAGGACTTCAGAAGTGTGGGACAAAACCAGCATATTGCGGAAGCTTCCGGAATCAATGTGGACAGAACGAGGATGATTGCAGTCATTTTATCCACCGTCCTGGCCGCCTGGGGACAGATTATTTTCCTGCAGAACACGGGTACCTTAAACAGTTACGGCGCCCATACACAGATTGGCATGTTCTCGGTTGCAGCGCTCTTAGTGGGCGGGGCATCCATCTCAAAGGCCACGATAAAACAGGCGATGATTGGAACACTGCTGTTTAACGCGATGTTCATCATGTCGCCCGAGGTAGGCCAGGCCGTATTCGGCCAGCCGCTGCTCGGTGAATATTTCAGAACCTTTATGGTGTACGGAGTCATCGGACTGGCGCTGGGCCTTTATGCCTGGAGAGGAAATAAGAAGACGGAGATTCATATTTAAAAGGCAGAAAAAGTGTGATATAATATCCTGGGTGCTGTAAAAGCCCGCAAATTAATATAATATGCGGGCTGCAGGATTTGAACGAGGTGGCACAATTGGCGAAATCAGATGAAAAGAATGAGCTTACGAATGTCAGTGATATTCCCCATTTCTTCCGCAAATTCTGTGGAAATACGAAAAACGGCAATTACGATTTATATTGCCAGGAATTTGCATACAGCATAATCTATGGAAACTTAAATTCCGATAACCTCCAGAACATTCTGGGGGTTATCGGCCTGTCCAAAGTTCCGAACCGCATGATGCTCGTACAGACCGATCACAAGGACGTTTTCTGGGTCTATCCCGATTTTAACCATTTTCCGAGGATGTTCCATATCATCCAGTCGATTCAGAGGAGCCTTCTGCGCAATCAGGTGGAAGGGCTTGTTGCGGACTATCTGGGACGGGGAATTATCGGTATATTTTTATGTACTCCCCAAAAACGCTACAGCGAGGAGAAGGAGTATGCGGATAAACTGAAAAAACTGGCAGAAACGATCATAGCCCAGGTGAATGAGGAGGATGGGGAAGACATTACCATCGGCATCAGCTCCTACTGCAGCGGCCTTGATCACTTTCCGCAGGCCTATGCGGAGTGCAAGAGCGCGCTTCTCGACGGCTTCAGGGGAAAGAAAAACCAGTACGCCTACTTCAGAGAATTAAAAATGCCGAGGGTGCTCTACGAACCCGATGTGATACGCACCTGTTCCGGAAAAGTGATCACCGCAATGCTGGAAGGCAATGAAGAGGAGATAGGGCGCCTGGCGGATGAAAGCGTCGGCTATATGCAGACCGTTTTGATGGATCCGGTGGATGTGAGATTTGTATTTATAGAGATGCTGGGGCTGATCAAGAGCCGTTTTGTGGAGATGGCCTCGGAAGAAGGGGAGCTGGAAAATATCTATTTTAAATCTGCCAGGAATATCACAAACTGCAGATTCATAGAAGAGATCAAAAATCTCCTTTGGCAGTACTGTAAAAGCGTGATGAGCTGTGTCGGCACAGATATGCAGAACGGGGATAAACTGCTGGTGCGCTACATTGACGAGGCAATTGAACAGAATTACTCCGACAGCCAGTTTAACCTTGAGAAAGCCGCACAGATTTTCCACTACAGCCCATACCACTTCGGACGCCTGTTCAAACGGCTGTATCAGGTGGCGTTTAACCGGTATATATCGATTTACCGGATTGAGAGGGCCAAGGAGCTGCTGTCACAGAAAATGGCGTTAAATGAGGTTGCCATGCAGACGGGATTCAGCAGTGTCAGTTATTTCTGCACCGTTTTTAAGAATATGACGGGAGTGTCTCCGAAACAATATAAAGATGAGGGATAAAGAGGATGTTCTGAAAGAAGGTTTCCGGTGGAAACAGACTTTTGGGCATCCTCTTCATTTGACAGGTTGACATTTTGGCAGAGCCGTCATAAAATAATTTTAGACAATAGTTAGTATTCTAACTATAAGACGGCTAAATGAATGCGCGACAACAACTCAGCGGAGGCATTAATAATGAAAGATATCAAACGTATTTTACAATTTGCAAAGCCATGCCGGCCGGATTTTCTTCTGGCCATCTTTTTCGTTGTGATAGAGACCAGCTTTGAACTGATTATCCCAATGATTATGGCGGGGATTCTGGACGTGGGCGTAGCCGGGAGGGATTTGAACTACATATACTCCAAAGGGGGACTGATGGTGGTATGTTCGCTCATTTCTCTGTGCACCGGCCTTTTGTATGCCCGCTATTCGGCCAGGGCCGCGGGGGGATTCGGCGCGGGACTGCGGGAGGCGGAGTATGAGAAGCTGCAGGAATACTCCTTCGGAAACCTGGATCACTATGAAACCTCTTCCCTGATTACACGGCTCACCACCGATGTGACTGTAATGCAGAATGCAATCGTGGGTGGAATGAGACCGATGATCCGCGGACCGGTCATGATGGTGCTGGGCCTTCTGATGGCCTGTTATCTGAACGCGCGGCTGGCTCTGGTGTTTGCGGTATGCATGCCCGTGCTGGCGGCTATTCTGATTGGAATCATCTTAAAGGTTGCCCCGATGTACGGCAGACTGCAGAAGGCAGTCGACCATGTGAACGCGGTCGTCCAGGAGAACCTGACGGCAATCCGCGTAGTGAAGGCCTTTGTCAGAGGGGAATACGAGGAAGAAAAATTTGCCGGGGTGAATGATAATCTGAAGAGAAACAGCGAGAGGACCTTTCATTTCGCCGTTCTCAACATGCCCTCGTTTCTGCTCACAATGTATGCGGCCATTATCCTGATTCTGTGGTTCGGCGGGCAGATGATCCAGGTGGGAGGAATGCAGGTCGGCGAACTGACGGGATTTCTTAGCTATGTCATGCAGATCATGAATTCCCTGATGATGATATCCAACGTATTCCTGATGCTGACCCGCTCCCTGGCCAGTGCAAGACGAATCGGGGAAGTATTCGACGAGCCCCTGGATCTGATGGACGGCAGTGAGAAGGAGGCGCGGATCGAACATGGCACAATCGATTTTGAACACGTTTCCTTTAAATATAAGAAGGAAGCGAAACGCAGAGTTCTGACGGACATTAATATTCATATAGAAGAAGGACAGACGGTGGGCATAATCGGAGGAACGGGTTCAGCGAAGAGCACCCTTGTCTCGCTGATACCGCGTCTCTATGATGTCACGGAGGGCAGCGTGAAGGTGGACGGGAGAGACGTCCGCGAATACTCCCTGATCCATCTGCGCGATGCCATCGGCATTGTGCTCCAGAAAAACGTGCTCTTTTCCGGGACGATACGTGAAAACCTGCTGTGGGGAAATCGGGATGCGGATGAGAAAGAGATAGAATGGGCCTGCCGTGCCGCCTGTGTCGATGAGTTTATCGGGCGTTTCCCGGACGGATATGATACGGATCTGGGGCAGGGGGGCGTTAATGTGTCGGGCGGACAGAAGCAGAGGCTCTGTATTGCCAGGACGCTTCTAAAGAGGCCCAAAGTACTGATTTTCGATGATTCCACCAGCGCCGTGGATACGGCCACCGACGCGAAGATAAGAAAACAGCTCAGTGAGCTGACCGATACGACAAAGCTCATCATTGCGCAGAGAATCACTTCGGTCATGGATGCCGACCAGATTATCATCCTGGAGGACGGAAAAGTCCATGCCACGGGAACCCATGAGAGTCTTCTGGCGTCGGATCCGATTTATCAGGAGCTTTACAATTCCCAGCAGAAAGGAGCGGATGAAAATGGCAAGACAGCTTAGCGCAAAACGGCCCGAGAACCTGAAGGGAACGATAAAGAAGCTCCTGGGGTATATGGGAAACCACAAGTTCCTCTTCCTGCTCGTCGCCATACTCACGACAATCAGCGCCCTTTCGGGCCTGTTCGGTACCTATATGCTGAAACCAATCGTCAATAACTATATTGTGCCGGGTAACATGAAGGGCCTCTTTTATGCGGTCCTGTTTATGGGCGTCGTCTATCTGGCCGGTGTTTTATCGTCGTTCGGCTATACGCAGCTCATGGTAAGGGCGGCCCAGAAGATTACGGCCGAGATCAGGGAGGATTTATTCCGGCATATCCAGAAGCTGCCGCTGAAATATTTTGACACAAGGACCCACGGCGATATTATGAGCCGGTTTACCAACGACGTCGACACGGTTTCGGATGCCTTAAACAACAGCTTTGCAATGGTCATCCAGAGCTTCATCCAGATCGTGGGGACGCTCACCCTGATTTTTATTCTCAACTGGCGCCTTTCGCTGATCGTGTTCGCCTGCTATATCCTGATGTTCGCCTACATCCGTTACAGTGGGAAGAAGAGCAAATACTATTTCAATTACCAGCAGAAATACCTGGGGGAACTGAACGGATATCTTGAGGAGATGACGGCGGGCCAGAAAGTGGTAAAGGTGTTTAATCACGAAGGGGAAAACATCGAACAGTTCCGGCAGAAAAACGGCAAGCTTAGGCGGGCGGCTGTCAGCGCCCTGACTTATTCCGGCACCATGATACCGATGGTGGTCAGTATTTCCTATATCAATTATACGATTGTCACCATGATCGGGGCGTTTATGGCTCTGAAGGGGTGGACCGATATCGGAAGTCTTGCAAGCTATCTTGTATTTGTAAGACAGACCGCAATGCCAATCAACCAGTTTACCATGCAGTCGAATTTCCTTCTGGCGGCTCTTGCCGGAGCGGAACGTGTCTTTGAGACGATGGAGGAGGAGCCGGAGACCGACGAGGGAAAGGTTACTCTTGTATATGCGGAGGAGACGGAAGACGGCTCTTTAAAGGAATGCGGCCGAAAGACGGGAATCTGGGCCTGGAAAGCGGAGGACGGGGCGTTAACCCGGCTCCGGGGTGACGTACAGTTTAAGGATGTGGATTTTGGTTATAACCGGGATCACCTGATACTTAAGAAAATCAGCCTCTATGCAAAACCGGGGCAGAAGATTGCCTTTGTCGGTTCCACCGGCGCCGGGAAGACGACGATCACCAACCTGATTAACCGTTTTTACGACATTGATGGAGGAAGTCTTACCTATGACGGGATCGATGTGAGAAATATCAAAAAGGATGCTCTGCGCTCCTCCCTGGGGATGGTTCTTCAGGATACCCACCTGTTTACCGGCACAATCGCGGACAATATCCGCTATGGCAGGCTGGACGCCACGATGGAGGAGGTGGTGGAGGCCGCAAAGCTGGCCAACGCCGATTCCTTTATCAGCCGTCTGCCGAAGGGCTATGACACGATGGTGACGGCGGATGGAAGCAACCTGTCCCAGGGACAGAGGCAGCTCCTGGCCATCGCCAGGGCGGCCGTGGCCGACCCGCCCGTCCTCATCCTGGATGAGGCGACCAGCTCGATCGATACGAGAACGGAGCGGCTGATCGAGAAGGGAATGGACCGCCTCATGGAGGGCAGGACCGTATTCGTAATTGCCCACCGCCTGTCCACGGTACGCAATTCCAATGCAATTATGGTACTGGAACAGGGAAAGATTATCGAGAGAGGCGACCATGAGGACCTGATCGGACAAAGAGGCGTTTATTACCAGTTGTATAATGGAATGTTTGAACTGGCGTAAACGGGAGAGCGGTTATTTCAGTATTTCGATGGATTGAGTTTCTTTGGTTTGAAAAGCCGGAGACATGCGGGATTTATGCGCGTCTCCGGCTTCTTACATGCCGGGAAATAATTTCCGGTAATCAATTTAGCCGGTTTTCCGTAAGAAAATTGTCAGGAACGGCTATTGAAAGAAAGAGTCTCCTGTATTATAATATCAATATACGATATCGACTATCGATATTGAGAAACGATATTGGATTTGACGGATTCACAGATGAGGGAAATTCAGCCGGATTTAAAGGTTTAGTGGATTGGCCGGTTAAGTGGATTTGCAGGAAAAGAAGGTGCATGCATTATGGCGAAGAAAACGCTTGAAATATTGACGGAATCCATGTTTTATGTACTGATGTCTTTTATTGGAAAAGAGATGTGCGGAATTGAGATAGCCGAATTTGTGGAGAAGAGGACGGGGAGCCGGTTAAAAATCGGACCGGGAACTCTTTACACAATCCTGGGCAAGTTTGAGGAAGAGAAGTTCATCGAAGAGATTCAGGTGGAGGGCAGAAAGAGAACCTACCGGATCACGGAGAAGGGGCTGCAGGCCTACCGGGAGGAAGTGCTGCGGCTGAGACAGTGTATAGCCGATGCGGAAAGCGAGGGATATCTATGAAAAAGGAGATTATGAAGCGGCTTCCATTTACAGAGATCAATATACCGGGGATTGAAGCCTGGCTGGATCAGATGGCGCTGGAGGGATATTTCTTAATCGACACGGCCGGGACATCATGGTATTTTGTAGAGGGTGAACCGAAAAATATCCGTTACAGGCTGGATGCCGTCACGGAGAAGGGGGCAATGCCGTCTCCCGAGAAGAGAGAAGACTATCAGGCAATGGGATGGAACTATGTGCTCACCCATCGGAGGATGTACCATATCTTTCGGGCGGATGACCCCGAGGCTGCGGAACTTCACTCGGACGGCCTTGTCGAGAGCCTGTCCCTGAAACAGCTTGAGAAATCCTTAGGGGTGGATTTGATTCTCGTGGCGGTTGCCGCGTCTTTCTGGTTTCTCCTCTATGTGAGATTGGGTCATGGCCTTTTCAACTACCCGGTGCTCACCTTGATGACGCCCGATTTGCGGTTTATTTTCATGCTGTTCTGGACGGCCGGGTGCATCTGGAACGGATATTCCTCTTTTCAGGAAGTAAAGAAGATGCGGGTCTGCATTGCGGAGGGAAGGACCGGGGAACTGGAGACAAAACCCCTTGCGGCATATCCAAACGAGAAGTTCAGGCGGTTTTATATGCCGGTCTGCTTCCTGGTATACATTGCGCTCAGTTTCCTGTTCCGTCCGTACAGAGTCGGGATCGATGAAGCCCTCCTGACGGAAAAACTACCTGTCCTTGAAACGCTTGAGACAGGGGAAGTAAGGGAAATGAAGTTCTGGTATTCAGAAGGTGACATGAATTACTACAGAAAACGCAGAAATCTGCTGATGGACGACAATTATGAGCTGCATGAGACACGGGAGGTACTGGAAACAGGAGACGGGGAAGGGAAAGAAACCTCCCTGTCCGGTTACTATTTTGAACCAAGGTTTGCTTCCTTTTCAGAGGCCATGTACCGCGATGCGGTGAAAAAATATGCGGGCATTCACGGGGAGGATCTGGAAAATCATCTGATAGCCGACACGGGCTTCGATTCCTGCGCTTTTACAGAGAGAGAAGGAAAGCAGGTGCTGGCTGTTCTGGAGGGAAAGAAAATACTGGTTCTCGAATATGAGGGACAGAGCGATCTCCGGGAAAAGACAGAGATAGTAAAGGATGTCCTGGAAAGCAGGGAATGAGGTGCGGACAATGAAGACGGAACGTTATAAATATCCTCCCGTCAGTACGTTTGATATCAAAGAGATAGAAAACTGGCTGGAAGAAATGGCTGCAGAGGGATGGTTCCTGAAAGAAGCGGGGCCTTATGCCTGGCTCTTTGAAGCCGGGGAGCCGGAGAATGTCCGCTACCGAATCGATCCGGCGACGGAGAAGAAGGGAAAGCTGGACGAAGAAAAACGGCTGGATTATGAGGCGATGGGCTGGCGCTATGCGGCAACCCAACGGGATTTCTACCATATATTTATGTCCGATAACCCGGAGACGGAAGAACTGCATACCGATGCGGTGGTGGAGAGCTTTTCCGTCAGGATGCTGGAAAAGAGGCTCAGAAATGAGCTGATGGAGGGGGTACTGGTAGTGGCGCTGATGGCGCTCAACGGTTTCTCCGTGCTGAAGGCTCTGATCCGCTATCCGGTGCTGACCTTAATTGAAATGAGGCCGGCTATGATATTTTATCAGATATTCTATATTATCTGGTTTGTGGGCTGGATCAGTGTTTGCATAAAAATATGCAGACGGAGAAAATGCCTGGCAGCAGGAATCATGCCGGATGGCGAAACCGTACATACAAACCGGGAGAGCAAAAAGAAAAGACTCTGGCACTCCCTGGAGAGGCTCAGTGTAATTCTTCTGATTGCAGGGCTGGTCCTGTCCCTGTTTCCGGATAAGAGCGGCCAGACGGTTTCCATGGAGGAACAAGTCAGGACCGTGCTGACCCTGGAAAAGCTGGAGGGAGACAAAGACGAGACTTTACAGAACGTCCGGGAAGAAGAACAAAGCATAGATGGGGAAGGCGACAATATCATGTGGAGGCGGTTCAGCCTGTTCGCTGGAAACAATTATGAGATTTATGATCAGGGAGACGAAGCTGCCGGGGAAAGCGGGAAGAAGGGCGGCAATTCCTCTTCCCTCCACGTGATATACTACCGTCCCCGCTTCGGGATTATGGCGCCTCAATTATACTCGGAGCTGCAGAAAAAGTATCTGGCCGGCTGTGTCATGGAAATACGGGAGCTGCCGGGCGGGGCGGGAGATTTTCACATTGTGACGGGAACCCGTGAAGACGGAACCCAGGTTGCGGCAGCGATGCTGGATGGCCGGCTGCTTCTGGCAGAGTATTCCGGAGGCGTTAAGTTAAACGATAAGGTATCGCTGATAGAAGAGATTCTGGTTTCGGAGAGGAGGCGGGGATTTTGAACGTAAAACATTCAAATGGGCAGCATCTGGAAAAACTGCCGGTCAACGAAATGGATTTAAGAGCGGTGGAAGACTGGCTCGGACAGATGGCCGGTAAGGGATACTTCCTGGATGAGACCGCCTGGTCATGGTGGTATTTTAACATCGGCGAGCCGGCCAATGTCCGGTACCGCATCGAACCGAACGATGAAAAGAATGGGAAACTGGATCCTCAGAAAAAAGAGGATTATGAGACGATGGGATGGAAGTATGTGACAAGCCACAAGAGCATGTATCACATATTTCTGGCAGAATCGGAGGAAACCGAAGAATTCCACACGGATCCTCTTGTCAGGAATCTTGCGCTGAAGGGATATGAAAAGAAACTCCGGAGCCTGGGAATTTCAAGCATTGTCGCTTTCTCCAGTTTCTTCGTTATTTGTTACAAGACGATATCCAGGGAAGCAAGGGGAATCGGACTTTTCATTGCAAATCCGTTCTTTCTGTACTATGCACTCGGCATCCTGCTGCTTATCATTTTTGGGTATCAGAATATATCGGCATTCAGAAGGATAAAAAAATGGCGTGAGAAACTGGGCTCAGGCGAGGATGAGGAGCTGCCCGTGGAGACGGGGAAGAAGAAACGCTACAGCTCTCTGACCAACCACATCGTTACCATATTAATTGTGGCGGTTTTCGCTTCGCTGTTTTTGACGATAGGGACAGGCGGACCGATTCACCAGGAGATACAGGACAGACCCCTCCCGGTGCTTCAGGCTCTGGAAACGGGAACCGTGGAAGAGAATCCTGATAAGGACAGTGATGTGATCTATTACTTCAGCCTGCTGCTGAATGAAAGATACGAAATCAGCCAGCAGGCCTCCGTGAGAGAGAAGGAGACCGGGGAAAGCAGTGTTTCTTTGCTGAAAGTTGATCTGTACGACGCGCGTTTTAACTGGCTGGCCGAGCTTCTGTACAGTGACCTGGAACGGGAGCACCTCTCTAAGTACGGAGAAGCATACAGCCGTCTTTCCAAAGAGGGGTATGAACACTATTCTCTGATGGAAGACGGAGAAAACCAGATTCTTGTGGCAAAGATGGGAAAGAAGGTTCTGGTTATTGATTATCAGGGAAAGGAGAGGCTTGAGGAAAAAGCCGGTGTGTTGGAGCGTGTTACTGGCACGAAGTGAAGGGTAACAGCATGTGTTACTGTTCACACGGATGTATCCCGCGAGGTGTTTTCACGCGTTTTTCGTGAAAATCCCGAGTTAAGCGGCGCGACGCAACGAAAAGTGCGCGATGTGGACTTTTCATTACAATCAACGGAGTTTTTAGCCGTTTCTGTGCATCGCGAAGCGGGTTGCTGGGCACGGAGTGAACAGTAACCAGCGTGTCTTAGAAACAGGAGTTAAATTGCGGCACAATTGACAGACAGATGTTAAAAGATTACAATTGAGAAAGCACAGGGATCTACGCCTTGGGAGGATAAGACGCAATCCTTATAATTGGAATTGAACAAAGGGGGAAACACCGATGAGTGTCAACTTAATTGGAAACAGCGGGGGAGCGTCAAACATCCAGCAGGGCGGTAAGGAATCGCCTTCTTCCATCGAGCGGAGAATTAAACAGTTAGAAGAACAGTTGAAACAAGTAAAAACCAACCACAAATTATCACCCGATGAGCGGGAAAAACGAATTGAGAATCTTGAGAACCAGATCGAACGGCTCAAAGAGAAGGCGGACGGCGGAGAAGTCAGTGAGGAAGTCACTGACGCTGTTCAGGCGGACCGGATTCAGAAAGAGCAGGAGGCGGATTTGCCGGAACAATATTCCGGTGATAAGCAGCGGTATGATACATTCGAACCGCAGCCGGAGTCACAGTCGGCCGGTTTATATGAGGTCGGCCGGGATGAAAATGGAAACCCGGTTGTTAATTTTGATGAGTTTCGGAAAGATACAATTTAAGAAAATAAAGAAATAAAAGAAGAGACTGCCACAGAATGCAGGCTTCCAACAGGATAACGTCCGGAATACACCGTACGGCCTCAAATTCCTGCCGGAAAACGCATTTTGCGGCGGCCTTTTTTAAAATTATAGAAAAGTGGCGGGGCAGACACATAAAAAATGCACAGAATTATGCATAAAATTGAATGGTTTATCACATTTATGCATAATAAAAAGAAATATACACTATATATACAATATTTTTTAATAAAAATTCAAAAAAGGTATTGCATAATTATTCTTGTAGAGGTATAATTATGCCAATTTCACAGCGGGCCTTTCGAAGGGACCGTAGCTGTTTCGCAGAATAGCAGAAAAGAAAAATAAAACAGTAAAGCAAATGGAGGAAAATTATTATGGAAAAGAAATACAACAAAATCGTACTGGCATACTCAGGAGGCCTTGACACATCTGTCTTAATTCCGTGGTTAAAAGAAAATTACGGCTGTGAAGTCATCGCAGTTTCAGCCGATGTGGGCCAGGGTGCAGAGCTGGACGGACTGGAGGAGAAAGCGTTAAAGACGGGAGCCTCCAAATTATACATAGAAGATTTGAAAAAAGAATTTGTAGACGAATACATTATCCCGACGATGAAAGCGGGAGCCGCCTATGAGCATTATCTGCTGGGAACTTCCTTCGCACGTCCAATTATCGCAAAACGGATCGTGGAAATTGCCAAAAAAGAAGGAGCCGACGCAATCTGTCACGGATGTACGGGAAAAGGCAACGACCAGGTACGTTTTGAACTGGCAATCAAGGCATTTGCGCCTCAGATGGATGTGATCGCGCCATGGCGTTTCTGGGAACTGAATTCCCGTGAAAAAGAGATTGAATATGCAGAGCAGCACAACATCCCGCTGAAGATTACAAAAGAAACAAATTATTCCAAAGACAAAAACCTGTGGCATCTTTCCCACGAGGGACTGGATCTGGAAGATCCGGCCAACGAGGCCCCCATCAGCAAACCGGGATTCTTAGAGCTCGGCGTTTCACCGGAGCAGGCGCCTGATACCCCAACCTATGTGGAAATCCATTTTGAAAAAGGCATTCCGACTTCAGTAAACGGCGAGGAGATGGACTGCGAGAAGGTCATTGAAGTCCTGAACAAGCTGGGCGGAGAGAACGGCTGCGGCATTCTCGATCTGGTGGAGAACCGTCTGGTAGGAATGAAGAGCCGCGGCGTCTATGAGACACCGGGCGGAACGATTCTTTATAAGGCGCATGAAAAGCTGGAGGAGATCACATTAGATAAAGAAACACAGCACTACAAACAGCAGCTTGCCCTGAAATTTGCAGACCTGGTATACAACGGCCAGTGGTACACGCCGCTCCGCAAGGCCATGAGTGCTTTTGTGGATTCCACACAGGAGACGGTGACGGGAGATGTGAAGTTGAAACTCTATAAAGGAAATATCATTCCGGCTTCCGTAACCTCGCCCTATACACTCTATTCCGCCGATATGGCGACATTTGACGAGGATGACTGCTACAATCAGGCAGATTCCGCCGGATTTATCAACCTTTTCGGACTTCCCATCAAGGTGCGGGCGCTGAACGATCAGGCATTGGCCGCAAAGACAGGAAAACATTTTCCGGATGTAGAGTAAAAAGATTTAGAGTAAAAAATCATTGACTGCCGTCTGAGGCGCAGCAGTTTCCGCTGAAGCTTAAGACGGCGGCAATTCGATGAAGGGAGTCAAACTTACAATGGCAAAGTTATGGGCAGGGCGTTTCGGGAAAGAGACGGATCTGGAAGTAAATGATTTCAATTCCTCCATTTCCTTTGACTGCCGTCTTTATAAAGAAGACATCACCGGCTCCATGGCCCATGCGGCCATGCTGGGAAAGCAGGGAATCATTGCGAAAGAGGAATCAGACAAAATAATAGAAGGTTTAAAAGAAATTCTAAAAGATATTGAGGCGGGAAAAGTCCAGTTCACGGCGGAATATGAAGATATACATATGGCGATGGAACAGATTTTAACGGAGCGGATCGGGGATGCGGGAAAACGTCTCCACACCGCCCGTTCCCGGAACGACCAGGTAGCGCTCGACATGCGTCTCTACGTAAAAAAAGAGATCGGCGAGATAAAGAAACTGATCCTGAACTTTATGGAAGCGCTCTGTGACAGTTCCAAAAAGAACCTGGACACGGTAATGCCGGGATACACCCATCTCCAGAGGGCGCAGCCGGTGACATTCGGCCATTACATGATGGCTTACGCCAATATGATGAAGCGCGATGTCATCCGCCTGGAAAACTGTCTGGAAGGAATGGACGATATGCCCCTTGGTTCCGGAGCGCTGGCCTCTACGACCTACCCTATCGACCGCGATTTTGTGCGGGAACAGCTGGGATTTGCCGGAGTGACGGATAACTCCCTGGACGGCGTGTCCGACCGCGATTACTGTGTGGAGCTTTGCGGGGCACTTTCCATCCTGATGATGCATCTGTCCCGGTTTTCGGAGGAGATTATCGCATGGTGCTCCTGGGAATTTAAATTTGTAGAGCTGGATGATGCGTTTTCCACAGGCTCCTCGATTATGCCGCAGAAGAAGAATCCCGATGTCTGCGAACTGGTAAGGGGCAAGACGGGCCGCGTTTACGGTTCTCTTATGACACTCCTTACGGTGTTAAAGGGAATTCCCCTGGCATACAACAAAGACATGCAGGAAGACAAGGAGGCCGTATTTGACGCCATCGACACCGTGAAACAGTGCCTGAGAGTCCTGACTCCGATGTTTGCAACAATGGAACTCTGTAAGGATAATATGAAGAAAGCGGCCCTCCGGGGATTTATCAATGCCACGGACTGCGCCGATTACCTGACCAAGAAGGGAATGCCGTTTAGGGATGCCTACAAGACGGTCGGCTGCCTGGTGGCGGAATGCGTAAAACAGGAGAAGTCACTGATGGATTTGACCCTGGAAGAGTACAGGGAACATTCGGAACTGTTTGCAGAAGATATCTATATGGCCATCGACCTGAAAACATGCGTGAAAGGCAGAAATGTGACGGGAGGGCCTTCACCGGAGGAAGTGTCGCGCCAGATTGCGGTGATTGAACGTTTTATTACGGAGCGTGAAAACTGACGGACCGTTTAAAGGATTACAGGCATGAGGAAGGAAAAAGGATTTATGTGTAAGCCAAAAGTATATATAGACGGAAAAGAAGGAACGACAGGACTTCAGATTTATGACCGCCTCACGGACCGTGATGATATTGAACTTCTTCTGATAGATGAGGAGAAGAGGAAAGATACGGAAGAGAGAAAAAAGCTGATTAACAGGGCCGACATCGTTTTCCTGTGCCTGCCGGATGCGGCCGCGGTGCAGGCGGTGGAACTGGCCGACAGTCCGGATACCCGTATCATCGACGCCTCCACTGCCCACAGGACGGCGCCCGGATGGGCCTATGGCCTGCCGGAGCTTTCGCAGGGCCACCGGAAACTGGTGGAAGTTTCAAAACGGGTTGCCAATCCTGGCTGCCATGCGACGGGTTTTATCACGGCGGTCTATCCTCTGACGGCTATGGGAATCATTCCGTCCGGTTATCCTCTGACCGCGTTTTCACTGACCGGATACTCCGGCGGCGGAAAGAAGATGATAGCGGAGTATGAGTCACCCGGGAAACCGGAGCTTTACGGTACCCCAAGAGTATACGGCCTGAACCTGAAACATAAACATCTGCCGGAGATGCAGAAGATATGTGAACTTGACAGTCCCCCGGTTTTCTGTCCCGTCGTTGACGATTACTATAAGGGAATGGCTGTGACCGTGATGCTTCAGAACGGGATGCTGAACGGGAAGGTGACGGCGGAGGAGATCCATGCGGCGCTTTCCGCCCACTATGCAGGGCAGAAGATGATAAAAGTGCATCCCTTCGGATACGACGGCATGATTGCAGCCGGAACGATGGCGGGTTTTGACAGCCTGGAACTGATTGTGAACGGCCACGATGACCAGACGATCATCACGGCCCTGTTCGACAATCTGGGAAAGGGAGCCTCGGGAGCGGCCGTACAGAACATGAACCTGATGCTGGGATTCGAAGAGATAAGGGGGCTGAATCTGAAACAGCCGGATTAATTAACTTTTTAGTGTTATGAGGAGGAGCTTAGAATATGAAAATCATAGATGGCGGCGTTTGCGCGGCAAAGGGATTTAAAGCGGGGGCAATGCGCTGCGGAATCAGAAAGTCCCAGACCAAGAAGGACCTGGCGATGATTCTTTCCGACTGCGAATGCAGCGCTGCGGCGGTATATACGACAAACCGCGTCAAAGCGGCCCCGATTCTTCTGACAATGGAGCATCTTAAAAACGGTAAGGCCAGGGCGGTGATTGTCAATTCCGGCAATGCCAACGCCTGTGCACCGTTTGGAATTGAGAATGCCAGAAGAGAGGCAATGGCCGCGGCCAGAGCGCTTAATGTTCCGTTAGAGGACGTTATTGTGGCATCCACCGGTGTAATCGGCCAGACGCTGAATGTGGAATGCATTGAAGAAAATGCCGGAAATATGGAAATGAAATACGACAATTCTCTGACCGCCGCAGAGGCGATCATGACGACGGACACCAAGGTAAAAACCGCCTCGGTGGAATTTGAATTAGAGGGAACGGCCTGCCGTATCGGCGGAATCTGCAAGGGTTCCGGCATGATCCATCCGAATATGGGGACCATGCTGTCCTTCATCACAACCGACTGCGCCATTTCACCGGAGATGATACAGAAAGCGCTGAAAGCGGATGTGAAAAAGACATTTAACCGTGTCACGGTTGACGGAGACACCTCCACTAACGATATGTGCACCGTCCTGGCAAACGGAATGGCGGGCAATGAAACAATCACACAGGAGGGCAAAAACTTCGATGCGTTCTGTGAGGCCCTCCATGCGGTAACGGAAGACCTGGCCCGCAAGATTGCGGGGGACGGAGAGGGCGCCAGCAAACTGATGACCTGTACCGTTGCCGGGGCTTTAGATGAAGAAACGGCGGAACTGCTCAGCAAATCCATCTGTTCTTCCTCACTGGTGAAGGCCGCAATGTTCGGTTCCGACGCCAACTGGGGCCGCGTGCTATGCGCCATGGGATACTCGGGCGCACCGTTTAACACCGAAGAGGTGACGGTGGAATTTGCCTCCAAAGCGGGCAGCATTGCTGTCTGTGAAAAAGGCAGAGGGCTTGATTTCAGTGAAGAGACGGCGAAAAAGATACTGAGTGAAGAGGAAGTGGAAATTAATGTGACGCTGAAGGAAGGCGACGGCAAGGTAACATGCTGGGGCTGCGACCTGACTTATGACTATGTGAAAATAAACGGAGATTATCGGACATGATGAATTTAACCCCTGAAACAAGAGCCGGAATCCTGGTGGAAGCGCTGCCGTACATCCAGGAATACGCCGGTCAGGTCATTGTTGTAAAATACGGCGGCAATGCGATGATCAATGAAGAGCTGAAGGAAGCGGTGATCCAGGATATCGTCCTTTTAAATCTGGTGGGAATCAAGGTGGTTCTCGTCCACGGAGGAGGCCCGGAGATATCCGATATGCTGAAGAAAATCGGAAAAGAGTCTAAATTCGTCAAAGGACTCCGTTATACGGACGGGGAGACGATGGATATTGTCCAGATGATCCTCTGCGGCAAGGTCAACAAAAACCTTGTGTCCCTGCTTGAAAAAGCGGGCGGCAAAGGCGTCGGTCTCGGAGGAATGGACGGCGGCCTGTTTAAGGCGGTGCGTCTGCAGGATTCCGACGGCACGGAATATGGATATGTGGGCGAGATAACCGAGGTGAATGAAAAACTGGTTCTCGATATGCTGGCGGAAGGATATATCCCCGTTGTCTCATCGGTGGCGGCCGGAGTCGATGAGGAGACCAATTACAATATCAACGCGGATACGGCGGCGGAGAAGCTGGCCGTAGCGCTGAAAGCGAAAAAACTGATTCTGCTGACCGATGTGAGGGGACTGATGAGGGAGCCGGGGGACGACAGTACGTTGATTCCCAAACTTAAGGTATCGGAGGTTCCGGCACTCGTTAAATCGGGCATCATATCGGGAGGCATGATCCCCAAGGTGGACTGCTGCGTCGAGGCGGTGCGCCAAGGAGTTGAGAGAGCCAATATCCAGGACGGACGTGTTCCGCACTCGATTCTCATCGAGCTGCTCAGCAAAGACGGCGTAGGGACCATGTTCTCATAGGACGGGGAAGGCATGAAAAGGCAGGAGGAAGAACAGATTATGACATATCAGGAACTAAAAGACGAGGAACAGCTCTATTTAATGCATACATACGGACGTTTTCCGGTTGCGCTTGACCATGGAAAAGGAGCCACTCTCTGGGATACCGAAGGAAAAAAATACATCGACATGACATCCGGAATCGGTGTCAACAGCCTGGGCCATGACAACGCGGCGCTGGTGGATGCATTAACCGTCCAGGCGCATAAGCTGATGCACGCCTCCAACCTTTATCTGACGGAACCGATGGTGCAGGTGGCGAAAGAACTGGTTACCTCCTGCGAAATGGGAAAAATATTCTTTTCCAACTCCGGGGCGGAGGCCAACGAAGGAATGATCAAACTTGCCAGGAAATATTCCTTTGATAAATACGGGGAGGGAAGAAACAAGATTATCACACTCAAACAGTCCTTCCACGGGCGTACTGTGACAACACTTAAGGCAACCGGACAGGAAAAATTCCACCAGTATTTCTTCCCGTTTACCGAAGGATTCGATTACGCTGCTGCCAATGACATAGAGGATTTGAAGTCAAAAATCGATGATTCCGTCTGCGCTGTTATGATGGAGATGATTCAGGGAGAGGGCGGAGTTCTTCCTCTGGATTCGGAATATGTTGAGCAGGCGGCAGCCATCTGTAAGGAAAAAGACATTCTCTTCTTAATCGATGAGGTCCAGACCGGAATCGGCCGTACCGGCAGCCTGTTCTGTTATGAGCAGTACGGGATCAAACCGGATGCGGTGAGCATGGCAAAAGGACTCGGCGGCGGCGTGCCGGTCGGCGCGGTTATGGCGTCGGAGAAATGTGCGGATGTACTGGGCGCAGGCACCCACGGAACGACATTCGGAGGCAACCCTTTCTGCTGTACGGCGGCACAGACGGTGCTTTCCATTGTAAATAAACCGGAATTTTTGAAAGAGGTACGTGATAAAGGCGAATATCTGAAAGATTCCATCCAGTCACTCGGCTCTTCAAAAGTGAAGACGGTCAGAGGCATGGGACTGATGCTCGGAATCGTTGTGGATAAAGAAATACGCGCTTCTCTGGTCAATCAGCTGCTTGAAAAGGGCGTGCTGGCGCTCACGGCCGGCGAGGAGGCAATCCGCCTTCTTCCGCCTCTCGTTATCAGCTATGAGGAGATGGACAGCGCAGTTGCAGTTATGAAGGAGGTATTCGGAGCATGAACCATTTATTAAAACTGCTGGACTTACAGCCGGAGGAGATTACTTCCATTCTCGACTTGGCGGATCAGCTTAAATATGAAAGAAAACACAATATCACCCACCGTCTTCTGGAGGGAAAATCCATCGGCCTGATTTTCCAGAAATCCTCCACAAGAACCAGGGTTTCCTTTGAAACGGGAATCTTCCAGCTGGGAGGCCAGGCGCTGTTTTTATCTTCCAGAGATCTGCAGATTGGCCGCGGCGAACCGGTTCAGGACACGGCACGCGTCCTGTCGAGATACCTGGACGGAATCATGATCCGCACCTATGAACAGAAAGAGGTGGAGGATCTTGCAAAATACGGTTCCATCCCGATCATCAACGGCCTGACCGATTTCTGCCATCCCTGCCAGGTACTGGCCGATCTGATGACTATCCGCGAAAAGTACGGTGTGCTGGAAGGCTTGAAACTCTGCTATATCGGTGACGGCAACAATATGGCAAACTCCCTGATCGTGGGAGGGCTAAAGATGAAGATGAACGTCTCCATCGCAGCTCCGGAAGGTTACAGACCGGATCAGCGGGTTCTGGATTTTGCAAACGGCTGCGGCGATGCGTTTACATTGACCGATGATCCGGTGAAGGCCGTGGAAAATGCCGATATTGTGATTACGGATACCTGGGCCTCCATGGGCCAGGAGGAAGAGAAGGAAGTGCGTATGAAGGCCTTCCAGGGATATCAGTTGAACGATAAACTGATGGCCGCCGCAAAACCGGGAGCCATGGTACAGCACTGCCTGCCCGCTTACCGCGGCCAGGAGATAACGGATCAGATATTTGAGGAACATGCGGATGAAATCTTTGAGGAGGCCGAGAACCGGCTCCATGCGCAGAAGGCGGTTATGGTTACGCTGATGAAATAAGGTTTGACTGCGTTCACGGGAAGAATTTTGATAGGTTTTCCATTCCTGTTGGTAAAATACTACTGTTACGAATAAATAGCAGCGATTAGGACGTTCAGAACGAGCGTCCTTTTTTAGCGTGGACGACATGAAAAAAGTACCGTTTTCATGCCGTCAAAAAATGTATGTGTTTTTTACCTGATATGATATACTGATTCCAGTGCAAATCCACAAATTCGTATTTGCGGTGCTGTGTATACCGGTGAAAGGAGGACCAATATGAGTACCATCGGATATATCAATGTTTCTCTGGAGACATTCGGAGGGCTGCTTTCATTGATCTTTATTATCTGCTTACGCATTGGCCGCTCACAAAATGAGCCTCTGGACCGGCTCTATATCCGGCTGTTGTCCTGCAATACCATTCTCCTTTTTTGTGACGCCGCCGCATGGCTTTTTAAAGGAAAGCCCGAAATTTTCAGCCGTTATATCGTACATATATCTAATTTCCTTGTATTCACATTGGGATACCTTATGCTTTTGCTGTTCACCCATTACCTTGTCAGTTTTCTGGAAACAAAGGACAGATATATTTCAAAAATCCCGTTATACCTTATGTGCGGCTTGATGTTTCTGGCTGTGTGCCTAACTGTAATTTCTCATTTCAATCATATGTATTATTTCATTGATGAACAAAACATTTATCACCGTCAAGGCTGGTTTTGGATGTCCCAGATGTTTGGAATTGCCGGAATGATTCTGAATGCCTGCCTGCTGTTCTATCATCGCAGCAAAATGAAACGAACAGAGTTCTGGGCGTTTAGTATTTATATTTGTCTTCCCGTTACCGCACTGCTGTTTCAAATCCTGTTTTACAGTATCGCCGTGCTCTACCTCGCCACTACCATTTGCCTAATCTGCATCTATATTAACATACAGATAGCGTTGTCCCGGGAAGTCAGCCGAAAGGAACTGGAGCTGGAAAAAGCAAAAACCGCCATTATGCTCTCCCAGATACAGCCTCATTTCCTCTATAATGCCCTGACGGGAATTAAAGCACTGTGCGGCAGTGACCCGCAAAAGGCAATGGATGCGATGGAGCATTTTTCTTATTTCCTGCGCAGTAATCTGGATTCACTTACTGATACACGGCTCATTCTGTTTACAAAGGAAATCGGCCATGTCAAAGACTATTTCTATCTGGAAAAAATGCGTTTCGGGGACAGGGTAAATCTAAAAATGGAACTTGATTTTCAGGATTTTATGCTGCCGCCCCTTACATTACAGCCGATTGTGGAGAACGCGGTACGGTACGGCATCACGAAAAAGGACAACGGCGGAACAGTTACAATCAAAAGTGAAAAGCAGGACGGACAGATACAAATCATAATCCGGGATGACGGTGTGGGTTTTGATGTGGGCGCTCCCAAAGAGGACGGGCGCACTCATACGGGAATTGAAAATGTCAGAAGCCGCTTAGAAGTCCAGTGCGGCGGTTCCATTAAAATACAGAGCGAAAAGGGCGTGGGAACTGTGGTGCGGATTACATTGCCGGGAAAAGAGGAGAAAAATGAAACTTTTGGTGGTTGACGATGAAAAATTGGCTGTGGAAAGCCTTGTCCAAGTAATTCAAAAGGTTCTTCCGGAGTCGGAGATTGCCACTTTTTTAAAGCCGATGGATGCTTTTGATTATCTGTCTGTCCATCCGGTGGATATTGCCTTTCTGGATATTGAGATGGGGGAGCTTTCAGGAATCGCACTTGCGAAAAAATGCAAGGACTGCTGCCCAACGGTCAATATTATTTTCGCGACAGGCTACTCCCAATATACAATGGACGCGCTGAGGCTCCATGCCAGCGGCTATCTGATGAAACCTGTAAGGGAAGATGATTTGATTGTGGAGTTGGAAAACCTGCGCCATCCTCCGATTTCTTTGTCCTCCAGGCGTGTGCGCATACAGGCCTTTGGAGATTTTGAGATATTTGTTGATGGCAGGCCGTTAAAATTCCCCCGGTCAAAGTGTAAGGAATGCCTTGCTTATCTGACTGACCGAAAGGGGGCAGGCGTTACCTACGCGCAGCTGTCCTCCGTGCTTTGGGAGAGCCAGCCTGCCGGCGGCAATGTGCGGAACAGCACAAACAAGGTGGTTTCCGATCTTATGAAAACACTGAGAGAAGCAGGCGCGGCAGAGATTGTTTTCCGAAGCCGCTTAGAGATCGCAATTGATACATCAAAAGTGGACTGTGATTACTATTCAGCCATCCAAGGCGATATGGCATGGATGAACACATTTACCGGTGAGTACATGAGCAATTACAGTTGGGCGGAATTTACGCTGGGGGAACTCATAAAAATTCAAAGAAGTAACATGAAATTATAAGGGAAAGCGCTGCGGTATTTAAATCCGCGGCGCTTTTTATTGAGTGGGAAAAACGTTCACGAGGCGTGCTTTTCGTTGTTGAGTGACGATGAAACGTTCGCGAAGCGTGCTTTTCCAGATGACTTCCCGGGTCTGTTCCCTGCTGAAACCAGCTTTTGAGTATGTGCGGCTCATGAATGGGTTTGCAAAAATACGGAACAATAATATTTATTATTTTAAAGCGAGGGAAAACAGAATGGACAATGAAAACCTGTTATTCAAAATAAGTGAATATGCAATTTATCTGCGCAGCGAGGAACGAAGTGAGAATACTGTCACAAAGTATGTCCGTGATCTTCGGGCATTTTTTTCTTTTCTGGGCTGCGGTGAAATTTCCAAAGAGGCGGTCCTGGCCTGGAAAGACGCACTGACTAAGGGATATGCTCCTGCGAGCGTGAACAGTATGCTGGCGGCGGTCAATAGTTTTTTCGAGTGGATGAACCTGACGCAATTTAAGGTGAAGCCCCTTAAAATTCAACGGGAAATCTTTATCCAGCCCGAGAAAGAGCTGACAAAGCAGGAATACAACTGCCTTGTACGGGCTGCACAAGCCAAACACAATGACCGCCTTGCACTGCTGCTCCAAACCATTTGTGCCACGGGAATCCGGGTGAGTGAACTGCGGTTCATCACGGCGGAGGCTGTGCGGACCGGCAGGGCGACGGTAGACTGCAAGGGTAAGACACGTACGGTTTTTCTGACGAAAGAGCTTTGTAAGGCCCTGACCCGGTATTGCAGAGCGCAAAACATCACGGATGGTTTGGTGTTCCGTACAGCCGGCGGCACGCCGCTTGACCGGTGCAACATCTGGCGGGATATGAAAAAGCTCTGTGAAAGCGCAGGTGTGGAGCGGAGCAAGGTTTTCCCCCACAATCTCCGTCACCTGTTTGCCAGAATCTATTACACACTGGAAAAAGACCTGTCCCGCCTTGCGGATTTATTGGGCCACACCAGCGTAACGACTACTCGGATCTACACGATGGAATCCGGCACGGAGCATATAAAACAGCTTGAACGCATGGGGCTGGTTTTGGGCAAAAAAATAAAGACCACATAACAACGGTTATGCAGTCAAAAGAATGGACACGGGGCGGATTAATACATAAAAAGTATAGCACAGGGATAGGTAAAATACAATATTCCGCGCTCAAACTGAAGCCGGGAGGACTTCCTTTTTACATATGTGCGCGGCAAACAGACCGGAGCAAAAATTTTGCTGCAGCCCGGTCTGTTTCTCATACCTGTTTTCGGGAATTACAAAATGTCGGCCATTACCATTTACCATTTTGCATGTGACTGATAACATAACCGTTGTTATGTGATTACGGACAACCACCCGGCTGCTCGGGAAACTCCATGCAGACATGGTGAAAGACAGCGGAAGACCTGGAGAAAAGTTTTAATAGGGCGAAAAAACAACAGATTTGTCAGCGGGCTGTCAGGATGGGGTTGTATAATGGTGAAAGAGACAGCATATTTCATCTGATAACGCAGTAGGGAAACCACGGACGGGACAGGGCTGCTTATCGATACGCCTTACTCAGGATTGGAGGGAAAATGTGAAGAACAATAAACTTTTAAAAACAAACCTGATCATTAGCATTATTCTAATTGCAGGGTTCGTTGCCACGGCTGTATTCAGCTATCGGGCAAATTATCAGGTATCCCTAAATAACATAGAGCAGGTATCTTCATTATCTGCCGGGGGAATTTACTATCAATTGTCGTCGCTGTTTTCCAAACCTGTCAACATTTCATTGACAATGTCCCACGACAGCCTGTTGGTGGAGCACTTGGAAAAAGAATCAAAATCAATGAATGACGAAGCATATGTTGAGACAACCAAAGAATATTTAAAAGCCTACCAGGAAAAATACGGATTTGACTCCGTTTTTCTGGTTTCAACTGTTTCAGGCAGATATTACAACTTTAATGGGTTTGACCGCGTAATGGAAAGAGACAATCCGGAAAATACATGGTACTTTGATATGCTTGACAATAATACAGAGTATTCTTTAAACGTAGACAATGACGAAGTGAACGGCGCCGACAATAAAATTACGACATTTGTCAACTGTAAGGTACAGGGATCAGACGGCGGCGTAATTGGGATAGTGGGTGTCGGAATCAGGATGGATTATATAAAGGAGCTGCTTCAGGAGTATGAAGATACTTATAACGTAAAAGCCAGTCTAATCAATGAAAATGGAGAAATTGAAATCTCTACAACGTATACAGGATACGAGGCAGCCGACTGGTTTGAGGTTTATAATCAGGATAGTATTCGCAAACAGGTATTAAACTGGAAGGAGCCAATAAAGAACCTGGAGATTTGGACCGATAACGGTTTAAATGATCAGGAAAAGCGGTTTGTAGTAAGCCGTTACATACCGGAATTATCATGGAATCTGATCGTGGAGCAGGACACAGGAAAGATTGTTCATGAGATGTATATACAGTTATACAGGACCTGTTTCGTTCTTGCGCTTGTTGTCATTACAATTTTAATTATCGTCACTTCGGTAATCCGGAAATTCAACCGGCAAATCACAGACCTGATGGAAGAACGGCAGGCAGTTTTCAAAGTAGCAACAGAAGAGCTTTATGAGGGTATCTATGAATTGAATCTTACAAAAAACTGTTATGTTGGAAAAACGACGGAGGAGTATTTTACAAGCCTTGGCGCAGGCGGGGTTCCCTTTGACCAGGGACTGAGAATTATTGCAGAAAAGCAAATCAAGGCGGAGTACCGGGAAGGTTATATAACGATGTTTACTCCTGAAAACGCAATTCGGGAATATGAATCGGGAAATAATCATTTAAGATACGATTTTATGATTACGCAGAACGGGACGGATTATTATTGGATGAGAGTTGAAACCTATCTGTTTTATTCTGAGGAAGACCGTTGTATACATATGTTTTCCTATCGAAAAAATATCGACATGGAAAAGAAAAAAGAATTGCAGGCGCAGACAGATGAAATGACGGGGTTCCTTACAAAAGCCGCTACAGAACGGACGATAGAAAATCTCTTGATAGAAAAGCCGGAGGTTCTGCACGCATTTTTTATTTTTGATATTGATAATTTTAAACAGGTGAACGACCGCTTTGGTCATTTGTTTGGTGATTATTGCATTCACAGTTTTACAGCGATCATACGGGAACACTTCCGCAGCGGGGATATTCTGGGAAGAATCGGCGGTGATGAATTTGTTGCTTTTATTCCGTTTCCTGACGAAACCTGGCTTGAGGAAAAAGCGGCAGAACTAACGAAAGCGTTGGATATGGTTTGTATCAGGCAGCAAGCGAGCTGCCATATATCAGCCAGCATTGGGATTTCCATATTTCCGAGGGAAGGGAGCCGGTTTGATTTGCTCTATCAAAGCGCGGATACCGCACTTTATCAGACAAAGAAGAAAGGAAAAAATGGTTTTACAATATACAGCCCGGATAAGTAATGTCAGTTTTATCCGCGGCTATTTATCCGGAGCGTGCAGGCAGTTAATATGACTTGGCCTGCACGCTTCTTTATGGGAAAGGATATGTTCTTTTTCTGATAGGCACGATGTGGACGGGCTTTCCATGTTACGTGAAGAAGTTAGAGACAAGCTGTGATGTCATCTGACATAAATTTCCACACAATTTGTATAAAATACACATAACATGCGATGGAAACTCGAAAAAAATGTGGAAAATAGATAAAAAACACTTGATTGCGAGTTAAAAAAGTGATAGAATTAATTTATTAGAAGACAGGCAACTAAATATTCTGCAAATGAGAGATGAGCAATGCAGCTTCGGGACAGTCTACACAGAGGTAGAGACTGTTATGAAGGAGCTGCATTTTATTATGCAAAAAAGGAGGCGAAACCAATGGCTTAAAGTGCCCCTGTCTTTGAAAAACGGAGGTTCAGGGTTCCTGAATTTAATCAAATATCTCAAGGAGGTTGTTATGAAAAAAGCAATTGCGATACTTCTCGCATCTACAATGGCGCTTTCGCTGAGCGCATGCGGCGGCAGTGGAAAACAGGCGGCCAGTACACCAACTACAGGAGGAGCTGAGGCTGAGGCCCCAAAAGCGGAAGTTTCGGATGAAGAAGCCGATGACTATCAGATTACAATTAAGTTTTCAAACGTGTTCCAGCCGGCAGAGTGGAACTACAAGGCCAGCGAGTACCTCGCCGAGATAGTAAAGGAGCGGACGGAAGGCCACATTGTCCTTGAATATTACGGACAGAACCAGCTCGACTGTTACGGAGAATCCGTAGAGCAGGCGCATAACGGCGCTATCTGGATGGGTCTTGAGGAGCCGTCATACTTCGCCGATTACATAGGTGACTTTAATGTACTGGTAGGACCGATGCTTTACACATCCAACAAAGAGTACAATGCTGTTATGGAAACCGATATTGTAAAAGCTTTAAATGACCGTCTTGCCAAAGAGTTCAACATCCACGTGCTGGATACCCATTACTCCTTTGGTTTCAGAAGCGTTTGTACGAACAAGGTTGTTGAAAAACCGGCAGATTTAAGTGGTCTGATCCTTCGTTCCACCGAGTCTCCGTTGTTTATCCAGACGATTACCGCCCTGGGAGCAACACCTTCTCCAATGAGCTTTACCGAGTGTATCTCCGCGATGTCCAGCGGCGTTGTTAACGGTTTTGAGGGCTCCATTTCAACTCTGAAAGATACGGGCGCATATGAGTACACAAAGAATGTAGCCAATACCAACCACTTTATCGCTACACGCTGGCTGTTTATGGCAGAGGATGTTTATCAGTCAATTCCTAAAAAATGGAGAGACATTCTGGATGAGTGCTGTGTAGAGGCCGGTATCTGGGAGCAGGAGCATGCAGAGGAAGATGAAGCCGATATGATTACATTCCTGGAGCAGCAGGGCGTTAAGTGGAACGATGTTGACATCGACGCTTTTACAGAAGCATGTACACCTGTTTACGACTGGATCGTAGAGGAGTATAAGGCAGATCCGGAACTGCACGGAAAGCTTGTTGAGTTCCTTACCGACTATCGTTCAAAGAATAAGTAAGTGTACCGGTGATTGTACGAAATGGTATAATTACCGCTCAAGCAGACTGCCCGATTCCTCGGGCAGTCTCTGTTAAACGGCAGGGCCGGAATACACAGGGAACATTTTGCTTCCCTGATACAGAATAAAGTGGAGGTAGGTATGGAAGAAAAATCGAAAAAGTATTCTTTTAAATCAATATTGAAGAATCTTGATGCGATTGTTACCGGCACGAGCCTGGTTATGTGTACTCTATTGGTTAACATCAATGTTCTTATGCGTTATATCATGAGAAGTCCGCTGTTTTGGTGTGAGGAGGTCGTGACGGGGCTTTTTGTCTGGACTGTTTTTATCGGTAGTGCGTATGCTTACCGTACGCACGCTCATTTGGGCGTAGATATTTTAGTCAATATGATGCCGGCAAAAATGAAAAAAGTTGTAACCGTAATTGTTCAGATTCTGGAGCTGGGCGTTCTGATTATGCTGACCAATATCAGCGTGCAGTACGTTGTCAATACATGGGGCAAACTGACCAACACACTTCGTGTGCCGAGCTGGTACATTTCAATCGCCGTACCCATTGGTTTTGGATTATCTCTGATTTACTGTATTTACTTTATAGTTAAAGATTTAATGAAATTTGCAATGGCAGGGAAAGGAGGAAAAACTGCATGATTAGCATAGTTCAATTGATCCCTGTTTTCCTTGTGTTTATTTTCTACTTTTTAGGTATGCCCATTGTTTACGCTCTATTCGGCGCCACATTTTTCTACTTTACATTTATTGATACAACCTCACAGAGCTGGCTGATTCTGCAGACGGTAATGAAGTCTACGCAGTCATTCTCCATGCTGGCTATCCCATTCTTTATCATGTCGGGTTCCGTCATGAACTACGGTGGAATCAGTGAGAAGATGATGGACTTTGCCGAGATGGTGACCGGCCATATGAAAGGCGGGCTTGCCCAGGTTAACGTACTGCTCAGTATGCTGATGGGCGGCTGCTCCGGTTCAGCCAATGCGGACTGCGCGATGCAGAGTAAGATGCTGGTTCCCGAGATGGAACGGCGCGGCTATTCCAAAGCCTTTTCGGCGGCTATCACGGCTGCCTCTTCGGCTGCCACCCCTGTTATTCCTCCGGGAGTCAATCTGATTGTATTTACGTTGATTGCCCAGATTTCACTGGGGCGGACCTTTGCGGCCGGATATGTTCCCGGTATTCTCATGGCGGTTTCCATGATGATTACCGTGGCTATTATTGCAAAAAAGAGAAATTACCCGAAAACCCGTGACAGACGTCCGGCTGCAAAAGAGATCCTGAAGCAGGCGTTCATTTCCTTCTGGGGACTTTTCTTCCCATTCGGAATCATCATCGGTATGCGTCTTGGTATGTTTACTCCATCCGAGGGCGGCGCCGTTGCCGTGCTTTACTGCTTTATTATCGGCGGGCTGGTATACAAACGGCTCTCCCTGAGAAAGCATCTGATTCCTATTGTGCTTGATACGATTGCGGGTACCTCCAGCGTTGTCCTGATCATGGTGGCGGCTAAGGTATTCGGTTACTATATGACATGGATCAATCTGCCGAAAATTGTGGCAGGAGGAATGCTGGGACTGACCGACAATAAATATATTTTCCTTCTGCTCTGTAACCTGATTCTTCTGGTTATGGGTATGTTCCTGGAAGGCGGAGCGGCGCTGATGATTATCACTCCGTTACTGCTGCCCGTATCAAGACAGCTTGGAATCAATGATTACCATTTCGGACTGGTTGCAATTGTAAATATCATGATTGGCGGAATTACGCCTCCGTTTGGTTCCATGATGTTCACCACCTGCGGTATTACGAAGTGTCCAATCGGAGATTTCCTAAAGGAGGTATGGCCGTTTATCCTATGCCTCTTCATTGTTTTACTGCTGCTTACCTTTTGTCCGTTCCTTATCACCTGTGTACCGGATCTGCTTTACGGCACGGCGCCGGGCTGATATGGCTCTGGGGAGGAGTGGCGGCTGATTCCAGTTTGAAACGGAGAAATTTATGGCTTCTTTTTACGAGATTGAAATGCAGCATTCGGAGGAGAGCTTCAAGGCTCTCGCCCATATGCAGTATGATATGTTCTGCAAAAGCAACCGCATGTGGCGGACCGCTTTCAGTCTGATGCTGATGATGACCGGCGTGGTCTGCTTCTCTGAATGGTGGGGGATCCTGCTGGTGGCATATGGCGGTTATCTGGCCACCAGCACCTATGTCTCCAGCAACCGGACCGCGCATAAACTGTCGGAACAGCTTAGGAAAGCGGGCAGGCCTTTCCCTTCATCACGCTATGTTTTCGGTGAAAAGGAAATGGATATTTACTGCCTGCCGGAGGGTAACAGAGACGGTTCTGAGTTATACTCCGAGGTGCGCGGGATAGCGGAGGACGGAAGCTATTTCTATATTTTTCGCGATGAATATGGTGGATATATGATACCCAAGGCAGCTTTAGGCGATAGTACGGATGCCTTTCGAGATTTTCTGGAAGAAAGGACCCGACAGACAATCCGACGAAGCAGCATTCCTATTGTGCGTTTTATCAACTGGCTTTGGAGAAGAAAAAAATGAGTATGAAAACGAGGGATTTACTGGAACGCTCTCCTGTGATAGCGGCTGTTAAAGAGGAGGGTACCCTGGAAGAGGCTCTGGAGACGGATTGCGCGATTATTTTCATCCTGTACGGAACGGTCTGCAATATAGCGAAAATTGTAGAACGGATCAAGCGGAGAAATAAGTTGGCCATCGTCCATCTCGATTTAGTAGTGGGTTTAAGCTCCAGGGAAGTTTCTGTGGATTTTGTGAAAAAGAACACGGAGGCCGATGGAATTATCAGCACCAGGCCTGTCTTGGTCAAGCATGCAATGGATAACGGCCTCTACGGTGTTTTCAGGACTTTTATGATTGATTCCATCGCGCTTAGCAACATGAAAAAGCAGTTGGAAACATTCCGGCCGGATTTCGTGGAAGTAATGCCCGGGATTATGCCCCGCGTGATGAAGGAAATACGCAGTTATACCGATATGCCGATTATTGCGGGCGGCCTTTTGAGAAGTAAGGGGGATATTTTAGAGGCGATTGACGCCGGAGCGGATGCGATCTCTACGACGAATACGGAATTGTGGAAGCTTTGATGCGGCCGGTATGGTTCTGAGAAGATATGACGGGGCCTGGCGCGATTGAGTCTATGGCTGGAATGCGCCTGAGCGGTTGTCTGTTCCGGAACATATAAATGGTGTCGGTTAAAGTTATTTTAAAGTTAGTGTTTCAGGATAGTTTATTACAAATTGTCTGGCGTCAATGATTGCCAGTTAATCGTTTTCTTGAAAAGAGAGTATCGGACCTGATATGAATCTGTTTTGATTTCATGTTATAGTCGGATACTCTCTTTGGTTTTATTGAGTGGCAATGAGAAGTTCGCGAAGCGTGCTTTTCGTTGTTTCATTTGAAAAACGGTGCTGCAGTTAGCAGGGGGATGCGTTGAAGGATACCTGAAGTGCCTGTGAATATGGGGATTTAGTTGAGATGCGAGGACGCCTCTGTAAGACGGCGGACGGGGGAGTGGGTTGGATGGATGAGTCTTCAGTCCCGGCGGGAAGTTATGGT